>NZ_JASTLB010000001.1:1290785-1936178 GCF_030499535.1 Streptomyces sp. TG1A-8
GCGTGGACGACGAGGTCGCAGTCACCGAGGGCGTCCCCGGGCGTGGCGAAGTCGACGCCGAGGGCCCCGGCGGTCGCCCGGCGGGCCGGGTCGGTGTCGACCAGTTGCAGCCGGACGCCGGGGAAGCGGGCGAGCAGCGCGGCCACCGAGCAGCCGACCATGCCGCCGCCGACCACGGCGATCCGGTCGCCGATGAGGGGCGCCGCGTCCCACAGGGCGTTCACCGCGGTCTCCACGGTCCCGGCGAGCACGGCCCGCTCGGCGGGCACCCGCTCCGGCACGACCGTCACGGCGGCGGCCGGGACGACGTACCGGCTCTGGTGCGGGTACAGGCAGAACACCGTGCGTCCGGCCAGCTCCTCGGGTCCCTCCTCGACGGTGCCGACGTTGAGGTAGCCGTACTTGACCGGCCCCGGGAAGTCGCCCTCCTGGAACGGCGCCCGCATCACGGCGTGCTGGCTCGCGGGCACCCGGCCGCGGAAGACCAGCGTCTCGGTGCCGCGGCTGACCCCGGAGAAGAGGGTGCGGACCAGGACCTCGTCCCCGGTCGGCGCCGGGAGGGTGACGTCGCGGATCTCACCCTCTCCCGGTGAGCGCAGCCAGAACGCGCGGGCCGAGTGGTTCATCGACGTCCTCCTGAACGATCGGGAAGTGGTTCACGTACCGAGGGTGCACAGGCCGCGCACAGTACGCGGCGTTGATCGACTCTGTCACTCGGCCGGAGGATGCGCGGTGGCCCTGAACAACACGTACGACGCGAGGCTGCAGCAGGAGACCGCCGTGGGAGCGGGCGCGCAGGTCCTGCTGCTGGCGCTGCTCGGCCGGGTGACCGGCATGGGGCCGGCCGGCTGGCTGACGGGGCTCGTCTTCGCGTGCGCCACCTGGGCGGTCCTCTCCCGGGCCGTGCACCGCTCCCGGCTGCGCTCCTTCGGCCCCGCGAACCGGGTCACGCTGGGCCGGGCGACCCTGGTCGGCGGGGTGACCGCGCTGGTCGCGGACTCCTTCCTGAACAGCCCCCCGGTCACGCTGCTGGTCGCCCTGACCGCCGTCGCCCTGGTCCTGGACGGCGTGGACGGCAGGGTCGCCCGCCGCACCGGCACCGCCAGCGCGCTCGGCGCCCGCTTCGACATGGAGGTGGACGCGTTCCTGATCCTGGTGCTGAGCGTGTACGTGTCCACGCGGCTCGGCCCGTGGGTGCTGCTGATCGGCGGCATGCGGTACGCGTTCGTCGCCGCGGCCCGCCTCGCCCCCTGGCTGAACGCCCCCCTGCCCCCGTCCTTCGCCCGCAAGACGGTCGCCGCGCTCCAGGGCGTCTGCCTGCTGCTGGCGGGCGCCCGGCTGCTGCCGTCCGCCGTCGACCTCGCAGTGGTCCTGCTGGCCCTGGCCTCGCTGGTGTGGTCCTTCGGCCGGGACGTGTTGTGGCTGCGACGGAACGCACGCACGCACGCGCAGGAGGCACCGGCGGAGCACCACCTGTTGGAACCGGCGGCGGGCTGAGGGGGTTACGGCGAATCCCGTCGTGCGGCGCCTCGTTGAACCTATGGTGACGCCACGACGAGACAGCCTCTCCCCCACCTCGTCCCGACCGGTACCTGCTGGTGCGGCTGCATCAAGAAGGTCGGGGCCGGCTCCTTCTTCGCCCCCGGCCACGACAAGGTGGCGGAGGCCGCGCTGCTCGCCGTCGAACACGGTTCGTCCGTCGCCCAGTTGCTACACGCCCACGGATACGGTCCCGGGCACTCGGTGAGGGCGCGAGCGGTGTCCGGGGGCGTGTGGCGGCGGTGCCCCTCGTGCACCTGCGTCGGCGCACCGACGAGCATCGCGAACCACGCGCGCAAGGAGCATCCCCGCGGCGTCGACGAGCAGGCCCCGGGCGCGGCACGATGACCGGCGCGACCGTTACCCCTTTCGGGTCCGGCCCCGACCGCAGTGGCCGCCGAACGGCCCGGCAGATGTTCTGCCGGAAGGAGGGGCCGGACGGCATCTGACACGCTCGGGGCCCGATGCAGTACGTGCACCGGGCCCCGACGGTCGTCCGTCCACCGGCTCAGTGTCCGGCGGCCATCCGCACGAAGTCGGTCCAGGCGTCGGAACCGAAGGACAACCGGGCCGCTGCGGGCCGCTTGGAATCCCGGACGAGAACCGCCTCGGCTATCGCGGCGACCTCTACGCACTCCCCACCGTTGCCCGTGCTGTAGCTGCTCGTGGTCCAAGCAGGTTCGGGCGCAGTCTCCTTGTCGTGCCGCACGCTCATGCCTCTCCCATCAGTCTCTCGACGAACGCCGCCGATTCGCTCGGTGACAGCGCCTGTGATCGGAGAATGCCATAGCGCGCTTCGAGCGTGCGTACATACGTGGCGTCGGTGTAGAGGCGGCTGTGATCTTGTACTTCCACGTACGCAAGGCGCTGTCCCCTGTCAGTGTCGATGAGTGTGAAGGGGCCGCCCAGGGCGGCGTTGTCCTGATGCGTGATCGGCATGACCTGCACCTCCACGTTCCTGGACTGGCCTACGACCAGGATCCGTTCCAGCGTCTCGCGCATGACTTTCGGCCCGCCGATCGGTCTGCGCAGAACCGCCTCCTCGATCACGAAGCTCATGAGCGGGGCGGGGCGTCGACTGAAAATTTCCTGCCTCGCCATACGAGCTTCGAGGCGCTGGTCAATGACCTCGTCGTCCAGTAGAGGCCGCTGCATGTGGAAGACCGCTCGTGCGTAGTCCTCTGTCTGCAACAGACCCGGCACGGCGTAGACCGCGTACAAGTTCAGCGCTGCCGCCTTGACCTCCAACCGGGCCATGTCCCGGAAGAACGCCGGATACTGGGCCCGGGCCACCTCCTCCTTCAGCGCCGTCAGCAGGCCGCCGGCCCCCAGCACCTCGTCCGCCTTCTCGATGAACCGGGTCTGCGGGATCCGCCTCCCCTGCTCGATGGAGGCCACCGTGTCCGCCGAGTAGCCGAGCCGCTTGCCGAACTCGGCCCGCTCCAGGCCCGCCCGCACCCGCAGCAGCTTCAACTGGCGCCCGAACGCGGTCACCACCCCCGTCCCCGGCTCGTCCTCCGGTCGCTGCTGCCGCTGCGCCCTCTCCTCGTCCCTCACGCCCACCGCCTTACCGCCTCTCCCCCGCGTACCGCCACGTACAGTGCCCGCGACCGCTCCGTACGAAGGGCCGGAGTCAGCGCGTCGTCGCTGGTCACGCTACGCCACGAGGCGCCACCGTGAGTGCATGACCGCAACACAACCACCCCCCACGACCCACCGGTTCGCGATGCGCTTCAGCTCGACCCCGCGCGGCGCCCGCCTGGCCCGGCGGCTGTGCGAGGACCGGCTCGACACCTGGGGCGTCCCCTACGGCAGCGACGCGCACGACACCGTCACCCTCGTCGCGGCCGAGCTGTGCGCCAACGCCGTGCGGCACGGGCACGTCGCGGGCCGGGACTTCCACGTCCTGCTCACCGCGGACCCGGCCACCGCGACCGTCCGCATCGAAGTCAGCGACACCCGCGGTGAACGCCTCCCCCGCATCCCCCTCGCCGCGCCGGAGGACGGCCCCGACGGTTCCGGGGACGGCGGGCGCGGCCTGCTGCTGGTCGAGGCGCTGGCCGACCGCTGGGGCTGCACGGCGCGCGCCGCGGGCGGGCCGGGCAAGACCGTCTGGGCCGAGTGCGGAGTGCCCCGCCTGGCCTGACGGCGCGGGTCCCCGCGTTCCGGCTGGACGCACCGGACCCGTACCGGCGAAGCGGATCCCCCGCCCCAGCGGAGATCGCTCCGGACGCCCGATGGGGGGCGGGGCGGGTCCATCGGCCGTAGCGCGCCGCACCCCCGCGTCACCGGTGCCGGGCGGCCCGGGACGGGCCGCGCGGAGCGCGGTGGTGACGCGGGGGTGCGGACGCGGCTACGACCGCCGCCTGCGGGACGTCGTGCGGCGGCCGGCTACCCCTTCTGCTCCACCTTCACCCAGTCGACCTCCGCCTGCACCGCGCCCGACGCGATCTTGTCCACGCTGGACTGGGGCAGGCCCCAGTAGGGGCTGGTGACCTTGTTCCAGCCGGCCGGGTAGGCGCCGCCCAGGGCGAGGTTGAGGATGACGTACTGGTTGTGGTCGTAGACCCACTTGCCGCGGGTGGATTCCAGGACGTTGCGGGTCGTCTCCTGGACCAGGCGGTCGT
Organism: Streptomyces sp. TG1A-8; assembly: GCF_030499535.1. Lineage (NCBI taxonomy): Bacteria > Bacillati > Actinomycetota > Actinomycetes > Kitasatosporales > Streptomycetaceae > Streptomyces > Streptomyces sp. TG1A-8. The sequence goes on from NZ_JASTLB010000001.1 coordinate 1,294,952, forward strand.
CGACGTAGAAGCGCATCGCCGTCGGGGTCCATTCGACCGCGTAGGTGTGCCACTGGTCGGCCGTGCCGCCGTTCGCGTAGGTCTGGCGGGCGCCGATGTTGCCGTCGGCGGAGTAGCCGGGGCCGTGCAGGGCCGAGCTGGTCCAGTCGCCGTAGCCGATGTTCTCCATGATGTCGGTCTCGCCGGAGGCCGGCCAGGACACGGACGGGTCGTCGACGTTGCTGCCGAGCATCCAGAAGGCGGGCCAGAAGCCGTCGCCGACGGGCAGCTTCATGCGGGCGCTGACCTTGCCGTAGGTGAAGTCGAAGTGGGTGTTGGTGTCGATGCGGCCGGAGGTGAAGTCGTAGGTGCCGCCGCCCGCCTTGGTGCAGCCCTTGCAGTACTTCGCCTTCAGGAGCAGGCTGCCGTTCTGGGTGCGGATGTTGTCCGTCGAGTCGACGTAGGCCTGGGACTCGCCGTTGACCGGACCCATCTCGGTGCCGGTGCGCACCACGCGCCACTTGGAGCGGTCGAGGCTCGCGGCGGTGAAGTCGTCGAAGAACGTGGTCCGGTAGGTGCCGGTGGGATCGGCGGGGAGCGCGGGGTAGGCGGCGGATGCGCTGCCGCCGGTGCCCCAGACCTGGAACTCGTAGAGCGAGTAGCCGAACTGGGCGGTGGCGGGGGCCGGGTTGTAGAAGGAGCGGCGCTCCTTGCCGAGCATGCGGACGTAACGGCCGGTGGCCGGCGAGGGCAGTTTGACGGTGTCGTGCAGGCCTGCGGCGTCGCCGGGGGCCTTGACGTCGGCGCGACGGGCGGCGATGTCGGCCGCCGAGGGCTCGTACACCGTGCGCCAGGTGCGGTTGTCGTCCGACACCTGCAACAGGTAGTCGACCGCGTACGCCGACTCCCAGTACAGGTCGACCGTGTCGATGGTGGACTGGGCGCCGAGGTCCACCGACACCCACCGGTCCGTGTTCCAGTCGCTGGACCAGCGGCTGCTGTCGCCCTTGAGGTCGGCGGGCCAGCCCCCGTCCGTGAGGAACGCCGGTGAGTGGCCGGCGTCCTGGTAGTAGTTGGTGTACGCGGGGTGGTTCAGGGCCAGGTTGGTGCGGGCCGTCGAGGCGGGTGCCGGTTCGCCGCCGTAGACCTTGAAGTTCCACAGCGAGTAGCCGTAGGGCGTGGCGCGTTCGAGGCCGCGCAGGCGGACGTAGCGGCCCGTGACCTCCTGCGGGTAGGTGTGCGCGGTGACGGAGCCGCCGGTGCCGGCGGTCTCGGTGTAGAAGGGCGTCCAGTCGGTGCCGTTCTTCGAGACCTCCAGTACGTAGCGCTTGCCGTAGGCGGCCTCCCAGTCCAGGGTGACCCGGTCGATGCGCAGGGTGCTGCCGAGGTCGACGCGGATCCAGGCGTCGTCGGCGAAGTTGCTGGACCAGCGGGTGGAGGCGTTGCCGTCGAAGGCCAGGCCGGGCGCGCTGCCGGCGTTCTCGCTGCCGGAGGCGGTGACGCCGGCCGGGTTCAGGGCGTAGGCGGCGGCCGCGCGGTCGGTGTCCCAGGTGGCGGCCGTGGCGGCGGAGGCGCGGGGGGCGATGAGGGCGGGTCCCGCGGTCAGCAGGGCCGCGGCGGCGACGGCGGACAGGAGGGTGCGGGGGACGCGGGAGGTACGGGAGGTGCGGGAGGTGTGGGGAGTGCGGGATGGCATGCGGCTCTCCTCGTGGGGTGGATGCGTGATGCATACATGACAGCCGATGGTGCGGACAGTGCTGGTGGTGCGGGCAGTGCCGGTGGTGCGGGCAGTGCCGGTGGTGCGGGCAGTGCCGTCGGTGCGGGCAGTGCCGGTGGTGCGGGCAGTGCCGTCGGTGCGGGCCGGCGGGCGTGGGGGTGCCCGTCGGTGGTCCCGGTGGTGCGGGCGGGCGGGGGCCCGCCGGTGGTGCGGGCCGGTGGGCGCGGGTTCCCGTCCCCGCGCCCACCGGCCGTCCGGGCCGGGCTCAGGCGGCCCGGCGCGCCTGGCCGCGGTGGCCGCGGACGATGTCCGCGTACCGGTGTCCGCTGCCCTTGATGGTGCGCACCTGGGTGCGGTAGTCCACGTGGACCAGGCCGAACCGCTTGGCGTAGCCGTACGCCCACTCGAAGTTGTCCAGCAGCGACCAGGCGAAGTAGCCGGCCAGCGGGGCCCCCTTGCGGGCCGCCGAGGCGCAGGCGGCGAGGTGCCGCTCCAGGTAGTCCTGGCGCTCGGGGTCGTCCACGGTGCCGTCGGGGCCGACCTCGTCCGGGAAGGCGGAGCCGTTCTCGGTGACGTAGATCTTCCGGGCGCCGTACTCCTCGGTGAGGCGCAGCAGCAGCGTCTCGATGCCGCTCGCGTCGATCTCCCAGTCCATGCCGGTGCGCGGGACGTCCGGGCGGCGCACGGAACGGGCGTAGGGGGCGGGACCCTCGGGGTCGTCGGCGACGTAGGCGGGGAAGTAGTAGTTCAGGCCGAGCCAGTCCAGCGGGGCCGCGATGGTCTCCAGGTCCCCGGGCTGCTCGGGCAGTTCGACGCCGTAGGTCTCGACCATGTCGGCCGGGAAGCCGCGGCCGTGCACCGGGTCGAGCCACCAGCGGTTGACGTGGCCGTCGTGGCGGCGCGCCGCCTCCTGGTCCTCGGGGCGGTCGGTGGCCGCGTACACGGTGGACAGGTTGTTGACGATGCCGACCTGGGCGTCGGGGACGGCGGCGCGGATCGCCCGGGTGGCCAGGCCGTGGCCGAGGAGCAGGTGGTAGGAGGCCCGCACGGCGGCGGTGAGGTCGGTCCAGCCGGGGGCCATGGTGCCCTCCAGGTGGCCGATCCAGGCCGAGCAGGACGGCTCGTTGAGGGTCGCCCAGAGCTTGACGCGGTCACCGAGGCGGGCGGCGACGGTGGAGGCGTACTCGGCGAAGGCCAGGGCGGTCTCGCGCTGCGGCCAGCCGCCGCGGTCCTGCAGTGCCTGCGGCAGGTCCCAGTGGTACAGCGTGACGGACGGGGTGATGCCGGCCTCCAGCAGGGCGTCGACCACTTCGTCGTAGAAGGCCAGGCCCTTGGGGTTCACCGGGCCGTCGCCGCCGGGGATCACCCGTGGCCAGGCCACGGACATCCGGTAGGCGTTGACGCCGAGCTCGCGCATCAGGCCGATGTCCTCGCGCCAGCGGTGGTAGTGGTCGCAGGCGGTGTCGCCGTTGTCGCCGTTGTCGATCTTCCCCGGGGTGTGCGAGAAGGTGTCCCAGATCGACGGGGCTCTGCCGTCCTCGGCGACGGCCCCCTCGATCTGGTAGGCCGCTGTGGCCGTACCCCACAGGAAGTCGTGCGGGAGGGCGGTGAGGTCGATGCGTTCGGACACGGAAGTCCCTTCGGAAGACGAGGTGTTGGTCACTTGACGGCGCCCGCCGTCAGACCGGCGACGAGGTAGCGCTGCAGCAGCAGGAACCCGGCGACCACGGGCACGCTGACGACCAGTGAGGCGGCCATGATCTGGTTCCAGTAGACGTCGTTGAGGGTGGAGTAGCCCTGGAGGCCGACGGCGAGGGTGCGGGTGGCGTCGTTGGTCATGACGGACGCGAAGAGGACTTCTCCCCAGGCGGTCATGAAGGCGTAGACGGCGACCGCGACGATGCCGGGCACCGCGGCCGGCACGACGATCCTCAGGAGCGCGCCGAGCGGACCGCAGCCGTCCACCATCGCCGCCTCGTCCAGGTCGCGCGGCACCGAGTCGAAGTACCCGATCAGCATCCAGATCGAGAACGGCAGGGAGAAGGTCAGGTACGTCAGGATCAGCCCGCCGCGGGAGCCGAACAGGGCGATGCCGGTGGCGTTGCCGATGTTGACGTACAGGAGGAACAGCGGGAGCAGGAAGAGGATGCCGGGGAACATCTGGGTGGACAGCACGGTCACCGTGAACACGCGCTTGCCGCGGAATTCGTAGCGGCTGACGGCGTAGGCCGCGAACACCGCGATGACGACCGAGCAGACGGTCGCCGCACCGGCCACGATCAGCGAGTTCGCGAAGTACTTGGCGAGCGGGACCGTCGACCAGATGTCGATGTACGGGCGGACGGTCAGCCCGCTGGGCAGCCAGCGGAACTTGCCGGTGACGTCCGCGAGGGGCTTCAGCGAGCTGGAGACCATCACGTACACCGGGAGCACCACGAAGGCGGTGAGCAGGGTCAGGAAGATCCGCCGCGACCAGACGAAGGAACGCGGCGCCGCCATGGGCGAGGTGGGGCTAGACATCGGTGGTCCTCCGTCCGCGCGAGGTGGCCAGGAGGTATCCGCCCGTCACGACGAGCAGGAACAGCAGCAGCAGGACGGACATGGCCGAGCCGGTGCCGAAGTTCCAGGTGACGAAGGAGGCCTGGTAGATGTGCACCGAGATCAGGTCGGCGGCCTCGGGGGCGGACCTGCCGAACAGGACGTACGGCGTGTTGAAGTCGTTGAACGTCCACAGGAACAGCACCAGCACCAGCACCTGGTTGACCGGGCGCAGCGACGGCAGGGTGATGCGGCGGATCTGCTGCCAGACGCCGGCGCCGTCGAGGGCGGCGGCCTCGTACAGCTCGCCCGGGATGTTCTGCAGGCCGGCCGTCACGATGAGGAAGGCGAACGGCCAGCCCTTCCAGACCGACACCGTCAGCAGGGCGTAGAAGCTGTTGTCGCCGATGAGCCAGAAGGACGGCTTGTCGGTGAGGTGCAGCTGGTCGTGCAGGACGTGGTTCACCAGGCCGTTGTCGTGCTGGAACATGAACACCCAGGTGATGACGGCCGCGTAGACGGGCAGCGCGTACGGCACCAGGAACAGGGCGCGCAGCAGGCCGCGGCCCCGGAAGGTGCCCTGCATGAAGACGGCGGCGGCGGTGCCGATCAGCCAGCACAGTCCCACCGACAGCAGGGTGAAGCCGACGGTGACGAAGAACGAGTGCAGCAGGGCCTGGCCGACCGGGGCGTCGAAGTCGACCGACACCTTGTAGTTGCCGAGGCCGGACCAGGGGGCGCTGCCCCAGTCGCGGATGTAGAACTGGGTGAGCTCCTTGAAGCTCATCACGATGCCGATGACCATCGGCACGAGGTGGACGAGGAGTTCGAGGACCAGGGCGGGCAGGAGCAGCAGGTACGGCAGTGAGATGCGGCGGATCCGCCCGGTGCGGCGCGGGCCGCGCGCCGCACCGGGGGAGCTCTCACGCACCGGCTCCGTGAGGGCGGTGGTGGTCGTGGTCATTGCGCTCAGGCCGCCGGCATCTGCTGCTGGGCCTTCTCCAGCTTGGCCTTGACCGAGTCCGTGGTCACGGCGCGACCGGCGGCGGCGTCGGCGAACAGGTCCTTGACGGCCGTGCCGACCGCCGTCTCGAACTGCGACTCGGAGGAGACCTGCGGCAGCGGGGCGGCGCTGGTGGCGAGGGTCTGCTTGAGCACCGCGGTGCTCGGGGCGTTGAACGCCGCGTCGCCCTGGGCGCCCTTGACCGGCGGGATGGAGGTGTAGGCCTTGTTGAGGATCGTCTGCTCGGCGTCGCTGGTCATGAACTTCACGAACTTCGTGGCGCCGTCGAGGTTGTGGCTGTTCTTGAAGACGGCGATGTTGATGCCCGCGACCATCGAGTTGGTCTGCGCGCCGGTGCCCGGGGTGCCGGACTGGACGGGCACGGGGGCGATGCCGTAGGCGTCCTCGCTCAGGCCCTGGGCCTTGAGGTTGGCGGCGGCGGACTGCCACAGCAGCATGGCCTGCTTGCCCTTGGCGAAGTCGCTGACGGACTGGTTCTGCGCGTACTCGGCGTCACCGGTCGGGATGACCTTGTCCTTGGCCATCAGGTCGACGTACTGCTTGACCGCGTCGACGATCTTGGGGTTGGTGAAGTCGGGCTTGCCGTCGGCGGTGAAGAAGTCGGCGCCGTGCTGCTTGGCGAAGACGAAGACGTGGTGGATGTTCTCCGACACGTTCGCGCCCTCGGCGCCGAGCACCGTCTTGCCCTTCGCCTTGATCTTCTTGCCGTCGGCGACCAGCTCGTCCCAGGTGGCCGGGGGCTTGGTGATGCCGGCGTCGGCGAAGATCTGCTTGTTGTAGTACAGGGCGTACGCCATCGAGTACAGCGGGACGGCGGCCGGGTCCTTGTCGGTGACGCCGGTCGAGCCGAGGGCGGATTCGACGAAGCGGTCCCTGCCGCCGATCTTGTCGAAGTTCTTCGCGTCCCAGGGCAGCAGGGCCCCGGTGGCCTGCAGGGAGGCGCTCCAGGTGTTGCCGATGTTCAGCACGTCGGGGCCCTGGCCCGAGGTGGTCGCGGTGAGGATGCGGTTGAGCAGGTCCGACCAGGGCACGACCTCCAGCTTGACCTTGATGCCGGTCTGCTTCTGGAACTTGTCGAGCTCGGGCTGGAGGACCTTCTTGTCCACGGCGATGCTGGCGCCCTGGTTGGAGGCCCAGTAGGTGAGCGTCTTCGGCGAGTCGTTGGACCCTCCGCCGTTCGACGATCCGCCTCCGCAGGCCGTGGCCGCGAGGGCGAGAGACATGGTGACGGCGCCTACGGCCGCGGCTCGGATGCTGCGCATGGCTCCTGGGGTCCCTTTCCGGGAGTGGACAACCCCGAGGGCTGCTCGCGGCCGCCGACACCCCGTGCGGCGCCCCGAGCCCCTCATGGCTTAATTTAGGACGTGAGTTAAACCTCAAGAGAAGCGCTCGTCAAGGGATCGGGCAACGACGGCCGGCCCGCGGGCCCGAAAACTGCGCGAAACAGGGAGGCCAGGTGGCAGGGCTGAGCGGCCGTACGGTGCGTGACCTGCGGCGGGAGAGTCGGAGCGCCGTTCTGCAACGGTTGTATTTCGACGGTCCCATGAGCAGGTACGCGCTGGGTCCGGCGACCGGGTTGAGTTCGGGGTCCATCAGCAACGTCGTGGCCGAGCTGCTGGCCGACGGTCTGCTGGAGGAGGCGGGCGTCGTCGGCTCGGACGCCGGCCGGCCGCGCCGGCTGCTGCGGGTGCGGCCGGGCAGCGGGCGGCTGATCGGGGTCGACGTCGGCGAGACCCGGGTGCGGGTGGAGCTGTTCGACCTGGGCCTGACGGAACTCGCGCGCACGGACAGGCCGCTGGGGCCGCGCGGCTACGACGTCGACGCCGTCGTGGGCCACGTCCACGAGGGCATCGCCGAGGTGCTGCGCGTGGCCGAGGGGGCCCCCGGCGAACTGCTCGGCGTCGGTGTCGGCGTCCCCGGCATCATCGAGGACGCCGGGGAGGAGGGCGCGGTCGTCCACGGGCAGACCATCGGCTGGGACGCGGTCCCGCTGGAGCGCATGCTCCGGCTGGCCGGCCAGCTCCCCGCGGAGGTGCCGTACCTGATCGACAACGGCGCCAAGACGCTGGGGCAGGCCGAGATGTGGTTCGGCGCGGGACGCGGCGCCCGCAACGCCGTGGTGGTCCTCTTCGGTTCCGGCGTCGGCGCCTGCGTGGTCACCGAGGAGGCCGGCCAGGGACGGGCGGTGGAGTGGGGGCACCTGACGGTACGGGTCGGCGGGCGCCGGTGCCGGTGCGGGGCGCGGGGCTGCCTGGAGGCGTACGCGGGCGCGGAGGCGCTGGTGGCGCGCTGGCGGGAGGCGGGCGGACGCTCCTCGGCCGGCGCCGGCGAGGAGAGGGCGCTGACCGACCTGCTGGCGGCGGCCCGCCCGGACACCGGCGCGGAGCCCGATCCGGTGGCGGTGGCGGTGCTCGCCGAGACCGCCGAGTACCTGGGCGCGGGACTGTCCGACCTGATCAACCTCTTCCAGCCCGAACGGGTCCTGATCGGCGGCTGGGCGGGCCTGCAGCTCGGCGGCGCCTTCCTGGACGAGGTGCGCGCCCACGCCTTCGCGCGGGCGCTGCGCTTCCCCGCGGGCCGCAGCCGCATCGAACTGGGCCACCTCGGCCCGGACGCGGTCACCGTGGGCGCGGCGGTCCTGCCCCTGGCCGCGTTCTTCACGCAGGGCGGCCGGCGACCCCGCCCCGCGCCCCGGGTGGTGGCGGCACCGACCTGGCGGGCGGGGCTGGAGGGGCGGCTGGTCTGAGGCGCGCCCGGGAGGGGGCGGCGGGGCCGGCGGCCCGGTGCCCGCCCTCACGCCGAGTCGCGTTCCACCAGTTCCGGGTCGAACACGACGGCCGTGGGCTCGGTGCGGACACCGCGGACGTGCTCGTCCAGCAGGCGTGCCATGTCGGCCGCCATGGCCTCCACCGGCTGCCGGACCGTGGTGAGCGGGGGACGGCAGGTGGCGGCGACGGTGGAGTCGTCGAAGCCGACGACCGCCACGTCCCCGGGGATCCGGCGGTTCCGCTCGCGCAGCACCTGGCAGGCGCCCTGCGCCATGAGGTCGTTGGCGGCGAACACCCCGTCCAGGTCCGGGTGGTCGGCGAGCAGGTCGGTCATCGCGGCGATCCCGCTGTCGAGGGTGAAGCCGCCCTCGGCGACGGGGACGTGGGGGTGTCCGTGCCGGGCGAGGGTGTCCCGGAAGCCGGCCAGCCGCTCCTGGCTGGCGGGGACGGCCAGGGGGCCGCAGATCGTGGCGACCCGGCGGCAGCCCCGGGCGAGGAGGTGTTCGGCCGCGAGCCGGCCGCCGTCCCGGTGGGCCAGGTCCACGTAGCTGAGCGGTACCGGCCGGAAGGGGCGGGCGAAGAGGACCGCGGGCAGTCCCGCTTCGGCGAGCAGCGCGGGCAGCGGGTCGTCCGCGTGGCTGGAGACCACCAGCGCGCCGTCGGCCCGTCCCTGGCGCAGGTAGGCCAGCACTTCCCGGCGGGCTCCGGCCGACTCGGCGAACATCAGCACCGGGTGCACGGAGCGCGGCCGCAGGAAGCCGACCACTCCGGCGACCACCCGCCCGAAGAAGGGGTCCGCGAACACCCGGGCGGCGAAGGCGTCCTGGGCCTCCTGCGAGGAGGCGCCGGCGCCGGAGACCACCAGGGCCACCGTCCCGGTGCGCCGGGTGACGAGCGAGCGGGCGGCCCGGTTCGGCGCGTACCCGGTGCGTTCGATGGCGCGCCGCACCACCTCCTGGATCGCCGGGTCCACGTTGCGCACGCCGTTGACCACCCGGGACACGGTCGCCCGGGAGACACCGGCCTCACGGGCGACGTCCTCCAGCGTCGGGACCTGTCTGCTCATGCCCGCACCCTAACGGCCGCCCGGCCCAGGGCATAGAGCGCTCTCCCGGCACCGCCCCCTCACCACCGGGACGGCCCGGCCGGCGCGGGCCCGCTCGCGCCCCGGCCGCGACGCCGCCTCCCCCGGGGCCCGCACCCCTCGGGCCCCGCCCCCGCCGGTCCACGACCCCTCCCTCCCCGCCGTGGCCGGCGGGCGCCCGTTCACGGCCCGGACCGCCCACCGCCGCCCCGCCCACCGCCGCCCCGCCCGCTCACGACCGCCTCCCTCTCCCCCGCCGTGGCCGGCGCCCCCTCGTCACCCCGCTTCCGCCCCCGCCCCCACCACGACCTCCAGCGCCAGCGGCAGGTCGCCCGCCGATCCGCCGGCCAGCACGCGGCAGGGTCCGGGCTCCGTCCGCCAGGTGCCCGCCGCCGTGTCCCAGTGGCGCAGGCTCCGGGCCGGGACGCACACCCGCGCGGTCACCGCCTCGCCGGGCCGGGCGCGCACCGCCGCGTAGCCGGCGAGCCACCGCACGGGGCGCTCCACGGCCGATCCGGGGCGGGCCAGGTAGACCTGGACGACCTCCCGGCCCGCCCGGGCCCCGGTGTTGCGCACCCGGACGCGGACCGTGAAGTCCTCCCCCGCGGCCGGTTCCGCCGGACCGGTGATCTCCTCGTACGCCCAGGTGGTGTAGCCCAGTCCGTGACCGAACCACCAGGCGGGCGTGCGCCCCTCGCGCAGCCAGGCGCGGTGCCCGACGTGCAGTCCCTCGTCGTAGGCGAGGCGGCCGCCGACCGGATGGGTGCGGGTGACGGGCGCGTCGGCGAGGGCGGCCGGCCAGGTGGCGGGCAGCCGGCCGCCCGGCTCGGTCCGGCCGAGCAGGACGTCGGCCAGTCCGCCGCCCGCCTCCTGCCCGGGGAACCAGGCCAGCAGTACGGCACCGGCCTCGTCCTGCCAGGGCAGTTCGACCGGACCTCCGCTGTTGACGACGGCCACCGTGCGCGGGTTGGCCCGGGCCACGGCCCGCACCAGCTCGTCCTGGCCGGGGCCGAGCGCGAGGTGCGTGCGGTCGTGGCCCTCGGACCCGTACGTCGACGCTCATCCGTTCGGTCTCGGCGTCGTTGGCCACGTAGTGCTTGGCCGCGGCGGCGACGCCGTGCGCCTGGATGCCGCGGACGAGGGCGGCCCCGATGCGGCCGGTCAGCTCGGGGTCCTCGGAGAGGCACTCGAAGTGCCGCCCGGCGAGCGGGCTGCGGTGCAGGTTGAGGTTGGGCGCGAGGACGACGTCCACGCCCTTGCGCCGCGCCTCGAGGGCGAGGAGGCCGCCGAGTTCCTCGACCAGGTCCTCGTCCCAGGTCGCGGCGAGCGCGGAGGCCGAGGGCATCAGGACGGCGGTGTGCCGCTCGTCCCACGACTGTCCGCGCACGCCGGCCGCCCCGTCCGACAGCACCAGCGCCCTGAGTCCCACGGCGGGTTCGGCCTGCGTGCGCCAGGTGGTGGCGCCGGTGAGCAGCCGGACCCGGGCCCGCAGGGTCAGCTTGTCGGTCAACCGGGCGAGTTCGTCCTCGTCGGCCGTCCCGGGCCACTCACCGGCCATGTCCCCCACCTCTCCGTCGTACTGGTGTCGCGTCGGCTGTGGACGCCGAACTCGTGGAGCGGGTAGCCGTAGCCGGTGCCGCGCGGTGCCGCTGACGCGCACGTGGCGTCCGGTGCCGGTGACGGTCCGCGCCGCGCCGCGCGCCTCAGGGGAGCCGGTAGTCGGTGCCGAGGGCCGCTCCGGCCTCCGGGTGGGTCTGGTCGTAGCCGCGGGCGTCGCACTGCAGGCCGCCGACGACGCAGTGGCCGACCAGCGCCTTGAGCGTGGCGTCGTCCCAGGCGTTGAAGAAGTCGTAGTGGAAGGAGTGGCCCGTCCCGCTGGCCAGGTGGACCCGCGACATGTCGCCGTTGACCGGGAAGGCCATCTTGAACTCGATCATGGGCAGGGCGACCGGGTGGCCGGCGGGGCACATGGTGTCGTTGGTGCCGGGCTTGACCACGGGGTAGGCCATGTGGCTCTGGTGGTCCGGTGTGTCGAGGTACTTGCCGTCCCAGCAACTGGGTGCCTGGAAGCGGATGTCGAGCTGGACGTCGGCCCGGCTCGGGCGGCTCGCGGGGAAGTCGGTGTTGAAGTAGCTGTCGCCGCACTCCCAGCCCTCGACGAAGCCCGGGTGGCGGCGGAACCCGTCGGCGCTCTGCATCGGGTCGCCCACGACGAACCGCAGGCCCTTGGGGAAGGGGCGCACGCTGGTGTAGTCGGTGACGCCGGACTTGTGGGAGATGGTCTGCGCGCCCACCGGCAGCACCGGCTCGTCGCCGTTGTACAGGGTGGGCATCCAGTAGGCGGACAGGTCGCCGGGCGCCTTGCAGGTCGTGCCGCCGGCGCCCAGCGAGGCCGTGGTGCTGCCCGCGTTGGTGGTGGTGTTGCCCATGAAGGTGTGGTCGTGGGACTTGCCGGGCTGCTGCGGGAGGACGATCGGGTCGTCCGGCTTCGTGTGGCTGACCGAGCAGTTGGCCTGGAACTCGTGGAAGTAGCGGTGCGGCGGGTTCTGTGTCGACGGGGTGACCCCGGTGACCGGCGGGTTGGCGGGGATGTAGCCGTCGCCGTCGGGGTCCTCGGGCGAGGAGGCGGTCGACACCGCCATGATGTGGCCCGCCATGGCGTGGCCGACCGGGGCCGGGCGGCCGGTGGTGGACGACTGCGCCACGCCCGCCAGGCCGAGCGAGGTCAACAGGAGGGCGCCCGTGACCAGTGCGCCCGACAGGGCCTTCGATCTCCGTGACATGCGTGTCTCCTCAGGACGTGGGGGCGGGAGAACCGGCGGAGCCGAGGAAGCGCGGGGAGGGTCCCGGAAAGCGGGAGAGCGCTCTCCCGTCATGGAGTGTTGGGGCGGCGGGGGAAGGTGTCAAGGGATGCGGCGCGCAGGACCGCCCGTCCCTCCCGCTCACTTCTCGAAGCCACACCGTGTCATTTGTCGGCCTCGTACCGCGAGTTCGACGAATTTCGGTCATCACTCTTGACGTGCCGTTCACAGCGATGAAACATCCATCCGCAAGAGAGCGCTCCCACCCCCCCACACCGTTCACTTCCTGAACCAGGAGAGCTGCGCATGCCCTCTTCCTCCCCTTCCGTCGGCCGCAGGGCCGTCCTCGGCGCCGCGGCCGCCGCCGCCCCGGTGCTGGCGGGTCTGAGCACCCCGGCCCAGGCCGCCACCCGGACCCGCACCCGGGCCGGCAAGCGCCCGAACGCTCTGCCCGGCGGGGGTGACCTGGGGCCGAACGTCATCGTCTTCGACCCCTCCACGCCCGGCATCCAGACCAAGCTGGACGAGGTCTTCCACCGGCAGGAGTCGGCGCAGTTCGGCACCGACCGCTACGCCCTGCTGTTCAAGCCCGGCACCTACAACGGCCTGAACGCACAGCTCGGCTTCTACACCTCCATCGCGGGTCTCGGCCTGTCCCCCGACGACACGACGATCAACGGCGACGTGACGGTCGACGCGGGCTGGTTCAACGGCAACGCCACGCAGAACTTCTGGCGCTCGGCGGAGAACCTGGCCCTGGTTCCGGTGAACGGCACGAACCGGTGGGCGGTGGCCCAGGCGGCCCCCTTCCGCCGCATGCACGTGCGCGGTGGCCTGAACCTGGCGCCGGCCGGCTACGGCTGGGCGAGTGGCGGCTACATCGCGGACAGCCGCATCGACGGCCAGGTCGGACCGTACTCCCAGCAGCAGTGGTACACCCGTGACAGCGTGATCGGCAGCTGGCTCAACGGCGTGTGGAACATGGTGTTCTCCGGCGTCCAGGGCGCCCCGGCGCAGAGCTTCCCCAACCCGCCGTACACGACGCTGGACACCACGCCCATCTCCCGCGAGAAGCCGTTCCTGTACCTCAACGGCAGCGAGTTCCGGGTCTTCCTGCCGGAGAAGCGCACCGGCGCCCGGGGCGTGAGCTGGGGCAGCGGCACGCCGCGGGGCACCTCCCTGCCGCTGTCGCAGTTCTACGTCGCCAAGCCCGGCGTCAGCGCCGCGACCCTGAACCAGGCGCTCGCGCAGGGACTGCACCTCCTGCTGACCCCCGGCATCTACCACGTGGACCAGCCGATCCAGGTGAACCGGGCCGGCACCGTGGTGCTGGGCCTCGGGTTCGCGACGATCATCCCGGACAACGGGGTCACCGCGCTGAGGGTGGCCGACGTGGACGGCGTCCGGCTCGCCGGCTTCCTGCTCGACGCCGGGGCGGTCAACTCGCCGTCCCTGCTGGAGGTCGGCCCCACGGGTGCCTCGGCTGACCACTCCGCCAACCCGACCACCGTGCAGGACGTGTTCGTCCGCGTCGGCGGCGCCGGGGCCGGCAGGACCACCGCCGGCATGATCATCAACAGCAGGAACACCATCATCGACCACACCTGGGTGTGGCGTGCCGACCACGGCACGGGGGTCGGCTGGGAGACGAACCGCGCCGACTACGGCGTGATCGTCAACGGCGACGACGTGCTCGCGACCGGCCTGTTCGTGGAGCACTTCAACAAGTACGACGTGCAGTGGTACGGGCAGCGGGGCCGCACGATCTTCTTCCAGAACGAGAAGGCCTACGACGCCCCCAACCAGGCCGCGATCCAGAACGGCTCGGTCAAGGGCTACGCCGCCTACAAGGTCGGCGACAACGTCACCGCGCACGAGGGCTGGGGCCTGGGCAGCTACTGCAACTACAACGCCGATCCGACCATCGTGCAGCACAACGGCTTCGCCGCGCCGCAGCGGGCGGGCGTGAAGTTCCACAGCCTGCTGGTCATCTCGCTCGGCGGCAAGGGCCAGTACGAGCACGTGATCAACGAGACGGGTGCCGCGACGTCGGGCACCTCGACGACACCGTCGACCGTGGTGTCGTACCCCTGATCCACCCCCCACGGGATCCGCGTCCCGCACCGGGAACGGTGCGGGATGCGGACCGGCCGGCGGCCGTGGTCACCGGGCGGGCGCCGGCACCGGTGCCGGCGCGTAGCCGGCGGGGCGGACCGTGAAGGTGCCGCGGCCCCGGGTGCGGCTGCGCAGCCGGGTCGCGTGACCGAAGAGCCCGGCCAGCGGCACGGTGGCGGTCAGCACCGACTCGCCGGCGCGGCCGGCCGAGCCGGTGACCCGGCCGCGCCGGGCCGCCAGGTCGCCGAGGACGGCGCCGACCGCGTCCTCGGGCACCGTGACCGCGACCTCGGCGACCGGTTCCAGCAGCACCATCGCGCAGGAACGCAGGGCCGCGCGGGGCCCGAGCCGGCCGGCGGTGCGGAACGCCGTGTCGGAGGAGTCCCTCACGTGCGCGGAGCCGTCGCTCAGCGTGACCCGCAGCCCGGTCACCGGGTGACCGCCCGGCGGCCCTTCGGTCAGGGCGTCCCGGCAGCCCGCCTCCACCGCGCGCACGTACTCCTGCGGCACCCGTCCGCCGCCGACGGTGGACCGGAACACGAAGCCGGTGGCGCCCGGTTCGCCCCCGAGCGGTTCCACGTCGAGGACGACGTGGGCGAACTGGCCGGTCCCGCCGTCCTGTTTGACGTGCCGGTGGACGAAACCGCGCACCCCCCGCCCGACGGTCCCCCGCAGCGCGACCACGGGCCGGCCCACGGTGAGGTGAGGTCCGCCCTCCCGGCGGATCCTCTCCACCGCGACCTCCAGGTGCGGTTCGCCCCGCCCGGCCAGCACGGTCTGCCCGGTCTCGGCGTCGGTGCGCACCACCAGCGAGGGGTCCTCCTCCGCCAGCCGCGCCGGCGCCGCCGCCAGCCGTCCGAAGTCCGCGGCGCGGCGTGCCCCGACGGCCACGGACACCACCGGCTCGGCGGCCACGGGCGGTTCCAGCAGCAGCGGGGGCGCAGAGGCCGGAACAGAAAGCGGCGGATGGGAGCGGAAGCACGGAAGGGGGGTGAACGACCGTTAACGCGACAGCCACTTGGCACCACGAGACGCCGGGGCAATTTCCGGACATTCCCGTGACGCAGATCACACCTTCACAGACCCCTTTCGGCGCCTAATGCACGGGAACCGCGAACACACGCCGACCGAACCCGCGCGAGACCGGAAATTGGCTGGAAGGATTCGCTCTTTCCGGCCGCCGGGGAATGCCCCGCGAGGGCGCCCGCCCACGTCCCGCGCCTGCCCGGCCCGGGAGGCAGGGGGTACGGGGACCGCCGGCGGACGCGCGTGGAGGGCGGCCGGTGGCCGGGAAAGCGACGTCGTTCCGGGCCGCTTCCGGGGTGCCGTCCGGACGGGGAGAAATGGTGTGGGGTGGCCGGTGGACATCGCCATACCGGGGCGCCCGACCTAATCTGTTGCGCGAGCAGCGTGAATGGACGCGTTCAAGCGGATGGATTGGACTCGGTTGGACACACGAAACAGGCGCGGGACGGGGTTCGCCGCGCCACGCCGGGACAAGACGCTTCCAGCCGCCGCCCTGATACTGATCGCGGGCACCCTCTTCTCCCGCGTGGGCGACTCACTCGCCTCGCTGGGCCTGGTGCTGGACGCGGCCGACCGGCACGTCGGCTGGGGCGTGACGGAGGTCTTCCTCGCGGAGCTCGTGCCCACGGTCGTCGCCGCGCCCGTCATCGGCACGGTGGTGGACCGGCTCAGTGGGCGGAAGGTGTGCCTGGGGGCCCTGGTGGCGCAGGCGCTGTGCCTCGGCACCGCCACGGCGGTGCCGGGATTCCACCTGAGGGTTGCGCTGATCGCCCTGTCGGGGCTGGCCGGGGTGGCGTCGGTGGCCGCCGGCTTCAAGATGCTGCCCGTCGTGGCCGGCGAGGAGCACACGGGCCGGGCCAACAGCCTGCTCACGGCGGGGCTGTCGGCGGCCGGTCTGGTCGGGCCGCCGCTGGCGGGCTTCCTGCACTCGGCCCGGGGCACCTCGCTGCTGCTCGGCGCCGACGCCGCCTCCTTCCTCGTGCTGGCCTGGTGCACGGCCCGCGCGGTGCCGCGCAGCACGGACGTGGCGATCGGCCGCAAGCCGGCGTCGAGGCTGTCGGACGGCTACCGGGCCCTGCGGCACGCGCCGGTCGTGGGCCCCCTGCTGCCCGCGCTGGCGGCGGCGATGCTGGCGACCAGCATCGAGGGCGTGGCGGGCGTCTTCTACCTGCGCCACGTGGCGAGCGGCAACGACACGGTGTTCGGTCTGTTCCTGGCGACCTGGGCGCTGGGCTCGGTCCCGGGCGCGCTGCTCGCCGGCCGCGCGAGCTGGTCCGGCCGGCACACCGCGCTGATCCTGGGCGGGGTCCTGGGCATCTCGCTCGGTCTGCTGCTGGTCGGCCTGATCCCGGTGGCGGCGGCGGTCTTCCCGCTGTTCCTGCTCGGCGGCTTCGGCAACGGCGCGTGCAACGTGGGGCTGCGCAACGCGGTGCACACCCAGGTGCCCGCCGAGGTGCACGGCAGCGCGTGGGCCTGCTTCCAGGCACTGTCGCGCTCCTGCGTCGGCCTCGGGTACCTGCTCGGCACCCCCAACGACCTGGTCTCCAGCCAGGACCAGGTGATCGTCTCCGGGGCGATCCCGCTGGCGGCCGTGGCCTGGGCCGTGCTGGCCGGCCTGCGCCGCAGGCAGCCGGCGCTGACGGAGGCCTCCGGGTGACCGGCCGCGCGGCGGGCCCGGCCCGCCGCGCACGGGCCCGCGCCCGGTGGCGCACCTTGTGCCCAAACGAAAGAAACCCCTGGTCATCAGGGGTTTCCGTGAGTGTCCGAGGGGGGACTTGAACCCCCACGCCCGATAAAGGGCACTAGCACCTCAAGCTAGCGCGTCTGCCATTCCGCCACCCGGACCGGTGTGCGTCGCCCGGCGGGGTGCTCCCCGCGGCGACAGGGACCACAATACCAAGGTTTCGGAGTGCGTTTCACCTGCTTATCCGCCCGGAGGCCGGGGGCGCCGCGCCCCCGGCGCGTTCAGGGGCAGCGGACGACGTGGCCCGCGTACGACAGGTTGCCGCCGAAGCCGAACAGCAGCACCGGGTCGCCCCCGCCGAGCGCCCCCTGTTCGACCAGCTTGGAGAAGGCGAGGGGGATGCTGGCGGCGGAGGTGTTGCCGGACTCGACGACGTCGCGGGCGACGACGGCGTTGACGGCGCCGAGCTTGTGGGCCAGCGGCTCGATGATGCGCAGGTTGGCCTGGTGCAGGACCACCCCGGCGAGTTCCTCCGGGGTCACCCCGGACTTCTCGCAGGCGCGGCGGGCGATGGCGGGCAGCTGGGTGGTGGCCCAGCGGTAGACGCTCTGCCCCTCCTGGGCGAACCGCGGCGGTGTGCCCTCGATCCGCACGGCGTGCCCCATCTCCGGCACCGACCCCCACAGCACCGGCCCGATCCCGGCCGGCTCGCCCGGCGCGCAGGCCTCGACCACGACGGCCCCGGCCCCGTCGCCCACCAGGACGCACGTGGTGCGGTCGCTCCAGTCGGTGACGTCGGACATCTTGTCCGCGCCGATGACCAGGGCACGGGTGGCCGCGCCGGCCCGGACGGCGTGGTCGGCGGTGGCCAGGGCGTGCGGGAAGCCGGCGCAGACCACGTTGACGTCCATCGCGGCCGGCCGCGGGACGCCGAGCCGGGCCGCGACCCGCGCGGCGGTGTTCGGTGAGCGGTCGATCGCGGTGGACGTCGCGACGAGGACCAGGTCGATGTCGTGCGGGGCGAGCCCGGCCGCGGCGAGGGCCTTGGCGGCGGCGTGCGCGGCCAGTTCGTCCACCGGCTCCCCGGGGCCGGCGATGTGCCGGGTGCGGATGCCGACCCGGCTGCGGATCCACGCGTCACTGGTGTCGACCATGCCCGCCAGGTCGTCGTTGGTGAGCACCCTGGCGGGCTGGTAGTGACCGATGGCGGCGATGCGCGAGCCGTGCATGCGGGGGTCCCCTCGTTGCCGTGGGTAGCGGGATCCACCAGTGTGGCCAGTGACCGGCGGGTACGACGTCAGGTGAAGCCACAGGAATCGGGCAGGGGAGTTGTCGGCTTCCCTCAGGCCGCCGCACGGCCGCCCGCCGGCGCCGGCCGTGCGGGACAATAGTGGTGCCACGGTCACCCCGCCGCACGCCGGCCCGGTGACCCTCGGCGCTCTTTGCACGAAGGGCCGTTTCGGCCACCAGCGCGTACGGAACCGGGGCTGATCAGGACATGGGACGAGTGACGGAACGGCGCAGGGTCCTCCGCATCCGGGACGGGGCGGTCTCCGCCCGGCCGGACACCCTCGTCGCGGAGGAACCCCTGGAGATCCGCCTCAACGGCAAGCCCCTGGCCGTCACGATGCGCACCCCGGGCGACGACTTCGCGCTGGCGGCCGGGTTCCTGGTGAGCGAGGGCGTCCTGGCCACCGCGTCCGACCTGCGGAACATCGTCTACTGCGCCGGGGCGATCGCCGACGGTTCGAACACCTACAACGTGGTCGACGTGACGACCGCCCCCGACGTCAGGCTGCCGGACTTCACGCTGGAGCGGAACGTCTACACGACCTCCTCGTGCGGGCTGTGCGGCAAGGCCAGTCTGGACGCGGTGCGCACGACCGCCCGCTGGCCGATCGCCGACGCTCCCCCGGTCCGGGTGAGCACCTCCCTGCTGGCGGCCCTTCCGGACCGGCTGCGCGCGGCCCAGCGGGTGTTCGACCGGACGGGGGGCCTGCACGCGGCCGCCCTGTTCTCCGAGGACGGGGACCTGCTGGACGTGCGGGAGGACGTGGGCCGGCACAACGCGGTCGACAAGCTGGTGGGCCGCGCCCTGCAGAACGGGGATCTGCCGCTGTCGCGGGCGGTGCTGCTGGTGTCGGGCCGGGCCTCGTTCGAGCTGGCGCAGAAGGCGGTGATGGCGGGCATCCCGCTGCTGGCGGCGGTGTCCGCGCCGTCGTCGCTGGCGGTGGACCTGGCCGCCGAGACCGGGCTGACCCTGGTGGGCTTCCTGCGGGGCGATTCGATGAACGTGTACGCGGGCCAGGACCGGATCGCCCTGCCGGCCGCGGCCGCCCGGGACTGACCGGCCGCCCGGGACCGACCGGCTCCCCGCGGCACGGTGCGGACGGGGGCGGCGCGCAGGCCCACCCGCCGGTCCGGCCCGGCACGGCGGGTCCGCGCCGGAGGACGCCGCGCAGGCCCACCGGGCCGTCCGGACGCGGACCGGCCGCGGCGAAGCCGTGCCGCGCCCCGGGCGGCCGGGCGGCGTTTCTCGTCCCGCACGCTCCTTGTGGGGCACCACGGCCCGCAACTACCTTCTAGGCAGCGCATGTTGGACATGGGATGTCCGGATGTCCGCACGCCCGCCGACGAAGGGCAGGTCGCACCATGCCGTCAGGTCCCCGCGCCCGTCCCGCACGCGCTCCCGCGCTCGCCCTCATGACGGCGGCGCTGCTGCTCGCGCCGCTCACCTCCGCCCACCCGGCACACGCCCGGCCGTCGTCCCCCGCTGCGGTGTTCGAGCAGCAGGTCCTCTTCGAGGCCGCCCGGGACCCCGGCTACGCCTGCTTCCGCATCCCGGCGGTCGTGCGGACGGCGGCCGGCACGCTGCTGGCGTTCGCCGAGGGGCGGGTCCTCAACTGCGGGGACGCGGCCGACATCGACATCGTGCTGAAGCGGTCCACCGACGGCGGCCGCACCTGGGGCCCGCTGCGGGTGGTCACCGAGGGCGCCGGCGACACCCACGGCAACCCGGCACCGGTCGTCGACCGGGACACCGGCCGGATCTGGCTCGCGGAGACGTACAACACGGGCCGCACGGACGGCGCCGGCTGCTCCGTGCCCTGCGACCGCACCCCGCACCTGCAGGTCAGCGACGACGACGGTCTGACCTGGTCCGCGCCGCGCGACCTGAGTCCGGAGATCCTGCCCGCCGACTGGAACTCCTGGTACGCGACCGGCCCGGTGCACGGCCTCCAGCTCACCCGCGGCCGGTACGCCGGACGCCTGGTCCTCGGCGTCAACACCGAGACGTGGAACGGCAGCCGGGTCAGTGCCAACCACGCCGCGCTGGTCGTCAGCGACGACCACGGCGGCCACTGGCGGGTCGGCGCCACCGACACCTGGCCGGTCGCCGCCGACGGCACCTTCCGGCAGAAGCCCTCCGAACTCGCGCTCGCCGAGCGGGCGGACGGCTCGCTCCTGGTCAGCGGCCGGGAGCAGGACGGCACCGACCTCGGCCACCGCACGCAGGCCGTCAGCCGGGACGGCGGCGGCCGCTTCACCGCGCCCTTCCGCGCCCTGCCCGGCCTCTACGCCCCGCAGGTGCAGGGGTCGCTGCTGCGGCTGGGCGGCCGGCTCCTGCTCGCCTGCCCCGCCGACCCCGACCGGCGCCGCACGATGATGATCCGCTCCTCCTACGACGGTGGCCGCACCTGGGACGGCGTGGACCGCGGCACGGTCGTCACCGCGGACTGGTCCGGCTACTCCGACCTGGTGCGGGCGGGCCGCGGCACGGTGGGCCTGCTGTACGAGGGCGGGGCCGTCGACGCCCGCGACGAGATCCGCTTCGCCCGCTTCACCGAGGGCTGGCTCGCCCCGCGCCGCCGTCCCGGCCCGGTCACCGCGGACCGCGCCCCGCACGGCCGCCCGGCCTCGGTCCTCGGCGGCGCGCGGGAGACGGACGGCACCGTGGGCGGGGCCCTGGAGTTCGACGGCGCCGACGACGCCGTACGGCTGCCGTACCGACCGGGCCTGCCGCTCGGGACGAAGGACTTCACCGTGTCGCTGTGGTTCCGGTACACGGCCGCGTCCGGGGAGCAGCCGCTGCTGTGGATGGGGGGCGTCGGCAGCAGCCAGCCGCAGGTGTGGCTGCGGGGCGAGCCGGCGGACCACCGCCTCCGGGCGCTCGTCACCGCGCGGGAGGGGGCGGGCCCCGCGCGCACCGCGAGCGTCCGCTCGGCCGCCGCGTACGACGACGGCCGGTGGCACCGCGCGGTGCTCCGCCGGGACGGCGGCAGCCTGTCGCTGTCCGTCGACGGCACGCGGACCGCCGTCGACGGGGTGCCGGGCTCCGTCAGCCGGAACTCGCCCTTCGGGGTGCACATCGGTCAGCGGGTGGACGGCCGGGCCTCCTTCACCGGCGCGATCGACGAGGTGCGCGTGTGGGACCGGGTCCTGACCGACGGGGAGCTGGCCGACCCGGCGGTGCAGCGGTCACCGCAGGGCTCGGTCCTGTGGCTGCCCCTGGACCGCGTGCGCGGCTGACGTGCCGGCCGTCCCCCGCGGGTCGCGGGCCCGCCGCCTGGCGATGACCGCGCACACCATCAGCTGCATCTGGTGGAACAGCATCAGCGGCAGGACGGCCAGCGAGGCGTGGGCGCCGAACAGGACGCTCGCCATCGGCAGCCCGGAGGCGAGGGACTTCTTCGACCCGGCGAACTGGATCGCGATCCGGTCCTCCCGCCCGAAGCCGAGCGCCCTGCCGCCGTACCAGGTCAGCACGAGCATGACGGCCAGCAGGACGGCCTCGACGGCGAGCAGCGCCGCCAGCCGCGGAGGGCTGACCCGGTGCCAGACGCCCCGGGTCACGCCCTCGCTGAACGCGGTGTAGACGACCAGCAGGATCGAGCCGCGGTCGACGAGGCCGAGGACCTTACTGTGCCGGGTGACGAAGCCGCCGATCCAGCGGCGGGTCACCTGCCCGGCGAGGAACGGCACCAGCAGCTGCAGCACGATCTTCACCAGCGAGTCGGCGGAGAACCCGCCGCCGCCGAGCAGCACCGCCGCCAGCAGCGGGGTGAGGACGATGCCGGTGAGGGAGGAGAAGGAGCCGGCGCAGATCGCGGCGGGCACGTTGCCGCGGGCGATGGAGGTGAACGCGATCGACGACTGGATGGTGGACGGCACCAGGGTCAGGAAGAGCAGGCCCTGGTACAGCGGCTGGGTCAGCAGCACCGGCACCAGACCGCGCGCGGCCAGGCCGAGCAGCGGGAAGACGGCGAAGGTGCAGATCAGCACGGTGAGGTGGAGCCGCCAGTGCCGGAGGCCGTCCAGGGCCTCACGGGTGGACAGCCGGGCGCCGTACAGCAGGAACAGGAAGGCGATCGCGGCCGTGGAGGCGCCCGAGGCCGCGGCCGCGCCGGTGCCCCGGGCCGGCAGCAGCGCCGCGAGCCCGACCGTCCCGAGCAGCAGCAGGACGTACGGGTCGATGGGCAGCCATCTCGGCGGGCGCGGGTGTGTCACGGTGCTCGGTGCTCCTCTTGCCGGTCGTCGCCCTTCGCCGGACGCGTGCGGGCCCGCGGGCCCCTTCCATCCTGCTCCCGCGCCCGCCGATCGGGAATCCGGCACACCACTCTGACTGTGATCGTGTACCGCGATGACCGGCGGCTAGGCTGGCGTGCGTGTACGACCCGTCGCAATTGCGCACGTTCCTGGCGGTGGCGCAGACACTGAGCTTCACACAGGCCGCCCGGCGGCTGGGCCTGCGCCAGTCGACGGTCAGCCAGCACGTGCGCCGGCTGGAGGACGCCACCGGCCGGCAGCTGTTCGCACGGGACACCCACTCCGTGGAGCTGACCGAGGACGGCGAGGTCATGCTGGGCTTCGCCCGCCGGCTGCTGGAGGTGCACGAGCGGGCCGCGGCGTTCTTCGCCGGCACCCGGGTGCGGGGCCGGCTGCGGTTCGGGGCCTCGGAGGACGTCGTCCTCACCCGGCTGCCGGAGATCCTGGAGGGGTTCCGCCACGACCACCCCGAGGTCGATCTGGAACTGACGGTGGAGCTGTCGGGCACCCTGCACGAGCGGCTGGCCGCCGGGAAGCTGGACCTGGTGCTGGCCAAGCGGCGCCCGGAGGACCGGCGCGGCGAGCTGGTGTGGCAGGACGACCTGGTGTGGATCGGCGCCGAACGGCTCCGCCTGGACCCCGACCGGCCGGTGCCGCTGATCGTGTACCCGCCGCCCGGCATCACCCGGGCCCGCGCGCTGGAGGCGCTGGAGGACCAGGGGCGGCAGTGGCGCATCGTGTGCACCAGCGGCAGCCTCAACGGGCTGGTCGCCGCCGCGCGTGCCGGGCTGGGCGTGATGGCCCACTCCCGGCGGCTGATGCCGCCCGGTCTGTTCCGGGTGGGGGACCGGGCGGGCCTGCCGGACCTGGGCAAGATCGACTTCGTCCTCGTGCACGGCCGGCGGCGGGGCACGGCGGAGGACGCCGCGAACGCCCTGGCGGCGGCGGTCCTGGCGGGCGGTGGGCGCCTGCGCCACCGGGGCGCCTGAGGGACCCGGCCCCCGCGGGGCGCGCGGCGCCCCCGCCGTCCCGGCTCAGCGCCGCCCGGGGTACGCGCTGGGGGTGGCGGTCCTCGGCACGGTCCTGACCTCCCGGATGACCGGCACGCTCTCCCGGCCGGCGGCCCACACGCTGGCCGGCGGCGGCGCGACGGCACTGCGCGGCGGCGTCGCCGAGCACACCCCGCGCGTGGCGTTCGCCTCGGGTCTGAACGGCGCGTTGGTGAGCGCGGGCCTCGCGGGGATCGCCGCGGGCGCCCTGGTGCTGGTGCGCACGCCCCGGCCGCCGGCGGGGACGCCGGCCGGGGCGGCGCCGCGGGAGGCGGCGGTGAGCCCGCACGGCTGACGCGCGCACGACGGCGAGGGCGGCCCCGGAGCACCGGTGGGGCCGCCCTCGGCCGTCGCGGAGGCCGAGCCCGTCCGGACGGGGGCGGGCCCGGCCCCCGTCCGGACGGGCTCGGCGTGCGGGGCCCGGTCCGCGCGCCGTGACCGGGAGGTACAGATTCGGTGGAGATTGAGGCCCCGGGGCTTATCGACCCGTCAGTATTGTGTCCGTCCCTTCCCCATGTGCGGGTATTTTCCGGCCGGGGCCGGAGAGGTACGCCGGGTTTGCCCGGCTTCCCTTCTCCTCCCGCCGGGCCAACGGGTGGGGTAGCTTTCACGGCGCTGTGCGGAGCATCACGGCCGTGGACGACGAGCTAGGAGCGGGGATTGCGCGAGTTCACCAACCCTCCGCCGGCGTCGGCGCCGCCGGCCGGCGGTCTGGCCGACGCCGTCTTCGAGCACGCCCGCACGGACCCGGCGCGCGTCGCCCTCGCCCGCAAGGACGAGTCCGGGCAGTGGCGGGACGTGACCTCGGCCGAGTTCCGCGACGAGGTGCTCGCCCTGGCGAAGGGGCTGCTGGCCCGGGGCGTCCGGTTCGGCGACCGGGTCGCGATCATGTCCCGCACCCGCTACGAGTGGACCCTGTTCGACTTCGCGCTGTGGGCGATCGGCGCCCAGGTGGTGCCGGTCTACCCGACGTCCTCGGCCGAACAGTGCTTCTGGATGCTGTACGACGCCGAGGTGTCCGCGGCCGTCGTGGAGCACGAGGACCACGCGATGACGATCGCCACCGTCATCGACCGGCTGCCGCGGCTGCACCAGCTCTGGCAGCTGGACGCGGGCTGCGTGCGGGAGCTGTACGACGCCGGGGCGCACCTGGACGACGAGACGGTGCACCGGCACCGGGTGGCGGTCACCCCGGAGTCGGTGGCGACGGTCATCTACACCTCGGGGACCACCGGCCGCCCGAAGGGCTGTGTGCTCTCGCACGGGAACTTCATGGTCGAGGCGGACACCGTCGTCGAGCACTGGGATCCGGTGTTCCGCTCCAGGAGGGGCGAGGACGCCTCCACGCTGCTGTTCCTGCCGCTGGCGCACGTGTTCGGGCGGATGGTGGAGGTCGCCTCGATCCGCGGCCGGGTCCGCCTCGGGCACCAGCCGCAGCTGAACGCCGCCGCCCTGCTGCCCGACCTGCAGGCGTTCCGGCCGACGTTCATCCTCGCGGTGCCGTACATCTTCGAGAAGGTGTTCAACGCCTCCCGCCGCAAGGCGGAGAAGGAGGGCAGGGCCGGGCCGTTCGAGAAGGCCGTCGAGGTCGCGGTGAAGTACGCGGAGGCGCTGGAGGCCAAGGCCTGGGGCACCGGACCGGGCCCGTCGGCGGGCCTGCGCATGCAGCACCAGGTGTTCGACAAGCTCGTCTACGCCAAGGTACGGGCCGCGATGGGCGGCCGGATCCGCAACGCGATGTCCGGCGGCTCGGGCATGGACCGCAGGCTGGGGCTGTTCTTCGCCGGGGCCGGCGTGCAGGTGTACGAGGGGTACGGCCTGACGGAGTCGACCGCCGCCGCCACCGCCAACCCGCCCGAGCGCACCCGGTACGGCACCGTCGGCCGGCCCATCCCCGGGGTGACCGTGCACATCGCGGACGACGGGGAGATCTGGCTGCGCGGCGGCAACGTCTTCCAGGGCTACCTGAACAACCCGAAGGCCACCGACGAGGCCCTGCACGACGGCTGGCTCGCCACCGGCGACCTCGGTTCCCTCGACGAGGACGGCTACCTGACCATCACCGGCCGCAAGAAGGAGATCCTGGTGACCTCCGGCGGCAAGAGCGTCTCCCCCGGCGTGCTGGAGGAGCGGGTCCGCGACCACCCGCTGGTCAACCAGTGCATCGTCGTCGGCAACGACCGCCCCTACATCGCCGCCCTGGTCACCCTGGACCAGGAGGCCGTGGAGCACTGGCTGCAGATGCGCGACAAGCCCCGGATGAGCCCGGCCCGGCTGGTGCGCAACCCGGACCTGGAGGCGGAGGTGCGGCGGGCGGTCGTGGCCGCCAACACCCTGGTCTCCCAGGCCGAGTCGATCCGCACCTTCCGCATCCTGGCGCAGCCGTTCACCGAGGAGCACGGCCTGCTGACGCCGTCGCTGAAACTGAAGCGGAAAGCGATCGAGAAGGCGTACGGCAAAGAGGTCGAGGCCCTCTACCAGGCCTGACGGGAGAACCGGCCGGTGCGCCGTGCGGAGCGCCGGCCGGTTCTCCCGGCGTGGACCGTACGGTCAGGAATGCATCGCGGCCCGTGATCGTTGACGATGGGAGTACCACCTGTCGACAACCGAAGGATCAAGAAGCTCGTGAGCAGCAAGGTCCCCCCGATCATCCTCAACAACGGCGTCGAGATGCCCCAGCTGGGCTTCGGCGTCTGGCAGGTACCGGACGACGAGGCCGAGCGGGCCGTCGCCACGGCGCTCGAGGCCGGGTACCGCAGCATCGACACAGCGGCGATCTACGGCAACGAAGAGGGCACCGGCAAGGCCATCGCCGCCTCCGGCCTGCCTCGCGAGGACGTCTTCGTCGCCACCAAGCTCTGGAACAGCGACCAGGGGTACGACGCCACGCTGCGCGCGTTCGACACGTCGCTGCGGAAGCTGGGGCTCGACTACGTCGACCTGTACCTGATCCACTGGCCGCTGCCGTCCCGCGACACCTACATCGACACCTACAAGGCGTTCGAGAAGCTGCACGCCGACGGCCGCGTCCGGGCGATCGGCGTGTCCAACTTCCTCCCCGAGCACCTGCGCCGGCTGGCCGCCGAGACGTCGGTCGTCCCGGCGGTCAACCAGATCGAGCTGCACCCGCACCTGCAGCAGGGCGAGTCGCGCGCCTTCCACGCGGAGCGGGGCGTCGCCACCGAGGCCTGGTCGCCGCTCGGCCAGGGCAAGGGCCTGCTGGAGGTGCCGGCGATCGTCGCCATCGCGCAGAAGCACGACCGCACCCCGGCGCAGGTGGTGCTGCGCTGGCACGTCCAGCTCGGCAACGTGGTGATCCCGAAGTCCGTGACGCCCTCGCGGATCAGGGAGAACATCGCGGTGTTCGACTTCAGCCTGGACGACGAGGACCTCGCGGCGATCAACGCGCTGAACGAGGACCGGCGGATCGGACCGGATCCGGCCACTTTCGACGTGGCCTGACCCCCGCGCCCACGGCCGCCCGCCCCGCCGCACCGCGGGGCGGGCGGCCGTGTCCGTGTCCCCGTCTGCCGTCGTGGTCCTCGTGGTGGTCGTGCGCCCTGGTGGTCAGCCTCTCGTCCGGACGCGCACAGCGTGCGGCGGCGCACCGGACGCGGGCCGGCGGTGTTTCCGGTACCGCAGAGAACGGAGGCGGAGGGCGGGGGCGGCAAGTCCGGCGGGGCGGGCGGGCACGGGAGCGGCCGGGCACCGGTGACGGTCGGTGCCCGGACGTTTCCGGTGCCCGGACGCACGCTCCGCCGGGACCGGGCCCGCGGTGCGGCCCCGGTTCCGGCGGACGTTCACCGCGCCGCTGCTACGGCAGCGGCGGGTAGGCGTTCTGCATCAGCTGCTGGAACTGGGCGGAGAACCAGTGCCCGGCCAGCGGGGAGTTCGGCAACGCGCCCGTGGGGTTGTTGCCGTTGCGGGCGTTGCCCCCGTAGGTGGGGTCGCACATGCGGTCGAAGCCCTTGCCCTCGTCGTTGGAGACGGCGGAGCTGGCTCCGTCGGACTCCCCCGGCGGCTTGACCCACACGTAGGCGTCGATCCCGGCGGCCGGTGCGGCGGTCGGCCGTTCACCGAGGCCCGCGCCGCTCTGGTTGCACCAGTTGCCGGCGTGGATGCGCCGGTCGACGCGGCCGCCGTTGACGTAGTTGTCGACCGAGGTCAGCGGGCCCGGGCCGGTGGGCCGGGCGGAGCCGCCCCAGCCGTTGCGGGAGGTGTCGATCAGCATGCCGAGCCCGGAGTTGAAGCCGGCCGCGACCAGCTTGTCGCGCAGCCCCTGGGCGAAGGACTGCTCGTCCACGTACTGGTTCCAGTCCACCCACTTGGACTGGCGCACGGTCTGCCCGTTGACGGAGTCGGTGACCTTGAAGTTCGGCTCCTTGGTGGGGCTGTAGTTGGCGGTGTTGACGACGAAGCCGGTCACGTCGTTCACGCTCGCGCCGTTGCTCGTGGCGGTCCTGTAGAACTCCTGCACCGAGGGGCCGAGGTTGCTGTCCCAGCCGAGCCAGCCGTGGTGGCCGGCGTCGATGTAGTTGTAGACGTTCGGGATGGCGCCCAGCTTGTCCAGGGCGTAGCCGACGCCCTTCTCGTAGTTGCCGTTGGCCTTCATGGTGGTGCAGGCGTCGGTGGTGGTGTTGGTACCGCCGGCGTTGGTGACGAGGTTGGGCAGCGAGTCGGGTTCGATGACGGTGGCGATCCGCAGGCCCGCGTACTTGGCGTCGGCCAGGATCGAGGCGATCGGGTCGATGTACTGGGTCTTGTACTTGTCGATGTCGTTGGGCCCGAGTTCGCCGTTGGAGGCGAGGGCGGCGCAGTCGCGGCCGGGGAGGTCGTAGATGACCAGCTGGACGACCAGGTTGCCGGTGCCCTTCTGCTTCAGGGCCTCGTCCAGGTGGGCGCGCAGCCCCATGCCCCCGTTCACGCCGTTGATGGCGGCGATCCGGTCGAGCCAGACGGCGGTGGGCTGGTTGGCGACGCGGCTGCCGCCCGGCTCGGCGGCGGCCAGGGCCGACCACTCCGGGTTCACGTACACCTTGGACCCGCTGTAGGGGTTGTCGACGCGGGTGCCCGTGCCGCCGCCGGTGTCGCCCCCGGTGCCGCCCGTGCCCCCACCGGTGTCGCCCCCGGTGCCGCCCGTGCCGCCGCCGGTGTCCCCACCCGTGCCGCCGCCCGTGCCGCCGGCGTCGACGTTGCAGGTGACGCCGTCGAGCGTGAACGTGGTGGGGACGGCGTTGGTGCCGGTGTAGGTGCCGTTGAAGCCGAAGCTGACGGTGCCGCCGGTGGCGAGCGAGCCGTTGTAGCTCTCGTTGGCGGCGGTGACGGCGGTGCCGCTCTGGCTGAGTTTCGCGCTCCAGCCGCTGGTGACCTTCTGGCTGCCGGTGTACGACCACTTCAGCGACCAACTGGGCTTTGCAGCAGCGTTGTTGGTGATGGTCACGGCGGCGGTGAAGCCGGTGTCCCACTGGCTCTGGATCTTGTAGTCGACGGTGCAGGGCACGGCGGCGAGGCCGGTGGCGGAGCCGGCCGGCATGGCGGCGAACGCCGTCCCGGTGGCTCCGGCGAGGAGCCCGAGGGCCACCAGCAGCGTTGTCTTGGTACGACTCATGGGTGCGGGTTTCCTTCTTCCGAGGGTGCGGGGATCACGGGTTGAGGGCGCGCAGGTGGTCGCGCAGCCCGACGCCGTACGCGGTGGGTGTGCCGTCGTAGGCGGAGATCAGGGACGGCCCGGAGGAGCAGTCCCAGGTGTTCCAGGTCCAGCCGAGGTACGACAGGTTCCGGTCGTCGAACCACTGCATGACCCGGTCGGTGAACCCGTGCGAGCAGGTGTTCTCGCCGACCTCTCCGGCCACCAGCGGCACCTGGGCCGCGACCGGGGCGAGGGTGGAGTTCCAGCAGCTCTCGCTCGCGCAGGTGTTGAAGTTGTAGACGTGGTACGCGGCGGCGAGATTGCCCGCCGGGTCGGCCGGCCGGTACGCCGGCCACTGGCTCAGGTCGTTGGAGTACGCGAGACCGCCGGCCATGATGACGTTCTTCGCGCCGGCGCCGCGGACGGCGTCGACCAGGTCCTGCATGCCGGCGACCTCGTAGGGGATGCCGGGGCAGGTGCCGCCGTCCCGCCAGCACGTCCAGGCGTCCGTGGCGCTGGAGACCGCCCGGTCCGGATACGGCTCGTTGAACAGGTCGAACACGGCCGCCTGGTCGCCCTTGAAGGTGTCGGCCACCGACGCCCAGAAGGACGGGGCGTACTGCGCGTCGGGCATCGGCTTCTGGCAGGTGGCGTGCACGTCGGAGCAGCCGGCCGAGTTGCCGGTGTACTGGCCGTAGGACCAGTGCATCTCCAGGACCGGTGTCATGCCGTGCGCCTCGACGCGGGCCACCAGTTCCTTGACGGCGTTGACGTAGTTCGCGCCGCCGTACTCGGGTTTGACGTTGGACAGTCCCAGCCAGCACTCCTCGTTGAGCGGGATGCGGACGGCGTTGGCCTTCCAGTCGGCGATCGCCTTCACGGCGGCGTCGTCCACCGGGCCGTCCCAGATGCCGTAGCCCTGGACGCACATGAACTCGCCGCCGGAGCGGTTCACGCCCAGCAGGCGGCGGGTCCTGCCGGCGGCGTCCACGAGCCTGGTGCCCGAGACGTGCAGGGCGGGCGCCGTGCCGCTCGACGGCGGGGGGCCGGTGGGCGGGGGGTCGGTCGGGGGAGGTGTCGTCGGGTCCGGGTCCACGTTGCACGCCGTGCCGTTGAGCCTGAAGGCCGCCGGTGCGGTGTTGGCGCCGGACCAGGAGGCGAGGAAGCCGGCGCTGACGCTCGCGCCGGAGCCGAGCGCGCCGTTCCAGCTCTCGCCGGCGGCGGTCACGGTGGTGCCGGACTGGGACCACTTGGCGTTCCAGCCCCGGGTGACCTTCTGACCGCCCGCGAAGTCGAAGGTGAGTTTCCAACTGCTCAGCGCGGCCTGGTTGTTCGTGATGCGGACGGAGCTCTGGAAGCCGCCGTCCCACTGGCCGGTGACGGAGTAGTCCACCGTGCACGCGGGCGTGGCTCCCTCGGCCGCGACGACCGGGACGACCACGCTCCCGAGGAGCGCGACCGCACCGGCGACGGCCAAGAGCACTGGACGCGGGGGGTGTCGCATGAGCGACTCCTTGCAGCTTGGCGCGTCCGCCACGGACGCGTCGACTGATGGAACCGCTCCCACTGGTGCGTTGGAAGGTAGCGCCAAGTCACGTGATTGCAAAGGGGAGTTGCGAAAATTTCCGCGACCGGGACCGTCGAATCTTTTCGATTCTCCGCGGACCTTGACCGCTCACAGGCCCGCCCTCACCATGGGAGCGCTCCCACTGGTTCAAGCCTTGACCTCCCCCCGAGCCGCAGCCGCAAGGAGGAACCAGCACCATGGATCCCGGACGCAGACGCAGAGCCGCGCGACGGTGGTGGACAGCCGCCCTGGCCGCGCTCGCCCTGCCCCTGACGACGCTCGCCACCGGTACCACCGCCGCGCACGCGGCGGCCGTGCAGTGCAGCGTCGACTACAAGACCAACGACTGGGGATCGGGCTTCACCGCCGACCTCACCCTCACCAACCGCGGCACGAGCGCGATCGACGGCTGGACCCTGACCTACGGCTACACGGGCAGCCAGAAGCTGACCGGCGGCTGGAACGGCAGCTGGTCGCAGTCCGGCCAGAACATCACCGTGCGCAACGCCTCGTACAACGGCACGATCGCCGCCGGAGCCGCGGTCTCCACCGGCGCGCAGTTCACCTACAGCGGCACCAACACGGCCCCCGCCTCCTTCGCGGTCAACGGCACGACCTGCGCCGGCGCGCACCAGCCGCCGGTCACCGTGCTGACCAGCCCCGGTGCGGGCGCGGTCTACACGCAGGGCGACGCGGTGCCGCTCGCGGCGACCGCGGCGGCGGCCGACAGCGCGACGATCGCCAAGGTGGAGTTCTACGACGACACCACGCTGCTCGGCACCGACACGAGCGCGCCGTACGCGCTCTCCGCCACTGGTTTGACCGTGGGCAGTCATTCTCTGGTGGCGAAGGCGTACGACAGTCTGGGCGCCTCCGCCGAATCGGTCCCGGTCGGCATCACGGTGGCCTCGGGGCCGGCGGTGGTGGCCTCGCCGGCCCAGCTCGGCGTCCAGCAGGGCAAGAGCGGGACGTTCGACGTGAAGCTGTCGACGCAGCCGAGCGCGAACGTGACCGTGAGCGTGGCGCGCACGGGCGGGAACACGGGCCTGTCGGTCACCGGCGGCGCGTCGCTCACCTTCACGCCGTCCACCTGGAACACGGCGCAGAAGGTGACCGTCACGGCCGACTCCTCCGGCACCGGCAGCGCCACCTTCACCGCATCGGCGACGGGCTACGGCAAGGCGACGGTCACGGTGACGGAGCTGGCCGGGTCGAAGGCGTACGACGCCCGCTTCCTGGACCTCTACGGCAGGATCACCAACCCGGCGAACGGCTACTTCTCCCCCGAGGGCATCCCGTACCACTCGGTGGAGACGCTGATCGTCGAGGCCCCGGACCACGGCCACGAGACCACGTCGGAGGCGTACAGCTACCTGCTGTGGCTGCAGGCGATGTACGGCAAGGTCACCGGCGACTGGTCCAAGTTCAACGGCGCCTGGGACATCATGGAGAAGTACATGATCCCCACCCACGCCGACCAGCCGACCAACTCCTTCTACAACGCATCCAAGCCGGCGACCTACGCCCCGGAGCTGGACACGCCCAACGAGTACCCGGCGAAGCTCGACTCCTCGGTGCCGGTGGGGACGGACCCGATCGCCGGTGAGCTGAAGAGCGCGTACGGCACGGACGACGTCTACGGCATGCACTGGATCCAGGACGTCGACAACGTCTACGGCTACGGCGACGAGCCCGGCAAGTGCGAGGCGGGCCCGGCGGCCACCGGTCCGTCGTACCTCAACACCTTCCAGCGCGGCGCGCAGGAGTCGGTGTGGGAGACCGTTCCGCAGCCGACCTGCGACGCGTTCAAGTACGGCGGCACCAACGGCTACCTGGATCTGTTCACCGGCGACTCCTCGTACGCCAGGCAGTGGAAGTACACGGACGCCCCGGACGCCGACGCGCGTGCGGTGCAGGCCGCGTACTGGGCGGACGTGTGGGCCAAGGCGCAGGGCAAGAGCGGTGACGTCTCGGCGACGGTCGCCAAGGCGGCCAAGATGGGCGACTACCTGCGCTACGCGATGTACGACAAGTACTTCAAGAAGGTCGGTGCCTGTGTGGGGCCGTCGTCCTGCGCGGCCGGCACCGGCAAGGACGCCTCGCACTACCTGCTGTCCTGGTACTACGCCTGGGGCGGCGCGAACGACACCAGCGCCGGCTGGGCGTGGCGCATCGGCTCCAGCCATGTCCACGGCGGCTACCAGAACCCGCTGGCCGCGTACGCGCTCAGCTCCACCGCCGACCTGAAGCCGAAGTCGGCCACGGGCGCGGCCGACTGGGGCAAGTCGCTGCAGCGGCAGCTGGAGTTCTACCAGTGGCTGCAGTCGTCGGAAGGCGGCATCGCGGGCGGCGCGACCAACAGCTGGCAGGGCCGGTACGCCACCCCGCCGGCCGGCACGGCCACGTTCTACGGCATGTACTACGACCCGCAGCCGGTCTACCACGACCCGCCGTCGAACCAGTGGTTCGGCTTCCAGGCCTGGTCCATGGAGCGGGTCGCCGAGTACTACCAGCAGACCGGGAACGCCCAGGCGAAGGCGGTCCTGGACAAGTGGGTGAAGTGGGCGCTGTCCAAGACCACGGTCAACCCGGACGGCACCTTCCGCATCCCCTCCACCCTCCAGTGGTCGGGCCAGCCCGACACCTGGAACGCGTCGAGCCCCGGCTCCAACAACGGGCTGCACGTGACGGTGGCCGACTACACCGACGACGTCGGTGTGGCGGCCGCCTACGCCAAGACGCTGAGCTACTACGCCGCCAGGTCCGGTGACGCGACGGCGAAGGCGACGGCGAAGGCGCTGCTGGACGGCATGTGGGACAACCACCAGGACAGCCTGGGCATCGCCGTCCCGGAGACCCGCAGCGACTACAGCCGGTTCAACGACAGCCTGTACGTGCCGAGCGGCTGGAGCGGGAAGATGCCCAACGGCGACGCGATCACCTCGACGTCGACGTTCTCCTCGATCCGGTCCTTCTACAAGAACGACCCGGCCTGGTCGAAGATCGAGGCCTACCTCAAGGGCGGCGCCGCGCCCGTGTTCACGTACCACCGGTTCTGGGCCGAGGCGGACATCGCCCTGGCCATGGGCTCGTACGCGGAGCTGCTCGAATAGTCCCCGCTGACGCTCCGCGTACGGGATCCCGTCACAGGACGACGGGGTCACCGGGCCGGGCGGTCCCCACCCGCACGGGGGGACCGCCCGGTCCGCCTGACCTTCAGGCCGTACCGGATCCGCTTCACCCGCCCATGGGCGAGCCCGCCCTCGGATGCCGGCGATGGGATGGCGGCGACGGCCTGCCGCGCTCGGGAAGAGGTTGGACCCGGCACGCGCGATCGGGTCGGGGGCGTCGAACGCGGCAGACGGTTCCGCGGGCCTGCGCGAGGCCTTCACTTCGGAGGTGCCTTGCCGATCGAGCGTGGTGGCGGCGTGGGCCCCCCATCGCGGGTCAGTGGGAACCTCTTCCCGTTCCCCGTCCGCGAACGGCCCGTCACGCGGTGGAGCGGGGCTCGGAGCTGCGGGCCCCTTCATGGTCCGGCTCCGGTGTCGGCTCCTTCTTCCTCCCGGCGGCGGGCAAGGTGATCAGCAGCACGACTGCTGCGACGAGTGCGATGAGCATGATCCAGACCGCGCCGACGTGCATGGCGTGGATGAACGCATGATCGGCAGCCCGCGCAAGAGCGGGCCGGTGGATGGTGGTGGCGACGTGGCGGGCCTGTTCCGCGGAAACCCGGGCGCCGTCCCGCAGCGCCTCCGGGACATCGTTCAGCGAGGGTTCGATCGCGCCTCGATACGCGATCGACATGATCGTGCCGCCCACCGCAATCCCGATCACACTGCCGGCCTGCCGCGCCGTGTTGGTGACGGCCGACCCGGCACCGGACCGTTCCAGCGGCAGGCTGCTGAGCAGTGCTCCGGTCACCGGGGCCATCACCATGCCGACGGAAAGGCCCTGTGCCAACAGCAGGATCTCGATCCGGACGAGTGGGGTGTGCAGATCGAGAAGTCCGACCGCGCCCATGGTGAACGCCGCCACAGTGAGCGCCGGCACGGCGACAGGGCGCAGCGACCACCGGCGAACCAGATGTGCGCCCAGGGGCGCCCCTACGATAGCGCCGACCGCGGTCGGAACATTGGCCAAGCCGGCCTTCATCGGCGAGAAGCCCAGTGCACCCTGCATGTAGAACGCGTTGTAGAAAGTGACGGCGGCCACGGAGAAGAACAGCAACGCCATGGACGCGTTTCCACCACCGAACATCCGCTGGGCAAGCAGCCGGGGATCGAAACTCGGTTCCTTTTTTCTCAATTCGACGAGCACGAAAGCGGCCAGCAGGACAAGCCCGACCGCGATCGGCGCCCAGACGTCCCAACGACTCCAGGCGTCCACCTGCCCCGCGCGAATCAGGCCGTAGGTCAACGCCGCGAGTCCGCTGATCGACAGCAATATCCCAGCCGGATCCAGCGGCCGCACGGTGGGGCTGCGGAAACCGGGGACCACCAGGACGATCCCAGCCAGTGCCAGCACGGTGATCGGGACGTTGACGAGAAAGACCGAACCCCACCAGAAATGGCTGAGCAGGAGTCCCGCCAACACCGGGCCCGCCGCCATTCCGACACCGGTGGACGTCGAGGAGATGGCGATTGCGGTTGCCCGCCCGGGGCCGGTGAAGGTCCACAGCAGGATGGCGAAGTTGGCAGGCATGATCAGTGCGGCGCCGACTCCCATCGCGGCCCGGGCGGCAATCAGCTGGCCTGCATCGCCTGCGTACGCCGCCCAGACCGAGGCCCCGGCGAAGATCACCAAGCCAATTGCGAGCACGTTCCGGTGGCCGAAGCCGTCACCCAGTGCGCCGGCGGTGAACATCAAGGTGGCGAAGACCAGGGTGTATGCACCTGTGGCCCATTGCAGCTCGGCCGGGCCGGCACCCAGTCCACGGACCGGGTCGGCAAGGGTCTCCAGGGTAATGCTGAGGACGGTGTTGTCCAGCCAGATCAACAGCGAACACACCATAAGAACGGCAAGAATCAACTGCTGCCTGAACTTCGACAGCGTCGGAGGCGCGGTCATGAACACCTTCGGATATCGATCGACGAGAACCCGGACGAACATAAGCAAGCTCCACGACACTGTCAAGTTTAGAAATTTTCGCCAAGGCTGTTGCGGCCAATCGAACCATATGCCTCTGCCGGATTTGCGGACTGAATATTTTTGTGCCTCCGGCGGATTTTCGAGTTGAAGAATTTCACCTCCGTCGGGGATTGCAACTGAGCGAATCCTCTGCCTCCGGCGAGCTTCTTCAGCGGTGCCGCTCCGGGGTGAGGATGGCCTTGGCGATTGACGTCATGCGGTTCGGACTGCAGCGGGATCCGCTGCACGTTCACTCCGTGCCGGCGGTGCTTGTGGGAGTGGTCCGCGCGTGAGCCACCGACCCGGTCGACGGTGGTGACGAAGACCCCGCCGGGCCGCGGCACCCGGGCGCACTCGGCGAGGACGGCGCGCACGTCGGCGGGGCCGGGCAGCAGGTGCGGCGGCCGGGTGCCGGTGACCGCGTCGAAGGCGGCGCCGACGAGGGGCAGCCGGCGGCCGTCGGCCCGCAGCACCACGCCGGGCAGCCGGGCCGCGGCCGTCCGCGCCATGGCGGGGTCGGCGCCCGTCACCCGCGGGCCGGGCGGCGGCCAGGCGGCGGGTGACGAGGCCGGTGCCGCAGGCGAGGCCGAGGAGACGGGCCGCGCCGCCGGACAGCAGTCCGAGGACGGCGCCGGCGGCGGCCTCGGCGCGCGGCTCGCCGCCGCGGGAGGCCGTCGCAGGCGCCGGCGCTTCCTCGTCGTGGTCGGGCACGCCCCTCAGTGTGCTCCGTGGCCCGGGGCGATGTCCTCCACCCTGCGGGCGAGCCCGAAGTCCTTGGCGGTGACGGCGCCGCCCGCGCTGTGGGTGTGCACGCCGAGCGAGACGGTGCGGTACCCGAGGGTGAGGTCGGAGTGGTGGTCCAGCTCGTCCTGGATGCGGGCGATGTGCACGACCAGGGCCGTGGCCGCGAAGTGCGAGTCGAGCCGGTAGGAGCGGGTGAGGCGGTTCCCGTCCAGGGACCAGCCGGGCAGCTCGGCGAGCCGGTCCTCGATCTCCTCCTGCGACAGCGGTGCGACGGCCATGGTGGTCTCCTTTCGTGGCGGCCCGGGCGCGGGCCGGGCGGGCGGACCCGGGGAGGATCCACCGGGGCGGGGGTGCGGACGGGCCAAGTGAGGCGTGGTCGGTGTGGTGGGTGCGTGGCCGGCGTCGTGCGTGGCGGATGGGTGGCGGGCGCCCGGCCGGCCTGCCACGGCCGGGCGCCCGGGCGTTAGGCCCGTTCGGACGGCCGTGGCCGGGGAGCCCGGCCGGGCTCCTCGGCTACGGTCGTCCGTATGACCATTGTCGCGACCGGTCCCTCATCCGCCGCCGCCGACAGGGCCGGCAGGGGCATCGGCCCGCTGCTGCGCGCCTGGCGGGAACGGCGCCGGGTCTCCCAGCTGGAGCTGGCACTGCGCGCCGACTCCTCCGCCCGGCACATCAGCTTCATCGAGACCGGTCGGTCCCGGCCCAGCGAGGAGATGGTGCTGCGGTTGGCCGAGCACCTCGACGTGCCGGTGCGCGAACGCAACGCCCTGCTGCTGGCGGCCGGTTACGCGCCGCGGTACCCGGAGACAGCGCTGGACAACCCGGCGCTGGACGCGCTGCGCGACGGCATGGAACGGCTCATCCAGGGCTACGAGCCCTACCCGGCGCTGGTGGTCGACGGCACGTACACCGTGCTCGCGGCCAACCGTGGCATCGGCATGCTGCTGGAGGGCGTACCGGAGTCGCTGCTGACACCCGCGCCGAACGCGATGCGGCTCACTCTGCACCCGCAGGGCCTCGCGCCGCGCATCCGCAACCTGCGCGAGTGGCGCGGGCACCTGCTGGCGCAGATGGAACGGCAGATCGCGCTGCAGCGCTCGGACGGCCTGCGCGCCCTGTACGAGGAGGTGGCGGGCTACCCGGTGCCCGAGGACGCGGCCGGTACCGGACCCGCCGAACCGGCCGGGCGTGTACCGTACTTCGCCCTGCCGCTGCGGATCGAGCACGCGGGCCGGACGCTGTCGTTCGTGTCGTCCATCGCGACCTTCAACACGCCCATGGACATCACGGTCGCCGAACTCGCCATCGAGACGTTCCTGCCCGCGGACCCGGCGACCGTCAAGTACCTGCACACGCTCGTCGGCTGAGCGGGCCCGCCGGAGGGGGGTTTCCCCGGGCGCCTGTGCGCAGCGGCGCGGCGTGGCAGACTGCTCGCGTACTCGGCGCGGGTGGGGAGGGCGTGGCATGAGTGAGCGGCGGGCTGCGCCCACCGTGGGCCAGGTGGTGCTCGGCAAGCGGTTGCAGGAGCTGCGGGAGGCGGCCGGCCTCAGCCGTGAGGAGGCCGCCCGGGTACTGCGGGTGGCCCCGGCGACCGTGCGGCGGATGGAGACGGCCGACGTCGCGCTGAAGATTCCCTACGTGCAGGTGTTGCTGGAGGCCTACGGGGTGGTCGAGGAGGAGGCGGCCGCGTTCGTGCGGCTGGCCGAGGAGGCGAACCGGCCGGGCTGGTGGCAGCGGTACCACGACGTGCTGCCGGACTGGTTCAGCATGTACGTGAGTCTGGAGGGCGCGGCCCGCATCATCCGCTCCTACGAGCCGCACTTCGTGCCCGGCCTGCTGCAGACCGAGGCGTACGCGCGCGCGGTGATGGAGGCCGGGACGATCGGCCACACCGGCCCGGAGGCCGTGGAGCGGCACGTGTCGCTGCGCATGGAGCGGCAGCGGCTGCTGGAGGCGGACGATCCGCCCCACCTGTGGGTGATCATGGACGAGACGGTGCTGCGGCGTCCGGTGAGCGCGCACCCCGGGGTGATGCGCGACCAGTTGGACCGGCTGCTGGAGTACGCCGTGCGGGACCGGGTCACCCTGCAGCTCGCCGAGTTCGCGGCCGGTCCGCACCCGGGGACGTACGCGCCGTTCACGCTGTTCCGGTTCGCCGAACCCGAGCTGCCGGACATGGTGTTCACCGAGTACCTGACCGGCGCGCTGTACCTGGACTCGCGGCGGGAGGTCGCCGCGCACCTGGAGGTGCTGGACCACATGACGGCGCGGGCGGCCTCCGTACAGCGCACCGAGAAGCTCCTGCGGGAGTACCGCGAGAGCCTCTGACGGCAGGGGGCGCCCCCGCCGGCCCGTGCCCGCGCGGGTGCCCGGCGGCGGTGATGCCGCGTCCCGGCGGGGACGCGGCATCCGGAGCGGTGCGGGCCTCAGGCCAGCTCGGCCGTCAGCGTGATGGTCGTACCGGCCAGGGCCTGGCTGACCGGGCAGTTCTTCTTGGCGTCCTCGGCAGCGGCGCGGAAGGCGTCCGCGTCCAGGCCGGGCACCTCACCGCGGACGGTGAGGTGGATGCCGGTGATGCCCTCACCGGGCTGGAAGGTGACGTCGGCCCTGGTCTCCAGGCGGGTGGGCGGGGTGCCGGCGCCGGCCAGGCCGTGCGAGAGGGCCATGGAGAAGCAGCTGGAGTGGGCGGCGGCGATCAGCTCCTCCGGGCTGGTCCTGCCGTTCGCCTGCTCGGCGCGCGACGGCCACGACACCGGCTGCTCGCCGATGCCGGAGGAGTCGAAGGTGACGACGCCGCTGCCGTCGAGCAGGGCGCCTTCCCAGACGGTGTGCGCGGTGCGCGTGGTTGCCACGGCTGTTCCTTTCACATGAGGGTCCGGGTTGCCGGATTCCGTGTCCCATCCGATCACATCCCGCCGTGCTCCACCCCGAAGACCGCGCCGCCCGGGGTGAACGGCGGGTGACCGCCCGGGGCCGGCCGGCGCGGGGCGCCCGGGTTCAGGCGGCCCGCTCCTGCTCGGCCGCCGTGCCGAGCGGCACCTGCGGTCCGTCCGCCTCGCGCAGCCAGCGGCGCAGCACCCGGTGGACGTGCTCGGCGCCGGCGATCTCCTCACCCGGCCCGGCCGGGGCGGACAGGGTCAGCGGGGAGAGCAGGAAGGGGCGGGACTGGGCGCCGCCGAGCCCGCCGTGGGAGCCGATCTGCTCCTCGAAGGCCAGGACTTCGCCGTCGGCGGGCTCGTAGGCGGAGTTCACCATGATGTCGGCGGTGTGCGGGAAGGAGTGGGTGCGGCGGACGGCGTCGGCGGCGCCGGGCCCGAAGCGGGCCAGCGGGCCGGGGTCGTCGTCCAGGTCGGCCAGCGGGATCTCGGTGCCGTAGGGGCCGAGCACCACGCCGCCGTGCTCCTCGCTGCGCACCAGCAGGAAGCCGATGCCGGGGTGGTTGGCGAGGGTGGTCAGCAGCGCGGGGTGGCGGGCGTCGATCTCCTCCTTGGTCATGCGGTGCGGCACGTCCGGGAAGGAGACCAGGCCGAGGTTGCCGGAGGCCAGCACGACGGGTTCGGAGCGGGGGCCGGGGCGGCGCAGCGCGCCTGCCTCCTCGGGCCGGCGCAGCGCCGCCCGGACGGCGGCGCGGGCCTCGGCGCCGCTGCGGGTGCGTTCGGCGCGGCGGGGCACGGGCAGTCCGCAGCCGGCCCGGACGAGGTCGGCGAGGGTGAGGCCGTAGCGGGCGCGGAAGGTCTCGCCGGGGCTCTGGCCGTGGTCCGACAGGACGACGATCCGGTAGGGCCGCGGGGCGTGTTCGGCGGCCTTCTCGATGAGCGCGAGGGCCCGGTCGAGGCGGTGCAGCACCTTCGCGGCGTCCCGGCTGCGCGGCCCGGAGTGGTGGGCGACCTCGTCGTAGGCGACCAGGTCGGCGTAGACGGCGGTGCGGCCGGCGAACATGTCGCCCATCACCGCGGCGACGACGACGTCCCGTTCGACGACGGTGGCGAAGGCGCGGACGAAGGGGTAGAGGCCGCCGCGGCTCACCCGCGGGCGCTGCCGGCAAACGCGGGCGCGGGTGGACTGGCCCATCTCCCGACCGACCTCGGCGGCGAAGGACAGGGCGGTGCGCACCGCGTTGGCGGGATCGGAGAAGTAGGCGAAGTAGCCGGCGCGGGAACGGTTCTCCCGGCCGCGGCGGCGGATCGCTATGGACAGCACGAGGGCCTGTTCGCCGGCGCCGCCGCTGAACAGGTTGCCGCGGCTGGCGCCGTCGGCGGTGAGCAGTCCGCCGTCGCCCGTGCGCGCCGTGGCGCGCCGCTGCAGCTCGGCGGCGCTCGTCGGGC
Organism: Streptomyces sp. TG1A-8; assembly: GCF_030499535.1. Classification (NCBI taxonomy): domain Bacteria; kingdom Bacillati; phylum Actinomycetota; class Actinomycetes; order Kitasatosporales; family Streptomycetaceae; genus Streptomyces; species Streptomyces sp. TG1A-8. The sequence continues at coordinate 1,335,676 of NZ_JASTLB010000001.1, forward strand.
GGTTGCACACCATCACCTCGCCCCGGTCCTTCTCGTACCAGCGGAACGCCGGCACGTCGAAGGTGCTGCCGTGCAGGATGCCGAGCTGGCTGGCGCCGGTCTGGCTGGACCAGTCGGTGCGCCAGGGGGTGAGCCGGTGGGTGGCCCCGGCCGGGTCCCGCGGGCCGTCGCCCGCCGCCAGCCAGCGGGCGGCGGTCGGCATGAGGCCCCTGCGGACGGCGTCGGTGAGGACGTCGTGGCCGACGCCGTCGAGCTGGACGAGGACCAGCCCGGGCGTGTCCCGGCAGGGCCGGCCGGACCGGCGGCGGTCGGCGAGGCGGGACAGGCGGCGCCGGTAGGCGTCGTCGTCGCGCACGGCGAGCGCGGCGCCGGTGGCCGAGGCGACGGCGGACATCGCGGCGGCCACGATGACGGCGGTCTCCGGGGCGACCTCGGGGCTGCCGGAGGGGTTGATGCGCAGGGCGAGCAGCAGCAGGGAGCCGTTGAGGAAGAAGACCAGCAGGCCGAGGACGAGTGCGGGCACGAGCAGCAGCAGCCGGACCAGGAGCGGCCACACCACGGCGGACAGGACGCCGAAGGCGCCGGCGCCGCACGCCGCGGTGACGGCGATCCGGGTGGCGCTGTCGCCGTCGGGCGACTGGAGCTGGAAGTCGGGCAGGATCCCGGCGAGGACGAGCAGGGTGACGGTGCAGACGGCCCACACCGCGACGATCCGCCCGACCTGGCTGACGCCCCTGCGCCATGGCACGCCCCGCACGCCCCGCACACCTCGCGTTCCGGCCCGCTCGACGACCTCGGGGCCAGGCTCCACCTTGTCACACGGGCCGGCCAGCCCCGGCGGGCGGCGTCCGCCCCCCTTAGGGGTCAGCGCCCGTCGTACCCCGCCGTCGGCATCGACAGCCTGCGGTGCACGCGTGCCTTCATCTGTGCGTCGTACGCCGGTTCGGCCCGTCCCACCGTCTCCACGCGCACCCCGCGCCGCGCGCACTCGGCGGTGAACTCCTCCACCGAGGACAGGGCGCGCTCCAGTACGCGCCGGCTGGGGGCGACGAAGACGTCGACGCCGGGCCGGACGCCGTCCCACAGCGCGCAGTGGTCGAAGCGGAGCCCACCGACGAGGAGTTCGCGCGCGACCACGTAACCGCGCTCGGCCGCCCAGCGCGCGCACATCGCGTGCTGGCTGCGGGAGTCGACGAGGAAGGGGTCGGCCTCCAGCTCCTCCAGAGGTGTCAGGCTCGCGATGGCGGTGACCCGTACCGGCGCGCACCCGCCCGAGGCGCCCCGCAATTGTCCCATGGCGTCCCCCTCACCTCCGGGTTTCGCCGCCGACCCTACTCCTGCCCGTAGGCTTCGGGGGAGTCGCACGAAGGAGGGGAAGAGGTGCCGGTGGAGATCACCTGGTGGGGCCATGCCACCTGCACGATCGAGGATTCGAACACACGCGTGCTCACCGATCCCCTGTTCGCCCGCCGGCTCGCCCACCTGCGTCGCCGCCGGGGTCCGGTGCCGCCCGCCGAGGCCCGCCGCGCGGACGTCGTACTGGTCTCCCACCTGCACGCCGACCACCTCCACCTGCCTTCGCTGGCCGCCCTGGCCCCGGGCACGCGCCTGCTCGTGCCCCGGGGCGCACCACGGGCGGTACCGGGGCTGCGCCGGCTTCGGCAACTGCCCCTGACCGAGGTGGCCGCGGGCGACGAGGTGCGGATCGGGGAGCTGCTGGTACGGGTGGTGCCGGCACAGCACGACGGGCGGCGGTTGCCCGTCGGACCGCACCGCTCCCCCGCCCTCGGGTACGTCGTCGAGGGCGGTGCGCGGACCTACTTCGCCGGGGACACGGGGCTGTTCGACGCCATGGCCGAGGAGGTCGGGCCCGTCGACGTGGCACTGCTGCCGGTGGGCGGCTGGGGGCCGTACCTCGGAGAGGGGCACCTGGACGCGGGGCGGGCGGCCCGGGCGCTGGCCCGGCTGGCGCCGCGCATGGCGGTGCCGGTGCACTACGGCACGTACTGGCCGATCGGTATGGACGCCGTGCGTCCGCACGAGTTCCACGCGCCCGGCGACGAGTTCGTGCGGCTGGCGGCCTCGGCCGCGCCGCGGGTGGCGGTGCACAGGCTCGGGCACGGGCAGAGCGCCCGGCTGGAGGTCGCGCGGTGAGGTGGCTGCCGGCCGCGGTCACGCTCGCGGCCGTGTCGACGCGGGACGTGCTGCCGGGCCCCGGCCAGCAGGCCCTCGGCTACCCGTCGCTGTTCCTGCTGGTCCTGGTCGGGGCGCTGGTGCCGGTCGTGCCGACGGGCGCGCTGGTGAGTTCGGCGGCGGTGGTGGCGTTCCACCGGGCGACGCCGTTCTCGCTGGCGCTGGTGTTCGTGACGGCGTCGCTGGCGGCCTTCCTCGGGGACGCGGCGCTGTACTGGCTGGGCCGGCGCGGGATGCGGTCGAGGAACGGCTCGCGCTGGCTGGAGGCGATACGGTCGCGGGCCCCGGAGGAACGGCTCGCGCAGGCGCAGGGGAAGCTGGCCGAGCACGGGGTGGCCGTGCTGGTGCTGTCGCGGCTGGTCCCGGCGGGCCGGATACCGGTGATGCTGGCCTGTCTGATGGCGAAGTGGCCGTTGCGGCGCTTCAGCCGGGGCAACCTGCCGGCCTGCCTGGCGTGGGCGGCGACGTACCAGGTGATCGGCATTCTGGGGGGCTCGCTGTTCAAGGAGCCCTGGGAGGGCGTGGTGGCGGCGGTCGCGCTGACGGTGGTGGTCAGCGGGGCGCCGGGAGTGGTGCGGCGGGTGCGGGAGGCCGCGCGGTAGGGCGCCGCCGGGGCGGTGCGGCGTCCCGGGACGGCGGCGCGGAGCGGTGCGGCGTCCCGGGGTGGGCCGGTCGCCGCGGCGTGCGCCCCGTACGGGCCGGCGGCCGGCCGCGTGCGCGCCGGCGCGTACGCGTCGGGCACCGGCACACCGTGCGCCCCGGGGACGGGGGACACCGCGTCGCGCCGCGTGCCGCCGCCCTGCCCTCCCGCTCACTCCAGTACGCGCGATCCCCCCACCGGCAGGTCCCACAGGTCCTCCCGGTCCAGCCCCGCCCCGTCCCAGGCCGCCCGGACCCGCGTGAGCGGTTCGAGGACCGGCTCCGCCGAGAGGACGAACGTGCCCCAGTGCATGGGGGCCATGCGGCGCGCCCCCAGGTCGACGGCGGCCCGGACGGCCTCCTCCGGGTCGCAGTGGACGTCGCTGAGCCACCACCGGGGGTCGTAGGCGCCGATGGGCATGAGCGTCAGGTCGATGCCGGGGTAACGGCGGCCGATGCGGGAGAACCAGTGGCCGTAGCCGGTGTCGCCGGCGAAGTGGACGCGCTGCTCGTCGGCGTCGGTCAGGACCCAGCCGCCCCACAGGCTGCGGCAGGTGTCGGTGAGGGTGCGCTTGGACCAGTGGTGGGAGGGCACGAAGTCGAAGCGGACGCCGGACAGTTCGGCCGCCTCCCACCAGTCCAGCTCGGTGACGCGGGTGAACCGGCGCCGCCGGAACCAGGGGCCGAGTCCGGCGGGGACGAACACCGGGGTCTCGCGCGGGAGCCGGCGCAGGGTGGGGGCGTCCAGGTGGTCGTAGTGGTTGTGGCTGACGACGACCGCGTCGACGCGCGGCAGTGCCTCCCAGGCGACGCCGACGGGGGTGACGCGGGCCGGGGTGCCCAGGATGCGACGGGACCAGACGGGGTCGGTGAGGACGGTCAGCCCGCCGATCCGCACGACCCAACTGGCGTGTCCCGCCCAGGTGACGGCGACGGTGCGGGCGTCGGTGCGGGGCAGCGGGCCGGGCCGGTACGGCAGCCGCGGGATGTCGGCGAGGCCTTCGGGGCCGGGGCGCACGGCGCCCTCGCGGGCGAAGCGGGCGAGGGCCCTGAGTCCGGGCAGGGGCGCGGTGAGCCGGTCGCGGAAGGTCCGCGGCCACACCCGGTGTTCGCCGAGCGGGCGGGGCCCGGCCAGCGGCGGGTGCGGTGGCGCGGGGGAGGCGTCCGGAGCCGGGTCCGGGGCCGCGGGGAGGCCGGCGGCGCCGTCCGGCGCGGTCGTGGCGCCGGCGGGAGCCGCTGTCGTCGCACCCGTCGGGGCCGTGGCGGCCGCTGTCGTCGCGGTCGTGACTCCGGTGACCGCCGTCGCCGCCGTGGCGCTGCTCGCCGCGGTCGCGCCGGTCGCGCCGGTCGTGCCGGTCGTGCCGGTCGTGCCGGTCGTGGACGCGGGTTCGTCCGTCTGCTGCGTCATCGAGGGAACTCCCATCGCCGAGCGTCGTCGCGGAGATCGCCGAAGACCGACCCCAGGGCGTTCAACGCGCGTTGCACGTGTGGCAGTTCCAACGGTGAGGGCGCGGTGAGGGATTGCGTGCGCTCCTCCTCCGTTTCCCCCAGCAGGGACCCCGTGGCGAGCCGCACGCGCAGCGCCCCGAGGTCGTCGCCGAAGCGGTGTCCGCCGGGCGCGGGCACGCCGAGCCGGGCGGTGAGGAAGTCCTCCAGTTCCTGCGCGTCGCCGACACCGTGCCCGGCGAGCGCTTCGCGCAGCGGGCCGAGGTCGGCGTACAGGTGGCGGCCGGCCTGCGGCGGCCGGGCGAGCGCGCCGGCGGTGAGGACCGCCGTGTGCGCGGCGGCGGCCAGGCACGCGTGCAGGCGCACGGCCGCCGCGCGGCGCTCGGTGACGGGCCGCGGCTCGCCGAGCGCGTACCCGGCCGCGGCGGCGACCGGCGCGGCGAGCCGCGCGTCGAGCGCGGTCAGGACGTCGAGCACGCGCGCGTGCAGCCCCTCGCCCGCCGCGCCGGACGGGAAGCGGGCGACGGCGGCGGGCCAGCCGGCCGGCAGCAGGGCGCCGGCCAGGTCGGTGACGACGGTGACCCGGTCCGGCAGCATCTCGGCGGGGCTGAGCAGGACGGTCGCGTGCGGGTCGTGCAGGGTGTCGCGCCAGGTCTCGTCGCTGATCAGGTGCAGGCCCTCGGCGGCGGCCGCTTCGACGGTCTCGTGCAGCAGTTCGGGCGGGGCGACGGTGGCGGTGGGGTCGTCGGCGACGGACAGCACCAGCAGCCGGGGGTCGCCGCCCTCGGCGCGGACCCGGCGGACGGTCTCCAGCAGGGCGTACGGGTCGGGGACGCCGCCGCTCTCGGCGGGCGTCGGCACGTGGAAGACGGGTCTGCCGAGCAGGCGTGCGTAGGGCGCCCACCAGGCGGCGCAGGGGCGCGGGACGAGGACGTCGCCGCCGTCCCCGGCGAGTGCGGCGGTCAGCGCGACCAGCAGTACGGGGGCGCCGGGGGCGGCGGCCACCCGGTCGGGGGCGCAGGACAGTCCGCGCCGGGACCAGTAGCCGCAGGCCGCCTCCAGCAGGGCGCGGGCGCCGCCGACGGGCGGGGCTTCGGCGCGGTGCGCCGCGGCGGCGAGGCGGGCGGCGAGGGCGGGCAGGACGGGCAGGCCGTCACCGGGCAGGGGCGGTCCGAAGCGGACGGGACCGTGGCCCTCGGGGTCCGTCCGCCGCATGTCCGCCTCCGCGCAGTCCTGGTGCCGTCCGTGGTGCCGTCCGCCGTTCCCGTCCGGGCCGTGCCGGCCTCGCCGGCTGCTCCCGCGGTGCCGGCCGCAGCGCCGGTGGTGCGCGGTGCGCACGGCGCCGGCGCTGCCGCGGTCGTCCGCTGTGCCGCTCCCGCAGGGCTGTGTACCCGCTCGGCCGCCCTCCATGGCCGTGGCCGAAGTCGCCGGGACCACGGGCCGTCCCGGTGCCGGGCGTCAGCCGTCCGCGCAGCGCCCGCGGCCGTGCAGCCGGTACAGGGCGCCCCCGCAGGCGGCCGCGACGAGCGCGCCGCCGGCGGCCAGGGCCGGTACGGAGTCGCCGAGGGCGCCCCCCTGCCCGGCCTCGACGCCGTGCTGCACGCCGGCCGGGGCGCACCCGGCGGGTTCGCGCGGCTCCCGGCAGGCGGCGTGCCCGCCCGCGGGGTCCTCGGTGCAGGCCCGTCCGGCGCCGCACTCCTGCCCGGCACCGTGGCACTGCCCGGGCTCGCGGCACTGCGCGCCGCCACCGGAGCAGGTCGCGCCGTCCCGGCACCCCGCGGTCCCGCCGGGGCACGCCTGCCCCGGCGGGCACCGGCCGTCCCCCTCGCCACTCCCGCACGCCGCGCTCCCCTGCTCGCACTCCCGCCCCGGGGCGTCCCCGTGCCCGGTTCCCGCCCCTGCGCCTGCGCCTGCGCCTGCGCCTGCGCCTGCACCGGCATCCGGCACCGTGTCCTTGCCCGGCACCGTGTCCTCCCCGGGCGCCGTCCGCTCCGCGGGCATCTCGTCGTCGCCCGGCACCGGTCCGTCCCCCGGCACCAGCGCCTCACCCTGCTCCTGCTCCTGCTCCTGCTCCTGCTCCTGCTCCTGCCCACACGGCTGTCCCGGGGCGCACGGTTCCCCGGTTCCACCGCGTGCGGAGGCGTACGTCACGCCCCCCGGCTCCCCCGGCCCACCGGGGGCGGGGACCCGGGCGGCGGCACCCCGGGCGGCGGCCTCCCCCACGGCGGGTTCCAGGGCGGGCCCCCCGGAGACAGAGGTCCCGGTGGGGGCACCCGCCGACGCCGCGGGTGCGGCCAGGGCGAGTGCGGCGCCGGCCAGGGCCGCGACGGACAGGGCGCGGACGGTGCGGTACGGGGGACGGGCACGGGCGGTGCGGCGCATGGGGCGGACTCCTCGGCGAGGCGGCGGCGCCGGGCGGCGGACGCCCGGGCGGGGTGCGGCTACGGGACACGGCGATCGTGCCCCCGGTGCCATCACAGCCCGGTGGGCGCCGTGCCGCGCGCGGCCGGACCCCATTCGCGGGACGCGAACGGCCCAACGGGTGATCTCCGCCCGCACGGGGCGCGGACCCGTGACGGGCACCGGCGGCGGGGCTTCCCCCTCCGTCCGGTGGCCCGGGGCGGTACCGGACGGATCCACCGTTCCCGCCGTCGCCCGCGCGGCTCCCGCGGGTGCGGCACCCGGCTCCGCGCTCGCGAGGGTGAAGGTGCGGGAGTTCCTGCCGGGCCGGGTGCGGCAGGGGGCAGGAGGTGCGGCGGGGGACGGACGGCGGACAGGTCGCGGAACGGGGCTTTTCCGGCGCGGAATCCCGTGTCGGCACCCGGTCCCCGGGTACGCGATGCGGATCGTCAACCATGTGGAGGGAGACATGCAGCGAGGCAGTGACCGGCTGAGCGTCCACCGGGACGACGAGATGAAGCACGAGCTGCAGGGCCTGCTCAGGTCCGGGCGCCCGACGCACGCCGAGGAGTGGAACGACCCGGAACCGGCCGCCGACGACGACCCGGAGGTCTGGAGCGATCCGGTGGCTCCCGGACAGGTGGGCGCGTCACTGGAGACGGTGCGGCTGGCGCTGGCGCGGAACCTGAACCGGCACGCCTTTCCCGCGGACGCGGGTGAGCTGGCCCGGGCGCTGCGCCGGAACAACGCGCCCGGCAGGCTGATCGACGCGGTGGCCGCGCTGCCGCGTTCCGAACGGTACGAGAACCTGCAGCAGGCGGCCGAGGCGCTGGTGGGCAACGGGTGAACGACGGCCGGGCGGCCGGGACCCCGTGCGCGGCGGTCCCGGGTGCGCGTGCGGCCGTGGACGCCGGCCGCAGGGGCCCGGGCCCGTGGGACGGCGCGTCCGCGGCTTCCCCGAGCCGCTGCCGCCCGACGGCCCGGGCCCGTCGGCGCGTCGGCCCGCCGACCGGGTGAGGCCGCTGCCGCGCTGCCCGGCGGCGGCCCGGACACACGAGCGGCGCGTCGGGGTCGGGCAGGTCGCCGGACGTGCCGGGAAGAAGCTGGAAGAGGAACTGCAAGAGGAAGGTGAGGAACCATGCGGATCGCGTTCCTGGTGGCGCCCGAGGGTGTCGAGCAGGTCGAACTGACCGAGCCGTGGAAGGCGGCCTCCGACGCCGGGCACGAACCGGTGCTGGTGTCGACCGGTTCCGGGAAGATCCAGGCGTTCAACCATCTCGACAAGGCGGACACCTTTCCCGTGGACGAGGTCGTGGGTGAGGCGTCGGCCGACGCGTTCGGCGGGCTCGTGCTGCCCGGCGGGGTGGCCAACCCGGACTTCCTGCGGATGGACGAGGGGGCCGTCGGGTTCGTGAAGGGCTTCTTCGACCGGGGCCGGCCGGTCGCCGCGATCTGCCACGCCCCGTGGACGCTGGTGGAGGCGGACGTCGTGCGCGGCCGGGTGCTGACCTCGTGGCCGAGCCTGCGCACGGACATCGAGAACGCGGGCGGCACCTGGGTGGACGAGCAGGTGAAGATCTGCGACCACGGGTCCAACAAGCTGGTCACCAGCCGCAAGCCGGACGACCTGAAGGCGTTCTGCGAGGCGTTCCTGCACGTGTTCGCCGGCGAGGCCGGCTGAGGGCCCCGGCTCGGGGGTGCCCGGCCGGTGGCGCTCCGCCACCGGGGCCGGCCCGCCGTGCGGCGGGCCGGCCCCGGTGCGTCACGGGTGGGGTTGCGGTGTGTCGCGGGGGCCCCGGAGGCCGACTCAGGTGCCGGACGTCTCCGGGGTCGCCGCGTCGCCGCTGCCGCGCTCACGGGCGCCCTCGCGGGTGCGGGCCGCGCTGACCAGGCGGCGCGGGTTGCGGCGCAGGAACTCGCCCTCCAGCTGCGCCATGCGCTCGTTGTGGGCCCGCAGCGCGTCGTTCGAGCCGTACAGCAGGGTGTCGTGGCGTGTGCGGTGGATCGTCTCCAGCTCCTTCATGAGCTGCTGGTCGTCCAGTCGGCTGGGGTCGACTCCGGTCATCGTGGTGCCCCGCTCGTCGTGTTCGTTCATACGGCCCGGGTACCCCGCCGGCCCCCGCTGTCCCCCGCCCCGTCCGCGGGGGCCCCGGGCGGGACCGGGCGGGCCAGGACGGCTAGCGTGCCCGCTCCACCCGGCGTTCGTCCCAGACGGGGGTCGGGGTCTCGCGGACCCGGCCGTCCGCGGCGAAGACCAGGTAGCGGTCGAAGGAGCGGGCGAACCAACGGTCGTGGGTGACCGCGAGGACCGTGCCCTCGTAGGCCTCCAGGCCCTCCTGGAGGGCCTCGGCGGACTCCAGGTCGAGGTTGTCGGTCGGCTCGTCCAGCAGCAGCGCCGTCGACCCCGCCAGTTCCAGCAGCAGGATCTGGAAGCGGGCCTGCTGGCCGCCGGAGAGCCGGTCGAAGGACTGCTCGGCCTGGGCCGTCAGCTCGTAGCGGCGCAGCCGGGACATGGCCGCTCCCCGGTCCTGGGCGTGCTCCTTCCACAGGATGTCCAGCAGGGTGCGGCCCCGCAGCTCGGGGTGGGCGTGGGTCTGCGCGAAGTGACCGGGCACGACCCGCGCGCCCAGCCTGAACCGCCCCGTGTGCGCCACCTCCTGGCCCGCGAGCAGCCGCAGGAAGTGCGACTTGCCGGAGCCGTTGGAGCCGAGGACGGCGACCCGTTCGCCGTAGAAGACCTCCAGGTCGAAGGGTTTCATCAGGCCGGTCAGCTCCAGCTGCTCACAGGTGAGGGCCCGGACTCCGGTCCGGCCGCCCTTCAGGCGCATGGTGATGTCCTGCTCGCGCGGCGGCTCGGGCGGCGGCCCGGCCTCCTCGAACTTGCGCAGCCGGGTCTGCGCCGCCTGGTAGCGGGAGGCCATCTCGTGGCTGACCGCGGCGGCCTGGCGCAGGTTCACCACCAGCTTCTTCAGCTGGGCGTGCTTCTCGTCCCAGCGGCGGCGCAACTCCTCGAAGCGGGCGAAGCGTTCGCGGCGGGCCTCGTGGTAGGTGGCGAAGCCGCCGCCGTGCACCCAGGCGTCGGCGCCGGCCGGGCCGGGCTCCACGGAGACGATCTTCTCGGCGGCGCGGGCGAGGAGTTCGCGGTCGTGGGAGACGAACAGGACCGTCTTGCGGGTCTGCGCCAGCTGCTCCTCCAGCCACCGCTTGCCTGGCACGTCGAGGTAGTTGTCCGGCTCGTCGAGCAGCAGCACCTCGTCGGTGCCGCGCAGCAGCGCCTCCAGCACCAGGCGCTTCTGCTCGCCGCCGGAGAGGGTGCGCACCTGCCGCCACTGGGCGCGCTCGTAGGGGACACCGAGCGCGGCGGTGGTGCACATGTCCCACAGCGTCTCGGCCTCGTAGCCGCGTGCCTCGGCCCAGTCGGCGAGGGCCTGCGCGTACCGCAGCTGGGCGGCCTCGTCGTCCACGGTCATGATCCCGTGCTCGGCCTCGTCCACGGCCTTCGCCGCCTCCCGGATGCGGGGCGGGGCGACGGAGACGAGGAGGTCGCGCACGGTCGTGCCGTCCCGTACGGAGCCGACGAACTGGCGCATCACGCCGAGGCCGCCGCTGACGGTGACCGTGCCGCCGTGCGGCTTCAGCTCGCCGGAGACCAGCCGCAGCAGGGTCGTCTTGCCCGCGCCGTTGGGGCCGACCAGGGCCACGACGGCGCCCTCGCCGACCCGGAAGGACACGTCGCCGAGCAGCGTCCTCCCGTCGGGGAGGTGGTACTCGAGGTGCGCGGCTTCCAGATGTCCCATGGGGAGGCATTGTGCGGGCCGCACCGAAGAAGCCGCAAACGCTTATCCGACGGTTCGCGCGCCGTCGCCCCCTGCCGGGAGGGGCGCCGCCCGGGCGTCCGGCGGGGCACGCGGTCGCCCCGCCGGGTCCGGCGGTTCTCCCGCCGGACCGCCCTTCCCCGTCGGCACGGCCGTGGCGCCGGCCCGGGCCGGTGCCGTGAAGCCGCCGGCCGGGGAGCCTCCGGGACGGCCACGCCGGTGTTCGCCGACGGGCGGGCCGGGCGCGGGCCGGGCGCGGGCCGGGGTGGAGGCGTACACGGGGCGCAAGGAACGGCCGCTTCAGGGTAACCGCACGCCATGAGCCCTGACGTCGACCTGACCGCTGTCCCGAAGAACGGCCGGCACGCCCTGCGGGGGCTGCTCGACCTCGACTCCCGGCTCTTCGAGAGGGCCGCCGAGTGGCACTGGCCCGGCGCCGAACGGGTGCTGCCGAGGCTGAGCCGCGGCGCGAACCACGGCGTGCTGTGGTTCGCGGCGGCGGCGGCGATCGCGGCGAGCCGCACCCCGCGGGCCCGGCGGGCCGCCACCCGGGGCGTCGCCTCGCTGGGCGTGGCCTCCCTGGCCATCAACACGCTCGGCAAGCGGTCGGTGCGCCGGGCCCGGCCGCTGCTGGACCCCGTGCCGCTGGCGCGGCGGCTGAAGCGGCAGCCGATCACCACGTCCTTCCCGTCGGGGCACGCCGCGTCGGCGGCCGCCTTCGCGACCGGGGTGGCCCTGGAGTCGCCGGGGTGGGGCGCGGCGGTGGCGCCGGTGGCGTTCTCCGTGGCGGTGTCCCGCGTCTACACGGGCGTGCACTTCCCGAGCGACGTGCTGGCCGGGGCGGCGCTGGGCGCGGGCGCCGCGTTCGCCGTGCGGGGCCTGGTGCCGACCCGCGCCCAGGTGACGCCGCCGGCCCGGCCCAGGACCGCGGCACCGGCCCTGCCGGAGGGCGAGGGCCTGGTGGTCGTCGCCAACCGGGCCTCCGGCACCTCCGACCGGGTGCGCGTGCTGCAGGAGGCGCTGCCGGGGGCCGAGACGGTCCTGTGCGAGCCGCAGGAGGTGCAGGAGGAACTGGAGAAGGCGGCGGCGCGGGCGCGGGTGCTCGGGGTGTGCGGGGGCGACGGGACGGTGAACGCGGCGGCCGCGGCGGCGTTCCGGCACGGTCTGCCGCTCGCGGTGCTGCCCGGCGGCACGCTCAACCACTTCGCGTACGACCTGAGCGTGGAGAACGAGCGCAAGCTCGCCGACGCCGTCCGGGAGGGCCAGGCGGTGCGGGTGGACATCGGCCGGTTCGTCGCCGGCGACCGCGAGGGCATCTTCCTGAACACGCTGAGCCTGGGCGTCTACCCCGAGCTGGTGCGGGTGCGGGAGCACTGGTCGCCCCGGATCGGGGGCTGGCCGGCCGGGGTGCTCGCGGCGCTGCAGGTGCTGCGCGCCGACCGGCACCCGCTGGAGGTGGAGCTGGGCGGCGAGCGCCGCCCGCTGTGGATGCTGTTCGTCGGCAACGGCGTCTACCACCGGATGGGGCTCGCGCCCGGCCGGCGGACAGACCTGGCGGACGGGCTGCTGGACGTGCGGGTCGTGCACGGCGGCCGCAGGCCCGCGCTGCGGCTGCTGGCCGCCGCGGCGGCGGGTCCGCTCACCCGTTCCCCGGGGCACGCGGCGGTCCAGCTGAACCGGCTGCGGCTCACCGGGGTCGCCCCGGGGACGCCCCTGGCGTACGACGGGGAGGTCACCGAGGTGGGCGGCGACGTGCTGCTGGAGAAGCTGCCCGAGGCCCTGACGGTGTACCGGCCGCTGTCCTGAGGGTCCCGCCCCCGCTCCCGCCCCACCCCCGCTCCGTCCACATGACGGGACGGGGGTCTCATCATGTGGCATGCGCGCGTACCGTGGAACGCACCGCGGGGCGGGGTCGCCGACCCCGCCCCGGGTACGACGAGGAGGGGCACAGCCATGCCGAAGACGCGGGAGACGGCCGTCTACACCCACGGGCACCACGAGTCGGTGCTGCGTTCGCACACCTGGCGGACCGCCGCCAACTCCGCGGCCTACCTGCTCGGTTCGCTCAAGCCGCACATGCGGATCCTGGACATCGGCTGCGGCCCGGGCACCATCACCGCCGACCTGGCGGAACTGGTCCCCGACGGCCACGTCACGGGGGTCGACCACGCGCCGGGGATCCTGGAGCGGGCCCGGGCCACCGCCGCCGGGCGGGGCCTGGCCAACGTGGACTTCGCGGTCGCGGACGTCCACGCCCTGGACTACCCGGACGACACCTTCTGCGTGGTCCACGCCCACCAGGTGCTCCAGCACGTCGGCGACCCGGTGCAGGCGCTGCGCGAGATGCGCCGGGTGACCAGGCCCGGCGGGTTCGTCGCCGTGCGCGACGCGGACTACGCGGCGATGACCTGGTACCCGGAGTCACCCGGCCTGGACGACTGGCTGGACCTGTACGAGCGGGTCGCCCGCGCCAACGGCGGCGAACCCGACGCCGGGCGCCGGCTGAAGGCGTGGGCGCTGGCCGCCGGGCTGCGCGACGTCACGGCCACCTCCAGCACCTGGACCTTCGCCACGCCCGAGGAGCGGGCCTGGTGGAGCGGGCTGTGGGCGGAGCGGACCCTGGCCCCGGCGTACGCCGACCGCGCCACCGGAAGCGCTCACGCGACCGCCGGGCGGCTGGAGGCGGTGTCGCGGGCGTGGCGGGAGTGGGGCGGGCGCGAGGACGGCTGGTTCACGGTCCTGCACGGCGAGATCCTGTGCCGCAAGGAGGCCTGACGGACCGGTTCCGTCCCGCGGGCCGTGGAACCGGGCCCGGGCACCGTCCCGCGGGAGTGCCCGGGCCGGTGCCGCTCAGTCCCGGGGCAGCAGCGGCCCCAGCGGTCCGAGGTCCAGGTTCAGGTCCTCGGGCCGCAGCCCGTAGCGGTCCCGCAGCTCGGCCATCCGGTCCTCCAGGAGCATCAGGGTGAGCCCGATCCGCTCCTCCTGCTCCTCGGTCAGGTCGCCGGTGTCGAAGCGGCGCACCGCCTGCCGTTCCATGAGCTGGCGCAACAGCTCCACCACGGTCAGGACGAGTTTCACCAGGTCCCGCTCCACCGTGTCGGGTTCCAGGTCGAGCCGGTTGCGGGCGGTCATGCGGACTCCTCCACGGGCGGCCGGGCGGCGGGCAGCACCTCGAAGGGCGAGGGAACCTGTTCGTTCACCGAGCTGATCAGGGCGTTCAGGTCGATGCGGACGAGGTCGACGTCCGCGATCCGCAGGGTGATGTCACCGGTGATGACGACCCCGCCGGCCAGCAGCCGGTCGAGCAGGTCGACCAGCGCGACCTCGCGGCGTTCGACGACGGTCACTGCTCCTCCCCGGTGAACGAGTAGGCGGCCCACGGCCCCGTCAGCTCCACGCGGAGCCCGGGCACCTCGTCCTTCGTCCGGTCCACCAGCTCCACGAACTCCTCGGAGTCCGCGCGCCGCACCAGATAGGCGGCGTTGAGCACGTTGCGGCCCGGGGCCCGGGACAGCGCGGAGTTCTGCGGGGGGTGCATCCGGGAGTCCTCGGCGCGCTCCGCGAGCCGCTCGTGCAGGCTCTGCGCGAACGCCTCGGCCCGCTGCCACTTCTCCTCGTTCGCGTGCGTGTCCTGCCGCCTGCGGCGCAGGTAGTCCCGGCCGCTGGCGGGCTTCGCCGGGGGGGCGGGCTCGGCCGGCTCGCTCTCCACGTACACCTTCACCCCCCACTCCACCCGGCCCTCCAGCCGGTCCAGGATGCGGCGGAAGTCGTCCTCGCGCTCCTCGATCATCGCGCGGACCCCGCTGTCGTCCCGGAAGACGGTCGCGAGCCGCAGCGGCAGCGGCGTGGTGACGGTGGTGAGCGCGTCGATGACGCCCTGGTGGGCGCGGGCGGTCGCGGAGAGCCAGTCCAGGTCCTCCAGGTGGGAGCGCAGCGCATCCTCGCAGAAGTCGCCCTCCGGAACCTGGCTGACGACCGCGACCAGCCCGTGGTGGTGCAGCAGTCCCGGCGGGGCACCGCCGACACCGGTCAGCTCGGCCTGCAGGGGCGCGCCGGGCGGACGGCACACGGCGTAGACGTACCGCAGTCCGGTCACGGAGCCTCCCTCGGCACGCGGCCCGATTCCAGTTCCTCCAGGCGCGCCAGGCGTTCGCGCAGTTCGGCGTTCTCCCGGGCCAGTTCGTCCCGGCGTGCCCCGGAGGACAGCGCCGGGTCGGTCTCCCACCAGTCGATCCCCATCTCCTTGGCCTTGTCGACCGAGGCGACGATCAGCCGGAGCTTGATCGTGAGCAGTTCGATGTCGAGCAGGTTGATCCTGATGTCACCCGCGATGACGACACCCTTGTCGAGCACGCGCTCCAGGATGTCGGCGAGGTTGGCCCCTCCGCCCTGTCCGTAGGGCTCGGGGAACCGGCCGGCCGTCGTCATCGACGGCTCCCTCGCTCGGCGTACTCGGGCTCCTCTTCCTCCTCGTACTCCACCTCTTCCTCGTCCTCGTCCTCGTCAGCGGGCGCCTCGGCGTCCGCCGCGTCCTCGTACTCCTCGTCCTCTTCCTCCTCGGGCACCTCGGCGTCCTCGTCGTCCTCGGCGTCCGCCACGTCCTCGGCGTACGGACCCTCCTCGGCGTCCTCTTCCCCGTCCTCGGCGTCCTCGTCCTCGTACGCGGTGTCCTCGTACTCGGCGTCCTCGTCCTCGCCGGCCTCCTCGTCGGCCTCCGCCTCGGGAGCCCCGTCCTCGTCCTCGCCGGCCTCCTCGTCGGTGACGTCCTCGCCGGACGCCTCCTCGTCGGAGGCCCCGGACCGCGAGTCCTCGGCGTCGGAGTCCCGGGCGTCCTGCGCCTGCTGCTCCTCTTCCTCGGCGACCGCGTCCTCGTGGCTGCGCACGACCTCGCCGTCGCGGATCTCACCGCGCCAGCCGTCCTGGGCCTCGCCCTTGAGGCTGATGAAGCGGGCGAAGTTCTTCAGGTCCAGCCTGGCCCGGCGGCCCTGGGCGCGCCAGATGTTGCCGGTCTTCTCGAAGAGGCCGCTCGGGTAGTACTCCATGACCAGCAGGACGCGGGTGAGGTTTTCCCCGAGCGGGTGGAAGGTGATGACGCCCTTGGTGGTGCCCTTGGCGCCCTCCGACGTCCACTGGATGCGGTGGTCGGGCAGCTGCTCGGTGGTGTGGGCCTTCCAGCTGCGGTTGGACCAGAAGACCTTCGCCTGCCAGTCGGAGGTGGTGTCGTCGGCGCGGTTCGCGCTCTTGACGCCCTTGGCGAAGGTGCTGAAGTCCTGGTACTGGGTCCACTGGTCGTAGGCCGTGCGCAGCGGCACGCCGACGTCGATGGACTCCATGATGACGGTGGGCTTGTTGCCCCCTCCGCCCTTTCTCCTGCCCTTCCCACCGCCGCCGAGATTCTTCACCGCGCCCATGACGTTCTCCTTGACGCGCGAGGCCCCGAGTTCCACTGCGGTGCGCAGCGGGCCCTTGCCCTCGGCGAGCTTGCGGCCGCCGTCGAGGGCAAGCTTGGCGAAGCCCGGGCTGTTGCCCTCGGCGATGTCGTTGAGCCTGCTCGTGGTCTGGCCGAGCTTGCGGCCCAGGCCCGCCAGCACGCGCTGGGCCTGGGCTGACAGGTATTCCTGCGCCTCCGACTTCAGGCGGTCGGCGGCCTCACTGTGGGCGAGATCGGTCAACGGGTTGTCCTTGGCCTTGTCCCTGGCCGCCCCGACGGTCTCGGTCATCGGTCATCGCCGCCCTTCGGCAGCTGGGAGCGGGCGCCGCCGGCCGCGGCGGTCTTCTTCGCGGCCGTCTTGCGGCCCGCGTCGGTCCTCTTGGCCGCCGTCTTCTTCGCCGGGGCCTTGGCCTGCGCGGCCTTCTTGGCGGGGGCGTCCTTCGACGGCGCCTTCTTGGCCGCCTTCCTGCGCGGCGGCCCCTCCTGCCGGGCCCCGCCGTCGTCGCCCTCCTGCTCCACCTTGTCACGGTCGCCGGAGTCGCGCTCGGCCGCGTCCCGGCCGTCGGAGCCTGCGCGGGCGTCCTCGTCGTCGCGCTGCTCGTCCCGGTCGTCCTGCTCGTCGGAGCCGGTGCCGGGCACCACCCCGGAGAGCTGGTCGCGCACCTGGGCGGTCCGGCCCTGCAGCCGGTCGGCGAGCGCGGTCATCTGCCGCTCGACCATGGCCCCGGAAGCGGCCTTGCCGACGCCCCGCAGGTCCTGACGGAGCTGGTCCCCGATCTCCTTGAACTGCGGATTGTCACGCAGCTGCTGGCTCACCAGTTCGGCGACTCCCCGGGGGCTCAGGTTGAGCTTCTTGCCGGCCACGAGGGAGCCGACGGCGAGCGCCATCTTCAGTTTCTTCGTACGTCCCAGAAAGTACCCGGCCCCTATGGCGAGGCCCAGTCCCGTGCGGTTCATCGTGTCGTCCCGTCGCCAGTGTTCGTGCCGGAGCGCAGGGCGGTCTCCAGCCGGTCGAGGAGTTCGTCCTCGCGCCGGTCGAACTCCTCCTCGGTGATCTCGCCCGCCTCGAGCTGCTCTTCGAGCCGGGCGAGATCGGCCCGTACGGTGGCGGGGTCGTAGTAGATCCGCTCCGCCTCCTGGAGCACCTGCCTGATCGCCCACGCGCCTCCGCGCACCGGTGCGAAGGGCAGCAGCAGCACCTCGCCGATCAGTCCCATGGTGTTCTCCCTTCCGTCGGGGTCCGTACGGGCCCGGACCGCTATTGCGCGCCGAAGCCCGCGCCGGCCGCGCTGCCCGCGGGCTCGGCGGGGCCGGGCTCCACGAAGCTGTACGGGGGCAGCGGGCCGTTCACCCGCAGCTCCAGGTGGGCGTGGCTCCTGCGGACCTCCTCGACGGCGGCGATGAAGTCCCCGGCCGAGTCGCGGGCCACCAGGAACGACACGTTGAGCAGCCAGCCGGTGGACTGCGGGCCCACGCTGGTCGCGGCGGCGGCCGGCTCCAGCAGGCCCTGCACCTCGGTGGCGTCCTCCCCCTCCTTGGCCTGCACGGCGGCGGCGACCATCTCACCGAGGCGGATCTTGTCCTCGTAACTCCCGCCGCCCGCCTTGCGGTTGGCCTCGGCGAGGGAGCGCAGCTCCGCGTTCTCGGCCATCACGCGGTGCAGGACGGCCTCCTCGACGTGGCTGGCCTTGACGTTGTACTCGACCTTGCCGTCCAGCTCGCGCAGCCGCTCCTGGTAGTGGGCGGAGCGCTCGGTGAGCACCTGGGTGACGGCGTCGTCGTCGGGGGCGACGCTGCCGAACCGCATGGGCAGCACGCAGCCGCCCGTGCCGGCCTCGGCGAGCACATTCTGGTGGGCGAGCAGGTCCCTGCGCTTGGGGCGCAGGTCCTCCGGGGCGTCACTGACCACGGCGGCCAGGTCGCCGGCCGTGAGGACGCGCACCGCCAGCGGCGGCTCGCCCACGCCGGTCGTGCCCTCGGGCAGCGCCGGGTGCGACCGGGCGGTGATCCCGTAGACGTACGTGCTCACTCCTGCTCCTCCTTCCGGCGGGCCGTGGTCTTGCGGGCGCGCGGCCGGGGTTCGGCCTCACCCTCGTCGCGGGCCTGCTTGAAGGCGTCGGATATGGTCTGGGCGGCGCCGGACAGCGCGCCCTTGGACTTGCCGCGGGCACCGGACTCGGTGACCTCGCCGACGATCTCGGGCAGGCCGGGGCTCTTGTTCGGGCCCGACTCCAGGTCGAGGCGGTTGCACGCCTCGGCGAAGCGCAGGTACGTGTCGACGCTGGCGACCACGACCCGGACGTCGATCTTCAGGATCTCGATGCCGACCAGGGAGACGCGCACGAACGCGTCGATCACCAGGCCGCGGTCGAGGACCAGTTCCAAAACGTCGTAGAGGCCGCTGCTGCCGCCTCCGCCGCCGGTCTGCTGTGCCGGTACTACGGTCATGCCGGCCCATCCTCCTCGTAAGTCGTCGATTGCGCGGTGTGCGCGGGAACGCGGTGCGCGGGCGAGCGGCCTAGTGGCCGCCCCGGCGCGCGTCGGCCCGCCCCCGCTCGTAACGGCGGACACGCCGGTAGCCGGTCAGCTCCCCCTCCGGGTCGAGCTCGACCTGGTAGCTCCCCATCAGGCTCATGGTGTCCGGCACCCTCTCCAGTTCGAGGACCTCCACCTCCAGTGACCACCCGTCCTCGGTCTGCTCGAAGGAGGACACCGATTCGGGGGTGAGGCCGGTGAGCTCGGCGAGCTGGGCGCGCGCCTGGCGCAGCACCTCCATGGGGCTCGGCCGGCGGCGGCGCGCCGCGTGCTGCCGTGTGTCGTCCTGCGTCTCCTGCGCTTCCTGCGAATCCTGGGGTTCTTGTGAACTCTGTGACTGAGATGTGTTCTTTGTGTTCGACATGGCCACCTCTCATTGCGGGTGACCGCTAACCCCTTGGCCAAACCTTCACGGGCCCGTGACCGGGCGGGCCCGCATCACCGCAGGTCAGCGCAGGCGCACCAGGCGGCGGCGGGCAGGTGCCAGGGCACGGCCCCGGGTCGGCAGGTCCCGCCAGGGGTCCGCGCGGGCCTGCTCGACGGCGTCGGCGAGGCTCCAGCGGCGGGCGTCGACGCCGGGATCCTCCACCTGCTCCCAGGTCAGGGGCACCGCGACGGGGGCGCCGGGCAGGGCGCGGACGCTGTAGGGGGCGACGGCCGTCTGCGCGTAGCCGTTGCGCTGCACGTCGAGGTACAGGCGGTCGCCGCGTTCG
Source organism: Streptomyces sp. TG1A-8 (assembly GCF_030499535.1). Taxonomy (NCBI): domain Bacteria; kingdom Bacillati; phylum Actinomycetota; class Actinomycetes; order Kitasatosporales; family Streptomycetaceae; genus Streptomyces; species Streptomyces sp. TG1A-8. Next base: position 1,354,848 of record NZ_JASTLB010000001.1, read on the forward strand.
CTCCTGCGGGCCGCGGTGGTGAGCAGGTCCGGCTGCCCGGCCGCGGCGAACCCGGCGACCTCGTGGGCGAATCGCCGCACCTCGTCGAAGTCGTGGCGCCCGTCCAGCGGGACCACGAGGTGCAGTCCGCGCGAGCCGGTGGTCATGGGCGCCGCGGGCAGGCCCAGCTCGTCCAGCAGCTCGTGGAGCAGGCGGGCGGCCCGGCGGACGGCCGCGAAGTCGTCCTCGGCGGGGTCGAGGTCGAAGACCAGCCGGTCGGGGTGGTCGAGCCCGCCGGCCCGGTCGGTGCGGGAGAGCCAGCGGTGCAGGGTCAGGCAGGCCTGGTCGGCGAGGTACAGGAGGGTGGCGGTGTCGTCGCACACCACGTGCGTCACCGTGCCGCCCTCCTTGGTGACCTCGACCCGGTGGACCCAGTCCGGACAGTGCCCGGGGGCGTTCTTCTGCATGAAGCGGGGCCCGTCGATGCCGTCCGGGTGGCGCTCCAGCATCAACGGGCGGCCCCGCAGCTGCGGCAGCAGTTGCGGGGCCACGCTCGCGTAGTAGTCGGCGAGGTCGCCCTTGGTGTACTCCTCCGTCCGCCCGCCGCCCGGGAAGAGCACCTTCCCGGGCCGGTGGACCTCCACGGTGCGGCGGCCCGCCCGCAGGGTCCGCACCCCTTCGCCGTGATCCCGGCTCATCGCACGACCACCTCCTCGACCGGCAGCTTCACCGCCGCCGCGATGCCCGCGGCGTCGGTGCCGGCCGCGTGCAACTGCTCGTCGGGCGCGGCCGAGCCCGGCATCGTGCGCACCGCGAGCCGCACCGGGCGGGGCACGGGCCGGCCGTCAGTGCCGCCGACGGTCAGCACCAGCCGGTCGTAGCCGAGGGCGCCGGCGCCGCCCTCGGGGTCGGTGTAGTGGACGACGCCCCCGTCGAGGTCGACCCGGTCCGCCTCGCCCAGCACCAGCCGCACCCCGCGCAGGGTGCCGGGCGGCGGGACGGTGACCCGGCGGGGCTCCAGCACTCCGGCGGCCACCCGGGGCAGCAGCGGCAGGCACGGGAAGTAGCCGCTCGGGTCGAGCAGCGTCAGGTCGGCACGGCCCCGGACCAGCCGGGCCAGTGCACGGGCAGCCCGGTGACCGGCGAACCCTGCGCCGACGATCACGACGCGAGGTCGACTCACGGTGCGCCTCCGGCGGTGTGGCCCGTCCCAGGCCTTCCGCGTAACCAGGGCCGGGGCGCCCAAACGCCGCGGACGTCACCCGGACGCCCCGGGGGCCCGCGTTTCGGCCGGTCGGCCCGGGGTTACCCGGCCCGGGTCCCAGCAGGAACCAACCGTTCCCGTTCCCGATCCCGACCGAACCGGTCGCGCGGAGGTGCACCCATGCCCGAATTCGGTTACTTCCTGTCGTGCGAGGAATTCGGCCCCGCCGAACTCGTCGAACAGGCCCGCATGGCCGAACAGGCCGGCTTCCAGGCCCTGTGGATCTCCGACCACTACCACCCGTGGAACGACGCGCAGGGCCAGAGCCCGTTCGTCTGGTCGGTGATCGGCGCGCTGTCCGAAGCGGTGTCGCTGCCCATCGAGACGGCGGTGACCTGTCCGACCGTGCGGATGCACCCGGCGGTGGTGGCGCAGGCCGCGGCGACCGCAGCGGTGATGACCGAGGGCCGCTTCCGGCTCGGCGTGGGCACCGGCGAGGCGCTGAACGAGCACATCCTCGGCGACCCGTGGCCGCCGCTGCACGTGCGCCTGGAGATGCTGGAGGAGGCGGTCCAGGTGATGCGCCGGCTGTTCACCGGCGAGGAGGTCAACCACCACGGCACGCACTACACCGTGGAGAACGCCCGTCTCTACACCGTCCCCGACGAGCCCGTCCCGATCGACGTCTCCGGCTTCGGCCCGAAGGCGACCTCGCTCGCCGCGCGGGTGGGCGACGGCTACATCACGATGATGCCGGACGAGGAGATGGTCACCCAGTACCGCAAGGGCGGCGGCGGGGCCAAACCGGTCAGCGGCGGCACGAAGGTCTGCTACGGACCCGACCGCGAGGAGTGCGTCCGCACGGTGCACAGGCTCTGGTACAACGAGCTGCTGCCCGGTGAGATGGGCCAGGTACTTCCCTCGCCGCGCCACTTCGAGCAGTTGTCCGAGCTGGTCACCGAGGACATGGTGCGGGAGAAGACGGTGTGCGGCGACGACGTGGACGAGCACGTAGCGGCACTGAGGGCGTTCGCCGACGCCGGCTTCGACCGGGTGTACGTCAACCAGATCGGGCCCGATCAGCGCGGCTTCTTCGACTTCTACCGGACGAAGGTGCTGCCCCGACTGCGGGAGGGAGGCTGAGGGACGGACCGGCCCCGACCGGCAGGACGCTCCGGCCACGTGATCCGTGGCCGGGGCGTCCTGCCGGTCGGGGGTCAGGCCCGGTGGTGGGGGCCGTCCGGGTCGGCGACGGGGTGGGCCGGGTCGTCATGGGGCATCGGAGGGTAGGGCAGGCCGAGGCCGCTGGGCGGGCCGGCCGGCATCGTGCCGCCGACGACGTGGCCGGTGGAGTGCTCCGGGCGAGTGTGGCGGGTGTGGTGGGTGCCGTGCTTCGGGCGGGCGGCGCCGCGCAGCACGTAGGCGAGGACGCCCAGGACGGCGGCGGTGACCAGCGCGGCCGCCCAGTCGGGCAACCCGGCCGCCAGGCCCAGGCCCAGGGCGAGGGCGAGGGCGGCACCCGCGTACAGGGCGACGGCGCCCGAGGAGGCGTAGAGCATGGCCGTGCGGCGCTGTTTGCGGGTCTGCTCGCGCAGCTCCTCGCGCACCGTCTCACGTGCCACCTGTGCCAGCTCTTCGACAAGGTGCTTGTCCAGGTGTTCCAGGTGATCCAAACGGTCCATGGACCCCGGGTACCCGGGGTGCACGAGGCGTAACGGCGCCGGCCCCGGGACCGGGGTCTGGGCCGGTCCGGCCGTCCCAACTAGGCTCGTGCACATGGAGATTCTGGGCGCCTCACTGCGCATCTGTGTCGACGACCTCGAAGCCGCGGTCCCCTTCTACGAGCGTCTGGCGGGCGTCGGGGCGCTCCGCTTCGCCCGCGGCGGCGTCCAGGTCGCCGCGGTCGGCTCCTTCCTGCTGATGAGCGGCCCCGAGTCCGAACTGGAGGTGCTGCGCCGGGTGTCGGCGACGATCGCGGTGAAGGACGTGGAGGAGGCCCACCGGCTGCTGGCCGACCTGGGCGCCCGGATCGTGGCGGGGCCGGTGCCGACCCCGGCGGGCCGCAGCCTGCTCGCGATGCACCCGGACGGCTCGGTCTTCGAGTACGTCGACCAGACGGGCTGAGCCGGGCGGCGCTCGACGCGGTCAGCCGGTCGTCCGGGGCGGCCGGCCGGCCGGGCGCATCTCGGCGGTCAGCGCCCACCGTTCGTGGTCCCGCCAGGCCCCGTCGACGTGGAGCATCGCGGGCGAGAAGCCCTCCAGGCGGAAGCCGGCGCCGCGGGCCAGCGCGATGGAGGCGGCGTTGCCGGGCTGCACGTTGATCTCCAGCCGGTGCAGTCCCAGCGGTCCGAAGGCGTGGTTGATCACCAGGTCCAGGCCCTCGCGCATCAGCCCCCGCCCGGCCGCGTGGGCGAAGGCGCCGTAGCCGAGCGCGCCGCACTGGAAGCCGCCCCGGACGATGTTGTTGATGTTGATGAACCCGGCGATGGCTCCGTCGTGCTTCTCGCACACCAGGAACCCGGCCCTGGCCGGGTCCTCGATCAGCGGGCGGGCGTAGGCGGCGTAGCCCTCCTCGGTGTCGGGCGGGAACAGCCACGGCCGGTGCAGGTCCCTGCTCTGTCTGGCCCGGGCGGTGAACTCGGCGGCGTCGTCCGGGGTGAAGGAGCGGATGCCCACCCGGGGGCCCTCGGCGAGGTAGCGGGGTGCGGTGTGCGGCATCCGGCCAGACTACGCGGCACGGCCCGGCGCCCCGGCACGCACCCCGGCGCGGTGGCGCCGGTCAGCGCAGCGCGGGTTCGTCCAGCGTCAGCGTGCCGGCGCCGGCGTCCAGTTCCGCCGCGACCCCGAAGGGAACGGTCGGCGCGCCCGCCCCGTGCCCGAAGCCGAACGCCTCGACGACGGGGACCCCGAGGCCGCCGAGCCGGTCGACGAAGACCGCCCGCAGCGCCTCGTACGGGCCGCACCCGCTCCAGGAGCCGAGCCCGATCCCGGCGACGCCGTCGAGCCAGCCGGAACGCAGCAGCTGGGTCAGCATCCGGTCGATCCGGTACGGCTGCTCGCCCACGTCCTCGACGAGCAGCAGCCCGCCGCGGGCACCGGGACGGGCGGAGGGGGTGCCGAGGTCACTGGCGAGCAGGCTCAGGCAGCCACCGAGGGTGATCCCGCGGGCCCGCCCGGGTGCCAGGGCCGGGCCCGCCGCGGTCAGGGTGCGGACGGTCTCCGGCGCGAAGAGGGTGGCCCTCAGGTGCTCCTGGGCCCGGGCGTTCTTGAGGAGGTCGACGCCGGCGGCGGCCGGTCCGTGCAGCGTGACCAGGCCGAGGCGGGTGGCGAACGCCTGGTGCAGGGCGGTGATGTCGCTGAAGCCGACGAACACCTTCGGTCCGGCCTCGCGCATCGCGTCCCAGTCGAGCAGGTCGGCCATGCGCTGGGCGCCGTAGCCGCCGCGGGCGCACAGCACCGCGTCCACGGACGGGTCGCACCAGGCCCGCTGCAGGTCGGCGGCACGGTCGGCGTCGCGGCCCGCGAGGTAGCCCAACTCGCCGTGCCGGTCCAGTACGTGCGGCGCGGGCACCGGGTCGAGGTCCCAGCCGCGCAGCACGTCGAGCCCCGCCTGCAGCCGCTCCTCGGGCACCGGCCCGCTGGGGGCGACGACGGCGACCCGGGCGCCGGGGGCCAGCCGGCGGGGCCGGAGGAGTTCCTTCATGCGGTGTCCTTCGTGCGGTGTCCTTCGTGTGGTGTCCCGTCGCGGCCTGCCGCGCGCGGTCTTCCTCGCGGTGCCGTCCTCGTGGTGCTCCTCTCCCCGGGCCGCCTTCACGGGGTCAGCTTCACCTCCGGCACCCCGGGCGTCGGGTCCAGTCCGAACACCTGGGCGTACAGGGACAGTTCCGCCTCCAGGGCGCGCACCAGGGTCTCGGCCCGCCGGAAACCGTGCCCCTCCCCCGCGAAGACCAGGTAGGCGTGGGGCACGCCCCGGCCCTCGATCCGGGCGAGGAAGCGCTCGCACTGGGCGGGCGGGCAGATGACGTCGTCCAGGCCCTGGAGCAGCAGGAACGGCACGGTGAGCCCGTCGGCGTGCGCGGTGGGCGAGCGCTCGGTGTACCGGTCCGGCACCTCGGCGAGCGGACCGACCAGCGACTCCAGGTAGCGGGACTCGAAGTCGTGGGTCTCCCCCGGCCCCCAGGTGGCGAGGTCGAGGACGGGGTAGACGATCGTGCCGCAGGCGTAGGCGTCGGTCGTGGTCAGGGAGGCGGCGGCGGTCCAGCCGCCCGCGCTGCCGCCCCGGATCGCCAGCCGGTCCCGGTCGGCGGTGCCCTCGTCGGCGAGGGCGAGCGCGACGGCCGCGCAGTCCTCGACGTCGACCACGCCCCACTGCTCGCGCAGCCGCTCCCGGTAGGCCCGCCCGTACCCGGTGGAGCCGCCGTAGTTGACCTGGGCGACGCCGATGCCGCGCGAGGTGAAGTAGGCGATGGCGAGGTCCAGCACGAGCGGCGCCCTGCTGGTGGGTCCGCCGTGCGCCCAGATGACGTACGGCGGCAGCTCCCCTTCCGGGGCGGCGCGGCCGGGGTGGTGCGGCGGGTAGACGTGGGCGTGCACCTCGCGGCCGGCGGGGCCGGTGAAGGTGCGGACCTGCGGCTCGGGGTAGTGGGCGGGGTCGACGGGGTCCCGGTGCCGGGCGCCGATCACCCGGGCCCGTCCGCTCCTGACGTCGAGCTCGACGATCTCGTGGGCGCTGCGCGGGCCGGCGCCGACCGCGACGACCCGTTCGCCGAGGGCGGCGAGGGCGGGCGCGAACTCGGTCCACGGCCCGGCCGTGTCGACCACCTCGCCGGACTCCGGGTCCATCACCCCGAGCACGGCCGGACCGCTGCCGTGCACGACCGCGATCAGCCCGTTGTCCAGCGGCGCGAACCAGCGCAGGCCGAGCTTCCACAGCGGTCCCGCGAACTCCTCCTCGCGCGGGCACAGCGCGGTGCCGTCCCGGTACAGGTTCCACCAGCCGTCGCGGTCGCTCGCGTACAGCAGACGGCCGTCCGGTGACCAGTCGGCCTGTGCCACGGCCTCGTCCGTCCCGCCGGCGACCGTGCGGACCGCGTGCAGGGTGCCGTCGCCGCCGATCTCGGCGACCAGCAGTTCGGTGCCCTCCCACGGCATGCGCGGATGGTCCCAGGCGAGCCAGGCGGCGCGCCGGCCGTCGGGCGAGACGCGGGCTCCGGTGACGAACCGGTGCCGGTCGTCGGTGAGTTCGCGCACGGCGGCGCGGTCCTCGGCGGCCGAACCGTCCAGCGGTACGGCGGCCAGGACGCGCCGGACGTCACCGGGGCCGTCGCCGGTGAACTCCTCCAGGACGCACCACACCTCGCCGCGCTCGAGGTCCACCCGTGGTTCCGCCCAGCGCAGCCCGCCGCCCACCGCGGACAGCGGGGTCAGCGGGCGCGGTTCGCCGCCGGGCTCGTAGCGGTACAGCCGCTGGTCGGCGAAGTGCGCGAAGACCACCAGCGGCCGGCCCCCGCGCACCACCCCGGTCCAGGGCCGGCCACCGTACTCGATGACCCGGCTGCGCACGTTCCACGGCGCCGGCAGCACCGGCTCCTCCCGGCCGTCGGCGTGGCGGCGCACCAGCGCGCGCCGGCCGCCCTCGGCGGGCCGGGGCTCGGTCCACCAAACCTCGTCCCCGACGAACTCCACCCATTCCGGCTGCCCCTCGTGCGCGGCGGCGAGCGCCGCGTCGATGGGCGAGGGCCAGGAACCGTACGCCGACCTCTGCACCTCGTCCTCCTCCATCGCCTAGGCCGTCCGCAGGAAGCGGTCGAGGACACGGACCCCGAAGTGCAGCGCGTCGACGGGGACGCGCTCGTCGACGCCGTGGAACAGCGCCTGGTAGTCGTAGCCCTCGGGGAGCCTGAGCGGGGCGAAGCCGTAGCCGGTGATGCCCAGCCGGGAGAACTGCTTGGCGTCCGTGCCGCCGGACATGCAGTACGGCACCACGTGTCCCTCGGGCGCGAACGCCTCGACGGCGGCCCGCATCCGGGCGTACGTCGGCGTGTCCAGGGGCGCCTGGAGGGCGACCTCGCGGTGCAGGTACTCCCAGTCGACGTCCGGACCGGTGAGTTCGTCGAGGGTGGCGCGGAACTCGTCCTCGGTGCCCGACAGATGGCGTCCGTCCACGAAGGCGACGGCCTCTCCCGGCACGACGTTCACCTTGTAACCGGCTTCCAGCACGGTCGGGTTGGCGCTGTTGCGGACGGTCGCCGCGACCAGGTCGGCGGCCGGGCCCAGCTTGTCCAGCAGCCGGTTGACGTCCGTGAGGTCGGCCTCGATGCCGTAGAGGGCGGCGAGTTCGGTGAGGGCGGCCCGCACGGTGGGGGTGAGCCGGAGCGGCCAGGCGTGTTCGCCGATGCGGGTGACGGCGGCGGCCAGGCGGGTCACCGCGTTCTCCCGGTTCACCTTGGAGCCGTGACCGGCCCGGCCGCGCGCGGTGAGCTTCAGCCAGCCGGTGCCGCGCTCCCCGGCGGCGATGGGGTAGATCCGCCGGCCGGCGCCGTCGTGGAAGGTGAAGGCGCCGGACTCGCCGATGGCCTCGGTGCAGCCCTCGAACAGGTGGGGGTGCCGGTCGGCGAGGAAGCCGGAGCCGTCCTCGGCGCTGGCCTCCTCGTCGGCGGTGAAGGCGATGACGAGGTCGCGGCGGGGCCGCACCCCCTGCCGGGCCCAGGCCCGGACGACGGCGAGGATCATCGCGTCCATGTTCTTCATGTCGACGGCGCCGCGCCCCCACACGACGCCGTCGCGGACCTCGCCCGAGAGGGGGTGCACGCTCCAGTCGGCGGCCTCGGCCGGCACGACGTCGAGGTGGCCGTGGACGAGCAGCGCGTCGGCGGCCGGGTCGGTGCCCTCGATCCGGGCGACGACGTTGGCCCGCCCGGGTGTCCGCTCCAGCAGCCGGGGCTGCAGGCCCGCTCCGGCCAGCCGTTCGGCCGCGTACTCGGCGGCCGGGCGCTCCCGGCAGTCCCCGCCGCCCCGGTTGGTGGTGTCGATCCGGATCAGGTCCGAGGTGAACGCGACGACCTCGTCCAGGGCCTGCTCGTCAGCCATACTGCTCCTCCACCGCGGCCGAGGCGATCGTGGTGACCGCCTTGAAGGTACGGATGCCCTCGTACATGGTGCCGCTGGTGTACGCCACCTTGCGCTCTCCGGTGCGGGCGACGCCCGGCACGACGGTGGCGGCCAGCGCCAGGTGCTCGGCGTCGAACTCCACCGCGACCGTGAACGGGCCGTCCGCCGCGGGTTCGTGGCGGACCGCCAGTCCGGTGGCCTCCTTGGCGGCGGCGCGGATGTCGGCGGCGGTGCGGGCCGGGGTGCGGCACACCGCCGCGTAGCGCGACACGTGGTCCTTGACGGCGACCTTCAGCGCCCCGGGCGCGTATCCGAGCGCGTCCTCGCAGGCCACGTCGTCCCCGGTGACGAGGACCACGGGGACGCCGTACTCGGCCACCACGTGCGCGTTCAGCAGCCCCTCGCTGGCGCGGACGTCGTTCAGCCACACCCCGGTGATCTGGTTGGCGAGGTAGGTGTGGGCGAGGACGCCCTCCGTGCCGGCGCCCGCGTGGTAGCCGACGAACGCGATGCCGTCCACGTCGCCGTGCTGCACGCCCTCCACCATGGACAGCGCCTTGTGCCGGCCGGTGAGCATCTCGATCCGCTCGTCCAGGTGCTCCAGCAGGAGGTTGCGCATGGTCCAGTGGGCCTCGTTGACGAGCACCTGGTCGGCTCCGCCGTCGAAGAAGCCCAGGGCGGCGGCGTTCACGTCCGAGGTGAACAGGGCCCGGCACCGCTCCCACTGCGGCGTCCCCGGCAGTACGTCGGCCGGCCAGGTGACGCCGGTGGCTCCCTCCATGTCCGCGCTGATGAGGATCTTCATGCCGGGCACGTTACGCGGTGCGCGCGGCGGCGGCTACGGCACGGACACGCGCCGCCGCACCGGCGCCCCGCCCGCTCCGGCCGCGCTACCCGGCCGCGAGGACGAACCAGCGGGCCGGGAGGTCGATGCGGGTGCCGTCCGTGAGGTGCTCGGTCTGTGGCAGGGTGGTGTCGCCGCTGGCCAGGGTCTTCAGGCCGGCCCCGGCCAGCAGCTTCGGTATCTCCTCGTCGTCGGCGTCGGCGGGCTTGAGACCGTGCTCGAACACACGGCGCAGCTTGGGCCCCGGGCCGTTCGGGCCGGAGGCGGCGCGCCGCAGCACCTCGCGGGAGCCGGAGGTGAGTTCCACGACGAACGCGCGTCCCCCGGTGCCCGTGATCGCGGCGATCGCGGCGGCCACCGCGGGGCGTGCGGCCGGTTCGCTCTGGTGGATGACGGCGCGCATGTACACGTTGCTGTCGCCGAGCCGGGTGTGCAGCGCGCGTACCGCGCCGGTGTCGGTGAGGTCGAGCTGCTGGAACTCGACGGGGTCACCGGCCGCGGCGCGGCGGGCGTGCTCTATGGCGGCCTGTGAGAGGTCGACGCCGACGGCGCGCGCGAACCGGGTGGCGAGGTAGCGGGTCTGGGTGCCGTTGCCGCAGCCGAGGTCGACGATGGTGCGCGCGGTGTCCACGTACGGCAGGAACAGTTCACTGTGCGGTGCGGCGGTCAGCGAGGGATCGGCGTCCCAGATCGCCTCGCCCCGGGTGTCGGGGGTCTCCCGCCAGTAACTCTCCCACGCGCTGCGGTAGGTGTCCGAGACGTTCATGCGATCTCCCCACGGGTCGGTTGCGTGATCGGGATATCGCGACCGCCGGGAGTTCGGCAAGGGGCGGGCGCCCGCCCTCACCGGTGCGCGGCCGTCCGGCCGGGCGGGGGCGCACCTGGGACCGCGGGCGTCCGCGGGGTCAGCGGACGGCGCGGGCCGGGGAGAGGGACTGCTCGAACCACACGGTCTTGTGGTGCCCGGTGGTGGTGGCGCCCCACTCGCGGGCCAGGCGGGTGACCACGCGCAGGCCGCGGCCCGCCTCGTCGTACGGGCCGGTGCCGAGCAGGGCGGGCAGGGCGGGCTCGTCGTCCGTGACCTCGAACAGCAGGGCGTCGGCGCGGATCAGGCGCAGGCCGATGTGGTGCCCGCCGCCGTGCCGGACGGCGTTGGTGACGACCTCGCTGACGAGGAGCCGCGCGTTCTCCACCGCCTCGGGCAGGCCCCACCGCTCCAGCTGCTCGCGGACGGACCGGCGGGCCCGGGCCACCTCGCGCGGGTCGGCGTCGAACCGCCACTCGGCGACGTGATCGCCGGGGATGCCGTTGAGCCGGGCCATGAGCAGGGCGACGTCGTCCTTGCGGCCGCCGCGGGTGTTGAGGGCGCGGATGATGGTGTCGCAGGCGTCGTCCATCGAGGCGGCCGGGTGCGCGGCGGACTCGCAGAGCGCGGCGAGGCCCTCGCCGATGTCGGAGCCGCGCACCTCCACCAGACCGTCGGTGCACAGCACGAGCCGGTCGCCGGGCGAGACGGGGATGACGGTGGACTCGAACGGGACGCCGCCGACGCCGACGGGTGCGCCGGTCGGCAGGTCGACCAGTTCGCTGCGGCCGTCCTCGGCCCGGACCAGGACGGGCGGGATGTGCCCGGCGTGGCGAGGCGGAGTTCGCCGCGGATCGGGTCGTAGACGGCGTACAGGCAGGTGGCGAGGTAGTTCTCGCCCAGCCGCCGGGCCAGGTCGTCCAGGTTGCGCAGGAGCTGGGCGGGCGGGGTCTCCATGGCGGCCATGGTCTGCACGGCGGTGCGCAACTGGCCCATCATGGCGGCCGAGTTCAGGCCGTGGCCCATGACGTCGCCGACGACGAGGGCGGTGCGGGAACCGGGCAGCTTGATGGTGTCGAACCAGTCGCCGCCGATCCGGCCGAGCCGGGTGCCGGGCAGGTAGCGGGTCGCCACGTCGCACCCGGCCATGCGCGGGACGACCTGCGGGAGCATGCTGTCCTGGAGGGTGTCGGCGACGTTCTCCTGGTAGGTGTACATGCGGGCGTTGTCGAGCACGAGGCCCGCGCGGGCGGCGAGTTCGGCGCCGGTGGTGCGGTCCATGTCGTCGAACTGCGGCCGGTCGGGGCGGCGCATGAGCACCATGAAGCCGAGGACGACGTTGCGGGCCTTGAGCGGCACGATCAGCAGGGACCGGCCGTTGATGAGGGGCCGCAGGTCGCGCTTCTCGAACTCGCCGGAGATGTCGTTGCCCATCTCCTCGGTGACCCTCGGGATGAGGACCGGCTCGCCCGTGACCATGCACCGGTAGAACGGGGTGTGCTCGGGGAAGGCGAAGGCCTCGCCGACGGGCACGGTGTCGTCCCAGCGGCCGGGTTCGTCGTTGTGCTCGACCCAGACGCGGTGCATGACGGTGCTGGCGTCCGGCGGACCGTCGGGGAACCCCTCGCCGGCCAGGACGGCGGCGCGCAGGTGGGTGCCGGCGAAGTCCGCGAAGCGGGGCACGGCGGCGCTGGTGACCTCGCGGATGGTCTCGCCGAGGTCGAGGGAGGTGCCGATGCCGGAGCTGACCTCGTTGAGGAACTCCAGCCGCTCGCGCGCGGCGGCGTACTCCAGGTCCTGTTCGGCACCCGCGGGCACCACGGCCGCCGTCCGCTGCCGGGGCAGGAAGGACTCGGGCAGCGGGCGTCCGGCGCGGCGCGGCACGCCCCAGTACGGGGTGACGGGCACCTGGGCGAACTGGCTGAACTCCAGCACCGGATAGCCCAGTTCCAGGATCTGGGAGACGATGCGGCCGCTGAGTCCGGGGCCCATGTTGGGCAGGATCTCGGGCAGCCGCCGTTCGAGTTCCTCGGAGGCGGGCAGTTCGGTGTGGCGGGCGAAGCCGGGCGAGATGCGCTCGGCGGTCTCGTCGTCACAGCCGCGCTCCTGCCGGAGGCTGGTGGCGTCGGCGGCGAGCACGAGCATCCGGGAGGGGCCGGGCCCGACCAGCGGGTAGGCCCACCACAGCACGTCCAGGCGCGGGGCGCCGGCCTCCGGCGCGGGCCGGGCGTTCCCGGGGACGGTCACGCGGGCGCGGCCCGCGGTCGGGTAGGCGGTCCGGCCGCCCAGGGATGCCTCCAGGTCGGGGCCGAGCCCGTCGTGGGCGTCATAGGCGGCGTAGGCGTCCGGCGCGACCTCGCCGGCGAGGTCGTCGGGGAGTGCGCCGGAGACCGGGAGCAGGTCCACGGCGGGGTGCCCGACGGCCTCCTCCTTGCCGATGCCGAACAAGCGGCGTGCGCCGCTGCTCCAGTGGGACACCAGGCCGTCGCGGTCGACGACCACCACGGCCAGCGGAATCCGGCCCGCCGCGGCGTCGCAGGCGCCGCGGCCGGGAGGTGCGTCCCGCTCGCTGCCACGGTCCATGGCCCAGGCCCTCTCTCCCCACGGCTGTTCGCAAACGATCTGTGCCGCCGTCACTACGGTACGGCGGCGGCCGGTCGCGATGTGTGGCAATCCTGGAAATGGCTCCACCGGATCGCACCGGCGCGCAACCCAGCGCGCCGGTGCGCCCCCGGTCAGTCCTCGTGGCCGAGCTGCAGGTCGCGCTCGGTGCGTCCGCCGCCCGCGACCTGCAGAACGGTGGCGACCGGCGGGTAGCCCGCGGCGATGACGGTGTACTCGCCGGAGGAGAGGTCCACGAAGCGGAACGCCCCGTCCGCTGCGGTGGTGAGGGTGTCCACGACGTTGCCGGCGGCGTCGAGCAGGGTGACGCGGGCGTCCTCCACGGGACGGCCCCCGCTCGCCCGGACGGTGCCCTTCAGCACGGCGCCGCCGGCCAGTTCGACGTCCTGCCGGGTCTCGCGGGAGGCCTGGACGGTGACGGGGAGCGCGGCGGGGCGGAAGGCGGGGGCGCTGGCGGCGAGGGTGTACTCGCCGGCGACCAGTTCGGTGATGACGTAGCCGCCCTCGCGCCCGCTGCGGGTGGAGGCGACGACCTCGCCGTGCACGTTGGTGAGGGTGACGGCGGCGTCCCGGACGGGGGTGCCGTCGGCGGTCAGCACGCTGCCCGCGAGGCGTCCGGCGCCGCCGAGGACGACGTCGAGTTCGACGGGGCGCTCGCCGACGGTGACGGAGACGGCCTGCGGCTGGTGGCCGGCGGCGGCGGCGATGAGGACGTAGGAGCCGGAGCCGGGGGTCGCGAGCGCGTAGCGCCCGTCGTCGCCGCTGGCGCCGCGTCCGATCTGCTGTCCGGCGACGTCGATGAGGGTGAGCGCCGCGCGGGGCACCACGGTGCCGTCGGGGTGCTGGACCGTGCCGCACACGGCGATGCCGGCGGCGTGTGCCGTGCGCGCCCGCGGGATGGCGGCGCTCGGCGGCGCGCTCTCCCGTCCGGCAGCGGGGGCGTTGTGGGGCGCTGCGCTGTTCAACAGGGGGGTCTCCTTGAGGAAGAGGGCGATGAGCAGGCCGAGGACGAGGACCGGGACGAGGTAGAGGAAGATGCGGGGCATGGCGTCGGCGTAGGCGCGGATGTAGGCGTCGCGCAGGGCCGGTGGCAGCGCGTGCACGACCTGTGGGGTGAGCGACTCGGGGTCGGGCAGCCGGACGCCCGTGTGCGGCGGGACCCGCGCGCGCAGGGCGTCGTTGAGGCGGCCGGCGAAGAGGGTGCCGAAGACGGCGGCGCCGACGCTGCCGCCGATCTGCCGGAAGTAGTTGTTGGCGCTGGTGGCGGTGCCGAGGTCGGCGGGGCGCACGGAGTTCTGCACGGCGAGGATCAGGACGGGCATGACCAGGCCGATGCCGGCGCCGAGGACGGCCATCCAGACGCTGTAGTGCAGCCGGGGCGTGTCGGTCCGCAGCCGGGACAGCAGCCACATGCCGGTGGCGGCGAGGGCGCCGCCGAGCACGGGGTAGGCCTTGTAGCGGCCGGTGCGGCTGATGAGCTGGCCGCTGGCGATCGAGGCGACGACGATGCCGGCCATCATGGGCAGCATCAGCAGCCCGGACTCGGTGGCGCTGGCCCCGTCGACCATCTGCAGGAAGGTCGGCAGGTAGCTGGCGGCGCCGAACAGGGCGACGCCGATCACCAGGCCGACCAGGCCGGAGACGGTGAAGACGGAGTCGCGGAACAGCCGCAGCGGGATGACGGGTTCGGCGGCGAAGCGCTCGGCGACCAGGAAGAGCGCGGTGGCGGTGACGGTTCCCGCGCCGAGGCCGAGGATCTGCCGCGAGTCCCAGGCGTACTCGGTGCCGCCCCAGCTGGTCAGCAGCACCAGGCAGGTGGAGGCGGCGGCGAGCAGCACCGCCCCGGGGACGTCGAGGCGGGCGCGGGACGCGGGCCTGGGCAGTTTCAGCACCGCGGTGACGACGGCGAGGGTGACCAGGCCGAAGGGGACGTTGATGTAGAAGCACCAGCGCCAGGAGAGGTGGTCGGTGAAGTAGCCGCCGAGGAGGGGGCCGGCGACGGAGGCCAGGCCGAAGGCGGCACCGATCAGACCCATGTAACGGCCGCGCCGCCGGGGAGGCACGATGTCGGCGATGATCGCCTGGACGCCGATGACGAGGCCGCCGGCGCCGGCGCCCTGGACCGCGCGGAAGGCGATCAGCTGGTCCATGCTCTGCGCGCGTCCGGCCAGTCCGGAGCCGGCGACGAAGACCACGATGGCGAACTGGAAGACGCCCTTGCGGCCGAAGAGGTCGCCGAGCTTGCCGTACAGCGGCAGGCCGACGGTGGAGGTGAGCAGGTAGGCGGTGATCGCCCAGGACATCTTGTCCAGGCCGTGCAGTTCGCCGACGATCTTCGGCAGCGCGGTGGCGACGATCATCTGCTCCAGCGCGGCCAGGAGCAGGGCGAGCATGAGTCCGACGAAGACCAGCCGGACGCGGCGCGCGTCCGGCTCGGCCGGGCCGGCCGAGCCGGCCGGTGGCGCGGGCTTCCCGGGTGGTGCCGTGACCGGCTCGTCCCGCACCAGAGTCGTCCCGCCCACGTGCCGCTCCCCTCGTCGCACCCGTCACACAAGTCCCGCGCAAGGCGTCAACTGTGAACAGGTACGGCGAGTTACGGCACGATCCCGGTCCGAACCGGAATCCACCCGAACCGGTGAAGGGGCACGACGTGCGCGCAACACCCCTTCACCAGCCGGGAGTTGGGCTGTGGAACGGGTTCCTCCCGGGGACCGTCGCGGCTACTCCTCGACGCGTGCGGCGAGGTTGGCGAGGACCGCGTCGTAGATCCGGCCAAGGCCCTTGGGGGCGAAGGTCTTCTCGAAGAAGCCGCCGATGCCGCCGGCGCCCTTCCAGGTGGTGGTGACCACGACGCGGGACTTCCCCTCGCCGGCCGGGGTGACGCGCCAGGTGGTGACCATGGAGGAGTTGCGGTCCTTCTCGACCAGCTCGCCCTCGGTGGGCTCGCTCACCTCCAGGAGGCAGTCGCGCACCCGCTTGCTGGTGGCCTGGAGCTTCCAGTGGACGAGGGTGCCCCCGCCGTCGCCGCCCTCGCGCACCTCGTACTCGCTGAAGTGCTCGGGCAGCAGCTCGCGCCGCGTGCCGCGGTAGTCGGCGAGGGCGTCGAACACCTTCTCCGCGTCCGCCGCGACGACCCGCTCCGTAGTGGCCTCGACCTGCGCCATTGCGTTCCTCCAGGACCTCGTTGCTCGGGCTTGGGACAAGCCAACCACCCCGGCCTCCACCCGCCCAAATCGGGGTCCGCACGATCATGGGAACACATGTTCTATTGTGTGGGAAGTGCTACTGAGGAGGCGTCATGCGCTGGGAGAACCTCACCGCCGGGTCCGGAGCGTCCGGGGAGCCCGAGGGCCACGGCCGGGCCCCCGACGCCGCGCTGTTCGGCGCGGACGCCGTCACCACCCGCACCTTCGACACGCCGGAGTTCCGCGGGACCACCTTCCACGAGGTGCGGGCCCGTTCGGTCCTGAACCGGGTGCCGGGCGCCTCGCGCCTGCCGTTCGAGTGGACGGTGAACCCCTACCGGGGCTGCTCGCACGCGTGCGTGTACTGCTTCGCGCGCAGGACGCACAGCTACCTGGACCTCGACACGGGGCTCGACTTCGACACCCAGATCGTGGTCAAGGTGAACGCGCCCGAGCTGCTGCGCCGCCAGCTGGCCTCCGCACGCTGGCAGGGCGAGCACGTGGCGGTGGGCACCAACGTCGACTGCTACCAGCGCGCCGAGGACCGCTACCGGCTGATGCCGGGCATCGTCTCGGCCCTCACCGAGCGCGCGAACCCGTTCTCGATCCTCACCAAGGGCACCCTGATCCTGCGCGACCTGGACCTGCTGACCCGGGCGGCGCGGGCGACGGAGGTGGGCATCTCGGTCTCCGTCGGCTTCACGGACCCCGCGCTGTGGCGCACGGTGGAGCCCGGCGCGCCGGCGCCCGAGCACCGCCTGGACGTCGTGCGCACCCTCGTCCGGCACGGCATCGGCTGCGGGGTGCTGATGGCGCCGGTCATCCCGTTCCTGAGCGACGACCCGGCCCAGCTGCGGGCCACGGTGCGGGCGATCGCCGCGGCCGGGGCCACCTCGGTGACACCGCTGGCACTGCACCTGCGGCCGGGCGCCCGGGAGTGGTTCACGGCCTGGCTGGGCCGGCACCACCCGCACCTGGTGCGCCGCTACGAGCGGCTGTACGCGGAGGGCGCCTACGCGCCCAGGTGGTACCAGCGCCGGATCACCCGTCAGGTGCACGAGCTGGCACGGGAATACGGCATCGGGCCCACGCGCGCGGGCCCGGCCCGCCGGATCCGGCCGGTGACGCCGGATCCCCCGGCCCGGCCCGGGCCGCCCCGGCTCACCCCCGTCTGAGCGCGTTCGGGGGCATCCCCCGGCCCGATCGGGTCACGTACGACCGGAACGGGTTCCGCGGGCCCCCGTTGCCGGGACGATGCGGCGAGAACCGCGGCCCTCGCGGTTCTCGCCGCATCGTCCCGGGAGGACAGATGAGAACACGCGCAGCCGTGCTGTGCGCGGCCGCCGCCGTGGTGGCGGGATCGCTCGCGGCCGTCCCCGCGCGGGCCGCCGGCCCCGCCCCCGTGCCGCGGCTCGCCTGGAAGGAGTGCGGCACCGACGACCACCCGGCGCTGCAGTGCGCGTCCCTCAAGGTGCCGCTGGACCACACCCGCCCGTCCGGGCGGCACATCACGCTCGCCCTGTCCCGCGTCCCGCACACCGCGAAGACCTCCCAGGGGCCGTTGCTGGTCAACCCCGGCGGCCCGGGCGGCAGCGGGCTGGCGCTGGCCGGGTTCGTGGCCGCCGCGCTGCCCCGGAGCGTGGCGGCCCAGTACGACGTGATCGGGTTCGACCCGCGCGGGGTCGGCAGGAGCACGCCCGCGCTGGACTGCGCGCCGGGGCACTTCCGGCCGGTGCGTCCGGACACCGTGCCGGCCACGCCCGCGCTGGAACGGGCGGACCTGGAGCGCGCGCGGGCGTTCGCCGCGGCCTGCGGGCGCGCGTACGCGGACGTCCTGCCGCACGTCGACACGGTGGACGCGGCCCGGGACATGGACGCGATCCGGCAGGCCCTCGGCGCCCGGCGGATCAACTACCTCGGCTACTCCTACGGCACCTACCTCGGCGCGGTGTACGCGAAGCTGTTCCCCGAGCGGGTGCGCCGCCTGGTGCTGGACTCGGTCGTGAACCCGGAGGGCGTCTGGTACGACGACAACCTCGGCCAGGACCTGGCCTTCGGCGACCGGCACCGCGCGCTGATGGCGTGGATCGCGTCCCACGACTCCGCGTACGGGCTCGGCCGGGACCCCCAGCGGGTCGAGGCGCAGTGGTACGCGATGCGGGCGGCCCTGGCGAAGCGGCCGGCCGCGGGCAGGGTGGGCGCCGCCGAGCTGGAGGACACCTTCATGCCCGGCGGCTACTACAACGGCTACTGGCCCCACCTCGCCGAGGCGTTCGCGGCCTACGTCCGCGACCGGGACCCCGGGCCGCTGGTGAAGGCGTACGAGCGCTTCGGGGCCGTGGACGCCTCGGGCGACAACGGCTACAGCGTCTACACGGCGGTGCAGTGCCGCGACGCCGCCTGGCCGCGCGCCTGGTCGCGCTGGCGGCGGGACACCTGGGTGGTGCACGCGAAGGCGCCCTTCGCGTCCTGGAACAACGCCTGGTACAACGCGCCGTGCGCCTTCTGGCCCACCGGCGCCCTGCCACCGGTGGACATCGCCAACGACGCACTGCCGCCGGCGCTGCTCTTCCAGGCGACCGAGGACGCGGCGACCCCGTACGCCGGCGGCGTGACGGTCCACCGCCTGCTGGCCGGCTCCGGCCTGGTGGTCGAGGAGGGCGGGGGCAACCACGGCGTCACCCTGAGCGGCAACGCCTGCCTGGACCGGTACCTGACGGCCTACCTCACCACCGGCGAGGTGCCGCGCGGACACGGCACGGCCGACGCGGTGTGCCCGAAGTCCCCCGACCCCGGGCCGCTGACCGCCAAGTCCGCCGGGACGTCGCGGTCCGGCGCCGCCCTCCACGACCTGCTGGGCTTCCGCGGCTGACCCGGCGCCCCGGCCGGCAAACGGGGGGCGGCCCCGGCCCCCGGCCGGCAATCGGGGGGCGGCCCCGGCCCCCGGCCGGCAAACGGGGGGCGGCCCCGGCCCCCGGCCGCCTACAGTGCCGTCATGGAGCACCCGCCGCCCCGCATCCGTCCGATGGCCCTCGCCGACTGCGACCGTGTCTCCGGGATCCGGGTCCGGGGCTGGCAGCACGCGTACCGCGGCCTCATGCCGCAGGCGTACCTCGACGGGCTCAGCGCCGCGGCGGACGCCGGGCGGCGGCGGGCGCGGTTCGGGCAGGGGGACGGCCCGGCGGGGGACCTGGTCGCCGAGCGGGGCGGCGAGGTCGTCGGCTGGGCGGCGTACGGGCCGTACCGGGACGGTGCCGCGCGCACCGGGGACGCCGAGCTGTACGCGCTCTACGTCGATCCCGCGCGCCTCGGCGAGGGGATCGGCCGGGCCCTGCTGGCGGCGGCGGACGCCCGGTGCGCGTGGTCCCCCCGCATGCGGCTGTGGGTGGTGGGGGACAACGTCCGCGCCCGGCGGTTCTACGAGAGCGCCGGGTTCCGGGCGGACGGCGCCGAGGAGGCCTTCGAGGTGGACGGCGTGCCCGTGACCGAGGTGCGGTACGCCAGGGACACGGGCCGCTGACGGGTCGTCAGCCGGACTGCTGCTGGGGGATCCGCGCCAGCGCGCGCACGGCCGCCTGCGCCAGGGCCGGATGGGCGAGGGCCTCGTTCAGCACGCGCCGGGCCCGGGGGTCGCCGAGCGCACCCAGGCCCTCCACGCAGGCCAGGGCGACCCGGCGGTAGGGGTCGTGCGGGCGCAGCCGCCGCTCCAGGGTGGTGATCAGGGCGGGCACGGCCTCGGGGGCGCGCAGGGCGACCAGGAGGCGTACCGGGTGCAGGGCGTAGGCGACGCGCAGTTCGTTGGTGGCGAGGGCGGCCGCGGCGCGGGCCGTGCGCGGGTCGCCGAGGCGGGCGAGGGCGTGGGCGGCGGCGGCGCAGCGGGGCGGGTCGCGGTGGTTGAGCAGCAGGACCAGGGACTCGAAGGCGCGCCGGTCGCCGGCGACGCCCAGCCGGAACGCGGCCAGTTCCCGGGCCCACAGGGGCTGTCCGGGCGCGACGAGCACCTCGGCCAGTTCGTCGTGGTCCTCCGTCGCCACCAGCCGTTCGTAGCCCGCGCCGCCCTGCGACTCCTGCCGCAGGCGCTCGGTGAGCGACCGCCACTCCTCGTTCACGGGGACCAGCGTAGGCGGGCGGGGACGGCCGGGGGAGCTACATCACAAAGTCCGGGGGCTGGCGCGCTCGTTACCCGCCGGTTAAGCTCAGACGAGCGGGTTACCCACTCGCGTGTCCGCTGACGACGGTTTGGTGACGCAGCCGTCGTGGGCGCTGGTCGGTTCGGTACATCGGTACCGCAGTACGGCCCGGCCCCGGGACAGGGCCGGCCGGAATCCGCCGTTCGCGGGCGTGTGCGCGCCCGTACCCACGGCACCGGGCGTGTGCGCTCGCAGCCCGGCAACACCCGCACCCCTTCCCGCTCCGGCGCGCGCCTTCGGGCGCACCCGGCGCGTTCCTCGTCGTCACCCTCATTCCTGGAGTCCCGCGATGGCCGCTCCCCTGTCCGACACCCCTCCGTCCCCCCTCAAGACGATCGCCGTCGTCGGCCTGGGCACCATGGGCACCGGCATCGCCGAGGTCCTCGCCAAGGCCGGCCGCGAGGTGATCGGCATCGACACCAGCGCGGCCCAGGCCGCGAAGGCCGTCGCCGCCCTGGAGTCCGCCACCGCCCGTGCCGTGGAGCGCGGCCGGCTGACCGGGCGGGAGCGCGCCGGCGCCCTGGCCCGCTTCCGCACGGCCACCGACCTGGCGGCGGCCGCCGACGCCGACCTCGTCATCGAGGTGGTCCCGGAGTCGTACGAGCTCAAGCAGCGGGTCTTCCGCGAACTGGACGGCGTCGTCCGCCCCGGGACCGTCCTCGCCACCGGCACCAACGCCCTGTCGGTGACCCGGCTGGCCGCCGGTTCCGCCCACCCCGAACGCGTGCTGGGCCTGCACTTCTTCAACCCGGCGCCGGCCATGAAGCTGGTCGAGGTGGTCTCGTCCGTACTGACCGCGCCCCAGGCCGTCGCCGCGGTCACGGACCTCGCCCTCGAACTGGGCAAGGAGCCGGTCGCGGTCGGCGACCGGCCCGGATTCGTCGCCGACGGGCTGCTGTTCGGCTACCTCAACCAGGCCGCCGCGATGTACGAGGCCAAGTACGCCTCCCGGGAGGACATCGACGCGGCGATGCGCCTCGGCTGTGGCCTGCCGATGGGCCCGCTCGCGCTGCTGGACCTGATCGGCGTCGACACCGCGCGCACCGTCCTGGAGGCCCTGTACGCCGAGTCCCGCGACCGCCTGCACGCGCCCGCCCCGATCCTGCGGCAGCTGAGCGAGGCGGGCCTGACCGGCCGCAAGTCCGGGCGCGGCTTCTACACCTACGAGGCACCGGGCAGCGCCGCGGTCGTGGCCGACGCCCTGACCCCCGCCTCCACCGGCCCCGGGGGCCCCGGCCGTCCCGTGCGCTCCGTGGGCGTCGCCGGCTCGGGCACCATGGCCTCGGGCATCGCCGAGGTGTTCGCCAAGGCCGGGTACGAGGTGGTCCTCGCCGCCCGCAGCGAGGACAAGGCCCGGGCCGCCAGGGCCCGCGTCGGCGCGTCGCTCGCGCGCTCGGTCGACAGGGGCCGGCTGACCGCCGAGGCCGCCGCGGGGACCCTGGACCGGATCACCCCGGCCGGCTCCTACGACGCGTTCGCCGGCGTCGACCTGGCCGTCGAGGCGGTCGCCGAGGACCTGGAGGTCAAGCGGCAGCTGTTCGCGACGCTGGACGAGGTCTGCAAGCCGGGCGCGGTCCTGGCCACCACGACCTCCTCGCTGCCGGTCGTCGCCTGCGCCCGGGCCACCTCGCGCCCGCAGGACGTGATCGGCATGCACTTCTTCAACCCGGCCCCGGCGATGAAGCTGGTCGAGGTCGTGCGCACGGTGCTGACCGGCGACGACGTCCACGCCACCGCCCGCGGGGTCTGCCGCACCATCGGCAAGCACGCGGTCGACTGCGGCGACCGGGCCGGGTTCATCGTGAACGCGCTGCTGTTCCCGTACCTCAACAACGCCGTCAAGATGGTCCAGGAGCACTACGCCTCCCCGGACGACATCGACGCGGCGATGAAGCTGGGCGGCGGCTATCCGATGGGCCCCTTCGAACTACTGGACGTGGTCGGCCTGGACGTCTCACTGGCCATCGAGAAGGTGCTGCACCGCGAGTTCCGGGACCCGGGGCTCGCCCCGGCCCCGCTGCTGGAGCACCTGGTGGCCGCGGGCTGCCTCGGCCGCAAGACGGGCCGCGGCTTCCGCGAGCACGCCCGCCGCTGAGGGCGCCGGCGACCGGTCCCACGCGGCGCCGGACCGGGGCGGACTGCTGGACCCGGGCGGGCGCCCCCCGCCCGGCCCGGCGCCGCCCCGCCCCCGGGGGGCGGCGGATGCTCCGGACCTGCGCACCGAGCTGCGCACATGCAGTACGTTCGGGGCATGCCCCAGTCCGCCAAGTCCTCCCGTACCCCAGCCACGCCCGACGCGCCGGAGAGCGCCGCAGGCGGCCGCGCCGCCGCCCAGCGGCTGAAAATGCGCCGGGAGCTGGCCGCCGCCGCGATGGAACTCTTCGCGACGAAGGGGTACGAGGCGACCACCGTCGACGAGATCGCGGCCGCCGCCGGGGTCGCCCGCCGGACCTTCTTCCGCCACTTCCGCTCCAAGGAGGAGGCGATCTTCCCGGACCACGACGACACGCTGATCCGTGCCGAGGCGGTCCTCAACGCCGCCCCCGCGCACGAGCACCCGCTCGACACCGTGTGCCGCGGCATCAAGGAAGTCATGAGGATGTACGCCGCCCGGCCGGAGATCTCGGTCGCCCGCTACAAGCTCACGCGCGAGGTCCCCACCCTGCGCGAGGCCGAGATCGCGTCCGTGGCCCGCTACGAGCGCCTGTTCACCCGTTACCTCCTCGGCCACTTCGACGAGCGCGCGCACGCCGACGACGCCAACGACGACCCGCTGCTGGCCGAGGTCGCCGCCTCCGCCGTCGTCACCGCCCACAACCACGTGCTGCGGCGCTGGCTGCGGGCCGACGGCCAGGGCGACGTGGAGGCACAGCTCGACCACGCCTTCGCCATCGTCCGCCGGACCTTCGGCACCGGCATCGGCGCCGGGCGCGGCCCGGCCGCGCAGCCGGCCGCCGGCGCCCCGGCGGCGGTGTCCGCGCACGGGGAGGTGCTGGTGACCGTGGCGCGCACGGACGCCCCGCTGCACGAGGTCATGCGGACCATCGAGAAGGCCCTGAAGGAGCGCTGAGCGCCCGCCCGACCTGTGACGACGGCCACCCGCCCGGGTGGCCGTTCTGGCATGTCAGGGGCTGTTTGCTGGGGGATTTCCGCGGCCGCTCGATCGATCATCGCTCATTTGTTGCGTAAAGATTTCATCTGAGATGAACTTCTGGCACTCAGTGCCTTGTCACCTGACACGCGGTGTCATACGTTGAAGGTGTCCGGGCGGCCGGAGCGCGGCGACCTCTCGCGCGACGGCTGTCCCCGCGGGCCCCGGCCCGTGCGCCCGGACGCCTGCGTCACAGGCAACCTCCCGCGCCGACCCGGCGCTGCCGAAGCACCACCCCGCCGAACCGACGGCACCCCGCACCCACCCCAGCAGCACCGACGCATACCCCCAGCGCCCCTCCCTCAGGGCGCACACCGCCGGAGGCACCACCGTGACCATGAAGGACATCCTGGCCGCGATCCAGTCGCCCGACTCCACGCCGGCCGACTTCGCCGCCCTGCCGCTGCCCGAGTCCTACCGCGCGATCACCGTGCACAAGGACGAGACGGAGATGTTCGCGGGCCTGCACACCCGCGACAAGGACCCCCGCAAGTCGATCCACCTGGACGAGGTCCCGGTGCCCGAACTGGGCCCGGGCGAGGCGCTGGTGGCCGTCATGGCCTCCTCGGTCAACTACAACACGGTGTGGACCTCGATCTTCGAGCCGCTGTCCACGTTCGGGTTCCTGGAGCGCTACGGCAAGGTCTCGGAGCTGACCAGGCGCCACGACCTGCCGTACCACGTCATCGGTTCCGACCTCGCGGGCGTCGTCCTGCGCACCGGGCCGGGCGTCAACGCCTGGAAGCCCGGTGACGAGGTGGTCGCGCACTGCCTGTCCGTCGAACTGGAGTCCTCCGACGGCCACAACGACACCATGCTCGACCCCGAACAGCGCATCTGGGGCTTCGAGACCAACTTCGGCGGCCTCGCCGAAGTCGCGCTCGTGAAGTCCAACCAGCTCATGCCCAAGCCGGACCACCTGAGCTGGGAGGAGGCCGCCGCCCCGGGCCTGGTCAACTCCACCGCCTACCGCCAGCTCGTCTCCCGCAACGGCGCCCAGATGAAGCAGGGCGACAACGTGCTGATCTGGGGCGCGAGCGGCGGGCTGGGCAGCTACGCCACCCAGTTCGCGCTCGCCGGCGGCGCCACACCCATCTGCGTGGTCTCCAGCGAGCAGAAGGCCGAGATCTGCCGGAGGATGGGCGCCGAGCTGATCATCGACCGCACCGCCGAGGACTACAAGTTCTGGAAGGACGGCAGCACCCAGGACCCCCGCGAGTGGAAGCGCTTCGGCAAGCGCATCCGCGAGCTCACCGGCGGCGAGGACGTCGACATCGTCTTCGAGCACCCCGGCCGCGAGACCTTCGGCGCCTCCGTCTACGTCACCCGCAAGGGCGGCACCATCGTCACCTGCGCGTCCACCTCGGGCTACCACCACGAGTACGACAACCGCTACCTGTGGATGTCCCTCAAGCGCATCATCGGCTCGCACTTCGCCAACTACCGCGAGGCCTGGGAGGCCAACCGCCTCATCGCCAAGGGGCGGATCCACCCGACCCTGTCGAAGGTCTACTCCCTGGAGGAGACCGGCCAGGCCGCCCACGACGTGCACCGCAACCTGCACCAGGGCAAGGTCGGCGTCCTGTGCCTCGCCCCCGAGGAGGGCCTGGGCGTGCGCGACCAGGAGATGCGCGCCCGGCACGTCGACGCCATCAACCGCTTCCGGAACACCTGAGGGCCTCAGATGACAGAGCGCCAGAAGGACCGGCCGTGGCTCATGCGCACCTACGCCGGCCACTCCACGGCGGAGGCGTCCAACGAGCTGTACCGCCGCAACCTCGCCAAGGGCCAGACCGGCCTGTCGGTCGCGTTCGACCTTCCGACGCAGACCGGCTACGACCCCGACCACGTCCTCGCCCGCGGCGAGGTCGGCCGGGTCGGCGTCCCCGTCTCGCACCTCGGTGACATGCGCCGGCTGTTCCAGGACATCCCCCTGGAACGGATGAACACCTCGATGACGATCAACGCCACCGCCATGTGGCTGCTGGCGCTCTACCAGGTCGTCGCGGAGGAGCAGGGCGCGGACGTCACCCGGCTCCAGGGCACGACCCAGAACGACATCGTCAAGGAGTACCTGTCCCGGGGCACCCACGTGTTCCCGCCGGGGCCCTCGCTCCGGCTGACGACGGACATGATCGCGTACACGGTCTCCCACCTCCCGAAGTGGAACCCGATCAACATCTGCAGCTACCACCTGCAGGAGGCCGGGGCCACGCCGGTGCAGGAGATCGCGTACGCGATGTCCACCGCCATCGCCGTCCTCGACGCCGTCCGCGACGGCGGCCAGGTGCCCGAGGAGCGCATGGGCGACGTGGTGGCCCGCATCTCCTTCTTCGTGAACGCCGGCGTCCGCTTCGTCGAGGAGATGTGCAAGATGCGCGCCTTCGGCCGCATCTGGGACCGGATCACCCGGGAGCGGTACGGCATCGAGGACCCCGGGCAGCGCCGCTTCCGCTACGGCGTCCAGGTCAACTCGCTCGGCCTGACCGAGGCCCAGCCGGAGAACAACGTCCAGCGGATCGTGCTGGAGATGCTGGCCGTGACCCTCTCCAAGGACGCGCGCGCACGTGCCGTGCAGCTGCCGGCCTGGAACGAGGCGCTGGGCCTGCCCCGCCCCTGGGACCAGCAGTGGTCGCTGCGCATCCAGCAGGTGCTCGCCTACGAGAGCGACCTGCTGGAGTACGAGGACATCTTCGAGGGCTCGAAGGTGATCGAGGCGAAGGTGGACCAGCTGGTCGCGGACTGCTCCGCGGAGATCGACCGCATCCAGGAGATGGGCGGGGCGATGGCCGCGGTCGAGTCCGGCTACCTCAAGGCGCGGCTGGTCGCCTCGCACGCCGAACGGCGGGCGCGGATCGAGTCCGGCCAGGAGAGGATCGTCGGCGTGAACATCTTCGAGGGGACCGAGCCGAACCCCCTCACGGCCGACCTGGACACCGCGATCCAGACCGTGGACCCGGCGGTCGAGGCCCAGGTCGTCGAGGCGCTGCGGCACTGGCGGGAGACCCGCTACCAGCCGCCCTTCAACCACCCGCGCCCGTGCAAGGCGCTGGAGCGGCTGAAGGAGGCCGCCAGGGGCACCGACAACCTGATGGAGGTCACGCTGGAGTGCGCCCGGGCGGGGGTCACGACCGGCGAGTGGGCGGGCGCCCTGCGCGAGGTGTTCGGCGAGTACCGGGCGCCCACCGGGGTCTCCTCCGCGCCGGTGGCCGTCACCGCCGGGGCCGGCTCGGCGCTGGCCGGGGTCCGGGCCGCGGTGGACGCCACCGCACGCGAGCTGGGCGTGGGCAAGCTGCGCTTCCTGGTCGGCAAGCCGGGCCTGGACGGGCACTCCAACGGTGCCGAGCAGATCGCCGTCCGCGCCCGCGACGCCGGCTTCGAGGTGGTCTACCCGGGCATCCGGCTCACCCCGGAGCAGATCGTGGACGCGGCCCTGGCCGAGGACGTGCACGCGGTCGGCCTGTCCGTCCTCTCCGGCTCGCACGCCCGGCTGGTGCCGGACGTGCTGGAGCGGCTGCGTGTGGCGGGCGCCACAGACATTCCGGTGATCGCCGGTGGCATCATCCCAGGCGGTGACGCCGAGGAGCTGCGGGCCGCCGGAGTGGCCGCGGTCTTCACCCCGAAGGACTTCGACATCACCGGCATCATCGGCCGCATCGTGGACGAGATCCGGAAAGCGAACAAGCTCGACCCCCTGGAGGTCCCCGCATGACCGCCCACCCGCCCGCCGCCACCGCCGGGAGCGGCTCCGCCGCACGCCCCGCCGACCGCCTCCGTCCGCGCCGCTCCTGCCTGGCGGTCCCGGGAAGCAACCCGCGCTTCCTGGAGAAGGCCCAGGGTCTGCCCGCCGACCAGGTCTTCCTCGACCTGGAGGACGCCTGCGCGCCGCTCGCCAAGCCCGAGGCGCGGCACACCATCGTCAAGTTCCTCAACGAGGGCGACTGGACGGGCAAGACGCGCGTGGTCCGGGTCAACGACTGGACGACCGAGTGGACGTACCGCGACGTCGTCACGGTGGTCGAGGGCGCCGGCCCCCGCCTCGACTGCATCATGCTGCCCAAGGTGCAGGACGCCCAGCAGGTGGTCGCCCTGGACCTGCTGCTGACGCAGATCGAGAAGACCATGGGCTTCGAGGTCGGCCGCATCGGCATCGAGGCGCAGATCGAGAACGCGCGGGGACTGAACAACGTCAACGCCATCGCGCAGGCCTCGCCGCGCCTGGAGACGATCGTCTTCGGCCCGGCCGACTTCATGGCGTCGATCAACATGAAGTCGCTCGTCGTGGGCGAGCAGCCGCCCGGCTACCCGGCGGACGCCTACCACTACATCCTGATGAAGATCCTGATGGCCGCCCGCGCCAACGACCTCCAGGCGATCGACGGCCCCTACCTGCAGATCCGCAACGTCGACGGCTTCCGCGAGGTCGCCGGCCGGGCCGCCGCGCTCGGCTTCGACGGCAAGTGGGTGCTGCACCCGGGTCAGGTCGACGCCGCGAACGAGGTCTTCTCGCCCTCCCAGGAGGACTACGACCACGCCGAGCTGATCCTGGACGCGTACGAGTACTACACGTCCGAGGCGGGCGGCAGGAAGGGCTCCGCGATGCTCGGCGACGAGATGATCGACGAGGCCAGCCGCAAGATGGCCCTGGTCATCGCGGGCAAGGGGCGCGCCGCCGGCATGCGGCGCACCAGCACGTTCGAGATTCCGGAGGCGTGAGATGCGGTTCGGGCGCACCTACGAGGAGTTCGAGGTCGGGGCGGTCTACAAGCACTGGCCCGGCAAGACGGTCACCGAGTACGACGACCACCTGTTCTGCCTGCTGACCATGAACCACCACCCGCTCCACATGGACGCCAACTACGCGGAGAGGACGACGGACTTCGGCAGGAACGTCGTCGTGGGCAACTACGTCTACTCCCTGCTGCTCGGCATGTCCGTGCCGGACGTGTCCGGCAAGGCGATCGCCAACCTGGAGGTCGAGTCGCTCAGGCACGTGGCGCCGACCTTCCACGGCGACACGATCTACGGCGAGACGACCGTGCTGGACAAGCGGCCGTCGAAGTCGAGGGACGACCGCGGCATCGTCCACGTCGAGACCAGGGGCCACAAGCAGGACGGCACCCTGGTGTGCGTCTTCCGCCGCAAGGTGATGGTGCCCACCGGGACGTACGTCAAGGAGCGCGGCGGCGAACAGCCCGGCCGCCCGGAGCCGAAGCAGGAGAAGTGAGATGGCCCGCCTGGCCCAGACCGCCGGTCTGACCGACGTCCAGCAGGAGATCCTCTCCACCGTCCGCGACTTCGTGGACAAGGAGATCATCCCGGTCGCCACCGGGCTGGAGCACCGCGACGAGTACCCGCAGCAGATCGTGGACGGCCTGAGGGAACTCGGCCTGTTCGGTCTGACGATCCCCGAGGAGTACGGGGGCCTGGGCGAGTCGCTGCTGACCTACGCCCTGTGCGTGGAGGAGATCGCCCGCGGCTGGATGTCGGTGTCCGGCATCATCAACACCCACTTCATCGTCGCGTACATGCTCAAGCAGCACGGCACGCAGGAGCAGAAGGACCACTTCCTGCCGCGCATGGCGGCCGGCGACGTCCGGGGCGCCTTCTCGATGTCGGAGCCCGGTCTGGGCTCCGACGTGTCGGCGATCACGTCCAAGGCGGTCCGGGACGGCGACGAGTACGTCCTGAACGGCCAGAAGATGTGGCTGACGAACGGCGGCACGTCCTCGCTCGTGGCCGTCCTGGTGCGCAGTGACGAAGGACACCCCGAGGGCACGGCGCCCCACAGGTCGATGACGACCTTCCTGGTGGAGAAGGAACCCGGCTTCGGCGAGGTGCGCCCCGGCCTCACCGTCCCCGGAAAGATCGACAAGATGGGCTACAAGGGCGTCGACACCACCGAGCTGATCATGGACGGTCTGCGGGTGCCGGCCGACCGGGTGCTCGGCGGCGTCACCGGCCGGGGTTTCTACCAGATGATGGACGGCGTGGAGGTCGGCCGGGTCAACGTGGCCGCACGCGGCTGCGGCGTCGCCCAGCGCGCCTTCGAGCTGGGCGTCCGGTACGCCCAGCAGCGCCACACCTTCGGCAGGCCGATCGCGCAGCACCAGGCCATCCAGTTCAAACTGGCCGAAATGGCCACCAAGGTGGAGGCCGCGCATGCCATGATGGTGAACGCGGCTCGCAAAAAGGATTCCGGCGAACGAAACGACCTCGAGGCCGGCATGGCCAAGTACCTCGCCTCCGAGTACTGCAAGGAGGTCGTGGAGGACGCCTTCCGGATCCACGGCGGCTACGGCTTCTCCAAGGAGTACGAGATCGAGCGCCTCTACCGGGAGGCCCCGATGCTGCTCATCGGTGAAGGCACCGCCGAGATCCAGAAAATGATCATCGGACGCAGGTTGCTCGAAGAGTATCGATTCCAGGGCTGATCATCCGGGTAAGGGGTGTTTTCTTCGAGTCGAAAATCACACCCCGTCGATCCTCTTCAGCCGCCGACTCGGCTTCCTCGCTTGCCCAGTTGCGGCCCGCGACCGGTACGATTCCGGGAAAGCCGCCGTCCCCCGTCATTGCGCGGCATCATCCGCTACGAAGGTCATCCATGCCCCACAGCCAAACCTCTGCACCTCGCGACCGCCAGGTCGGCGTACGCCTCGCGCGCGGAGCATCGCCGTGGCTCCTCCCGACCGTCGCCACCGCAGCCCTCAGCCTGGTCCGCGCCCGCCGCTCGGGTGCCGCCAGGGCCGTCGCCGTGCCAGCCACCGCGCTCGCGGCGGGCATGCTGTGGTTCTTCCGCGACCCCGAGCGCGAGATCGCCCCGGGCCGGGTCATCTCGCCGGCCGACGGTGTGGTGCAGAGCATCATGCCCTGGAAAGACGGGCGTACACGTGTCGCCATCTTCATGAGCCCGCTCAACGTCCACGTCAACCGCGCCCCGCTGGCGGGCACCGTGACGTCCGTGGAGCACATCCCCGGTGGCTTCGTTCCCGCCTTCAACAAGGAGAGCGAGAACAACGAGCGCGTAGTCTGGCATTTCGACACCGAACTCGGCGACATCGAGATGATCCAGATCGCCGGCGCGGTGGCCCGCCGCATCGTGCCCTACCTCCCCGAGGGCACGAAGGTCGAGCAGGGCGACCGAATCGGTCTGATCCGCTTCGGCTCGCGTGTCGACCTCTACCTGCCCGAGGGCGTGGAGGTCGCGGTCGAGGTCGGACAGAAGACCGTGGCTGGGGTGACTCGCATTGACCGTGATTGATCCGGAGACACAGACGGGCTGGGTGCCCGAGGCGGACGAGGTGGACGAGGAGGAGGAGATGCCCCTCTCCCTCCGCCTGTCGATAGCCGACACCCTCACGCTCGGCAACGCCACGTGCGGCTTCATGGCGGTGTACTTCACCACCACCGGCATCCTGATCCCGCACCTGACGGGCAACGACGAGTCCGCGGGCATGGCCCGCCACAGCGCGGCCACCGCGGTCATCCTGATGCTGTGCGCGGCCGTCTTCGACCTGTTCGACGGACTGGTGGCCCGCAAGCTGCGCTCGTCGCCGATGGGCGCGGAGCTGGACAACCTCTCCGACCTGATCAGCTTCGGGCTGGCACCGGCGTACTTCGTGCTCGTCTACGGCATGGTCGCGGACGACGCGCACCAGCGGGTGGCCGCGCTCGGGGCGATCGTGGTGCTCCTGGCCGTCGTGCTGCGCCTGGCGCGCTTCTCGTGCGTGACGATGAAGGACGGCGTGTTCCAGGGCATGCCGTCGCCGTTCGGCGCGCTGACGGTGGTCTCGATCGTCCTGCTGGAGCTGCCGTTCGTGGCGACCCTGCTGGCGATCCTCGGCACGGCCTGGCTGATGGTGAGCCGGGTGGAGTACCCCAAGCCGCGGGGCCGCCTGGCGGGTGCGATGCTCTCCTGGATCGTGCTGTCGATGGGCCTGCTGGCCGCCTGGGCCTTCGAGGCCCCGAGCGGACAGCTGCTCCTGCAGACGGGCTGCGCGCTGCAGCTGGTCATGGGCGCGGTCATTCCGCTGTTCGCCACCGCGCGCAGGGTGAACAACTTCCGTGACAACCGGCGGGAGGCGCGCGCGGCGCAGCTGCCGTAGCGGTGGCCGTCGAGTGTGGTGAAGGGCCCCGGACCGGTTCGGTCCGGGGCCCTTCACCGTGTGCGCGGGACGTCCTCGGCCGCACCGGAGGCTCAGCCGAGGACGTCCCGCGCGACGCGGGCGGCGACCCGTTCGAGGAGCGGCCCGGCATCCGCGATGCACCGGGCGACGTCCGGCTCGACGGACGTCAGCGGGTACGCCCGGGAGATCCCCGCCCGCAGCAGCGCCTCCGCCGGCAGCGCGAGCCGCCCGCACACCGCGACGGTCTCCTTCCCGGCCGCCCGGGCCGCGGCGGCCACTCCCGCCGGGGCCTTTCCGTGCAGCGTCTGCTCGTCCAGCGACCCCTCCCCGGTGATCACCAGGGTGGCCCGCCCCAGCGCCGGCGCGAAGCCGAGGACGTCCAGCACGACCTCGATGCCGGCCCGGAAGCGGGCGCCGAGCAGCAGCGCGCCGTAGCCGGCACCGCCGGCCGCGCCCGCGCCCGGCGCCGCCGCGCGGCCGGCGGCCCGCGGCACCCCCCCGGCCTCCAGCACCCGCACGAAGCGGCCGAGCGCCGCGTCCAGGAACCGCACGTCGTCCGGCGAGGCCCCCTTCTGCGGGCCGTACACCGCGGGCGCGCCCCTCGGCCCGGTCAGCGGGTTGTCGACGTCACTGGCGAGCACCAGCTCCACCGAGGACAGGCGCGGGTCCAGCCCGGACAGGTCCGCGCGGGCCAGGGCGGCGAGCCCGCCGCCGCCCGGCGCCACCGGCTGCCCGTCCCGGTCCAGGAACCGCGCGCCCAGCGCCGAGAGCATCCCGGCGCCGCCGTCCGTCGTGGCACTGCCGCCCACGCCGAACACGACCGTCCGCGCGCCGGCGTCCAGCGCGGCCCGCAGCAGCTCCCCGGAACCGTACGTCGATGCGGTCAGCGGCGCGAGGACGCCGGCCGGCAGCCGCCGCAGGCCGCTCGCCTCGGCCATCTCCACCACCGCGGTGCCGCCGCGCAGCGCGAACGCGGCCGTGACCTGCCGGCCCAGCGGCCCGGCGACCCGGACCTCGCGCCGCTCGAAACCGGCGGCGACCGCCGCGTCCACGGTCCCGTCGCCGCCGTCGGCCACGGGCAGTGCCTCGACCGGCAGGTCCGGCACGACCCGGCGCAGTCCCGCCGTCACCCGCTCGGCGACCTGCACGGCCGTCAGCGAGCCCTTGAACTTGTCCGCGGCGATGAGCACCCGACGGGGCTCGCCCGCTGCTGCGTCCGCCATCTCGCCTCCCCCTCGCTCTCCGGCTCCGCGCGCCGGGGTCGGTCGCGCCGCCGTGATCCTGGCCGCGGGCCGCCCCCGCCGCCGCGCACCGGCCGCACGCGCACCGCGCCCGGCGTGGCGGCCGGCACGCGTCATGACCCGGCCATGCCTGGATACCCTTCCGGGATGACCACGACGCCAGACTTCGCCACGTACATCGCGAGCCTCCCCCGCGTCCTCTCCGCCGCCGCCACGCTCTTCCGGGACGCCGAGGGGCGGGTGCTGCTCGTCGAGCCGAACTACCGCGAGGGGTGGGCCCTGCCGGGCGGCACGATCGAGTCGGACGACGGCGAGACGCCGCGCCAGGGGGCACGCCGCGAGACCCTGGAGGAGACCGGCCTGGACCGGGAGCCGGGCCGGCTGCTGGCGGTGGACTGGGCACACGGCACGGGGCGGCCGCCGCTGGTGGCGTACCTGTACGACGGCGGTGTCCTCACGGAGGCCGAGCTCGGCTCCATCCGCCTGCAGGAGGAGGAGCTGCTGTCCTGGCGGCTGGTGCCCCGCGAGGAGGTCACCGCCCACCTGCCCGGCGCCCTCGGCCGACGGGTGCTGGCCGCCCTGGACGTGCTGGCGGACGGCTCGGGCACGGTGGAGCTGGAGAACGGCCACCGGGCGGCCGTGCCGGAGCGGTAGCGGCGGACACCGCCGCGGACGGGCGCCGGTCCGGCCGACGGCCGGGGCCTTGCGTTCGGATCGGGCCGGACCCCGCGAGCCCGGCGGGATCCGAACGCAAGGTCCCGGAACGGGAGGCCCTAGAACAGGGCGGTGCCCCGCTCGAAGTCCAGCAGGCGCTGCTTGCGCTCCAGGCCGCCGCCGTAACCGGTGAGGCTGCCGTCGGAGCCGATCACCCGGTGGCAGGGGACGACGATGCCGATGGGGTTGCGGCCGTTGGCGAGGCCGACCGCGCGGGAGGCCCCGGGGCGGCCGAGGGCCGCGGCGAGCGCGCCGTAGCTGCGGGTCTCCCCGTACGGGATCTTCGTCAGCTGCTCCCAGACGGCGCGCTGGAACGGCGTTCCGTGCAGGCCGAGCGGGAGGGTGAACTCCTTCAGCTCGCCGGCGAAGTAGGCCGTGAGCTGCTCCTGCGCCTCGGCGAAGACGCGGAGCGCGGCGATGCGTGACCCGAAGGTCTCCTCGCCGGGGCGGTGCCGCTGTGCGGCCATGTACAGGCCGCACAGCGCGCCGTCGCCGTCGGCGACGAGGGTGAGTGGCCCGTAGGGGCTGTCGACCACGGTGTGCTGTTTCACGGACATGTGCGGGATTTCCTTACGCGGGAAGGACGTTGATCGGGTGGTTGTCGGTCGCCCACAGATACTGCACGGCGTACGCCCGCCAGGGCCGCCAGGCCTCGGCGCGGGCGGTGAGCGCGGCCGGGGTGGCGGGCAGGCCCAGGGCCCGGGCGGCGCGCCGGACGCCGAGGTCGGTGGGCAGGAAGGCGTCGGGGTCGCCGAGGGCGCGCTGCGCGATGACGTCGGCCGTCCAGGGGCCGAAGCCGGGCAGGGCGAGCAGCCGGGCGCGGGTCTCGGCCCAGTCGGCCTCGACGCCCAGGCGCAGGGTGCCGTCGGCGAGGTGCCGGACCAGGGTGGTCAGGGTGGTGCGCCGGGCGCGGGGCATCGCCAGGGTGCCGGGGTCGACCGCGGCCAGCGCCCCGGGCGTCGGGAACAGGTGGGTCAGGCCGCCCTCGGGGTCGTCCAGGGGCTTGCCGTGGGCGGCGACCAGGCGGGCCGCGTGGGTGCGGGCGGCGGCGGTGGAGACCTGCTGTCCGAGCACGGCGCGGACGGCGAACTCGGCCTCGTCGACCGTGCGCGGCACCCGGCGGCCCGGGGCGCGGTCCACCAGGGGTGCCAGCAGCGGGTCCGCGCGCAGCCGGTCGTCGACGGCGACCGGGTCGGCGTCCAGGTCCAGCAGACGCCGGCACCGGTTGATCGCCACGGTGAGGTCCCGCAGGTCCCCGAGGGTCAGGCGGCAGTCGATGTGGCCGGGCCGCGGGGCGAGCGCGACGATCCCGTGTCCGTACGGCAGCCGCAGCGTGCGCCGGTAGGCGCCGTCGCGCCACTCCTCCACGCCGGGCACGGCCGTGGCGGCCAGGTGGCCGAAGAGGTTGCCGGGGTTCAGCGGGGCGCGGAAGGGCAGCCGCAGCGCGAGGGTTCCCGGGGTGCCCGCCGGGCCGCCGTGCGGGACCCGGGCGCGCAGCTCGCCCGGGGTGAGGGCGTAGACCTCGCGGACGGTGTCGTTGAAGGTGCGCACGGAGGAGAACCCGGCCGCGAAGGCGACCTCCGCCATCGGCAGCGGGGTGGTCTCGATGAGCAGGCGCGCGGTCTGCGCGCGCTGGGCGCGGGCCAGCGCGAGGGGACCCGCGCCCAATTCGGCGAGGAGCTGGCGTTCGACCTGCCGGGCGCTGTAGCCGAGCCGGGCGGCGAGTCCGGGCACGCCCTCGCGGTCCACGACGCCGTCGGCGATCAGCCGCATGGCGCGGGCCACCAGGTCGGCGCGCCGGTTCCACTCCGGGGAGCCGGGACCGGTGTCGGGACGGCAGCGCTTGCAGGCCCGGAAGCCGGCCGCCTGGCAGGCGGCGGCACTGGGGTGGAACGTCATGTTCTCCGCCTTGGGCGGCACGGCCGGGCAGCTGGGCCGGCAATAGACACCGGTGGTGAGGACGGCGGTGAAGAACCACCCGTCGAACCGCGCGTCCCTGGACCGCACGGCCCGCACGCAGTGCTCCCGGTCGAGGTGCGTCGCTGTCTGCATGCGTCCAGGATCGGTCACCGCCGGTACCCGGCGCTGGCGAATATCCGACATGTACCTGAAGGCGGGCCGGGTCCCGCCCCCGGGCGGGACGACCCGCGCGCCGCGGGAGCCGCTTGCACCTTGTCTCTTCGGGTGCAGCGGGGGAATGTGGGGTGTCCCGCCCGTACCAGTACCCCGAGGTTCTTGAGAGTGATGTGCCCGTGACCCCTCCCGGCGGCCCCGGCGACGACCGCGCGATGGGATCGGGCGACGGTCCGGAGGCCGTCGCGCTGGAGATCGCCGACGCCGTGGAGAGCCTGTCGAACCTGTGGTCGCTGGCCGCTCAGGGGGCGGCCCTGCGGCTGTCCCCGCACCAGCTGCGGGCCCTGCGGACGCTGGAGGCGGCGCCCGGGACGAACCTGACGGCACTGGCCGAGCGGCTCGACATCGGGCTGCCCACCGCCAGCCGCCTGTGCGACCGGCTGGAGGCGGCCGGCCTGCTGGAGCGCGCGCTGCACCCGCAGCGGCGGCGCGAGGTGCGGCTGAGCCTCACCGTCCACGGGCGCCGGGTGCTGGACGACGTGGCGGCGCGGCGCGCGCAGGCCCTGGCGGTCGTCCTGGCCGCCATGGACCCGGTGGAGCGGTCGGCGCTGAGCCGTGGCATGAAGTCCTTCCTCGCCGTCCGGGACGGGGCGCCGGCACCGCCGGGCGGGCCGGGGACGTCCTAGCGGCCACGCCCGCCGCCGCGGTCAGCGGCCGTGCCAGTCCAGGCACATCACCAGGGCGTCGTCGTCCGGCGCGGGTTCGCCGCGGTGGCCGGACAGCTCCCGCAGGACGGCGCGCGGGACCTCGGCGGCCGGCAGCAGGCGCGTGGACTGGATGGCCCGGGCCAGGGCGTCGTCGCCGTAGGCCTCCCCCTTCGGCGAGGCGACCGCGTGCACCCCGTCGCTGACGAGGACGAGCCGGTCGCCCGGTTCGACCTGGAACTCCTGGGCCACGTAGTCGGTCTCCTCGAACATGCCCAGCGGCAGCTGCGCCTCGAAGGTGACGTGCTCGACCGCGCCGTCGCGCAGCCGCAGCAGCTGCGGGGAGCCGGCGTCCACGACCTTGGCCCGCCCCGTGGCCAGCTCGAAGTCGAACATCAGCACCGACAGGTAGCAGCGTCCCCGGTAGTGGGCGTACACCGCCTGGTCCGCCAGGGCGGCCTGGTCCTCGATGGGGATGCCGGCCCGCCGCGCGTTGCGCAGCGCGTTGATGGCCAGGTTCGTCAGCAAGGAGGCCTCTATGCCCTCGCCCATGCCGTTGGTGACGTACAGCAGGAGGCGGTCGGCGGTGGCCGACCAGTCGAAGTTGTCGCCGAAGATCGCGTACGCCGGCTCCAGCTGCGCGCCCAGCTCGTACTCGGGCCGGGCGCAGGAGCGGCCCGGCAGCAGCTGCCACTGCATCTCGGCCGCCAGGGTGAGCCGGTCCTTGCGGCGGGCCTGCAGGTAGACGTCGGTGTCGCGCTCGGCGACGATCACCTCGTGGCCCAGCACCTGCGCGATCTCACCGAGTTCGTCGAGGAGACCCGGCGCGCCATCCTCCTCGCGCAGGGTCACCGACAGCACGCCGAGCCGGTCCCCGCGCACGCTGACCGGCAGGTGCGCGCGGACGCAGCCGTCCCGGACGGCCTCGACGAACGGCTGCTGGGCGCCGAAGGCGCGGCCCTCGGGGCTGTTGTGCACCGACACCGGCTCCGCCGTGTGCGGCAGCTCCGACACCGGCTGCAGCACCGCCAGGCTGTAGTCGGCCAGGAACAGCTCCACGGCCCGTGCCGCGTACTGCTCGGTCAGTACGCGGCGGACGGCGTCCAGCAGCTCGTGCGGTGCCGCCGTACGCAGGGCGCGTTCAGCGGCCACAAATCTGTTCATGATGATGGATACACCAATCCTTCGGGGGATGTCGTCGAGTCTCGCTCATATGACGAGGTGTGCCTGGTCCGGCCGCGCGCCGGCCGTCGAAGTCATCCATGGCCGCTGCAGGTGGCTAGTACGCTGGCGGGTGTTCCAGTACCTGCGAGAGTATGACGGTGACTGTCTTCCGCCCCCGCCCAGAGCCCGCCGAGGTCGCCCGCGTGACGTCGACGGCCGCGGAGCTGCTGGAAGTGCTGTGGGGCCGGGCCTCGACCGCGCCCGCCTCCGCCTCCCAGTTGCGCGTGCTGCTGGTCCTCGAGCACCAGGGCGGTATCAACCTGCGCACCCTCGCCGACGCCCTCGCCTCCACGCCCCCCTCCACCAGCCGGCTGTGCGACCGGCTGGTGGCCGCGGGCTTCGTCGAGCGCGTGGTCAGCCCGGCCGACCGGCGCGAGGTGCGGCTGCACCTCAGCGGCCGGGGCAGGGCCTTCCTGGCCGACCTGCGCGTACGCCGCGAGGAGGAGCTACAGGCGGTGCTGGCCCTGATGCCGGTGGCCAAGCGGGCCGCGCTGCTGGAGGGACTCGAGGCGTTCTGCGCCGCGGCACTGAGGATGGACGGCGACGCCCGGCCTCCCGGCGACCGGACCGCCTGACCACCGGCCCACGCCGTCCGGCTTCCCGGCGCTGCGGGGCGTGGGTGGCCGGCGCACGCAGCGGCCCCCGCCCACCGGAACATTCCAGACCCTCCCGCAGTTCGACATGGCCACCCTGTTGCCTCGCGATCATAGTTGTCAAACAACAACTATTCCCCCGGTCCCACGGGTGCCCGCTTACCCCGGGCCCGCCCCGACGGGCGGCGGGCGGGCCCCGGCTTCACGGGTCACGCCCCGGACGGGGGCCCGGTGGACGGCGCGGCGCCGGGCGCGGGTGCCGGGCGGGGAGGTGCCGGGGCCGGCCGCGGCGGCGGTACGGAC
Organism: Streptomyces sp. TG1A-8; assembly: GCF_030499535.1. NCBI lineage: Bacteria > Bacillati > Actinomycetota > Actinomycetes > Kitasatosporales > Streptomycetaceae > Streptomyces > Streptomyces sp. TG1A-8. Next base: position 1,392,916 of record NZ_JASTLB010000001.1, read on the forward strand.
GCGGCCGCCGTCAGCCGGCGTGGCGGGCGTCAGCCGGCGTGGCGGGCGTCAGCCGGCGTGGCGGGCGTCAGCCGGCGTGGCGGGCGTCAGCCGGCGTGGCGGGCGTCAGCCGGCGTGGCGGGCGTCAGCCGGCGTGGCGGGCGTCAGCCGGCGTGGCGGGCGAACGCCTCGTACGCCCGGTCGTCGAAGAGGACGAACCGCACCTCCTCGACGGCCGCCGGTGTGCCGCGCACGGTCTCGACCGCGATGCGCGCCGCGTCGTCCAGCGGCCACCGGTACACGCCGGTGGAGATCGCCGGGAACGCGACCGTCCGGGCCCCCAGCTCGTCGGCCAGGCGCAGCGACTCCCGGTAGCAGGAGGCGAGCAGCGCCTCGCCTCCGCCGCCGGCCCGCCAGACCGGGCCGACCGTGTGGATGACCCAGCGCGCGTCCAGCTCGCCCGCGGTGGTGGCGACCGCCCGGCCGGTGGGCAGGCCCCCGCCGTACCGGGAGGCACGCAGCCTGCGGCACTCCTCCAGGATGGCCGGGCCGCCGCGGCGGTGGATCGCGCCGTCCACGCCCGAGCCGCCCAGGAGCGAGGAGTTGGCCGCGTTGACGATCGCGTCGGCGCTCTGCCGGGTGATGTCGCCCCGTACGAGGGTGAGCGTGGTCATGTCCGGCGCAGCCTCCTCCACACGGCCTTGGCCGCGTTGTGCCCCGACATGCCGTGCACGCCGGGGCCCGGCGGGGTGGCCGAGGAGCAGAGGAAGACGGCCGGGTGCGGGGTGTGGTACGGGAACAGGGACGGCTTGGGACGCAGCAGGAGCTGGAGTCCGGAGGCCGCGCCGCAGGCGATGTCGCCGCCGACGTAGTTGGCGTTGCCCGCGGCCAGTTCCGCCGGGCCGGTGACGGCGCGGGCCAGGACGCGGTCGCGGAAGCCGGGGGCGTACCGCTCCAGCTGGCGCTCCATGGCGTCGGTGAGGTCGCCGTCCCAGTTGGCCGGTACGTGCCCGTACGCCCAGAAGACGTGCTTGCCCTCGGGGGCGCGGCCGGGGTCGGCCACGCTGGGCTGCACGGTGATCAGGAACGGCCTGTCGGGCGCGCGGCCCTCGCGGGACGCGGCGCGCAGGGCGGTGCCGATCTCGGCGCGGCTCGCGCCGATCTGGACGGTGCCGGCGGCCCGGGCCTCGGGGGCGGTCCACGGGACCGGGCCGTCCAGGGCGTAATCGATCTTGAAGACGCTGGGGCCGTAGCGGTAGTCCGCGTAGTGGCGGCCGAGGCCGGCGATGCGGGCGAGGGCGGTGGGCGAGGTGTCGAAGACGTACGCGCGCGCGGGCGGCAGGTCGTCCAGCCGCTTGACCTCGTAGTCGGTGTGGACGGCGCCGCCGAGGTCCGCCAGGTAGGCGGCGAGGGCGTCGGAGATCGCCTGGGAGCCGCCCCGGGCCACCGGCCAGCCGCGGGCGTGCGCGGCCAGCGCGAAGACCAGGCCGACGGCACCGGTGGCCAGGCCGCCCAGCGGGGCCATCACGTGGGCGACCAGCCCGGCGAAGAGCGTCTTGAAGCGCTCGTCGTGGAAGCGGCGCATCAGCACGGTGGACGGCGGCAGCCCGGCCAGCCCGAACCGGGCGAGGGTGACCGGGTCGCGGGGCAGAGCGGTCAGCGGCAGGGACATGAAGTCCCGCACGAGGGTGTCCCACCGGCGCAGGAACGGCTCGACCAGCCTGCGGTAGGCGCCCGCGTCGCGCGGCCCGAAGGACGCGGCCGTCTCGGCGACGGACCGGGCCAGCACGGCCGCGGTGCCGTCCGGGAACGGGTGGGCCATGGGCAGTTCGGCGTGCAGCCATTCGAGGCCGTAGCGGTCGAGCGGGAGCGCCCGGAACGCGGGTGAGTTGATGCCGAGGGGGTGGGCGGCCGAGCACGGGTCGTGCCGGAAGCCGGGGAGGGTCAGCTCCGCGGTGCGGGCGCCGCCGCCGACGGTGGCCCGCGCCTCGAACACGGCGACGGAGAAACCCCGGCGGGCCAGCTCCACGGCGGCGGTCAGTCCGTTCGGCCCCGCACCCACCACGACAGCATCGAGCATCGACGGCACCTTCGGACCCCTTCGTCAGCCGATGGCCACTGGGAAAGCAGGATATGACGGGCGACCGGCCCTGTCCGGGCCGGGTGGCTCAGGCTCCCGTGCGCAGCAGCTCCACCGTCCGGCGGGCGGTGGCGGCGTCCCGCGCGGCGGTGAACGGCAACGCGTTGTCCCCGCTCACGCGGAACGGCTCGCCGGTGAGCGTGAGGTGGGCGCCGCCCGCCTCCTCCACCAGGAGCAGGCCCGCCGCGTGGTCCCAGGCCGCCTCCCAGGTGAACGCGACGGCGTCCAGCTCGCCCCGGGCCACGGCCAGGTACTCCAGGCCCGCCGAGCCGCAGGGCCGCGGGGCGACGCCGTCGGTCCACAGGGCGCGCAGGGCGCGCTTCTGCCCGTCCGTGGTGAAGTCGGGGTGGGAGGTGGCGACGGTGAGGTCCCGGCCGGGTGCGGGCGGGCCGGCGAACAGCCGCTCGCCGTCGAGGAGGGCGCCCCGGCCGCGGACGGCCGTGGCGAACCGGTCGCGCGCGGGTGCGTAGGTCCAGGAGGCCAGCACGGTGCCCCGGTGGGCGAGCGCGACTAGGGTGCAGAAGCCGTCGTCGCCGTGCACGAACTGCCGGGTGCCGTCCACCGGGTCGACGATCCAGACCGGCGCGTCGCCCCGGATCGCCCCGTACGTCGCCGGGCTGGCGTGCACCGCCTCCTCGCCGACCACGGCCGAGCCGGGCAGCAGGGCGCCCAGGGCGTCGGTGAGCTGGCGCTCGGCCAGCCGGTCGGCGTCCGTCACCAGGTCGTGCGGTCCGCTCTTGCGGTCCACCTCGTGCGCGGCCAGGCGGCGGAAGCGGGGCAGGATCTCGGTCGCGGCCGCCTTGCGGACCGCCTCCTCCACGTCGGCCGAGTGCCGGGTGAGAAACTCCTCGATGGTTTCCGTGTCGTCGATCATGCCTCCATGAGACCACGCGCCGCCGACAATCCCCGCCCGGCCGGTGCACGCCGGGTGGAATCGGGACGAAGAGGGGGCGCCCGGCCCGCGGTGTCAGCGCCCGACCGCGTACCCCTGCATCCCGCGCGGGTTCGCGGCGGCCGACAGGACGCCGGTGCGCGGATCCCGGGCGACCGCGCACAGGCGGCCCTCCGACCAGGCGGGGCCCACGGTGACGTCGTGGCCGCGACGGCGCAGCTCCGCGACGGCGCCGGGGTCGGTGCGGGACTCCACGGTCACGGCGCCGGGGCGGCGGCCGCGCGGGTGGAAGGAGCTGGGGAAGCTGTCGTTGTGCCAGTTCGGGGCGTCGATGGCGCCCTGGAGGTCGAGGCCGCCGCGGACCGGCGGGCGCAGGGCGGCGGCGAGGAAGAAGTGCAGTTGCCACTGGTCCTGCTGGTCGCCGCCGGGGGTGCCGAACGCCAGGACCGGCACCCCCTCGCGCAGGGCCAGGGACGGGGTGAGGGTGGTGCGGGGGCGGCGGCCGGGCGTGAGCGTGTTCGGCAGGCCCTCCTCCAGCCAGGCCATCTGCAGCCGGGTGCCGAGCGGGAAGCCCAGCTCCGGTACGACCGGGTTGGACTGCAGCCAGCCGCCGCTGGGCGTGGCCGCGACCATGTTGCCCCAGCGGTCGACGACGTCGAGGTGGCAGGTGTCGCCGCGGGTCGTGCCGTCGGCGCCCACCCGGGGTTCGGCGGGGCCCGGCCCGTCGGCGGGGAACCGGGCCGCGGTCGGCTCGCCCGCGCCCATCGGGTCGAAGCCGCCGCCGTGGCCGGCCGGCGTGCGCGCGTGCGCCCGCGCGGGCAGGCGCGGGGGGCGGCCGCCGGGGCTGCCGGGGCGCAGCTCGTAGGAGGCCTCCGCGCCCACGAGGGTCCGCCGCTCGGCGTTGTAGGCGTCCGACAGCAGTTCGGCGAGCGGCACCTCGGCGGCGTCCCCGTACCAGGCCTCGCGGTCGGCCATGGCGAGCTTGCAGCCCTCGATCAGCAGGTGGAGGTGGTCGGCGGTGCCGGGGGCGGGCAGTTCGGGCGGGAGCAGGGCGAGCTGCTGGAGGAGGGCCGGGCCCTGGCTCCAGGGTCCGGCCTTGCACACGGTCCAGCCGTTCCAGTCGTACGTCACCGGTGCCTCGTAGGACGCCGACCAGCCGGCCAGGTCGGCCTCGGTGAGCGTGCCGGTGTGCCGTTCGCCGCTGGTGTCGAGCGTGGGGCGCCGGGACTGCCGTACCAGGGCCTCGGCGATGAAGCCGCGGCGCCACACCTCGCGGGCGGCGTCGATCCGCGTCTCCCGGTCACCGCCCCGGGCGGTCCCGGCCAGCACCCGCTTCCAGGTGGCCGCGAGCGCGGGGTTGCGCAGCAGTTCGCCGGGCCGGGGCGGCCTGCCGCCCGGCAGGTACACCTCCGCCGAGGAGGTCCACTCGGTCGTGAACAGCTTCCGCACGCTCCGCACGGCCGCGCCCACGTCCTCCACGGGCGCGTGTCCGTGCTCGGCGTAGCCGATGGCGTACTTCAGGACGTCGTCCAGGGGTTTGGTGCCGTGGTCGCGCAGGAGCAGCAGCCAGGCGTCGAAGGCGCCCGGCACGGCGGCGGCCAGCGGCCCCGTGCCGGGGACGAGGTCCAGGCCGAGCCCGCGGTAGTGGGCGGCGGTGGCACCGGCCGGGGCGACGCCCTGCCCGCACAGCACCCGCACCCCGCCGCCGGACGGGGCGAACAGCACCGGGACCTCGCCGGCGGGGCCGTTCAGGTGCGGCTCGACCACGTGCAGCACGAACGCGCCGGCGACGGCGGCGTCGAAGGCGTTGCCGCCGTCCTCCAGGACCGCCATCGCGGACTGGGAGGCGAGCCAGTGGGTGGAGGACACCATGCCGAAGGTGCCCTGCAGGGTGGGGCGGGTGGTGAACATACGGCCTGTCACCTCGCTGTCTACGTGCGCCGGCCCGGACGGCGGGCGCTCAGGACGGGTCCCGGGGAGGATCCGGGGAGTTCGCGCCAGGGATCCCCTCGTCCCGCTCCCCCGGAAGGCTATCGACCGCCCTGCGCCCCGTTGCCGGCCGAATTCGGCCAGGCCGTCCGCGCCCTCGCCGCGGGGGCCGGCCCGCGGCTGCCGGGCCCGCCTCCGGGCGGCCTCACCGTGACCACCGGTGTGGGCGCACGGCCGGTGCGCACGGCCGGTGCCCCGCTGCCCGGTGCGGTCGGTCTCCCCGCGGTTCTCCCGTCTCCCGCGGGCGGGTCACCCCCGCGGGCACGCGGCGGTGACCCGCCGGTACGGACCCGCGCCGGCGACGCGCCGCTCCCACCGGTCGCCGCCGCCGCGCTCCCGGACCGCCGCCGGTGGCCGCATCCGCGAACGCCGGCGGCGGTCCGCGCGCCGCGCCGTCGCGGGGCCCCGCCCCGGCAAGCGGGGACGGGGCACCCAGGAGTGCTGCGCGGTGTTCCGGCTCCTCGGCGTCCGGCTGCGGACGCCGCGCAGTAATCCGTTTGGCGGGCCACCGCGGCCACTGCTACGTTTCCGCAGACCGTGCGAGAGAACGAGGAGGTGGTACCCGTGGACGCAGTACCGACACGGGTGCTCCCCTCCGGGGTCACGGTCGGGCGATAGGTCGTCCGGGAGCGCCGCCCGAGCGCACTCCCGAAAGGCACGATCATGCGCTTCACTTCCGCACGGCGCCTCGACGACGGTGTCCTCGAACACGAATTCACCCTCGGTGGGATCCCCGGCATCCTGTGGACGCCCGCGTCCACGTCCGGACCGGTGCCGCTGGTCCTGCTCGGCCACCCCGGCGGACTGGACAAGATGTACCCCCGGCTGGCGGGGCGGGCCCGGCACTGCGCGGCGGAGGGCTTCGCCGCCGCCACCATCGAGCTCCCCGGGAGCGGTGAACGGCCCCGCCGGGCCGCCGCCGAACAGGCCCGTGCCGACCTGCGCCGGTCGCTGGCGGCCGGCGAGCCGGTCGACGACGAAATCATCGACGCCCTCATCCTGCCGCTCGTGGAAAAGGCGGTCCCGGAGTGGCGGACCGCCCTGGACGCCCTCCTTTCGCTGCCCGGGATCGGCGGCCCGGTCGGGTACTCGGGGGGAGTGATCTCCATCGGGATCCGGCTGGCGGTGGTCGAGCCGCGCATCTCGGCCGCCGTCCTGTTCGCCGGGAGTTTCGTACCCCGCGCCCTATTCGAGGAGGCCCGCCGGGTCACCATTCCGCTGCACGTCCTGCTGCAGTGGGACGACGAGGGAAACGACCGGCAGGCAGCCCTGGACCTGTTCGACGCCTTCGGCACCGAGGAGAAGAGCCTGCACGCCAACCTCGGCGGGCACACCGGCGTCCCGCGGTTCGCGGGGGACGCCGCGGCCCGGTTCCTCACCCGGCACTTGAAATGAAGCCGGGCCGCCGGGCCGCCGGTGAGCCGCGCTGACCAGGATGCCGCTCGTCGGGGAAGGCCCCGGCGCTCCTTCGCCGCTCGGCACGGGGACCGTCGAGTCGTCGGTCGCGGAGGGCGGGTACCGGCTCGGCGGCCCCGGAGGCACCGTCACGCTCAACGCCACTCGGCGAGGTCCACCGAACGGGAGCAGTGGGGGGCGGTGCCGTCCCGGCCGACGCGCTCTTCCTCGCCGGTCAGGGACGGAAGGGCGCACCGGACCGGTCGCCCCTCCCCCGGGCCGGTCCTCCGGCACTCCCGGGCCGCGTCCCCGCCCGTGACGCGACCGGCCGTCCCGGCCCCCGCCCGGGTGCCGGGCCGGCGTCACGGGCGGATCCGGTGGTCCCCGACGGGTCGCGGACGCGCGGGCACGGGGTGGTCTAAGCGGTGGGCCCCGCAGTGCTCGGACCCGGACTCGGGCCTGGGCCCTGACCCGGACCCGGCCCCGGACCCGGGTCAGGCGCGGGTGCTCGTCCCGGCCGGCCGGGCGGCCCGGTCGCCGGGCGCGGGTCCGCGCGCCTCGTGCCGGTCGAGGAGCGCGACGACGAGGTGGTGGGGAAGGGTCAGCGCCGCGAGGACGGCCACCCCGGCGGCGGCCAGGGCGTGACGGTGCGGCTCGCCCAGGCGGGCCGCGGCGACGGAGGCGGCCAGGACCACGGCGGTGGGGAGGGCCGCCCGGCGGTGGAAGCGGCGCAGGGGCGGACCCAGGTGCCCGGCGCACAGGGCGGGGCGGTTGGCCGGGTCGGCCAGGAGCAGGCGTGCGATGTGCCGCACGGAGTGCCAGGCGGCGAAATAGGCGGCGAACGCCACCAAGGGGTGGACCGTCCAGAACAGGACGGCCAGCAGGAGCAGTTCGGCGGCGTCGTGGTGGCGGCGGTGGCGCAGCAGCAGGGCACACGCGGTCACCGCGGCGGCGGCCGTCAAGGCGGTCGCCGCCGCGGTGACCGGGGCGGCCAGCAGCCAGGGGGCCCCGGGGGTCAGGGCGGCGACGAGGCCCCGCACGGCGTGCGGGTGCCGTGCCAGCGGCAGCACCGTGACGACCGCGCCGTAGGCGAGCGCGCACAGTGCCGGGCCCGGTGGGCGGGTGCCTCCCGCGCGCAGGGCGTTCGCGTGCGTCTCCCCGCGGCCGAAGTGCAGCGCCGACAGGGCCAGGAACGCGCACAGCGCGGGGGCCGGGGCCCACAGGGCGCAGGCGAAGGCGGCTGCGGCGGCACCGGCGTAGGCCAGCAGGAGGAGGGCCTGCCGGCCGCGGTCCGCCGCGTGCGCCCGGCACCAGGCGGGGACCAGGTGGTCGACGGCACCGTGGGGCACCCCGGCCGCGAGGCCGGCGGCGAAGACCGTGGACGCGTGGTCGTCCCACAGGGCCGGGCGGACGCACTGCACGGCGAGGACGCACAGGACCGCCGCGACGGAGACGCGCCCCGCCCAGCGGAGGGGGCGCCCGGCCGCCCGGCCGCCCTGCGGGAGGGGACGCATGGGCGTGTCAGGACCTCGGGTGCCCGTTGCCGTCGGACACCCGCACGGGTGCCGGGTGGGCGCCGTGCCCGGTCAGGGCCGCGGCCACCGGCGGCCACGCGTCGGCCTGCTTGACCGAGGAGATCCACACCTCCTCGGGGTGGGTCTCGGTTCCGGAGCGCACGTCTTCGGCGGTACGCATCTTCGCCACCTTGTGGATCATGGCACCGAAAGCGACCTTGGCGGTGACGTCGGCGGCGCAGAGGCCGAGCTGGGTGACGAGCGCCCAGGCGACCAGGTGGGAACCGGCCCCCACGGACTGCTGGATCAGGTAGATCAGCGGATAGGCGCCGAAGACGGAGAACTGCATGATCGTCGCCCGCCTGAGGGTGGCGAAGGTGCCGGGGGGCAGCTCCCCGGCGCTGTCCAGGACGGCCTTGCCCAGCGCGGCGTAGAGGACGAGGAAGAACACCGTGCTGACGGCGGCCCACACGACCAGCCACAGCACACGGTTGCCCGCGTCGAGGACCTCCGCGCCGAGGAAGCCGGTCACGATCATCAAGAAGGCCGAGGCGACGGCCACGGCGCGGAGGGCGAACAGCTTCTTGCCGGCGACCGCGCACACGGCCAGCAGCTCCACCGCGAGCAGGGGGACGGTCACGCTCCAGTCGGCGTACCGCAGTCCGCCGGCGAAGGCGGAGGTGCCGGTGGGCACGTACCGGCCACCGCGCAGGGTGAAGGAGGTCTGCCAGCTGACGAACAGCGCGACGTAGGCCAGGAAGGCGACGGCCTGGAGAAGGGCGCTGGCGATGCCGGCGCCCCGGTAGCGGGGGGAGACGTCGTTGCGGGTGGAGAGCGCGTAGACGAACCCCGAGAGGAGGGCGAAGGCAGCCGCCGCCAGGGCGTACTGGATCATGTTGTACTCGCCGACCGTGTAGGTCAGGGTCCCGGTGAACTCCCCCCTCCCCGGGGGAGCGGCCAGTGCGTTGGTGGGCAGCACGGAAGCCTCCTGGCGCCATGGCGCGTCCGGCCCCACCGGCGGGAGGGGGCCACTGCTCCGACGTTAAGCGGCGGCCCGTGACCGCGGCGACTTCACGGAACCGTTCGGGGGACACGGCGCGGGCCGCCCGCACCGGACCGCGGGACTCCCCGGCCCCACGCCGCCGCGCGGTGGAGGCCGGGGGGTGTCTGCGCGGGACCGGCGACCCGGTTCGCACCGCGGCGGACGGCTGCGGTTCCCGCCCCCGGGGCGGGAGCACCGCGGCCACCTGCGCTGTCGTCCCGGTCGGCGGGGAACGGGGAGCGCGCGGAAGCGGGTGGACCCGCTGTGCCGGCAGACCGGCCTGTCCCGCGAGACCCTCGTCGAGCGGACGGCCGACCCGTTCCGGGGCCGGTACGGCCTCACGGACGGCGCGGTGACCGGGCAGGAGCCGGCGCGCGCAGGAGCTGGCCCGCGCCAGGTTCGGCTCCCCCGCCCGGACGGCCCGGGTGCCCTGACGGCCGTGCGCACCGCACGCCCCGACCGGGCACGGGGGGACGTGCGGCACGGTGCCGGTGGGCCCGGGTCACCGGCCGGGGACGCAGCGGGCTGCCCCTTCCCCCGCACAGGGAGTCGTGTGACACTGTCGTCCCCGCCCTCCCCCGCGGACCCCTTCCGTACCCCCCTCTCCCCCGAGAAGTGCGCCGTGCGTTCCCTTCCTCTGCCGCTCGCCCTCACCGCGCGTCTGACCCCGGTCGCCGTGCTGGCCTGCGCCGGCTGGATGCTGTCGTCGGGCCCGGCCGCGCCGTCGTCCGCCGCCGGCCACCCGCCCGGGTCGAGCACGCCCGCCCGCCCGGACTCCGCGCCCTCCTCCCCCGCCGCGGAGCCCAAGACCTACACCACCGCGCCCGCGCCCTGCGCGAGCGTGCCCGCGGCGGCGGTCAAGTCCTTGGTACCGGGGGCGAGGACGGCGGGCAAGGAGATCCCCTCGACGGACACCGAGCTGCGCCGCACCTGCTCCTGGAACGCGCTCAAGGGCTACGACTACCGCTGGCTCGACGTCTCCTTCGAGGTCACCGCCTCCGACCGGCAGGCGGCGAAGGAGTACGAGCAGACGGTCACCGGCAAGAGCGGCGGAGGGACCGTCCCGGGGCTCGGGGACAGCGCCTACTCGGTCGTGAACCTCACCACCGAGGACGGGCAGCAGACCCGCGAGGGCACGGTCGTGGCCCGCGTCTCCAACGCCCTGGTGGTCGTCACCTACAACGGCAGCGACTTCGAGACGAAGAGGGCGCCGGGCACGGACGAGGTCAACAAGGGCGCCATCCGGGCCGCCAGGGCCGCGGTGGCCGCGCTGCGGGACGGCCGGTCCGGCTGACCGCCCGGCCGGGCCGCGGGCCGCACCGCGGCGGTCCGCCGGCTCCCGGCCGGGAGCGTCGGCGCCGGGCAGGGCGCCGGCGGGGTGCCGGGGCCCACCGCCCGGCCGTGGCCGTGGAGAGGGCGACGGGGCGGCCGGACGGGCCTGGGTCAGACGTCGACGGCCGGGATGACCTCGGCGCCGTAGGCGTCGATGGTGGCTTCCTGGGCGTCGTGCATGTCGTACACCGCGAACTGGTCGACGCCCAGTTCGCGCAGGGCGGTCAGCTTCTCGATGTGCCGTTCGGCCGGTCCGACGACGCAGAACCGGTCGACGATCTCGTCGGGCACGAACCGGGTGTCGGGGTTGCCGCTGCGTCCGTGGTGGGCGTAGTCGTAGCCCTGGCGGGCCTTGACGTAGGCGGTGAGTTCGCCGGGGATCCGCGCGGAGTGCTCGCCGTACCGGGCGACCAGGTCGGCGACGTGGTTGCCGACCATGCCGCCGAACCAGCGGCACTGCTCGCGGGCGTGGGCGAGCGCCCCGGGCGAGTCGTCCTCGGTGACGTAGGCGGGGGCGGCCACGCAGACGGTGACCTCGGACGGGTCCCGGCCGGCGGCGACGGCCGCGTCCTTGACGGCCTTCACCATGTACTCGGTCAGGTACGGGTCGGCCAGCTGGAGGATGAACCCGTCGGCCTCCTCACCGGCCGTCTTCAGCGCCTTCGGCCCGTACGCGGCCATCCAGACGGGCAGTTCGGCGCCCGGGGCGATCCACGGGAACCTGATCACCGTGCCGCCGAGGTCGGCCTCCTCGCCCCGGCCGAGGGCGCGGATGACCTTCATCGCCTCGCTGATCCGCGCGAGGGTGTGGGGTCTGCGGCCCGCGACGCGCATCGCGGAGTCGCCGCGGCCGATGCCGCACACCGTGCGGTTTCCGAACATGTCGTTCAGGGTGGCGAAGGCGGAGGCGGTGACCTCCCAGGTGCGGGTGCCCGGGTTGGTGACCATCGAGCCGACCTTGAGCCTGGTGGTGTGGGCGAGGATCTGGCTGTAGATCACGAACGGCTCCTGCCACAGCACGGCGGAGTCGAAGGTCCAGCCGTACGTGAAGCCGTTGCGCTCGGCGCGCTTCATCAGGCTGACGACACGGGAGGCCGGCGGGTCGGTCTGCAGGACGAGTCCGAAGTCCATGGGCGCCCCTCCTAGGCGAGGTACTGGCAGGTGGAGCGCGGGGTGAAGACGCCGTGCCCGGCGCGTCCGGTGTACCGCCGCCGGTCGACGACGGTCTCGCCGCGCGAGAGGACCGTCTCGACCCGGCCGGTGACCCGCTTGCCCTCGTACGCCGAGTAGTCGACGTTCATGTGGTGGGTCCCGGCGGACATGACCTGCTCGGCGTGCGGGTCGTAGATCACGACGTCGGCGTCGGCGCCGGGGGCGATGGTGCCCTTCTTCGGGTACAGGCCGAACATGCGGGCCGGGGCGGCACAGGCGATCTCGATCCAGCGGCGGCGGGAGATGTGTCCGTCGACGACGGCCTGGTGCAGCAGGTCCATGCGGTTCTCGACGCCCGGCACGCCGTTGGGGATCCTGGAGAAGTCGCCGCGGCCCAGTTCCTTCTGGCCCGCGAAGCAGAAGGGGCAGTGGTCGGTGGAGACCACCTGGAGGTCGTCGGTGCGCAGGCCCCTCCACAGGGCCGCCTGGTGCTCGCGCGGCCTGAGCGGGGTGCTGCACACGTACTTCGCGCCCTCGAAACCGGGTTCGGCGAGGTTGTCGGCGGACAGGAACAGGTACTGCGGGCAGGTCTCGCCGAAGACGTGCAGCCCCTCGTCGCGGGCCCGCGTCAGCTCGGCCACCGCCTCCGCGGCCGAGACGTGCACGACGTACAGCGGGGCCCCGGCGACCTGGGCGAGCCGGATGGCGCGGTGGGTGGCCTCGGCCTCCAGCAGGGCCTTGCGGACCTCGCCGTGGTGGCGGGGGGCGCTCTCGCCGCGGGCGAGTGCCTGCTCGACCAGGACGTCGATGGCGATGCCGTTCTCGGCGTGCATCATGATCAGCCCGCCGTTGCCGGCGGCGCGCTGCATGGCCCGCAGGATCTGCCCGTCGTCGGAGTAGAAGACCCCCGGGTAGGCCATGAACTGCTTGAACGAGGTCACGCCCTCCTCGACCAGCAGGTCCATCTCCTTGAGCGTCTCCGCGTTGACGTCGGAGACGATCATGTGGAAGGCGTAGTCGATCGCGCAGTTGCCCTCGGCCTTGGCGTGCCAGGCGTCCAGGCCCTCGCGCAGGGTGCGGCCGGCGCTCTGGACGGCGAAGTCCACGATCGTGGTGGTGCCGCCCCAGGCGGCGGCCCGGGTGCCGGTCTCGAAGGTGTCGGCGGCGCGGGTGCCGCCGAACGGCATCTCCATGTGCGTGTGGGCGTCGACGCCGCCCGGGATGACGTACTTCCCGGTGGCGTCGACGACCCGGTCGGCGGTGAACGCCCCGGCGGCGGGTGTGCCGGAGGCGGCGAGGGCGGCGATGCGGCCGTCCTCGACCAGGACGTCGGCGTGGATCTCGTCGGACGCGGTGACGACGAGGCCGCCGCGGATGACGGTACGGCTGCTCATGGTCCCTCTCTCCCAGGATGAACGGTCCGGCCGGGGTGCCGTCAGCGGCCTGTACGCCCCCGGGGCCCGGTCGCGGTGGAACCGCCGGCGGCCTGGGACCGGCCGCGGTCGCCGGTGGGGCCGGCCGTGCGGGAGGAACGGCCGTGGTGGCCGTTGCGCGCGGCCCGCACGGTGTTGCTGCGCCGGTGGGCGGTGGCGAGCAGCAGGGCGGTGCCTCCGGCCCCGGTGCCGGAGGCCGTGAAGAACGCCCGGGCGCCCGGAACGCCGCTCGACTGGTCGATGGGCCGGGTGGGTTCGGTGGGTTCGACCACCGGCCGGTTGAGGTGGGGGGCCGGGGAGCGGATGATCCGGCCGGCCTGCCCGGTGACCGCCCCGGTCGCCCCGGGCAGCGCGTGCGCGGTCGTGGCGGCGGGGAGACCGCCGAGGGAGCCGGGGTGCGTGCGGCGCCGCGCGCCCCGGACGTACCGGCCCTCGCCGTGGGCGGCCTCCGGCGGGTCGCCGTGGTGGAGGGCGGGCCGGCCGGGCGGGACGCGGCGGTGGCGGGCGCGGAGGCCGTTCACGGCCGCACCAGCCCTTCGTAGGCGTCGGGGCGGCGGTCGCGGTAGAAGGCCCACTGCTGCCGCACGTCCTCGATGAGGCCGAAGTCGAGCTCGCGGACGAGGAGTTCCTCCGCCCTGTCGCTCGCGACGTCCCCGACGAACCGTCCGCGCGGGTCGACGAAGTAGCTCGTGCCGTAGAAGTCGTTGTCCCCGTACTCCTCCCGTCCCACCCGGTTGATGGCGGCGACGAAGTACTCGTTGGCGACGGCCGCGGCGGGCTGTTCCAGCTGCCACAGGTGGGCGGACAGGCCGCGGTGGGTGGCGGAGGGGTTGTAGACCAGCTGGGCGCCGTTGAGGCCCAGTTGGCGCCAGCCCTCCGGGAAGTGGCGGTCGTAGCAGATGTAGACGCCGACCTTGCCCACGGCGGTGTCGAAGACGGGCCAGCCCAGGTTGCCGGGTTTGAAGTAGTACTTCTCCCAGAAGCCCCTGACCTGCGGGATGTGGTGCTTGCGGTACTTGCCGAGGTAGGTGCCGTCGGCGTCGATCACGGCGGCGGTGTTGTAGTAGAAGCCGGACTGCTCGACCTCGAAGACCGGTACGACGACGACCATGCCGGTCTCGCGGGCGAGGTCCCGCATCCTGCGCACGGTCGGCCCGTCCGGCACCGGTTCGGCCCAGCGGTAGTGCTCCGGCTCCTGCACCTGGCAGAAGTAGGGGGCGTTGAAGACCTCCTGGAACCCGATGACCTGCGCACCCCGCCGGGCCGCCTCACGGGCGTGCTCCTCGTGCTTCGCCACCATGGACCCGCTGTCGCCGGTCCAGGTGGCCTGGACCAGTGCGGCACGTACGACGTTGGCCATGAGCTGCTCCTTCGACGCGACGTCCGAGCGCTACGTCCGCGCAAACGGCCCGTAGAGGGACGAAAGTAGGCCCCGTGGGGGCCCTTGCCAAGACCATCGCCGGCAACCCGCGGAGCCGATCGCGTTTCGCACCCCTTAGGAGGAGCGGCGGACCGGACCCGGGAGGGGCCGGTCAGGGCGTGAGGCCGGCGACGCGCAGGGCGTGCACCAGGTCCCGGTGGCGCTCCCCGGAGACGTTGCGGGCGGCCCCTCCAGCAGGAGCGGGACGATCCGGTGCGGGTCGGCCGCGGCGCTGCGCGCGGCCTCCTGCGGGGTGCCGCCGCGGACGCAGGCGTCCAGCAGGGCCCGCAGCCCGCGCGCCCGGCCCCGCGCGTCCAGCTCCAGCACGGCGGCGCCGATCTCCTGGGGCGCGGCCGGGCCACCCCCTGCCACAGCACCTGCCGCCCGTCCCCGGTCCTCCCGGCGGCCGTCAGCACGTCGGCCGTCGTGCCGCGGGCGGCCGCTCCCGCGAACCGGGCGCTCCCCCGGGGTGCGGTGCCCGGCGGGCGCGCCGCCCTGGTCCAGGCGCGCCAGGAGGCCGTCCGGGTGGTTCGCGAACTCCCCGGCACGGCCGGGGAGTTCGCGAACCACGATCACCGCCGACTCCCGCCCGACCGCCAGCACTCCGGTCCGTGGCGACACCAGCCGTGTCACGGGCCTGCCGCGTACGGTTTTCGGCAGGGTCCGGAGGACGCACCACACGCTCCCGGCTCCCGCACACGCCGGTGACCGCCCGCAGGCGCGTCAGACGGGCACCGGCGCGCACCGCGTCACCAGTTCGTCCATGGACAGCCCGAGCGCCCCGGCGAGCGCGGCCACCGTGAAGAAGGCGGGCGTCGGCGCACGGCCGGTCTCGATCTTGCGGAGGGTCTCGGCCGAAACGCCCGCCGCGGCCGCGATCTCGGTCATGCTCCGGCCGCCGCGCGCCTCGCGCAGCAGCCGCCCGAGCCGTTCACCGCGTTCGTGCTCTTCGGGGGTGAGGGGGGTGCGCACCATGCTACCCATTCTAATACCGGTATAGTAATTGGCGCGATGCGACTGGGGACGGCCCCGCCGATCGACGCGGTGCACGCGGCGCCGAACCGGACGACCGGGCCGCCGACCCGGCGACCGGCTTCACCGTGGGCCGCCCGCGCCCGCGGACCTGCGCCTGCCCGGCACCGCCCGGCGGGCCCCCGCGGACGGGACCGGGGCGGCGGCCGCCGGCAACCGTATCGGTCCCGTCCGCCGCCCCGGGGCGCACACGCCCCCGTAATGGATCGCGCCGTCGTTGCATGGGGGACCCGCTCCCGGGATACCCGGCCGCTCCGCACGTCGTCTGCGAAGGAAACGAAACGATGACCAGCGGTTACATAGGCCCGGAGGATCCCTTCGGGGAGTTTTTCGCCCGCTTCTTCGGCGGAGCCCGGGGCGGCGCGGCCGGCGGAGCCCCCCGGCACATCGACATCGGCCGCCTGCTCAGCCAGCCGGCCCGGGAGCTGGTCAGGGGAGCCGCCCAGTACGCCGCCGAGCACGGCAGCCGGGACCTGGACACCCAGCACCTGCTGCGCGCGGCCCTGTCCGCCGAACCCACCCGGAGCCTGCTCAGCCGGGCGGGCGCGGACCCGGACTCCCTCGCGACGGAGATCGACGGCCGCGCGGGCCCCGTCCAGCAGCCGCCGGGCCAGGTGCCGGCGCCCACCTCGCTGTCGCTCACCCCGGCCGTCAAGCGCGCCCTGCTGGACGCGCACGAGCTGGCACGGGCGAGCGGCACCGGGTACATCGGTCCGGAGCACGTGCTGAGCGCGCTGGCGTCGAACCCGGACTCGGCGGCCGGCCACATCCTGAACGCGGCCCGGTTCCGGGCGGACGGCCTGCCGTCCGAGGCCCCGGAGACCGCCCAGACGCGCACGGAGCGGCAGCGGCCGACCTCCACGCCGACCCTGGACAAGTACGGCCGTGACCTGACCGAGCTCGCCCGGCAGGGCCGGGTGGACCCGGTGATCGGCCGTGAGGAGGAGATCGAGCAGACCATCGAGGTGCTGTCGCGGCGCGGGAAGAACAACCCGGTGCTGATCGGTGACGCGGGCGTCGGCAAGACGGCGGTCGTCGAGGGACTCGCGCAGCGGATCGCCGACGGGGACGTGCCGGACGTGCTGGCCGGGCGCAGGGTCGTCGCCCTGGACCTGACCGGGGTCGTGGCGGGCACCCGGTACCGGGGTGACTTCGAGGAGCGGCTGAACACCATCGTGGAGGAAGTCCGCGCGCACTCGGACCGGCTGGTCGTCTTCATCGACGAGCTGCACACCGTCGTGGGTGCCGGCGGGGGCGGCGAGGGCGGCACGATGGACGCGGGCAACATCCTCAAGCCCGCGCTGGCCCGGGGCGAGCTGCACATCGTGGGCGCGACCACCCTGGAGGAGTACCGGCGCGTCGAGAAGGACGCGGCGCTGGCCCGCCGGTTCCAGCCGGTCCTGGTGCCCGAGCCGACCGCCGGGGACACGATCGAGATCCTGCGTGGGCTGCGCGACCGGTACGAGGCCCACCACCAGGTCCGCTACACCGACGAGGCGCTGGTGGCCGCCGTGGAGCTGTCCGACCGCTACCTCACCGACCGGCGGCTGCCGGACAAGGCGATCGACCTGATCGACCAGGCGGGCGCGCGGGTGCGGCTGGGCGCCGGGACGAAGGGCACCGACGTCCGCGCGATGGAGCGCGAGGTGGAGCAGCTGGTCCGGGACAAGGACCAGGCGGTCGCCGACGAGAGTTACGAGCAGGCCACCCGGCTGCGCGACCGGATCGGCGAACTGAAGCGGCGCATCGCGGAGGCGAGCGGGGACGGCCGGGCCGACGAGGGGCAGAACCTGGAGGTCACGGCGGAGGCCGTCGCCGGGGTGGTGTCCCGGCTGACCGGCATCCCGGTCAGCCGGCTCACCCAGGAGGAGAGGGAGCGGCTGCTCGGTCTGGAGGAGCACCTGCACCGGCGGGTGGTCGGGCAGGAGGAAGCGGTCGCCGTGGTCGCCGAGGCGGTCCTGCGCTCGCGGGCCGGGCTCGCCAGTCCCGACCGGCCCATCGGCAGCTTCCTGTTCCTGGGGCCGACCGGCGTCGGCAAGACCGAGCTGGCCCGGGCGCTCGCCGAGGCCCTGTTCGGCAGCGAGGACCGCATGGTCCGCCTCGACATGAGCGAGTACCAGGAACGGCACACCGTCTCCCGGCTGGTCGGCGCGCCGCCCGGGTACGTCGGTCACGAGGAGGCCGGTCAGCTCACCGAGGTGGTGCGCAGGCACCCGTACTCGCTGCTCCTGCTGGACGAGGTGGAGAAGGCGCACCCGGACGTGTTCAACGTCCTCCTGCAGGTGCTGGACGACGGCCGGCTCACCGACTCCCAGGGCCGTACGGTCGACTTCGCCAACACGGTCATCGTGATGACCAGCAACCTCGGCTCGGAGGCCATCACCCGGCGCGGGGCCGGGATCGGGTTCGGGCCGGGCGGCGCCCGGGCCGACGAGGAGGCGCGGCGCGAGCAGGTCCTCAGGCCGCTGCGGGAGCACTTCCGGCCGGAGTTCCTGAACCGGATCGACGAGATCGTCGTGTTCCGGCAGTTGACGGGTGAACAACTGCGGCGGATCACCAACCTGTTGCTGGAGCGCACCCGGCGGCTGCTGGACGGGCAGGGCGCCGCGGTGGAGTTCACCGACGCGGCCGTGGACTGGCTCGCCGAGCGCGGCCACCAGCCGGAGTACGGCGCCCGTCCGCTGCGCCGCACCATCCAGCGGGAGGTGGACAACCGGCTGTCGCGGCTGCTGCTGGACGGCCGGATCACCGAGGGCGGCCGGGTGACGGTGGACGTGCGGGACGGGCGGCTGGACTTCCGCACGCGGGGCGCGCAGGCCGCGGAGGGTCCGGCCGGCCCGCAGGAACTGCGGGAAGCCCGGCCGCCCGGCCCGGAGTTGTAGGGAGCACGCCGCTACGGCGCCGGGTCCACCACCATCGCCGAGCCGCCGCCGCGCCGCACCTTCTCCGCGGCGGCCAGCCACCTGCCGCCGGGCAGCCGCTGGACGCCGGTGGCCGCGCCGATCTCGGGATTCGGCGTGAAGCTGTGCCCGATGGCCTCCAGCCGGCCCCGCAGGGGGCTGTCGTACAGGCCCGGTTCGAGTTCCGTCGCGGCCGCGTTGCGCTGGCTGGCCCGGGGTGCGGCGATCGCGTCGACCAGCGGCAGGTGCCGGTCCAGGAAGCCGGTCAGCGTCTGCAGCACGGTGGTCACGATGGTCGCGCCGCCGGGTGAACCGAGCGCCACCACCGGCTTGCCGTGCCGGTCGAGGACGATCGTCGGGGAGATGGACGAGCGCGGGCGCTTGCCGGGCCCGGGCAGGTTGGGGTCGTGCACGGCCGGGTTGGCCGGGGCGAAGGAGAAGTCGGTCAGCTCGTTGTTGAGCAGGAAGCCCCGGCCGGGGACGGTGATGCCGCTGCCGCCGGTCTGCTCGATGGTGAGCGTGTAGGCGACGACGTTGCCCCACTTGTCGGCCACCGTCAGGTGGGTGGTGTTCTCCCCCTCGTACGTCGTCGGGGCCGCCGTGCCACCGGTGCCGCAGGAGGCCGCCGGGTGCCGCGGGTCGCCGGGCGCGAGGGGGCTGGTGAGGACCGCGTCGTCCTTGATCAGGCAGGCGCGCGAGTCGGCGTATCCCTGTGAGAGCAGCTGCCGGGTCGGCACGTCCTCGAAGGCGGGGTCGCCCACCCAGCGCCCGCGGTCGGCGAAGGCGATGCGGCTCGCCTCGATGTAGTGGTGCAGGTACTGCACCTCGCTCGCCCTGGAGAGGTCGGTGTCCTCCAGGATGTTGAGGGCCTCGCCGACCGTGGTGCCGCCCGAGGAGGAGGGCGCGATGGAGTACACGCCCAGGCCGCGGTACGAGGTCTTCGTGGGCCTCTGGAGCTTGGCACGGTAGACGGCCAGGTCCTTGGCGGACAGTTCGCCGGGCCGGGCGTTCCACCCCGAGTCCCGGTCCACCGGGGGCTTGTCGACCGTGGCGACGATGTCCCGGCCGAGGTCGCCGCGGTAGACCGCGCCGACGCCCTTCCTGGCCAGCTCCTCGTAGGTGCGGGCCAGGTCGGGGTTCTTGAAGGTGGAGCCGACCACGGGGAGCCTGCCGTCCGGCAGGAACAGCTTCGCGGTGTCGGGGAAGTAGCGGAACCGGGCCTCGTTGGACGCGGTCTGCGCGCGGAAGGTGTCGTCCACGGTGAAACCGTCGCGGGCGATCCGTTCGGCCGGCTTCAGGAGCGTGCCGAGCCTCCTGCTGCCCCACTCGTCGAGCGCCGTCTGCCAGGTGGCGGGGGTGCCCGGGGTGCCGACGCCCAGTCCGCTGCTGACCGCGTCCGCGAAGGCGAGCGGCTTGCCGTCCTCCACGAACAGGTTGGAGTGCGCGGTGAGCGGGGCGGTCTCGCGGCCGTCGATGGTGTGCACCGTACGGGTCCCGGCGTCGTAGTAGACGAAGTAGCCGCCTCCGCCGATGCCGGAGGAGTAGGGCTCGGTGACGCCGAGCGCGGCGGCGGTGGCGACGGCCGCGTCGACCGCGTTGCCGCCCTTCCTGAGCACCTCGATGCCGGCGGCCGAGGCGTCCGCGTCGACGCTGGCCACGGCACCGCCGTAGCCGACGGCCACCGGGGCCTTCGCGACCGCCGGACCCGCGGGGCCCGAGGGACCGGTGGCGGCCGGTGGCGCCGCCGCCCCCACCGACACCACGGCGGCCGAGACCGCCAGAGCGGCCAGTTTCCGCGTCCCGGGGCGCCCCATCCGTACCTCCCGTCGAAACCGTCCGCGCAGCGTAGCCGGATTGCCCGGTTCCCGGCAGTACGCCTCGGGCACCCGCCACAGGAACGTCACACACCGAACATCGGTACGTACGGTTCCCCCTCGGCCCGCTAGCATGCGCGGCCATGAACGACGACGTGCGCAACATCGTCCTGGGCGTCATGGCGACCGGCGTCAGCGCGAGCCTGGGCTGGCTGGCCCGCACCTGCCTGTGGCGCCGGAGGCTGCGGCGCAAGCAGGCGTTCTTCGGGCTGCCGGACCACTCCGAGTCGCTGCTGGTGGTCAACCGCAACGTGGGCGGGCCGGAACTGGCGGTGATGCGGCACGACGTGTTCGCCCTGCTGGAGCTGTCCGCCCTCATCAAGGACTGCCACGCGCACGTCCAGGTCGTGGCGCACGACGCCGCCCGGCAGGGATTCGGCGAGCGCACGGAGTTCTGCCTCGGCGGACCGGCCTCGAACCGCCGGATGGCGGCCCATCTGTCCTCCCTGCTGCCGGGCGTCCGGGTGAACGTCGACGCGGAGGGCGGCCCGGACATAGGCGCCCTCCGCGTCGGCGGGCGGGACTACCGCATGGAGGGCGGCCGCAGCGAGTACGTGCTGCTGGCGCGGCTCACCGCGGGTGAGCCGCGCCAGGCCCGCCCGGTGTTCCTGTTCTGCGGGCAGCGCGCGATCACCAACCAGGCCGCGACCCGCTACCTGGCCCGCGAGCACGAGCGGCTGGCCCGGAAGTACCGCGGCGGCTCCTTCGTGCTGCTGCTGCGGGTGGTCAACTCGCAGGCGTACGGCCCGGACGTGGTGGAGCTGGTCGCGGACGTGACGGGACCGGCACGGACACCGGCACCGGAGGCGACCTCCGCCGGTGCCCCGTGAGGGCCCGTGCGGCGAGCACAACCCGTCCGGCGCGCAGCTGACCTCCTCCCCGCCGTCGGACGACCCGTGGTGCGTGTCGGTCCCGCTGCGCGAGCAGTGATCTCCGGCTGCCGCCGGACGAGCCTGGCCCGTGTGAACTGCCGCTCCCCCAAGGGCTTCGGGGCCATGGGAGGGGTCCCCACCCGGCAGCAGCGCCCCGGGCCCGGCCGCGGCGGACGCCACGGCCCCGGCCCCGGGACTGCGCTGCTCACGGCGGGACACCCGGCCGGCGCACCACGAGAGCAGCGTGCACATCCCGATGCGGATCGGCGCGATCACCATCACCACGGGGATGAACGGCACAGCGTAGTCGAGGTTCGACACGATGAGCTCCCCCGTATGGAGGGACCCCGCGCGGGCGGGGAGGAACGCGGGCGAGGACGGCCGACGGGGCCCGGACGTCAGTCCCCGGCGACCTGCGCGTACAGCTGTGACAGCTCGGGGGCGCCGCTCACGGCCCACTCCCGGCCGGACACGACGACCTCCACCTCGCGGCCGGACGCGAGGCGTACGACGGGTTCGCCGTCGGAGCGGATCCGCCAGGCGGCGCCGGCGACGGTGCGCACGACGACCGTGCCCAGGTAGAGCCCGGCGTCGTTGCCCAGCCGGGGCAGCGTCTCCGCGTCGTCGCGCCAGCGCGGGACCAGCTGGTCCAGGGCCTCCAGGGAGGCCGGTGTGTCGTCCAGGCGGACGCCCGACCGGGCCGCCTGGGAGCGCAGCAGTTCGCACTCCGACAGCAGCGCGGCGATCCCCTCCGGGTCCGCGGGGAGCGCCGCGGCACCGCTCTTCTTCCGCCGGTGGCCCGGGAACGGGATGTTCATGGGACCAGCCTGGCATCACACGTCGAGGTCGACCACCACCGGCGCGTGATCGGAGGCTCCCTTGCCCTTGCGCTCCTCGCGGTCGACGTAGGCGTCCCCGACCGCCTCGGCGAAGGACGCGTTGCCGTACACCAGGTCGATGCGCATCCCGCGGTTCTTCGGGAAACCGAGCTGCCGGTAGTCCCAGTAGGTGAAGGGGTGGTCGTACTTCAGGGGCCGCGGGACGACGTCGGACAGGCCCGTCCCGCGCAGGGCGGCGAGGGCGGCGCGCTCGGCGGGGGTGACGTGGGTGGAGCCCTCGAAGGCGGCCGCGTCGAAGACGTCGTCGTCCGTCGGCGCCACGTTGTAGTCGCCCAGCACGGCGAACGGGCGGCTGCCGGCCGCGTCGGCCGCGACGGCGGCCCGGAGCGCCTCGAACCACTGGAGCTTGTAGGCGTAGTGCGGGTGGCCGACCTCGCGGCCGTTGGGGACGTACACCGACCAGACGCGGACCGGGCCGCAGGTCGCCGCCACGGCGCGCGGCTCGGTCACGCCCTCGTAGCCCGGGTCGCCGGGCAGGCCCCTGGCCACGTCCTCGATGCCGACGCGGGAGAGCACCGCCACGCCGTTCCACCGGCCGGTCGCGTGGGCCGCCGCCTCGTAGCCCGCTGCGCGCAGCTGGTCGAACGGGAACTGCTCCTCGGCGACCTTCGCCTCCTGGAGGCAGAGCACGTCCGTGCCGCTGCTCTCCAGCCAGGCGAGCAGCCTCGGAAGGCGGGCGGTGATCGAGTTCACGTTCCAGGTCGCGATGCGCATGTCCCTCAACCTACCCGGCGGGTCCGACAGCCCGCCCCGCTCACAGGTCCGCGGAGGCACCCGGGGCGAGCCGCAGGTGCTCGGCTCCGCCCAGGGCGCCGATCTGCCGGTCGTAGACCGGGCGGGCGAGGTCGGTGAGCAGGGCGTCGTGGACGTCGTAGGCGCGCTGCGGCCGCACTTCGCGGACGTAGTCGATGACCTCGGAGATCTTGTTCCAGGGGGCCATCACCGGGAGCATCAGGGTCTCCACCGGGCGTTCGGGGACCGTGAGGGCGTCGCCGGGGTGGAAGAGCTTGCCGCCGTCGACGAGGTAGCCGACGTTGGTGACGCGCGGGATGTCCGGGTGGATCACCGCGTGGAGTTCGCCGTGGACCTCGACGTCGAAGCCGGCGGCGGTGAAGGTGTCGCCGTGGCCGACGGTGTGCACGCGGCCCGGGAAGGCCGCCGCCAGTTGCTCGGCGACCGACCCCAGCGTCCAGACCGCGGCGGCCGGGTCCGCCTCCAGGGCGGCGCGCAGCCGGCCCTCGTCGAAGTGGTCCGGGTGCTCGTGCGTGACCAGGATCGCCTCCGCGCCGAGCGCGGCGTCCCGCTCGCTGAAGCCTCCCGGGTCGATGACCAGGGTCCGGCCGTCCTTCTCCAGACGGACGCAGGCGTGGGACTTCTTCGTGAGCTTCATGTCTCCCCATCCTGCCCGGCGGGTGTGCCGGGCACGGCAGGCCCGGGTGTCATTCGGCGGGTGTGGTCTCCTCGCGGATGACCCGCTGGGCCACCCCGAAGGCGCTGTTCGCGGCCGGCACGCCGCAGTGGACGGCGGTCTGCAGCAGTACCTCCCTGATCTCGTCCGGGGTCAGGCCGTTGCGCAGGGCCGCGCGCGTGTGGGAGGCCAGCTCCTCCAGGTGGCCGCCGGCGACCAGCGCGGTGAGCGCGACGCAGCTGCGGGTGCGCCGGTCCAGGCCGGGCCGGGCCCAGATCTCGCCCCAGGCGTACCGGGTGAGGAAGTCCTGGAAGTCGCCGGAGAAGTCGTCGGCCTGTGCCAGCGTCCGGTCCACGTGCGCGTCGCCCAGCACCTCCCGGCGGATCTTCAGCCCGGTCTCGTACCGGTCGGCCGGGGCGGCCGGCTGCGGGGGCGCGGCCACGGGGGCGATCTCGGCGATCGGCACGACCTGCGGCGGCACGACGGCGGCCGGACCGACCGGCGCGGCCGGCAGGGCGGTCTGGCCGGTGTCGTAGGGCTGCTGCCAGGCGGTGGAGAAGTGGCGCACCAGCAGGTCGGTGACGGCGGCGGGCTGTTCGACCGGCACCAGGTGGGAGGCGCCGGGGACGACCGCGAGGCGGGCGTCCGGGATGCCCGCGACCAGGGTGCGGGCCTCGGCCGGGCCGGTGACCTGGTCGTCGGAGCCGACCAGCACGAGGGTGGGCACGCCGACCCGGCCCAGTTCGGGCCGCACGTCGAATCCGGCCAGGGCCTCGCAGGCGGCGATGTAGCAGCCCGGGTCGGTGGTGCGGACCATCTGCACGGCCCACTCGGTGATCGCGGGCTGTGCGGCGGCGAAACCGCCGGTGAACCAGCGGTCCGGCGCGGTCCGGGCGATGGGGTCGAGCCCGTTCGTCCGGACGACCACCCCGCGCTGGCGGAACTCGTCGGCGGTGCCGAACCGGGGCGAGGCGGCGACCAGCGCGAGGGAGGCGACCCGGTCGGGGTGGCGCAGGGCCAGTTCGATGCCGACCGCGCCGCCCAGCGCGCACCCGGCGTAGCCGAAGCGGTGCACGCCGAGCGCGTTGAGGGTGGCCAGCAGCCGGGCGGCCAGGTCGCCGACCGAACCGGCCGGGTGGGCGGGGGCGCCGCCGTGGCCGGGCAGGTCGAACCGGAAGACCCGCCACTGCTTGGTGAGCTCCGGGACCTGCCGGTCCCACATGTGCCAGGTGGTACCGAGGGAGGGACCCAGGATCAGAACCGGGGCCTCCTCCGGCCCGTCAAAGCGGTATTGCAGGGTGTTCGGTGGTGTCTCGCTCACCCGTCCGACCCTCTCATGTCTCACGGAATCCCACATGGCCGGGTCGAACCTAGCGGCTCCCGCTCCTCCCGCCGCACCGGGCCGTGACCGGGCGGGCAGCGCCCCCCGCCCCGGCCGCCGGGGAGTGTCCCCCTTCCGTCCTGCGTCACGGTCGCGGCGCCGCGCGTGGCGGGGCCCCGTGAGCCGGTCCGCGCGGCGGTGAAGCCGCTCGACCGCGCGGGCTCCCCCGCCCCCGTACCGAATTCTCCGGCGGCGCGGGCGGCGGGTCCCGCCGGCGCAACCACACGCCACTCCTGCCGGCTCACTTCGATTTCCGGATATCCCCGGGGGATTTATTTATACTGTCCGCTCGAAGCGGGGCCGCGGTACGGGCAGCGCGTGGTGCGGCGCCCGTGCGCGAACCCGTGCGCGCCTCGTTCCGGTCTGCGGCAGAACCCCTTTTCCGCAATGACGGGATCCGGTGTACCGGCGGTCCGGGCACCGGCACGACCCCCGTGACCCGACAGCAGCGCCGCAATCGCCGGGGCAATTCAGCGGTAACCGGCCGGGAATGAGGGCACTGCGCCGCCCTGCTCGCGATTCCCCGGCGATTCCCCCGCCGCCCCTAGTGTGTCCCGCGTGCCGAGTCGGATTCTTCCCGCCGCGGTACCGGGCGCATCCCGGCTGCTGCGCTCCTGCTGATGACGGTGGGCCGGGGCGCGCACCCGCGCACGCCGTGTCCCGCGCGTGCCGGACGCCCTCGCCGGCCCACACCACGACTGCCACGACCGTGAAGGAAGGAACGCCTTGACCGAGACAATGAACGGCCTGCCCACCGAACAGGTCATCGACGTCCTGACCGAGGAACTGCACAACCTCGCCCCGGCCGAACGGGAGGCCAAGGCGGTGCAGCTGCTGTCGGTCCTGGGCCGGTCCAAGGCCGCCGCGGCCTCCGCGGCCCGGCCCCCCGCCGAGCCCGGCGACACCCGCAGGGCCCCCCTGCTCATCTGCGACTGGGCCACCGACCTCGGCCTGGACGGCACCACCCAGCAGCTCGGCATCGACGTCGCCCCCGGCCCCACCCGGGTGTCGAAGACCGCCGACGCCACCGGCCACTCCCTGCTCTCCAGCGGCCACGTCGGCGCCGACATCCTGCACGTGCCCGCCGGCAGCGGCTTCGCCCCGCACACCCACCCCGGCGACCACCTGCTGTTCGTCCTGGCCGGCACCGGCACCATCGCCGTCGCCGGCGAGATCGTGGAAACCCGCCCCGGACAGGTCTACATGGTGGAAGGCGCCATCACCCACGCGGTGGGCGCGGTGACCGACCACATGATCCTCTCCGTGGGCGCACCCCACCGCCACCTGGACAGCCCCGAACGCCAGGAACTCACCGCCTACACCGCCCTGCTGGGCGACCTGGGCCACATCACCTGCCGCCTCTGCGACATCCAGGCCTCCAGCGGCGAGGAACTGGCCGCCAAGGGCTGTCCCCACTCCCCGCACCGGTTCGGGTGAACCACGACGACGCGGCCCCCCACCGGCACGGGTCCCACCCGCGCGGCCGGCGGGACGGCCGCGTCGTGCTCGAACCGTCCGCCCGGCGCGGGCGCGGCCCTCGCCCCGGGCGGTGACGCCGCCCCCGTCCCGGCGGTGTCGCGCACCGGCTGCTCCCCGCCGATGCGGAACCCGCGGTACCCGGCCGGCAGCGGCAGCCGCCCCCGCCGGTACCGGCCGGGTGCCGCGGGCCACCACTTCGGGCCTCCCCGCCCGGCACCTCCCCCGGCGCCCGCCCACCGGCCCGCGCCACCGGCGCCGGGAGGCGGCGACCGGCGCCGACGGGGTGCGCGCGTTGCCGGCCGCGAGTGCCGGGCCGTCCGCTCCCGGCCTCGGCCGGCACCGCCCGCACCCCGTCCGCCACTGCCGACTCGCCGAACGGCTGACCCCTGGGGAGACCACGTCATGCAGTTCTTCCTCCTCGGCCCCCTGGAAGCCACCTCCAACGGGCGGCAGCTGCCGCTGGGGGGCACCAAGCAGCGCCTCGCCCTCGCACTGCTCCTGCTGCGCCACAACTCGCTGGTCCCGGTCGGGCAGCTGACGGACGCGTTGTGGCCGGGTGACGTGCCCGTGTCGGCGCGCAAGATGCTGCACAACGCGGTGTCCGGACTGCGCAAGTCCCTCTCCGGGGACGCGGACGAGGACCCCCCGCTGCTGCTCACCCGCTCGCCCGGCTACCTGTTGCGCGTTGCGCCCGGGGCCATCGACCTCGTCCGCTTCCAGGACCTGGCGGCGCAGGGCCAGGCGGCGCTGGCCGCGGGCCGCTGGGACCAGGCGGCGCGGTCCCTGCGCGGGGCCCTGGACATCTGGCGCGGACCGCTCCTGTCCGACCTGGCCGAGCAGACGGCCGACTGGCCGGAGGTCAGCGCCGCGCGCAGCGCCTGGCTGACCGCCCTGGAGGGCCGCCTCGAGGCGGACATCCACCTCGGGCGCCAGGGCGAGGTGCTCAGCGAGCTGGAGGTGCTCGTCGAACAGGAACCGCTGCGGGAACGCCTGTGCGGGCAGCTCATGCGCGTGCTCTACCAGCGGGGCCGGCAGGCCGATGCGCTCGGTGTCTACAGCCGCACCCGCAACGCCCTGGTCGAGCAGCTGGGCCTGGACCCCAGCCCCGAACTGCAGGAGCTGGAGCGGGCGATCCTCAACCACGACGTCTCCCTCGCCGGGGCTCCCCCGCTCGCCGCGCACACGCGGGGCACGCCCGCGGGGCCGCCGGCCGTGGCCGGCCGCCGGACGGGGCGGGGCGGCACGGGACCGGGATCCGGCGAAGGCGGTGTGCTGGAGGAACTGCGGCAGGTGAGCACCGTGCTGGTGGCTGCGGGCCCCGCCCCGTACCTGACCGCGGGGCCGGAGGACCTGCACGCCGTGCGCGACCACGTCGGCGGGATCGTCCGCGAGGAGGCGCAGTTCCACCAGGCGCGGGTGGCCGAGGCGGAGGGGGCCGCGGACGAGGCGGTCGGGGCGTTGCTCGCACGGGCGAGGGAGTCCTGGCGGAACACGACCGGGTGCGCGGGGTCACCGGTCTGGATGGCCGCCGCGGATCCGGCGGCGGGCGAATCGGGGCCGTGGCGCGCGCTTCGGCTGGCGCACGCCATCAGCGGCAGGCTGACCGCCGAGCCCGGCTGCCGCGCGGCCGACGGCCGGTGGCTGCCGTTCGAGGTGCGCGTCGTCGTCGTCACCGGCGCGGCCATCACCCGCCAGGGTGATGCGGCGTCCTCCTGGGCCCGCCCGTCCGAAGACCTGGTCCGGCTCTGCCTGCGGTTGCTGGAGGACCGCGGGGCGGGTCCCCTGCGGGTCTGCCCGACCACCGCCGAGGCCGTGCGGTTGCTGGACCGTCCGGACCACCTGCCGTTCGTCGGCCGCGATCACGAACTCTGCGCCCTCGACTTCGCGCTGGAGAGCACGCTGGTGCACCGCCAGCCGCACCTGCTGACCGTCTTCGGCGACGCGGGAACCGGACGTACCCGGCTGCTCGACGAGTGGATGCGCCGGTGCCGGGAGTCCCGGACGGCCGGCCCGCCGGTCACCTTCCTGGTGGGGCGCACGTCTTCGGCGATCGGCGGCGGCCGTTCGGCGGCGCTGGCCGAACTGGTGCGTGCCGCGGCGGACATCGATGTCACCGATCCGCCGCCCCTGGCGACCGCCCGGCTGGCCGGCATGGTGGACG
This sequence comes from Streptomyces sp. TG1A-8, assembly GCF_030499535.1. Taxonomy (NCBI): domain Bacteria; kingdom Bacillati; phylum Actinomycetota; class Actinomycetes; order Kitasatosporales; family Streptomycetaceae; genus Streptomyces; species Streptomyces sp. TG1A-8. Next base: position 1,421,210 of record NZ_JASTLB010000001.1, read on the forward strand.
GGGTCGTGGACGAGCGCCGGGCACCGTGGATGCTCGCCCACCTCAGCGCCCTGCTGGACACGGACACCGCCGACGCGTCCGTCCCGGCGGACGCCTTCGACGCGTGGGCCCAGTTCTTCGAGTCGCTGGCCGCGCAGGACCCGCTGGTACTGGTCCTGGAGAACCTCCAGTGGAGCGACGACACCGTCCTCGACTTCCTCAACCACCTCCTGGAGCGTTCCAGCGGTGTACCGCTGCTCGTGGTCGCCAGCGCCAGGCCGGACCTGCTGGACCGGCGCGCCGCCTGGGGCGGCGGCAAGCTCCGCAGCACGTCGCTGTGCCTGCGCCCGCTGGAGGACGCCGATGCGGCACGGGTCATGTGGGACGCCTACAGGTCCGCGCGGGTCTCCGACGGCCGCTTCCTGCCCGAACACTGCCCGGACGCCCTCGTGCCGGTCGCCGGTGCGCTCGGCGGCAACCCGCTGTTCGCGATCGAGTACGGCAGGCTGCTCAGCGAATCGGGATGGCCGGAATCGGGGCTCCTGCCGGACGCGATGCCGTACTCGATGCGCTCCCGGCTGGAGACCATGCTCGACCTGCTGCCGCCACAGGCGCGTGCCGTGCTGTACGACGCGGCGCTGTGCGGGGAGTGGATCACCGAGAGCAGGCTCGCCGTGCTGGCCGGCGGTGACCGGCACCGCGCGGTCGGCCGGTGGCTGCGCCTGCTGGTCCAACGCGGGATCATGTGCTCCTCCCGGCACCCCGGCGAAGGGCAGGACGCCCCGTACGCCTTCGCCCACCACCGGTTGCGCGAGGTCGCGCTGTCCCGCGTGCCCGAGGCGGTGCGCAAGCGCAAGGCGGAACTGATCCGCGCCACCTGCGCTCCCCGTCCCCGGTCCGGCGTCGAGCCGGGCGGCAGGGTCCGTGACACCCCGCCTCCCCACGGCCTCCCCGCCGCGGGCTTCCCGCCGGCGCCGCCGGCCGAGTGCGGCAGGGGGCCCCGTCTGACGGTGGTGCCGGCCGGGGCCGCTCGGCTGACCGCCCGGCCCGCGGCCGCTTCCCCCGGTGGGTCCGGCTCCACCAGCGCCCACGCCGGCCCGGAGGACGGACGCGGCCCCGGCACGGCCGGGCCCGCCGGGCCGCCCGGCGCCCCGGCGGCGCCCCGCTCCCCCGCGGCGGTCCGTCCCCTCCCCGCGGGGCGGACGGAAAGAGCCTGGATGGAGAAATGCACCCCCGCCTCATTGCCTGGTAATCGGCCGGCGCCGACCAGCGGAAACGGGCCCGGGAACGGTGCGCGAACCGCGGAAATCACCGTGCCGGGCGTGGCACACAATTACCCTCTTCGCACCCGAGTTACCCGGCAATTGCAGCCGGAATACTTCTGCCTGTTGTTCCCTGCTGCAGCGAATCGCTAACGTCGTTCGATGTCGCTCGCCCGGAGCAGACATCAGCGGACCACGTCCACCCGCCAACTCCCTTACTCCGGTCCCAGCAACGCCTGCGGATCCGCGGAGCCGATTCAAGCCCGGCACAGAAACGGAAATGGGTAAATGCCGCTCTTCGATTCCCCTTCCCCGCCCCGGCGCATCACCGTGCCCGACGACGCGCGCGCCGCAGCCGCACTGTCCCGGCTCGTCGAGGAGGACCGTGACGTCTTCACCCCCGACGTCGACGACCGGCTGCTCGACGTCATCGCCCGCGCCAACGACCCCCGCGACGCCTTCGAGTTGCGCGACCTGTGGCTCGGACGGGTCGAGTACGAGCTCGGCGACGACGCGCTGCGCCCGGAGCTGGCCGAGCTCTGGCGGCGTTCGCGGCCCCGGCGCCGGGTCACCCCCGAGGAGGCGCTCACCTCCCGCTCCACGGTCCGGTTCGTGAAGGAACTGTTCAACTGGTTCTTCCGCGACGACCTCTACGGCGAGCTGGCCGGCGATCGCCAACTGGTGCTGTCCAGCGGCTCCGTCGACGAGGAGCACTGGGGACTGCCCGCGGTCCTGAAGGACTGCGTGCGCTTCGCGCTCGACCGGGACTGGTACGGCTACTCCGACTCACGCGGCCGGATTCCCGCCCGCCAGGCCGTCGCCGCCTACGAGAACGCGCTGATGGAACGCGACGTCTACGACGAGCGGAACGTCGCGATCACGCTGGGCGGCACCTTCACGGTCAGCACCCTCGCCGACTTCCTGCTCACCGGCAGGTCCGCCTCGGCCGAGCCGGTGCTCTGCGGCATCCCCAACTACCCGCCGCTGGTGGAGGCCGTGGCCCGTCGCAACGAGGTCCGGATGGTCCCGATGCCCAGCGCCGCCGGGAAGGTCTCGCTCGAACCGCTGATCCGCGCCCTCACCCCCAACACCCCGATGGTGCTGATCCAGACCGCGATCAATCCCACGGGCGCCCTGGTCGACGAGGACGAACTGGCCCGGCTGATCCACGCCGCGGGCCCGAACACCACCGTCATGCTCGACGAGTGCCACGAGTGGCTCGGTCCGCACCGCCCCCGCTCGGCCGCCCGGGCCGCCCGCAACGTCGTCCGGGTGTCGAGCCTCTCGAAGAACTGGTCCGCGCCGGGCATGAAGGTCGGCTGGCTGCTCGCCGACCGTGAGTTCATCGACGAGTACTACGAGCACGCGTCGACGATGTTCGGCGGTCCGCCGTCGTTCCTCTACACCGTCATAGAGGTGCTCGCGCGGATGGAACGCTGGCTGGTCGCCGGTCTGGACCGGCCCGGCGCGGCGGAGGTCGCGGAGTTCGAGCCGTCCTACGGGATCGGGGCCGACCGGCTGCGCGCCGCCTACGCGAGCTACGTGCAGGAGCGCCTGCAGCGGCAGGACGCGCTGGCCACGCTGCGCGCCGCCGCCTGTCACCGGTTGTCCCACGTGGCGGAGGTGACCGTGCCCGCCTACTCGATCAACGCCGCGGTGCGCTTCCCCGGGTGGGACGACAGCTACCGCTGTTTCCGCGACCTGCTGCGCGAGACCGGCGTGTCGACCTACCCGGGAATCCTGAACTTCTGCTTCTCCGGGGGCGTGGTGCGGATGACCACGGCCCGGCCCTGGGACGACCTCGTGGAAGCCGGCGACCGCCTGACCAACGCCCTGCTCGGGGCGAAGGCGGGCCGGGCCTGAGCCACCCTGGCCCACGTCGGGCGCGCACCTGCCCGGCACGTCACCGGCACGGCGTCCGCGTCCGGCCCCGGTGCGGGCCGGGCGCCCGCCCACGGACCAACGCCGCGGGAGCACAGCCGTACGGCCGCGGGTCCGCGCGGTCGGAGCGGTGCCGGCGGGAAAGGGACCGGGGAGGGCGGGTTCAACCCGGTGCAGGCCGACGCCCGCTCCTCGGGTCCGCCCGCCGGCGTCCGCGCGTACGCCGGCCCGGACGGCGCCGCCCAACCGCCTTCCCCCTGCCGGGGACCCGCGGCAGTGCTCCGCCGCGGTGGCCCGCGCACTCGCACCGGACGGCGAGCGCGCGCCCGGCCCCTGCTCCGGTCTCCGGTTCGGCCCCTGCTCGGACCTCTACGAGCAGTCGCACTTCCCGCACTGGAACCGCACCACGCGCAGGAGGGCCGGCGTCCGTCGCCGGCCCTCCTCCGCGTGCCCCCGGCGGCTCGCCCCCGTACGGTGACGCGCCCCCGGCTCCGAGCGGGCCGGGGGCGCGTCACCGTGCCGGGCGGGGGGCCGGGCCGACCCCCGGCCGCCTCAGGACAGCAGCAGCCGGGGGCGGTGGACGTCGAGCCACACCGCGAGGTTCAGGCTGCGCTCCAGCCCGCTCCGCACGGCCGGGCCCGTCCCCTGGCCCACGGCCTCCTCCAGCCAGGGCCTGCTGACCAGGTCGAACACCGGGTGGTCCGGCTCGGTGAGCAGCTCCTTGGCCTGGTGCCGCAGCACGGCCAGGTACCCGGGGTCCTGGATGGACGGGTACGCGCTCTTGACCCGGTCGGCGACGGACGCGGGCAGCACGTCCCGGACCGCCGCGCGCAGCAGGCTCTTCTCCCGGCCGTCGAAGCTCTTCATGGCCCACGGCGTGTTGTGGACGTACTCCACCAGCCGGTGGTCGCAGAACGGTACGCGCACCTCCAGTCCGACGGCCATGCTCAGCCGGTCCTTGCGGTCCAGCAGCATGCGCGTGAACCTGGTGATGCCGAGGTGCGAGGTGATCCGCCGGGTGCGGGCCTCCGCGTCGTCCCCGGGCAGGTGCTCCACCTCGGCCACCGCGTCGGCGTAGCGGTCCGCGACGTAGCCGGGCAGGTCCAGTGCGTCGAGCAGCTCGGGGCGCAGGACGGAGCCGTCCCGGCCCTGACTGCCCGCGGGCACCCCGTTCGCCGGCGACATCCACGGGAAGGTGCCCGCCCGCTGCGCCTCCAGGGAGTGGTACCAGTGGTAGCCGCCGAACACCTCGTCGGCGCTCTCGCCGGACAGCGCCACCGTCGAGTGCCTGCGGACCGCCTGGAACAGCCGGTAGAGCGAGACGTCCGTGTCCCCGGTGCCGGCCGGGACGTCCCGCGCGGCGATCACCGCGCGGCGGACGGCCGGATCGACGAGCGAACCCGCGTCGAGCACGACGTCCGAGTGCACGGTGCCCAGGTGCTCGACCATTTCCCGCACGTAGGGCGCATCCGGTGTGGGGCGCGCCGGATCCGGCACGAAGTTCTCGTTCTGCCCGGCGAAGTCGACGGCGAAGCTGTGCGCCTTCTTGCCTTCGGCGGCCAGGTGCCGCGCGGACAGCGCGGTGACCGCGCTGGAGTCCAGTCCGCCGGAGAGCATCAGGCACAGCGGCACATCGGCGACCAGTTGCCGGGACACGATGTCCTCCAGCATCTCGCGCACGCGGGCGACGGTGGTCTTCAGGTCGTCGGTGTGCTCCTTCGAGGCCAGCGCCCAGTAGACGTGCTCGCGCACGCCGTCGGCGTCGACCGTGGCCACGGTGCCGGGCCTGACCTCGCGCATGCCCGCCCACACCGCGTGCCCGGGCGTCTTGACGAAGCCGAAGAGCTCGCGCAGCCCGTCCAGGTCGACGGTCCGGGTGGCCAGCGGGTTCGCCAGCAGCGCCTTGGGCTCCGAGCCGAACAGCACTCCGTCCGCCGTGGGCTGGTAGTACAGCGGCTTGACGCCCATCCGGTCGCGGATCATCACCAGCTTCGCCGAGCGGGCGTCCCAGACCGCGAAGGCGTACATGCCGTTGAGCCGGTCGGCGACGGCCTCGCCCCATTCCAGGTAGCCGCGCAGCACCACCTCGGTGTCACCGGCGGAGCGGAAGACGTGCCCCCGGCGGCGCAGTTCCTCCCGCAGCTCGCGGTAGTTGTAGACCTCGCCGCTGTAGACCAGGGCCAGGCTGCCGGAGGGGGTGTCCAGCGTCATCGGCTGGACGCCGCCGTCGAGGTCGATGACCGCCAGCCGGCGGTGGCCGAGCGCGGCGCGCCCGCGCGGGTCGGTCCACGTGCCGGCCGAGTCCGGGCCGCGGCAGCACATGGTCTCGGTCATCGAGTCCAGGACGTGGTTCTCCCGGTGCAGGTCGCGGTCGAAGGCGACCCATCCAGCGATGCCACACATTCGGTTGTCTCCTCGGGGATGCGGAACGGAGCCCGGACGGTCCGGGACGGGTCACCGGCCGGACGGTGACGCGGCGCTCAGCGCGTGGCGGATGCGGCGCAGGCTGCTCGGGCGGCCCAGCAACGCCAGCGTCTCGTACAGCGGGGGCGCGACCGGGTGGCCGGTGAGGGCGACCCGCAGCACGGCGAGGGCCGGACGGGCGTTCGCACCCAGCCCGTCCCTGAGGCGGAGGCGTATCGACTCCCTCGTCCAGTCCTCCAGGTCCGCCAGGAGGTCCGCGGCGACGCGCAGCGCGCCGTGGTCCGGCGCCGCCGCCGAACCGTCCGGGCCCGCGCGGACACGGAACCGTCGGGGAGGAACGGGAACGCGAGGGTCCCGGCGGCCTCGGCCAGTGTTTTCGCGGCGTCCTGCACCAGGGGAACGGCCCGGGCCGGCAGATCCCGCTGCGCCGCGGTCGGTTCCGGCGGCAGCGCTCCGGTGCGGATCACGTGCGGCACCAGCCGCGCGACGTACTCGGCGGTGCTCGGCCGGCGCAGGCGCGCGGCGTTGACCGCGGTGATGCGGGCCGTGTCCAACCGGACCGGGCGCGCCCGGCTCCGGCTGACGTCTGGCAGTACTGGGCCATGCCCCTGGCCGCGTCCGTGTCCTCGAGGCGGAGCACGAACTGGCCCCCGCGGTGCCGGGCCAGCGCCCAGTCGACCACGGCGGCACGGACCAGCCCGATGCTCGGCGGCCCGATCGGTGAGGGGGTGGAAGTGGTGCGTACGGTCGCGGTGGTCTCCGCGGGCGTGGTCTGGGGGAGGGGCATCACGGTTTCGGTGTCCTGTTCTTCACGTGCCTGCGTCCCGCGCATGCAACCGCCCCGCCCTGCGAAACCGGATTCCTCTTTGTTCCGCGGTTGCACCGCACGTCCGCTTCTCTGCGACAAGGTAGCAGCGCGGCGTACGGCGGGTACCGCGCCGCGGTAACGGGCACGCCATTGACGGGTAATGCGGGCCGTGACCGCCGCGTTGGGAAAACCGCACCGGGACGGGTGTTTTCCCGCAGGGGAGGAGCGGTCCGGTTCCGTTTTCCCTTTGCACGGGTCCTCCTCGCCCGGAAGGCGGGGACCGGCCGTCTTCCGGGCGACTCCGGATTACCGGGCGATTCCCACGGATTACCCGAGCCATTCCGGCCCGTGGCCGGCACGTGGCGCGGAATGACCCGTCGAGGGAGCGGCGGTCCGCGCCCGCCGTGGACCGCGCGGTGCTCCCGGGTTCCCGCCGCCGCGGCACGGTGCCCGGTGGTGCCCGCGGGGCCGCGACGGGGCCGCCGCCGGTGTCCGGCGCGTACGGCTCCGCCCCGGCGGCGGGCCGTCCGGCACGGGCCGGTGCGGGGCAGCCGGCGGTGCGCCCGGTACGAGGGCGCCGTGCCACGGGGGTTCCTCCGGGCACCGGCGGTGCGGTGCCGGTCCCGGGCGACCGGTGGACGGGGACCGCCCGAGGTGGCGGGGTCCGCCGGTGCGGGCCGCTCCGGCGGCCCCGCCGCGGGGGCGGGCCGGCGACCGGCGGCCCGGGGCGGGACGACGCGGTGCCGTCCCGGCGGGAGCGGTCGGCGGCCACGGCCTCCCCGCCGGTAATTGCGGGGTAATTGCGCGGTCAGGCGGAACAGTTGCCACGGGAATGGCCCCGCAGTTACCGCACCGGCTGCCCGGCCGCGTTAAGTTCGTAGCGCAGTGGCGATCCTTCCCCGGAAGGACGTGGGCGACGACCGATCCCGTGAGGCGAGCGGGAATGCGGCCCCGCACCGGTGGCGCATCTACACAAGACGGGTGAGACATGGAAAACGGCCTTGCGCTGACCGAGAGCGCGGTACTCGACCACCTGCACACGCTCCTGTGCAACTTGCTGTTGATGGACTCCGTTCCGGCCGACTACGACCTCATGGCCAGCGGCGTCCTCAACTCCTCCATGTTTCTCGAACTCTTCGTCGAGTTGGAGAGGCAGTTCGACATCCGCATCACCGGTGCCGACGTGAACCAGGAGAACTTCCGCACCCTGGAGTCGATCGCCCGGTTCGTCCGCGCGAAGCGAGCGGAAGCCTGACATGCGTGCGGAATTCACCCTCACCGGCTGCACGCCGGCCGATCACGCCGAGATCTGCGCCCTCGAGGAGAACCTGTGGGCCGGCGGACCGGAGGGCAACCAGGCGTACCTGGAGTGGAAGTACCACGCCAATCCCCACCTCGACGACCGCTACACGGTGATCGCCCGCACCCCGCCGGCCGAAGGCGGTGAACTGATCGGCGTGGTGGGGGTGTTCGGCTCTCCCTGGGAAAGGGACGGGCAGCGGTTCACGCTGCCCTGCCTGACCGACACGATCGTCACGGCCGAGTACCGCAACAGCCCGCTCTTCCACGAAATGGTCGACGAGGTGCTGTCCCGGCTGCGTCGCGACGGCGTCCCGTGGCTGCTCGACTTCGGGGACCAGGGCACCGTGCCGGCGATGCTGATCCGCGGCTGGCGGCAGGTCGGCGTCTGGGGGCAGTCCGTGGTGACGCGGCCCCCGGGCACCGGGCACCGGGGTCCGTGGGACGAACTGCCCGTCACGCGCGGCCCGCGCTCCGGCCTGCCGGTCACCGCGGCCTGCCGCCCGGACCTTTGGGCCATGACGGAAGTCGTGCGCGAGGTGCCCGCCGACGGCCGTGTCCGCGTCGCGCGCGACAGCACCTACTTCGGCTGGCGCGCCTCGAACCCGCTGGCGAAGTACTACTACCTCGTCGCGCGTTCGCAGGAGGGGGGCGCGGAGGGCTACCTCGTCGCCCACCGCTCCGGAGTGGACAGCGACGAGGGACCGACGCCCACCACGGTCGTCGAGTGCGAGGCCCGCACCGAGGAGGTCTACGCCGACCTCGTCCAGATCGCCCACGAGTCCCTGCCCGGCACCCGCGTGCTCATGTGGACGCGGGACCTGGCGGAAGCGGGAGCCAAGGTCCTCGCCGACCTGGGCGCCGAGTTCGTCGAGCCGACCGGGCGGCCCACCCGTGACCGGCCGCTGCCCAGCCTCCTGATCCGTGGGACCGGTGCGGAGCCGGTCGCGGCCGGCCTCTCGGACCTGGACAGGCTCGACGTCTGGGACTTCCGCGGCGTCTCCGGCCGGGGCTGGCGCTAGGCACCGCCGTTCACCACGCCACCACGCGGTCCGGGTGGGACCGGGTACCGCTCCGCAGGACGAAGAGAAGGGATTGTCGTGACCGGCCACCGAGCAGGTGAGTTTCCAGGCGCCACCCTCGTGGGGGAACGCCGTGAGTTGGAGGCGTCCTCCGTGGTGGAGCTGATCCGCCGATGGGCCGAGACCACGCCGGACGCGGTGGCGCTCGAATGCGGGGACACCACGACCACCTTCCGGCAGCTGTGGCGGCGCAGCATGTCCCTCGCCGCCGCGCTGCGCGAGATGGACGTGCAGCCGGGCGAGGTCATCGGCGTCGTCGCCCGCCGCAACGCGGAGACGGTCGCGGCGATGATCGCGGTCATGGCCGTCCGCGCGGCCTACGCACCGATCGACCCGACCAATCCCATCGGGCGCGTGCGGCTCATCCTCGACCAGGTCCGGCCCCGCTTCATGCTGTGGGACGGCACGGGCGGCGTCGAGTGCGCCTCCGGCTTCCCCACGGTGGACACCTCCGGCGTGCCGGACCTGCCCGCGGACTCCCCCGCCCCGGTCACGGGCGACCCGCTCCACGACGACCTGGCCTACGTGGTGTTCACCTCGGGCTCCACGGGGATGCCCAAGGGCGTGCTGGTGGAGCACCGTTCCCTGGTCAACCACATCGGCTGGGCGGCGACCCACATCCTGCCGGACGCCGGCGGCGCCGCCTGCCCGCTGTTCGCCAGCATGAGTTTCGACCTCGCGCTCACCACGCTGTGGGTGCCCCTGGCGCACGGCCGCACGATCGTCATGTTCGAGAACTCGTGGGACTACGCGAGCCTGTACGCCCCCCGGACCCGGCCCTACGACTTCGTGAAGGCCACGCCCAGCCACTTCCGGCTGTTCGAGCGCATGCTCGAACCGGACTACCGGTCCACGGCCAGGCGGCTGATGATCGGCGGCGAGCCGCTGGAGCCCATCATGCTCAAGCGGATGGGCGACCGGCTGGACGGCGTGCAGATCGTCAACCACTACGGGCCGACCGAGACGACGATCGGCTGCTGCGCCTACCGCTTCGCGGTGCGGGACATGCCCGACCTGCCCACGGTCCCCATCGGCAGCCCGGCCTGGAACACCGCGGCCTACGTGGTGGACGACAACGGCGGGCCGGTGGGCGTGGGCGGACAGGGTGAGCTGGTCATCAGCGGATTCGGCATCGCCCGCGGCTACCTCGACGGCGACGGGGGCCGCTTCCTCGACGACCCCGCGTTCGGCGGACGCGCCTACCGCACCGGCGACATCGTCGAGGTGCTGCCCGGTGGCGTGCTGCTGCACCTCAGGCGCGAGGACAGCCAGATGAAGGTGAACGGCCACCGGTTCGAAATGGCCGAACTGAACCGCCACGCCCTGTCGTTGCCGCGCGTCGCCGACGTCGCGTTCGATATCGTCCGCGGCGGCACCCTGGACGTGGTGGAGGCCTTCGTGGTCTTCGACGACCGGTCCGCGGAGGCGCCGCCCTCGGAACGGGAGATCCGCTCCCGGCTGTCCGCGCTGCTGCCCAGGGAGCTGGTGCCCAAGCGGGTCCACGTCGTACCCGAGATCAAGGTCGACGCCAACGGCAAGCGTGACATCCGCTCGACCCGGACGCTGGTCGAGGCGACGGCGGGCCGCGCCGGCGGCTGACGGTCCGGTGAGGACGAGAAGCGGCGGGAGCGACCGCCGCGGAAGGAGAACACGATGAGGAGCGCTTCCTCGCGCATCGACCCGCCGGACCGCGCCCGCGACGTGATCGTGCTGGGCGTGACGGCCAGCGACGCGCACTCGGTGGCCAACCAGCTGATCGCGCACCACCTGCGCAGCGAGGGGTACACCGTGGTCAACCTCGGTGCCTGCACGCCGGTCGAGGAGTTCGCCCGGGCCGTGCGCGAGCACCCCGGCACACTCGCGGTGGTCATCGGCAGTCTCAACGGGCACGCCTACGACGACCTGCGTGACCTGCCCGCCGCCCGCGCCACCGGGGAGCTCGCCTGCCCGGTGATCCTCGGCGGCAACCTGTCGGTGGGGAGCCGGAAGGACCCGCGTGCCCTGGAGCGGCTGCACCGGCTCGGCGTGGACCACATCCTGTCCGAGATGGGCGAGCTGGTCCCGCTGCTGCGCGACCTGGCCCGGCAGGCCGCGCAGTCCCGGCTGCCCCGCGCCGTGTAGGCCCGGACATGAACGGTTCCGTCCAGACCCGCCCCGGCTTGGAGCCGGACCTGCCCTCCCCGGCCGACGTCGTGCGCTTCGTCCGCGCACGCGGCACGCCGACCGTCCGCGACGTGCTCGCCCGTTCGGTCAGGAACGCGGTGGTGGCCATCCAGCCCCGCTGCGGAGTCGGCGGGCACGCGGAGATGCTGCAACTGCTGCGTGACCTCGAAACCGGTGCGGGGCCGGACGTCCTGTCCATCACCATCGATTCGCACACCCGGCTCAACCGCTTCGACCACGCCCTGCGCATGGTCAACACCGACCCGGGCGGGCTCAACGGCTATCCGCTGGTCTCGCACGGGTGGCGACGCGGCCGCGAGCTGGTCGAGTCGGTCTCCGTGCCGGTGGAGATCCGGCACGGCTCCCCGGACGCGCGCACGCTGTTCAAGGTCGCGGTCGCCGCCGGCGCGACCTCCTTCGAGGGCGGCGGGATCTCCTACAACATCCCCTACTGCAAGGACGTGCCCCTGGCGCACTCGCTGGCCTGCTGGCGCGAGGTCGACGCGATGACCGGCGACCTGCACCGCGCCGGGCTGACCCTGGACCGCGAACTGTTCGGCACGCTCACCGCGGTACTGGTGCCCCCGTCGATCAGTCTGGCCGTCGGCGTCATCGAGGCCGTCCTCGCCACCGCCGAGGGCGTGCGCTGCGTGTCCCTGTCCTACCCCCAGGGCGGGCACCTCGCGCAGGACGTCGCCGCACTGCGCGCGATCCCCGTGCTGGCGCGGCGCTACCTCCCCGCCGACGTCGAGGTCTACCCGGTACTGCACGAGTTCATGGGCGTGTTCCCCACCCGCCGGCAGAACGCCGAGCAACTGATCTTCTACGGCGCGCTCACCGCCAGGCTGGGCGGCGCGGCGAAGCTCATCACCAAGACGCACCAGGAGGCGCTGGGCATCCCCGACGCCGGGGCCAACATCGCCGGCATGCGCCTGGCCGCCGTGGCCAACTCGCCCCTGCTGGACTTCATCACCGTCGACACCGAGCACGTCGAGAGGGAACTGGAATGGCTGCTCGAGGAGGTCGACGACATCGTCGCCCCGATACTCGGCTCCGCCGACCCGGCCCGTGCCGTCGTCGCGGCCTTCGCCGACGGCACGCTCGACATCCCCTTCAGCGCCAGCAGGTACGCCCGTGGTGACGTGCTGCCCTGCCGCGACGCCTCCGGCGCCATCCGCTACGCCGTGCCCGGCGCGCTGCCGCTGTCCCGCGCCGCGGTGGACCGGCACCGCAGGTGCCTCGACCTCGCCTCGGGCCCCCAGAGCATGCAGACCCTCGTCGATCGCGTCACGCGCGACATCAACCACTTCCTCCACCTCTTCGGCGAGATCGGGTCCTGAGCCCGGCGTGCAGGGGCGTTCCCCGGCGTGCGCCCGCACCGTGCCGTGCCGCCCGCGGGGCGGGGGCGGCCGGTGTGGCCGGCGAGGGGCCGTCCGGCGCGGCGGCCGCCCCACGTCCTCCCCGGCCGCACCCGGGCGAGGGGGAGCGGTCGGCCGCCGTGCGCCGGGCAGTACCGGGTATACGGTCCCCCGCCGGTCCGGACGGACCGGCACCTGACGGTCACGGAGGGGACGGATGTTGCAGCGGTCCGGGACGACGGATGCGCAGGTCGGTTTCGACTCGAGCGGGGGCGGACGGGACCGCGCGGCCGACCGCAAGCAGCGGCTGCGAAGGCGGCTGGAACGGCTCATCGGCATCGCGGCGACCGAGGGCAACCGGCTCGTGCCGCTGCGCAACGGTGACGCGATCTTCCCGGCCATGCTGGACGCCATCCGTTCGGCCCGGCACACCGTCGACATGATGACCTTCGTCTACTGGCGGGGGGATGTCGCGCACGAGTTCGCCGCGGCCCTCGCCGAGCGGGCCAGGGCCGGGCTGCGGGTCCGGCTGCTCCTCGACGGGTTCGGCGCCATGGAGATCGAGCAGAGCCTCCTCGACGCCATGGACGAAGCGGGGGTGCAGGTCGCCTGGTTCCGCAAGCCCACCCGCCTGTCCCCGCTGAAGCAGAACCACCGCTGCCACCGCAAGGCCCTCGTCGTCGACGAGAGCGTCGCCTTCACGGGCGGAGTGGGCATCGCGCGGGAGTGGTGCGGCGACGCCCGCGGGCCGGACGAGTGGCGCGACACGCACGTGCGGATCGAGGGACCCGCCGTGGACGGCATAGCGGCGGCCTTCGCACAGAACTGGGCCGAGTGCCACGACACCCTCTACGACGACCGGGACCGCTTCGCGGAGCACCGGCAACCGGGCCGCGCCACGGTGCAGGTCGTCCGCGGCTCGGCCAGTTTCGGCTGGCAGGACATGCAGACCCTCATCAGGGTGGTGCTGACCTCCGTGGAGGAGCGGCTCCGGCTCTCCACGGCCTACTTCGCCCCGGACGACTACTTCGTCGACCTGCTCGCGGCCACCGCCCGGCGCGGTGTCCAGGTGCAGATCCTGCTGCCCGGCCCGTACACCGACCAGCGCGCGTGCCTGCTGGCCGGACGCCGGGTGTACCAGAGGCTGCTGGACGCGGGCGTGGAGATCCACGAGTACCAGCCCACCATGCTGCACACGAAGATCATGACCATCGACGGAGTGGCCTCCCTGATCGGGTCCACGAACTTCAACAGACGGTCGATGGAACACGACGAGGAGGTGATGCTGGCCGTGCTGGACGAGGAGTTCACCGCCGGCCTGGACCGGGACTTCGAGGCGGACCTGAAGCGCAGCGAGCCGATCGACGCCCGGCGCTGGCGGCACCGGTCCCTGGTCCAGCGCGCCTGCGAGCTGTCGGTCGTCCCCATCCGCAGGTTCCTGTAGGCACCCGGACACCGCCACCGCCACCGCTCACCCGGCGTACCCGGTGCCGGGGCCGACCCGGGCCGGGAAGCTCCGTGCGGCTCCCTCCAGTTCCTCCGCCCCAGGGCATCGGCCCCGTGCACGCGGGCGGTGAAGCCGTACCCCGGCTGGCGCCCCGTCAGCCCGGTGGAGCCGTAGGTCCCCGGTTCGCCGGGGCGCTCGCGGACTCCGAACCCCTCCTCGTCGACCGTCGGCGCCCGCCGGCGCGTTCCCCGCTCCACGCCCGCCAGTCCGCCGGCCGCCGCCCGGCGGCGCGGTCGGCCCGCGCGGGCTGGCCGAAGCGGGCTGCGGCCGCGGGACCGGAGGGCACCCGGGGACGCAGGGCACCGGTCACCCGCCGTCCAGGGCGCCGAGACCGGTCAGCGCGCCCACCGGATCCGGGCCCGGGGTGCCCCGGGGCCACCAGTCGTCCCGGCCCGGCTCCGACTCGTAGGCGTACCACAGGCCGTCGCGGCCCAGGCGGAGCTGGACGTGGCCGTCCGGGTGGGTGAGGCGGTTGCGCCGGGGGCGGAACGCCGGGAAGCCGGCGGCGAGCAGCAGCGGGCGCGCCCGGTCGAAGCGGCCGGCCGGCGGGTCCCACGGTTCCTCCAGGACATCCAGTCCCCCTATGCCCCCCTGCCGCCAGGCGGCGACCGCGCGGGCCAGCTCGGCCGGGGTGCGGCCGGCGGCCGCGGCGAGCGCGGCGTACAGCGCGCGCGTGGCGGCGGTCAGCCCAGAGCCGGGGCGGGCCGCGGCGAGGCGTACCGCGTCCTGCCACAGGGTCAGTCCGCCGACCGGGTCGCGGCCGGTGGTGAGCAGCGCGTGCGCGCGGGCGGCGGCGTCGGTCGCGAGCTGGTCCAGCGCGAAGGGGTCCGGTCCGCCGGGTGCCGCCGGGTACACCGGGGGCTGTCCGGGGTGCGGCGGCGCGGGCAGCGGCGGGGGCGGGGGCGGGAGCCGGCGCGGGGCGAGGGCTTCGGCTGCGCGTACGCCCGGCAGGGACTGCGGTTGCCGCTCCCGGGCGGCGCGGGCCGCGCGGGCGGCGCTGCGGCGGGAGAGCGCGTCGAGGAGGTCCCTCTCACCACGGCCGCGCAGCAAAAGCAGCACGAAGGGGTCGGCGTCGAGCAGACGGGCCGTCTGGTAGCAGAGGGCGGCGGCGTGTTTGCAGGGGTGGCCGGAGTCGGGGCAGTTGCAGCGGGGGGCGAGGTCGCCGGGGCCGGGCAGCAGCGGCACGCCGCAGTCGGCGAGGGACTGCGGCAGTTCCTTGTCGAGCAGCGCTGCGATGTGCCCCGTCCGGCCGGCCGCCGCGTCCAGGAACCGCTCCCAGTCCGCGTCCTCCAGCGTGCGCAGGCGCACCTGCACCCGGTACGGGCGCGGGCGGCTCCCGCGCACGTACGCCAGCACCAGTCCCGGGGTCACCGTGATCGCGTCCACGTGTCCCTGGTCCGCGTAACCACGCCCCCGGGCCAGCCGCCCGGCGTCCAGCGCCCCCCGCTCCAACGCGTCCACCCAGGCGTTGCCCCACCAGCTCCCGGCGAACGCCGCCCCCTCCTGAGCCCCGTCCCGCGCCGCGAACGCCGGGAAGGTGCGGCGCAGTTCGCCGTCGCGGTGGGGGGTGGCCATGGTGGCGGGGACCTGCGGGGGCGCGGGGGCCGGTTCGGGTGTCTCGGGGTGCGGCCTCGCGGGGTCGGCGGCGCCGGCCGGGGGCTCCGGTGCGCGGGCCGGATCGTGCGGCTCACTGCGGTCGGCGGCCCGCGGGCGTGCCGGAGGGCCGGGCGCGCGGTCCGGGTCCGGGACGGTGCGCCCGGCGGTGCCGCCCAGGGTGCCGGTGCCGTCCGGCTCCTCGGGGTCGTCCGCCCGGGAGGGCATGCGGAAGGCGCTCGTCAGGAAGCTCCGCACCTCCCGGGCCGTCCTCGCGCGGACGGTCCGGGGTTCCGCGTCCGGGTGGGGGGAGGCGGCGGACCGCCCCGGTGCGCGCGTTCCGTCCCGGCGGCCTGCTTCCGCCGCCTCGGCCCGCAGCGCCTCCCGGCGGGCGGCCCGGAGCGCTTCCCTGGCCACGTCGGCCGGGCGCCCCGCAGGCCGTGCGGCGGACGCGGCGGGCGGCTCCCCGCGGTCACCCGGTTCACCGTTCCCGTCCGCGGCACCGGCACCGGCACCGGCACCGGCACCGGCACCGGCACCGGCACCGGCACCGATGGTGGTGGCGCGTTCACCGGAGCCGCCGGTCCCGCCGTCCCCGGCCCCGTCGTCCTCGGCCCGGCGGCCGGGGGCGGCCGACCGGAGGGCCGCCCGGACGGCGTCCGCAGGCCTGCGCGTCCCCACGGCGGCGGTCGTCCCCGCGGCACGGTCGGAGGCCGGCTCCCCCGCGGCCCCCGCGCCCTTCGCGCTCTCCGCGGCCCCGTCCCGCTCGACGGCGCACGCCGGCTCTGTCCCGTTCCAGCCGGTCCCCTGCCGTCCGTTTCCTTGCCGTCCGTTTCCTTGCCGTCCGTTTCCTTGCCGTCCGGTCCCCTGCCGTCCGGCCGCCTCCCGCCCGGTCTCCTCCTTCCGCTCCGCCTCCGCCCGCTCGCGAGCCTCGCGCAGGGCGCGGCGGGCGGCGTCGCCGGGGCGGGGGACGGGGGACGGGACGGGGGACGTCACGGGGTCCTCCGCAGGGAGACGAGGTCGGACAGTTCGCGGTGCGTCAGTTCGGTGAGGGCCGCCTCGCCGGAGCCGAGGACGGCGTCGGCCAGGGCTCGCTTGGCGGTGAGCATCCCGGCGATGCGGTCCTCGACCGTGCCCTCGGTGAGCAGGCGGTGGACCTGGACGGGCTGGGTCTGGCCGATGCGGTAGGCGCGGTCGGTGGCCTGTTCCTCCACGGCCGGGTTCCACCAGCGGTCGAAGTGGACGACGTGGCCGGCGCGGGTCAGGTTCAGGCCCGTGCCGGCCGCCTTCAGGGACAGCACGAGGACGGGCGTCCGCCCGGCCTGGAAGCGGTCGACCATGTGCTCGCGCTCCGCCACCGGCGTGCCGCCGTGCAGCAGGTCCACGGGGACCGCGCGGGCGGACAGGTGGGCGGTGATGAGGCGGGCCATGCCGACGTACTGCGTGAAGACCAGCGCCGAGCCGTCCTCGGCGAGCACGGTGTCCAGCAGCTCGTCGAGCAGGGCGAGTTTTCCCGAGCGGGCGGCGAGGCGGTCGTCGGCCACCGTCTCCTTCAGGTACAGCGCCGGGTGGTCGCAGATCTGCTTCAGGGCGCCGAGCAGCTTCAGCACGAGGCCGCGGCGGCCGATGCCCTCGGCGCTCCCGATGGCGAGCAGCGACTCGCGCACCACCGCCTCGTACAGCGCGGCCTGTTCCCGGGTGAGCGGGACGGGGTGGTCCGTCTCGGTCTTGGGGGGCAGTTCGGGGACGATGCCGGGGTCCGACTTCCTGCGGCGCAGCAGGAAGGGCCGGACGAGACGGGCGAGGCGCTCCGCGGCCTCCCGGTCCTCGCCGCCCTCCACCGCGCGCGCGTGCCGGGCGCGGAACGACTTCAGGGGGCCGAGGAGTCCGGGGGTGGTCCAGTCGAGCAGGGCCCACAGCTCGGAGAGGTTGTTCTCCACCGGGGTGCCGGTGAGGGCCACGCGCGCGGGGGCCGGGACGGTGCGCAGCGCCCTGGCGGTCGCGGAGTACGGGTTCTTCAGGTGCTGGGCCTCGTCGGCGACGACCATCCCCCAGGGCCGCTCGGCCAGGTGCGCGGCGGCGGAGCGCATCGTGCCGTACGTGGTGAGGACGAAACCGGCGTCGAGGCCGTCCAGGTCGCGCTCGGGGCCGTGGAAGCGGCGCACGGGGACGCCGGGCGCGAACCGGGTGATCTCCCGCTGCCAGTTGCCCAGCAGGGACGCGGGGCAGACCACGAGGGTGGGTTCGGTGCGGGCCCGCTTCAGGTGCAGGGCGATCAGGGTGACGGTCTTGCCGAGGCCCATGTCGTCGGCGAGGCAGCCGCCGAGGCCGAGGGAGGTCATGAGGTCGAGCCAGGCCAGGCCCCGCAACTGGTAGTCGCGCAGGGTGGCGTGCAGGGCGGGGGGCGGCTCGGCCGGGCGCGGACCGGCGGCGAGCCGGTCGCGCAGGGCGGCCAGCGCGCCGGCGGGCACCGCCTCGACGGTCTCGCCGTCGACCTCGGCGGTGCCGGTGAGGGCGACGGACAGCGCGTCGACGGGGTCGAGCAGGCCCAGGTCGCGCTTGCGGGCCTTGCGCACGAGGGCCGGGTCGACCAGGACCCAGCGGTCGCGGAGCCGGACGACCGGCCGGTGGGCCTCGGCGAGCGCGTCCATCTCCGCTTCACCGAGCGGGTCCCCGCCGAGCGCCAGCTGCCAGTGGAACCGGAGCAGTTCCCCGCTCTCGAAGAAGCCGGTGCCGTCGGTGGCCGAGCCGGGCGCGGGCCGCACCACGGCGGTGGCGGTGAGGTCGCGGGCGAGGTCGCGGGGCCAGTGCACGGCGACCCCGGCGGCGGCGAGCCGGCCGGCCGCCGCGCCGAGCAGCTCGCCCACCTCCTCCTCGGACAGGGCGAGGACGTCGGGCACCTCCTGCTCGGCGAGCCGGTCCAGCGGCGGCCACACCCGCGCCGCGCGCCGCACCGCGAGGGCGGCGTCCACGCGCGCACGGGGCCCGAAGGCCACGTCGGCCTCCCCCGCCCACAGGGCCGCCGCGTCGGCGATCAGGGTGGGGTCGGCGAGGCTGTGCACCTGCACGACCGCCGCCCCCGCGGCACGCGCGCCGTCGGCGGCGCCCGCGTCGAAGACGTCGTACGCGGACAGGTCCAGGCGCAGGGAGATCCGTACGCCCGCGTCCATGCTGGCGGCGACCTCGGCCGCCCAGTCGTGGGCGCCGGGCAGGGCCTGGGGTTCGCGGGCGGCGAAGGGCCGGCCCGAGGTGTGGGGTGCGGCGGGGGTGCGGGGCAGGGTGTCGGCGACGGCGTCCAGGAAGGAGCGGACCAGGGCCTCGGGCTCGGGCAGGCGGACGGGGCCGGGGCCCGGGAGCGGGACCGCGTGGCCCTCCGGGGGCAGCGCCGCGGCGACCGCGCGCAGGTGGGCGATGTCGTCGGGTTCCAGCGGGCCGGCGCGCCAGGCGTCGTGGCCGCCCGGGGTCAGGCCGGGCAGCAGGCGACCGCGGGCGACCAGCCGCAGCGCGTGCAGGGCGGCGGCGCCCCAGCAGGCCGTGGCCGGATGGGCGGCCGGGTCGCGGCGGGCGCGGACCAGCAGCGGCAGGGCCTCGGCGAGCGGCAGGGTGCGGGCGGGCACCTGCCGGCGGCGCACGCCCGCACCCCGGCGCCGCACGACGGTCAGCTCCCCGGTGTCGCCGTGGGCGGGCAGGGGGCCGCCGTCGGGGTCCCAGAAGGCGATGCGGCCCTCGCGCGGGAGGGGCGCGGGGAGGTAGACGGACGCGAGGCGCACCGGGACCGGGTCCCCGGTGCGCGGGGAACCTCCCGTGCGCGCGGTCTCCGCGACCGTGCCGCCGTGCATGCGTCCTGCCACCTCCCGCCCGTGTGCCGGATCGGACGCCTCCGACTCTACGGGCGGGGTCCGACAACCGGCTCCGGCGACCGCCGGGGCGGGTGCGGGCGGCCGGGCCGGGAGGCGGTCACGGGACCGTGCGGGAGACGACGTACACCATCGGGTACCGCGGGTCGGACGTGTTCACGACGACGTCCTGGGTGGGCGCCGGGTTCTTCTGCCGGCGGGTGAGGCCCGACCAGGGGCCGGGGCCGGTGAAGCGCCAGCCGGAGACCTCGCGGTCGCGGGCGCCGATGGTGATGCGGTCCTCGCCGAGCGCGTCCCGGCGCAGGCCCATGGTGCCGAGGAAGGCGTCCAGGCCCGCGTTGTTGGTGCGGAACTGCACGTACAGGCGGCTGGTCTTCCAGTTGTTGGTCTCCGTAGTAGGCCAGGGAGTCGGCGGGGTGCGGGACCGCCACCTGGTAGAGGCGGCGCTGCACCTTCGACGGCCAGCCCGCCGTCAGGCCGGTCGCCGAGTACTTCTCCTCCCTGTCCTTGCCGCTGCTGCGGCTCTGGTCGGCGGAGATCACCAGGTAGCCGGCGGGCACGCCGATGAGCAGCACGATGATCAGCAGGGTGAGCGCCCGGCGCCGGGCCCTGTGGCGCGGGTCCTCGCGCGTCCGGGGCGGTTCGTCCGGGGGCGCGGCCTGGCGGGGCAGCGGCGCGGTCATGCGGTGTCCCGGTCGCGGCGGGCCTGGGTGTACCGCTCGTAGCGCTCGTGGCGCTCCACCCGGCGGCGCTTGGCCCGCCGGAACCGCCGGGCGACCAGCCGGGCCAGGTCGGCCGCGCCCACCATGCCGGCCTCGGGGCCGAGCTGGGCGCGGGTGATGCGGGCCTCGGGGCGGTAGCCGCGGCCGGTGAGGTGGCGTTTGAAGGCGTCCCGGGCGGGGCCGATGAGCAGGTCGTCCGCGGCCGAGACGCCGCCGCCGACGACGAAGCAGGACGGGTCGAGGGCGGCGGCGAGGTTGGCGATGCCGACGCCGAGCCACTGGCCGATGTCCTGGAGCAGTTCGATGCACATGGCGTCGCCCTCGCGCGCCAGCTCGGTGATCATCGGGCCGCTGATGTCGGCGATGTTGCCCTTGACGTGCTCGATGATCCCGTAGGCCACCGGTGAATCGGCCGCGGCCAGCTCCCTGGCCTCGCGGACGAGTGCGTTGCCGGAGCTGTACTGCTCCCAGCAGCCGCGGTTGCCGCACGGGCAGCGGTGGCCGCCGGGGACGACCTGCATGTGGCCGAACTCGCCCGCGACGCCGTACTTGCCCCGCTTGACCTGGCCGTCCTCCAGGATGGCGCCGCCGATGCCGGTGCCGAGCGTGATCATGACGAGGTGGTCCTCGCCGCGGCCGGCGCCGAAGCGCCACTCCGCCCAGGCGGCGGTGTTGGCGTCGTTGTCCACCAGGACGGGCACCGCGAGGCGGCCGGCGATGCGGTCGCGCAGCGGTTCGTTGCGCCAGGACAGGTGGGGCGCGAACAGGACGCGGTTGCGGTCGGCGTCCACCCAGCCGGCCGCGCCGATGCCGACCGCGTGCACGTCGTGCCGGTCGGACAGGTCCAGGACCAGCTCGACGATGGTGTCCTCGACGACCTTGGGGCTCTTGGACTTGTCCGGGGTCTCCGTGCGGAGCTTCTCCAGGATGTTGCCGTCGGCGTCCACGACGCCCGCCATGACCTTGGTGCCGCCGATGTCGATCCCCACCGTGGGCACGCGGGGTGCGGTCAGGTGGGAGCGGCGCTCGCGCGTGCCGACAGTGCGCAGGACCGGGGCTCGGCGGGAGCCGATGGGGGCGGTGAGGTCGCGGTAGGTGCTCATCGTTGGTCGATTCTGCCGCACGCCCGCACCCGGTGCTGCGCGGGGGAGCGCGGGGGGTGCGCGCCCGGCGCCGGGCGCGGGACCGTCCGCACGGGCCGCGCCCGCGCCGGTCCGGTGCGCACCGGACCGGCGCGGGCGCACCGGTCGGGGCCGCCGCGGCGGGCGCCCGTTCACTTCCGCTGGAGTTCGTGGACCAGCGCGTCCAGGTCGGCGCCGCCCGCCATCTGCTTGGTCAGCTCGTCCAGGGTGATGTCGTCGCGTGTGTAGCTGCCCACCATGGTGCCGCGGCGGAGCAGGACGAAGCGATCGCCCACCAAGTAGGCGTGATGCGGGTTGTGGGTGATCAGCACTACGCCCAGGCCCTTGTCCCGTGCCGCTGCCACATATTTGAGGACGACACCGGACTGCTTGACCCCCAGTGCGGCCGTCGGCTCGTCCAGGACGAGGACCTTGGCGCCGAAGTGGACCGCCCGCGCGATGGCGACGCACTGGCGCTCGCCGCCCGAGAGGGTGCCGATGGGCTGGTCGACGTCGCGCAGGTCGATGCCCATGCGGAGCAGTTCCTCACGGGTGGTGCGGCGCATGAGGTCGACGTCCATGCGCTTGAAGGGGCCGGTGCCCTTGCGGGGCTCGGAGCCGAGGAAGAAGTTGCGCCAGACCGGCATGAGCGGGACGACCGCCAGGTCCTGGTAGACCGTGGCGATGCCGCGGTCCAGGGCCTCGCGCGGGGAGGCCAGGCGGGTTTCCTCGCCCTCGACGCGCAGGGTGCCGCCGTCGTGCTGGTGCAGGCCGGCGATCGTCTTGATCAGCGTGGACTTGCCGGCGCCGTTGTCGCCCAGCACGCAGGTGATCTCCCCGGCGTGCACCTCCAGGGAGACGCCCTCCAGGGCGCGGACGTTGCCGTAGCGCTTGCTGACGCCGGTCAGTTCGACCAGCGCCGTGCGTTCTGCCGTCCCGGTCACTTCGTGGCCTCCGCACGCTTGCGGACCCAGGCGTTGAGCAGGGTCGCGAGGAGCAGCATCGCTCCGAGGAAGAACTTGAACCAGTCGGGGTTCCACTCGGCGAAGACGATGCCCTTGCTGGTCATGCCGAACAGCAGCGCGCCGACGGCCGAGCCGATCGCGCTGCCGTGGCCGCCGGTGATCAGGCAGCCGCCGATGACGGCCGCGATGATGTAGATCAGCTCGTTGCCGACGCCCTCGCCGGACTGGACGGCGTCGAAGGAGAAGAGCAGGTGCTGGCCGGAGATCCAGGCGCCGAGGGCGACGCCCATGTAGAGGCCGATCTTGGTCCGGGCGACCGGGACGCCGACCGCGCGGGCGGCGTCCTGGTTGCCGCCGACCGCGAAGATCCAGTTGCCGACGCGGGTGCGCAGCAGGATCCAGGAGGCGACGGCGACCAGCGCCAGCCACCACAGGACGGTGATCTTGAGGTCGACGCCGCCGGCGGTGAGGGTCGAGGCGAAGACGGCGTGGGCGCTCGGGAAGCCCTCCATGTCGCCGATGGTCTTGGTGGAGACCGTGCCGTCGATGAGCTTGGTGAAGCCGAGGTTCATGCCGGTCAGCATCAGGAAGGTGCCCAGCGTGATGATGAAGCTGGGCAGCCCGGTGCGGGTGAGCATGAAGCCGTTGAACGCGCCGACGGCCAGGGTGACCAGGAGGGACACGCCGACGCCGACCCAGGTGTTGGCGGTCAGCTGGTAGCTGAACATCGAGGAGATCAGCGCCGAGGAGGTCACCATGACGCCGGCCGACAGGTCGAACTCGCCGCCGATCATCAGCAGGGCGACGGGCACGGCCATGATGCCGATGGTCGAGGAGGCGTACAGGACCGTGCTGAGGCTGGCGGGGCGCAGGAAGCCGTCGGCGACGACGGCGAAGAAGACGAAGACGGCGAGCGCGCCGACGACGGAGCCGAGCTCCGGGCGGGACAGCAGGGTGCGCAGCGCAGAGGTCCGCAGCAGTCTGTCGTCGGTGGCCGCGCTCATCGGGTGCCCCGCTCGGTGTACTCGGCCAGCGCGGCGGCCTGGTCCTTGGTGATGATCTGCGGGCCGGTGAGCACGGGCCGGCCGCCGCCGAGCACGTCGCCGTTGTACTTGTACAGCCACAGCAGGTCGACGGCCTGGTAGCCCTGGAGGTACGGCTGCTGGTCGACGGCGAAGCCGAGGGTGCCGTCCTCCAGTTCGGCGGCGACCTTGGCGTTGAGGTCGAAGGTGTCGATCTCGGCCTTGCTGCCGGCGTCGGTCTTCGCCTTGACGGCGGTGTCGGCGTAGGGGGCGCCGAGGGTGACGACGGCGTCGACGCCCTTGTCGGCCTGGAGCTTGGCCTCCACGGCGGACTGCACGTCGGGCATGTTGGTGCCGTTGACGTAGAGCTTGCGCACCGTGCCGTGGAAGGTCTTGGCGACGCCGTCGCAGCGCTGCTCGTGGCCGACGTTGCCCTGCTCGTGCAGGACGCACAGGACCTTCTTCCGGCCCCGCTCGTTCAGCTCGTCGCCGACGGCCTCGCCGGCGACGGTCTCGTCCTGGCCGATGTGGGTGAGGGCGCCGAAGGCCTTGGACTCCTCGGAGCCGGAGTTCACGGTGACCACCGGGATGCCGGCCTTCTCGGCGCGGGCGACGGCGGCCTTGAGGGCGTCGGGCTTGGCGAGGGTGACGATGATCCCGTCGACCTTCTTGTCGACCGCGGCGTCCACCAGCTGGGCCTGCTGCTGGGCCTCGTCGTCGTGCGAGTACAGGAAGTTGATGTTGTCCTTCACGGCGGCCTGCTTGGCGCCGCTCTGCACGATGTCCCAGAAGGTGTCGCCGTCTCCCGAGTGGGTGATCATCGCGAAGGTCCAGCGGGGCGTGTTCACCGCCGCCCTGCCCTGGGCGGCGGCGGCCTTGCGGGCGTCCTCCGCCCGCTTGCCGCCGGTGCTGCTGCATCCGGCCAATGACAGGGACGTCACGGAGAGTGCCCCCGCCACCGCTATGCCTACCCAGGTCCGAAACCGTGCCACGAGGCCGTGCCCTTCTTGCCGTGTCCTGATTCCTGCGTGCGCGAGGGGCCGGTGATCGGCTCAGCGGCCCCAAACGCTCCAGTATCGAACACCGGGGCAGCCGTGACCAGGCCGGGGAACCTTCGGAAGCGGCCTTGTCCGGACATTGCGACGAACCGGGGTGCTCTTCAGGGCCGCACGAGGAGCTGGAACTCGAAGGAGTAGCGGGCCGGGCGGTAGGTGTGGTCGCCGAACTCGACCGCGCGCCCGGTGTCGTCGTAGGTGGTGCGCCGCATGGTGAGCAGCGGTGCGCCCTCGGCCTCGGTGAGCCGTTCGGCCTCGGCGGCCGTGGCGCCGCGCGCGCCGATGGTCTGGCGGGCGCTGTGCAGAGTGATCCCGGCCGAACGCATCAGCCGGTACAGGCCGGTGACCTCCAGCCGGCCGGTCCCCAGGTCGAGCAGGCCGTGCGGCAGGTGGTTGACCAGGTACGCCATCGGTTCGCCGTGCGCGAGGCGCAGGCGTTCGACGCGGTGGACGTCGCTGCCCTCGGGGACGCCGAGCGCGGCGGCGACCTCACCGGGGGCGGGGACGACGGTGTTGACCAGGACCTTGCTCGCCGGGCGCTGGCCGGCCGCCTCCAGGTCGTCGTAGAGGCTGCTCAGCTCCAGCGGGCGCTTGACCTGGCTGTGCACGACCTGGGTGCCGACGCCCCGGCGGCGGACCAGGAGGCCCTTGTCGACGAGGGACTGGATGGCCTGGCGGACGGTGGGCCGGGACAGCCCCAGGCGGGCGGCCAGCTCGATCTCGTTGCCCAGCAGGCTGCCGGGGGTGAGGCCGCCGTGCTCGATGGCGGCCTCCAACTGCTGGGAGAGCTGGAAGTAGAGCGGAACCGGTGAGCTGCGGTCCACACGGAGGTCGAGTGACACGGTCGGGTCCACGTCTGGTTTCGGCACGGGCCCGAGCGTAACCCCGCCCCTGGTCGGCGGGAAGTCGTGTAGTCCGATTGTCAGGACATATGCATTGACAGGGTGGGCGGTCGGCCCCCACTTTGTTCCCATGCGCATCGGGGTCATCGGTACGGGCCGCATCGGCACCATTCATGCGAACACGCTGAGCCGCCACCGGGAGGTCGGATCGCTGATCCTCACGGACACGGAACCGGCGCGGGCGCAGGCGCTGGCGCACCGGCTGGGCGAGACGGCCGCGCCGGGGGTGGACGAGATCTTCACGTGGGGCGTGGACGCGGTGGTGATCACCACCGCCACGGCCGCGCACGCCGAGCTGATCGGCCGGGCGGCCCGCTCGGGCCTGCCCGTCTTCTGCGAGAAGCCGATCGCCCTGGACCTGCCGGGCACGCTGGCCGCGCTCGCCGAGGTGGAGGCGGCGGGCACGGTGCTGCAGATGGGCTTCCAGCGGCGCTTCGACGCGGGCTACGCGGGCGCGCGGGAGGCGGTGCACTCGGGGCGGCTCGGCCGGCTGCACACCGTGCGGGCGACCACCTCCGACCGGTCCCCTCCCCCGCCGGAGTGGCTGCCGCTGTCCGGCGGGCTGTTCCGGGACACGCTGATCCACGACGTCGACGCGGTGCGCTGGGTGACGGGGCGCGAGGTGACGGACGTCTACGCGGCCGGGTCGGACGCGGGGCCGGCGATGTTCCGGGAGGCCGGGGACGTGGACACCGGCGCGGCCCTGCTCACGCTGGACGACGGCACGCTGGCCACGGCGACGGCGACCCGGCTCAACGGGGCGGGTTACGACGTGCGGATGGAGCTGGCCGGGGAGCGGGACACGGTCGTGGTGGGCCTGGACGACCGCACGCCCGTCGCGTCCACGGAGCCGACCGGGCCGCCGCCCGCCGACAAGCCGTGGACCGGGTTCCTGGAGCGGTTCGGGCCCGCCTACGAGGCCGAGCTGTGCGCGTTCGTCGAGGTGGTGCTCGGGCGGCGGGCCAACCCGTGCGACGGCCACGAGGCCCTGCAGGCGCTGCGGATCGCCGAGGCCTGCGAGGTCTCCCGGCGGGAGCGCCGGCCGGTGCGACCGGCGGAGATCCCGGACCGGGCACGGCCGTCGCACGGCTGACGGCCCGCGGCGGGACGCGGATCGCCCCGCGGCCCGGTGTGGGGGCGGGCCGCGGGGCGGGGGCGCGCGAAGGCGCTTCTCGCGCCGGCTGCCGGCCGCGCACCGGCCGGCCGCCGGCTACCGGCTCAGCAGCCGAAGTCGACCAGGCCGAACGTCACGTAGTGGTCGCCGGTGTAGTAGTCCTCCCGGTACTCCTCGCCGGTGACGATGCGCCGGGCACCGCGCGTGGAGGAACCGGGGGTGATCACCGTGTACTCGTGGTAGTAGCCGCTCGACCGCGAGGGCAGGACGCCCTCCCGGTTCTGGAAGACCACCCCGTCCTGCGAGTACGGGAAGGGGCCGCCCTTGTCGATCAGCCTCAGGGTGTCGTGGGCCTGTGAGGGCAGGTCGCCGTAGCAGACGCTGCCGACGGACGCGGCTGCGGCGTCCGCCGTCGACGCGGAGACGGTGCCGCCCACGAGGACGGCGGACAGGAGGGCGGCTGCGGCGCCGACCCGAGTGGCGCGTGGGGGGAATCTCATGACCCCATGATGATGCGCGTAGACGATGGCATGTCAATGACAAGGCCGTGGATTTTCCCGCCGGTTCCGGTGGGTTTCCGGGAAGTTGGCCTGCCGCCCGGCGCCTCCACACGGCCCTCACACCGCCCGGGCGTTCCGGGGAGTTCGCAGGACCCGTACTCGGGGCCGCCCAGCAGGCCGTAGGACGGGAGGGAGACGCCCGTGCCGGTGACGCGGCCGGCGGTGCGGCGGAAACGGGTGGGGGCACGCCGTCGGCGGACGGCCGGCGCCGATGACGACGGGGAAGGCCGGCAGGTGCAGGGTGTCCAGGAGCCGGTGGTCGATCAGCGAACGGACCGGGGCGCCGCTGCCGTGGATCGGCAGTTCCCCTCCGTGCGCTCCTTCAGGGCCGTGACCCCCTCGGCGAGGTCACCGCTCAGCACCTGGCGCCGGACCAGGACGGGTTGCGCAGGGCGGCGGGGGCGAGGTGCTTCGGCAGGCCGTTGGGCCGGGAGGCGGCCGGGTCGGCCGGATCGGTCACCTCCGGCCAGTGGGCGGCGAAGATGTCGTACGTACGGCGGCCGGGCAGGAACCCGCCCGCGCCCGGGACTCATCGGTTCAGCCGGCGTGCGTCGAGAAGAGCCCGCCGGCCGGGCCCTGCTTGTCGCCGCCCTGCGCCTTCTTCAGGGCGTTGGCGAGGCCCTCGATGGTGAGGGACTGCAGGATGACCCGTCCGTTGCCCTCCAGGGTGGCCAGGGACAGGCCCTCACCACCGAAGACGGCGTTCATGACGCCCTGGCGGTTGAGGCCGCCGACGCGCTGGACGCCGTACTGGATGCCCTCCTCGAAGGCGACCACGCAGCCGGTGTCGACCTCGATGCGGCCGCCGAAGTCCGCCGGGTTCAGGTCGATGAAGTTGCCGGCCCCGGCGATGATCACCGTGCCCCGCCCGGTGAACTTCTCCAGGACGAACCCCTCGCCGCCGCTCATGCCGGCACGGCCGCCCTGGAAGGCGATGCCGAAGTCGACGGTGGACTCGGCGGCCACGAAGGCGTCCTTCTCGGCGAACCACGCGCGCGCGCCGTCCAGTTCCAGGGCGCGCATCTCACCGGGGAGCACGCCCGCGAAACCGACCGTGCCCTCGCCGCCCTGGGAGGTGAAGTACTGGAAGGCCAGCGACTCACCGGCCAGCATGCGCTGGCCGACCTGCATGGCGGTGCCCATGGCCTGGCGGAGCATGCCGCCCATGCCGCCGCCCTGGCCGCCCTGTCGGCGGTCGCCGTCCGACGGGCCGGACAGACGGGTCTCCATGGTCACGTTCGCCGTCTTGAACAGGAACTTCCCCGCTTCGCAGTACACGGTCTGGCCGGGGTTCAGGTTGACGACCGCCATCTGCATGGCGTTGCCGACGATCTCTTGCTGAAGGGTCACGCCGGGAGAACGCGGGAAGGGGAGCGGAGAGTTCCCCGGGGCGGGACGGGGCGGGACGCGGTGCGGGGCCCGGCGGGGACTTCCGGGTCAGGGGCTCAGCCGCCCAGGTCCCGGTGGCGGGCGGCCAGGCGGGCCGCGCCCTCCTGGGTCAGGCCGCCGAACAGGCGCAGGCGGGAGATGCCCCCGTCGGGGTAGACGTCCACGCGCGCGTGGGTACCGACGGCCGGGGCCGGGAGCACGAAGCGGTGGTTGGTGTCGGGCTGGAGACGGGTGCGGGCCAGGGCCTCCCGCCAGTCGCCGTCCTCCCCGTCGCGCACGGACACCGACGCCCAGCCGGCACTGTTGCCCTTCAGGTACGCCGTGTCGATCTCGATCGCGCGGATCCGGGCCCGGCCGGCCAGCCGGTAGCGGATCCAGTCGTTGCCCCGGTCGCGGCGGCGGCGCGTCTCCCAGCCGTCGTCCATCCTGTGGGAGCGGCCCGGCCGGATGGTGTTGGCGGCCGGCGAGTAGAAGAGGTCGGAGGCGTCCTCGACCCGGCCTCCGTTCTCCAGGGCGACCACGTCGAACGTGCCCAGGGCCGCCAGCCAGGCCGGGTCGGGCACGACCTCGCCGTGCACGCGCAGGCGGGCGATGCCGCCGTCGGGGTACTGGTTGACGCGCAGGTGCGTGAAGCGCCGCTCGACGCGGACGGTGAAGCCGTTCGCCGCGTGGCCGCCGACCGGCGTGCGGGGCACCAGGGTCGTCCACCTCACGCCGTCGCCCTGCAACTCCTCCGGGGAGGGGGAGCCCGGCACCGACGCGGCCTCGACGGAGACCGCCTGCGGGTGGTTGCCGCGGAAGTGGGCCGTGTCGACGACGACGCCGCGGACCACGCCCGGCGCGCCGAGGCGGACCAGGGCCCAGTCGTGGTCGTCGGCCGCCGGCCAGGGGTGCTCGGCGCCGGTGCCGCGCCGGCGGCGGGTCTCCCAGCCGTCCATGACCTTGCCCTTGTGCCCGAAGTGCCCGGGGTCGAACTCGGCGCGCCCGGGCAGCAGCAGGTTCTCCCGCTGGGCGAAGAACTCGTCGTTGGCGGCGATCACACCGGCGCCGAGCCGCCGGTCGGCGAGGTCGGCGTAGTGGGTGAAGGGGAAGTCGGCGGTGCGGTGGTCGGCGTACGGGTCACCGCCTTCGTAGGGGTTCGCGCCGCCGGTGAACGTCGGTGTCGCCGTCACGGTGACCAGGGGTTCCTTCCGGGAGTCGGCCGGTGCGGGTGCGGGGCGGCTCACCGCGGGCGGGTGAGCAGCGTGCCCTTCGGTTCGGTGAACCCGCCGTCCCCGGCGATGCGCTCGCCGCGCAGCCAGGTGGACTTGACGACGCCGTACAGGGTCCGGCCGGCGTACGCGGTGACGCGGTTGCGGTGCTGGAGGCCGGCCGGGTCGACGGTGAAGGTCTCGTCGGGGGCGAGGACGGCGAAGTCGGCGTCGCGGCCGGCCTCGATGGCGCCCTTGCGGCCGAGGCCGGCCAGGGCGGCCGTGCGCGCCGACATCCAGCGGACCACGTCCTCCAGGCCGTGACCGCGCCTGCGGGCCTCGGTCCACACGGCGGACAGGCTCAGCTGGAGGCCGGAGATGCCGCCCCAGGCGGTGGCGAAGTCGCCGGTCTTCAGGTCGGCCGTGGAGGGCGAGTGGTCGGTGACCACGCAGTCGATGGTGCCGTCGGCCAGGGCCCGCCACAGCAGGTCCTGGTTGGCGGCCTCGCGGATGGGCGGGCAGCACTTGAACTCGCTGGCGCCGTCCGGCACTTCCTCGGCGGTCAGGGTGAGGTAGTGCGGGCAGGTCTCCACGGTGACGCGGACGCCCTCGGCGCGGGCGGCCGCGATCAGCGGGAGCGCGTCGCTGGAGGACAGGTGCAGGATGTGCACGCGCGCGCCGAGGCGCCCGGCCTCCGCGACGAGGGCGGCGACGGCCGTGTCCTCGGCGCTGCGGGGGCGGGAGGCGAGGAAGTCGGCGTACCGGGGGCCGCCCCGCTGCGGGGCGGCGGCCAGGTAGTGCGGGTCCTCGGCGTGCACGATCAGCAGGCCGCCGAAGCCGGTGGTCCCGGACAGGGTCCGGGCGAGCTGCGCCCGGTCCAGGTGCGGGAACTCCTCCACGCCCGACGGCGACAGGAACGCCTTGAAGCCGAAGACCCCGGCGTCGTGCAGCGGGCGCAGGTGCTCGGTGTTGTCGGGCAGGGCTCCGCCCCAGAAGCCGACGTCGACGTGGACCCTGCCCGCGGCGGCCTCCCGCTTGGTCCGCAGGTTGCCGACCGTGGTGGTCGGGGGCAGCGAGTTGAGCGGCATGTCGATCAGGGTGGTGATGCCGCCGGCCGCCGCCGCGCGCGTGGCGGTCCAGAACCCCTCCCACTCGGTGCGGCCGGGATCGTTGACGTGCACGTGGGTGTCGACCAGGCCGGGCAGCAGCACGTGGTCGCCGACGTCCTCCAGCCGGGCCGTGGCGGGGACCGCCGCGTCGTACGGCAGGACGGCCGTGATCGTCCCGGCGGAGACGGCGACCGTGGCGGCCCGCGTCCCTCGGGGGGTGACGACGCGCGTCGAGCGCAGCACCAGTTCGGCGTCGGACACCCGGGCCCCTCTCCACCGCCGTTCACGCCCGTGAAAGGGTGTTTACACCCCCGTAACGGACTTCAACGTTCTGTTGAAGGAGTCTTCACTCCCGCCCCCCTGCCGTCAAGGGGCACACTTCCGGACGGCACCTCCGGCAGCCCCTCTAGGGGTTTCCATAAGGCGGGACAAGGGTTCCGGCAGGCAGAATGCACTTTCGCACCCACAGGGAGCCGACCGGCCGCCGGGTAGGCTTCTGACCTTCCCGCCAGCCCCGAAAGGAACGCGCCGTGCCGACGTCCAGCGCCAGCACCACCGACTCCGCCAGGTCCTCCGCCGGCGGGGTCCAGTCCCTGGAGCGCGCCTTCGACCTGCTGGAGCGGATGGCGGACGCGGGCGGCGAGGTCGGCCTGAGCGAGTTGTCCGCGAGCAGCGGACTGCCGCTGCCGACCATCCACCGGCTGATGCGCACGCTGGTGGCCTGCGGCTACGTACGCCAGCAGGCGAACCGCCGGTACGCGCTCGGCCCCCGGCTGATCCGGCTCGGCGAGTCCGCGTCCCGGCTGCTCGGCACCTGGGCCCGCCCCCACCTCGCCCGGCTGGTCGAGGAGACCGGCGAGACGGCGAACATGGCGCTGCTGGACGGCGACGAGGTCGTGTACGTGGCCCAGGTGCCGTCCAAGCACTCGATGCGCATGTTCACCGAGGTCGGCCGGCGGGTGCTGCCGCACTCCACCGGGGTGGGCAAGGCACTGCTGGCGGGCGTGCCCGACGACGAGGTGCGTGCGCTGCTCTCCCGGACCGGGATGCCGGCCGCGACGGAGAAGACGATCACCACGCCGGACGGGTTCCTGGCCGCGCTGGAGGAAGTGCGCCGGCTGGGGTACGCGCTGGACGACAGCGAGCAGGAGATCGGCGTGCGCTGCCTCGCGGTCGGCGTCCCCGGCTCGCCCAGCGCCGCCGCGATCTCCATCTCGGGCCCGGCGGGCCGGGTCACCGAGGCGGCCACGGAGCAGATCGTGCCGGTGCTCCAGCAGGTGGCCCTGGACCTGTCCCGGACGCTGGCGAGTTCGGGGGCCTGAGGACGGCGGGCACCGCACCTGCCGGCACCTCCGGGG
This sequence comes from Streptomyces sp. TG1A-8, assembly GCF_030499535.1. Lineage (NCBI taxonomy): Bacteria > Bacillati > Actinomycetota > Actinomycetes > Kitasatosporales > Streptomycetaceae > Streptomyces > Streptomyces sp. TG1A-8. The sequence continues at coordinate 1,452,930 of NZ_JASTLB010000001.1, forward strand.
TGCGTCCGGGCGTACCCGCCGGGGTCCCCGGGGGCGCGCCCTCACTCCCCCGCCCCCGGCACTCCCCCGCCCCCGCCCGCCGTCCGCCGTCCGCGCCGTGCACTCCCCCGGCGCGCCGGAGCGGTGGCCGGGTGCCGGACCGCCGGACCGCCGGACCGCCGGACCGCCGGACCGCCGGACCGCCGGTCGGTGAACGCCGCCGCGTGCGGGGCGCCACGGGGCGGCCGAAAACCGGCCCGGGAAACCCCGCCGCCGGCCTCCCGGTCGGGTATGCAGGAGCCATGACGGACAACCAGGACGATCGGGGCCGCGCAGCGGGTGTCGCCGGGCTGCTGCTCGCCGCGGGCGGCGGACGGCGGCTCGGCGGGCGGCCCAAGGCACTGCTGGAGCACCGGGGCCGGCCGCTCGTGGAGCACGCGGCCGGGGTGCTGCGCGCGGCGGGCTGCGACCGGATCCACGTGGTCCTCGGCGCCCGCGCGGCCGACGTGCGGGCGCGGGCCGAACTGACCGGCTGCGCGCTCGTGGACAACCCGGACTGGGCCCGGGGCATGGGTTCCTCGCTGCGCGCGGGACTCGGCTCGCTGGCCGGTACGGGTGCGCGGGCCGCACTGGTCTCGCTGGTCGACCAGCCGGGGATCGGGGCCGGGGCGGTGGCCCGGGTGCTCGGCGCGTTCGAGGACGAGGAGACGCTGGCGTCGGCCGCGTACGACGGTGTGCGCGGGCATCCCGTCCTTCTCGGCGCGGCCCACTGGCCGGGCGTCGCGGCGGCCGCCACCGGCGACCGGGGCGCCCGGTCCTACCTGGCGGAGCACGCGGCGGCGGTCCGCCTCGTGGAGTGCGCGGACGTGGCCGAGCCGTACGACATCGACACCGAGGCCGACCTGGGCCGCCTCGAGGGAACGGGGCCGCGCTGAGCACCGCCCCGCCCCTCCCGGCGAACCGCGGCACCGGCACCGGCACCGGCACCGGCACCGGCACCGGCACGTCATTGAAGCTCCACGATGAGGAAACTACTATCCACCAACCAGAAGCACCGGTCCGCGCACCCGGCGCGGCCCGTCCTGCCCGTGCCCCGGGCATCCGGTGCCACCGCTGAAGGAAGTGACAGCTCATGGCCGCACCAGCGCCGTCCCCGCTGGCCGTCGTCGACGCCGAGCCCCTGCCCCGGCAGGAGGAGGTCCTCACCGGCGCGGCGCTCGCCTTCGTCGCCGAGCTGCACCGGCGGTTCACCCCGCGCCGTGACGAACTCCTCGCCCGCCGGGCCGGGCGCCGCGCCGAGATCGCCCGCACCTGCACGCTCGACTTCCTCCCGGAGACGGCCGCCGTCCGCGCGGACGACTCCTGGCGGGTCGCCCCGGCCCCGGCCGCGCTGAACGACCGGCGGGTCGAGATCACCGGCCCCACCGACCGCAGGATGACCGTCAACGCGCTCAACTCGGGCGCGCGGGTCTGGCTCGCCGACTTCGAGGACGCCTCCGCGCCCACCTGGAGGAACGTGGTCCTCGGCCAGCTCAACCTGATCGACGCCCACACGCGTTCCATCGACTTCACGGACGAGCGCACCGGCAAGTCGTACGCACTGCGCCCGGACGAGGAGCTGGCGACCGTCGTCGTGCGCCCGCGCGGCTGGCACCTGAACGAGCGTCACCTGGCCGACGCCGACGGCACCCCGGTGCCGGGCGCGCTGGTGGACTTCGGCCTGTACTTCTTCCACAACGCCCGGCGTCTGCTGAAGCTCGGCAAGGGCCCGTACTTCTACCTGCCCAAGACCGAGTCGTACCTCGAAGCCCGCCTGTGGAACGACGTGTTCGTCTTCGCGCAGGACCACGCCGACATCCCGCGGGGCACCGTCCGCGCCACCGTGCTGATCGAGACGATCACCGCGGCCTACGAGATGGAGGAGATCCTCTACGAACTGCGCGACCACGCCTCGGGGCTGAACGCGGGACGCTGGGACTACCTGTTCTCCATCGTGAAGAACTTCCGTGACGGCGGGCCGAGGTTCGTCCTGCCGGACCGCAACGCGGTGACGATGACCGCCCCGTTCATGCGGGCGTACACCGAGCTCCTCGTGCGCACCTGCCACAAGCGCGGGGCGCACGCGATCGGCGGCATGGCGGCGTTCATCCCGTCCCGCGGCGACGCCGAGGTCAACGAGGCGGCCTTCGAGAAGGTCCGCGCCGACAAGGACCGCGAGGCGGACGACGGTTTCGACGGCTCCTGGGTCGCCCATCCCGACCTGGTGCCGATCGCCATGGAGTCCTTCGACCGGGTCCTCGGCGACAAGCCGCACCAGAAGGACCGGCTCCGCGAGGACGTGCACGTCACGGCGGCCGACCTGATCGCCGTCGACTCCCTCGACGCCAGGCCGACGTACGACGGGCTCGTCAACGCCGTCCGGGTCGGCATCCGCTACATCGAGGCCTGGCTGCGCGGGCAGGGCGCGGTCGCCATCTTCAACCTGATGGAGGACGCGGCCACCGCGGAGATCTCCCGTTCGCAGATCTGGCAGTGGATCAACGCGGGCGTGGAGTTCGACAACGGAGAGAAGGCCACGCCCGGGCTGGCCCGCGCGATCGCCGCCGAGGAGCTCGCCGCCGTCCGCGGGGAGATCGGCGAGGAGGCCTTCGCCGCGGGCCACTGGCAGGAGGCGCACGACCTGCTGCTCCAGGTGGCCCTGGACGAGGACTACACCGACTTCCTCACCCTGCCGGCGTACGAGCGGCTGGCCGGCTGAGGCCCGGCCGGTCCGCGTGGTCCGGGGCCACGCCCGGGGCCACGCGGTCGCGTACGGCGCGCTCGACCGCCGCGGGCCCGGGGAGGCCCTGCTCGCGGCGGTGCCGCACCACCTCGTCGTCCGCGCGCACCGCGCGGACGACGCCGGTGCCGGGCTTGGGGGACGGCTCCGCCGGGGCCGCCCCGAAGGCGGCGGGCGGTTCCCGCGCCGGCCGGGCGGCGCGCGGCAGCCGGCGGTACCGCGTGCGGTACCCGGTCCGCACGCGCCGCGCGGGGGTGCCCCCGGACGTCATCCCGGGTGCACCGGCCGCTCCCGTGCGGCGGCCGGCTCGCCGTGCAGGTCCGGGACCCGCTTGAGCCAGTTCGGCCGGCCCTGCTGGGTCCTCGCCGCCCGCCGGGCCTCCTCGGCGGCGAGCTCGTCCCCGGTGGGGAAGTCCGTGGGCAGCCAGGCCGCGGAGGCCCGCACGCGCGCGTGGAGGTAGGCGACGTAGGCCGCGCGGAGGTCGTCGGGCGCGGCGAAGCCCGGTTCGCCGGTCAGCCAGGCGTCGGGCACCTCGGCGACGATCTCCCGCAGCAGGTCCGCCGTCACCCGGGGCGCCAGTTCGGCGTCCGCCGCCCGCACGTCGGGCGCGTACCGGCCGAGCGCGTGGTGCCGGAAGTCGTACGCCTTCCCGGGCGCGGAGGTGTCCCAGCGGTGGTGGAAGACCAGCGCCGCGCCGTGGTCGATCAGCCACAGATGGGCGGGGACGGTCCCGGACGTCGGCCAGATCATCAGGTTGGAGCTGTGCACGGTGCGGTCGACGTTGGCCGTGAGCGCGTCCAGCCAGACGATCCGGCCGGCCTCCAGCGGGTCGACGCGGAACGTCTCGGCGGCCTCGGGCGTGAAGTCCCGCGCGCCCGGCAGGAGGTCCATGCCGAGGTTGCGGCCCGCGCTGGCGCCGTGCAGCTCGCGCACCTCCTGGTGCGGCTCGTCCGCGGCGACGGCCGGGTCGAAGTGGACGAGGACCAGCTCGGGGAAGCGCAGGCCGAGCGCACGGGCGAGTTCGCCGACGATCACCTCGGCGACCAGCGCCTTGGTGCCCTGCGCGGAGCCGGTGAACTTCACGACGTAGGTGCCGAGGTCGTCGGCCTCGACCACCGCGGGCACGGAGCCGCCGGAGTGCAGGGGTGCGACGTAGCGGGTCGCGGTGACCTCTCTCAGCATTTCTGAAGGCCACCTTCCGTCGTCACCTTGCAAGCGATGGCCCATCCCGGAGACATACGACAGTGGAACCGGGCGTCATCGGCCCCGGGGAGAATCCGGGGGGTCCCGGCCGGCATGCGGATCCTCCCGTCTCCCCAGCAGTCCGTCGACGGCCGTCCGCCCCTTGCTCCCGGCCTCCGGCACGAAGTGAACATAGTAACCGAGGGTGACCGCCGGGAGGAGGCCCCGAGCCACCGCGCCGACGTCACCGCGCCCCCGGACTCCGGCATCACCGATGCACGGGCAGGCCCGCAGCACGTGGAACCGCCCCGGGGCAGGGGTGTGCCGCCGCGTCGCGTCCGGGCAGCGGTACCGGGACCGGTACCCCTCCAAGGCACGAACAGCGGCAACCGGGACGCGGCGGCGTCGCCGGAACATGGTCCGGTGCGTCCGCAGCCCCGACTCACGCATTCGGTGTGGAGTCGGCCCGGGATGTGCTCGCTGCCGCGATCATCGCGTGCAGCGCGCCCCGGCTCCAGCCCGGCCCGGCCACGGGCTCTCCCGGGGGCGTCCACGACGAGTTCGGCGCGGTGGTGGTCGGCCGTGGCACGGCGGGACCGGGCGGGCCGCCTCCCCGGTGGCTCAGCCGACCGCGTACACGTCCTCCACGTACCGCCCGTCCGCCACGAGGGCGTCGAGCCACTGCTCGGCCGCCGCGTCGTCGGCGCCGGGAGTGCGTTCCCGGTACAGGGTACGGAAGGCGTCGCGTACGCCGGGCGCCATCCGGGCACCGTCCCCGCAGACGTACACCCGGGCGCCCCCGGTCAGCAGTGCCCAGACCTCGTCGGCCTCGGCGGCGATGCGATGCTGCACGAAGACGGCCCCGTTCTCCGGCGCGGCGCTGAAGGCGGGGCGCAGCGAGACGGCGCCGGCGGCCTCGGCGGCGCGCAGTTCCCCGGCGTGCAGGAAATCGGCGTCGGGGGCGTCGCAGCCGAAGTAAAGCAGCGCCGGAGGGAGTTGGGCGCCGACGCGGCGGGCTGCCACGCGGTCGGCGACGGCGCCGCGGAACGGGGCGAGTCCCGTGCCCGCGGCGACCAGCACGGCCGGCGCCGAGCCGTCGACCCGGAACGCCTCACGGCAGGGCTGGACGCGGGCGTACACGGTGTCGCCGGGGCGCAGGGAGGCGAGATGGCCGGAGCCCGTGCCGCGGTAACGACCCCTGCCCGAACGTGCGGGGGCGTCGAGCACCGAGACCATGAGGTCCGCGTGGCGTGCGTCGCCCGCCGGTGCGGAGGAGATCGAGTAGTGGCGGAGGCGCAACGGGGTCAGCAGGTCGAGCAGGAGCGGCCAGTCGAGGGCGCCGCACAGGGCGGGGTGATCCTCGGCGAGCTCCAGCAGGGTGCGCGGGTCGTCGCCGGGCAGGGCGGCGCGCTCGGGCGGGCAGGGGTTGGCGGCGGCGAGGAGGGCCCGCTGCGCGGCCGTCGGCCGCTGCTGCAACTCGACGTGGTGGGTCAGGAACTGCCGTACCGTGAGCGGGCGGTCCGGGGCGAGGCCGTCGCGGCGTGGGCGGATGGCCCGGATGTCCAGGACGGTGCCGGCGTCGAGGCCGAACGCGGCGACGGCGCGGTCCACCAGGTCCGGGGCGTTGGCGGGGAGCACGGTCAGATGGTCGGCGGTGCGGTAGGTGACGCCCTCGGGCAGGGCGATGCGCAGGAACCGCTTGGTGCGGGGATGGCCGGGTGCGGTGAGGTCGTGGGCCTCGGTGACCGTCATCGGGACCAGGCCGTGCCGCTCGGCGAGGGCGTCGAGCGGGCCGCCGGTCAGGATGCGGACCTCGTAGGCGGGGGCGGGTTCCTCCGGTGTGCCGGGTCCGGCGTCCGGGTCGCCGTACTCACGGAGCAGCGCGGTGCGCAGTCGGTCCGTGAACTCCCGTACGGTGCCGATGAGATCGCCGGAGGCGTCGGCGGCAGCGCGGTCGGTCAGCCGGGTGGCGCCCAGTTCGGCGAGGCGGGCGTCGACGCGGGTGGGCACCTGCTGGTAGGTGGCGGCCCAGGTGCGGTCGCCGACGCCGAGGACAGCGTAGGTCACGCCGGTCAGGTCGGGGGCGCCGTCGAGCCACGCGGTGAAGGCACCGGCGTCGTCGGTGGGGCGGCCGTTGTACGAGGCGGCGGTGATGACGACGGGCCGGTCCGTGGGCAGTCCGGCGGCGTACGCGTCCAGGGCGGCGACCTCGGTGGCGCAGCCGACGGCGACGGCCTCGTCGGCGAGCTGGGCGGCGAAGTCCCGGCAGGTGCCGTAGTTGCTGCCGTGCAGGAAGAGGGCGCGGGTGCCGGGGCGGACCCGGGCCGGGAGGCTCCGTGGAGCGGGGCGGTCGGCGGCGGGTGCGGTGCCGCTGCCGGGCAGCGGGGCGTGCACGCGGTCGGCGGGGGTGCGCGGGGTGAGCGTGAGGGTGAAGCCCTCGGGCTTGAGGGTGAGGGTCTCCTTCACGGTGAGCCGGTAACCGGCGTGGTCGTGCAGCCGGTAGCGGTGGACCAGCATCGCGAGCAGCATGGTCGCCTCGTGCAGCGCGAACTGCCGTCCGATGCACGCGCGTTCACCGGTACCGAACGGCTTGAAGGCGTGCACCGGGCGGGCCGCCTCGGCCTCGGGGGCGAACCGCTCGGGGTCGAACAGCTCCGGGTTGTCCCCCCAGACGGGCTGGCGGTGCAGCATCGGGGTGAGCACGGTGACGGCCTGTCCTGCGCGCAGCGGGATCCGGCCGCCCAGCAGGGTGTCCTCGCGGGCGTGCCGGCTGAAGGCGGCGGCCGTCGGCCACAGCCGGAGCGTCTCGTTGAGCACCTGGCGGGTGTGGGAGAGCCGGCCGACGTCGTCGTACGTCGGTTCCGGGTCCGGCGTGTCCCCCCACAGGGCGTCGGTCTCGCGCTGCACGAGCCGCAGGACGGCCGGGTGCTTGGCGAGGTGGTACAGGGCGAAGGACATGGCGCCGGAGGTGGTCTCGTGACCGGCGATGAGGAACGTGATGACCTGGTTGCGGATGTTGGCCGCGTCCAGGGGGGTGCCGTCGACGGGGTGCGGGGCGCTGAGCATCAGCCCCAGCAGGTCCTCGGCGCCGCCCTGGTCGGTGCCGACGCGGGCGGCGACCACGTCGTCGACGACGCCCGCCAGGTGGTCGGCGTCCCGCCGGAAGGCCGCGTCGGCCGCCGCGTGGTCCTCGCCGGGCGTGCGGGCGAGCCGGGTCATGCTCCACTCCAGGCAACGGGTCATCGACTGCACGAAGGGGTGGGGTTCGAGCCGTTCGAAGGAACCGAAGTCGTAGTCGAACCCGGCGAGCCCGATGGTGTCGAGGGTCATCCGGGTCATGTCCTCGGGGACGTCGACGGGCTGTCCGGTGTGTGCCGCCCGGTCCCAGGAGTCGATGAGCCGGCGGGCCACCTTCAGCATCACGGGATGGTAGGTGCGCATCGAACCGAGCGCGAAGGCGGGCATCAGGATGTCGTGCGCCTTGGTCCAGTTGGGTTCGTCGTCGTACGCCGTGAACAGGCCGTCGGCGGCGAACTCCCGCACGTTCTCCAACGCGGGCCCGATGTGCTTGGCGAACCGCTCCTCGTCGGCCAGGTCGGCGACCAGGTCCGCGTCGGCGACGAACATCGTGTCCCGGCCGTGCAGCCGGCGCACCAGCACCGGCCCGTGGGCCCGCATCAGCTCCATCACCTGCTGGATGGGGGCGCGGCCGGGACCGGTGGCGGTGATGTCGACGACGGGGACGCCGGACGGGGCACCGGCCGGCTCGGGGTGCGGTGCGGTGGGGGGCATGGTGCGGCAACTTCCTCTCGCGGAAGCGGACGTGACGCTTCCAGGGTGGTCGACCCGCGAGCTGCGCCGGCGCCGCGGCACTACACGATCGTGCAGTGGAAAGCGGGCGGCGGGGCTTGCGCAGGGCGGTGACCGGATCCGGGCCGCCGCCGGCGCACAACCGTGCAGGGCACCGGCGCCCGCTCCGCCGAGTTGCCATTGACCTGCTCCGTCCTCTTGGATGGCGACCGGCCGGCGGACCGGGGGCGGGATGGAAGCGGAACGGACGGACGCGGTGGTGTGGCGCAACCGCGCGTTGACCCTGTTCGACCGGGTGTCGGTACCGGTGGCGGTGTGCGACGTGTACGGGCGCGTGGTGCTGGCCAACCCGGCGATGGCCGCGGAGTGCGGTACGACGCCGGGCCGGCTGCGCGGCCGGGAGATGCTGGAGCTGTTCCGGCCGCAGGAGGCCGATCAGGTGGAGCGGATCGCCGAGGCGCTGCGGCTGCGGCACCGCTCCCGCTACCAGGTGTCGGTGTGCTGGCGGGCGCCCGGCGGGGCCGAGCGGTACGGGGAACTGACCGCGGACCCGGTGAGCGACAGCGTGGAGGAGACACCGGCGCTGCTGGTGATGCTGCGCGTGCGGGGCGAGTGTCCCGCACCGCGGCCGGAGGCCGGACCGGTGCGGGTCAGCGCGGTGGAGGGGCGGGTGCTGGCCCTGCTGGCCGGGGGTGCCACCACCGCCCGTGCCGCCCGGGAACTCGGCCTCAGCCGGGACGGCGTGACCTACCACCTGCGCCGGCTGTCGGCGCGGTGGGGCGCGGCCGGCCGCACGGAACTGGTCGCCCGCGCCTACGCGTGCGGGGTACTCGTCCCCGGGGTGTGGCCGCCGGAGGCGCGAGCGGCGGAGGCGGAGTAGCCGACGGGTACGGCGGTTCCCACCGGAGGTCCACCGGTCCGCCCTTCCTCCGGCTTCCCGGGACGCACGATCAGCCGGCCGTTCGTACCGGGGGCAGCGCCGGACGGCTCCGCCGGCGACCGAAGGCGCGTCGTCGAACCGGTGCGGGACCACCTCGTGCGGGCGGCCCCGGGCGCCGCCCCGGACCCGTCACGAACCGGCGGTGGACAGTCGGCTCCGGTGTCCCGGGGCGCGGCGGCAGCACCCGCCGGGCGCGGCCGCCGACCAGCACGCAGGTGATCGCGGCGAACAGCGCCTCACCAGGCGTGCCCTCGGACACTGCCACCTTGCCGGGTCGTGGTGTTCGACGGCGGGGCGGGGTGGGATGGCGTTCGGTTCCGGACCGGGCTCGGGCCGCGGCGGTGCGGCCGGCGACCGCGGTGATCCGCCCCCGGGTGGCGGAGCGGCCGTCTCCGCTCGGCAGTCGTGTGCGGGGCGTCGTCAACTTGGGTGACACGGCGAACACGGTCCGGGGGAAGGACCGGCACGAGGAGTGCGGGACGCCGGTGCCGGAGGTGGGCGGGGAGCCTTCCCTCGCGGTGTCTCAGCCCGTTGCCAGCAGTATGCCGACGCCGTGGGCGAGAGTGGCCCCGGCGGTCTTCGCGTCACCCAGGTACCCGGCGACCATGGCGCCGTCCCGCAGGGCCACGAGCGTGTCTGCGGCCTTTGCCGGGTCGGCCACCGCGAGCTCCCGGCAGGCGTCCTGCAGCACGTCGCGGAACCAGGCCCTGTGGCGCAGTACGGCTTGGTGCACACCGCTGTGCGGGTCCGGGTACTCGGCCGCGGCGTTGATGAAGGGGCAACCCCGGAAGCCGGCGGAGCACAGCTCCTGCCCGATGCCTGCGGCGACCGTGCGCAGGAAGTCCGCAGGAGAGCCGATTTCGGCGCGCACCGCTTCGACCCGGTCGCGGATCTGCTGGTCGGTCGCGGTCAGGTACGCCTGAACCAGGTCGTCCTTGCCCTGGAAGTGCCGGTAGAAGGTGCCCCGCGCGATCTCCGCCTCGTCCATGACCCGGTCCACGCCCACCGCCCGGATCCCTTCGGTGTAGAACAGCCGGGAGGCCGTGTTCAGCAGCCGCGTCCGAGCCGCGGACGGGCGTCTCACCGGGCGGGTCCGGGTCGTTGTCATGAAAACAGTATAGAACCTTCTGTTTACCTGCCGCTGGTGCGCGGACCACCCGCATTCCGGCGCACCCGTCGGCACCGACACAGGAGGGTGCACACACCGGCCGGTGCGACGGTGTTTCCGTCGCCCTCCGTTTCCGACGGGCCTGCACGACAACAGCGTCCGCACGCCATCCGTGGGCGCCTCCACGGGGCCGGAGGGCTTCCTTGCCCCACGGGCCACCGGTGGCCGCCAGAGCCAGTGCCTGGACGTCGATGGCGCGCTCCTGCTCGGGGTCCGGCAGGGAGGACCGTGGTGATCGGAGGGGGCGCCTCGACGCCCGACGGCCTTCGACGCCTGCCCGGCTCGATCACGGTACGGTCGACGGCGGCTGTGCGCACGAGGGCTCGGGCTACTGGGTCCCGGCGGCGCCTCGGTTTGCCCCGGCGGTCCGTCCGACGGGGCGGACGACCGCCCGAGGGCCGTTGGGATGCGCGGTGCGGGGGGAGCCGCCCGCCCCTGTGGTGCCGACACGCGCGTGGGCGGGCCGTGAAGTGCGGGGAGGGGGTCAGGGGCGTCCGCCGGACTGGTGCGCGACCCAGGCGAGGACGTAGTCGGCCACCTCCTCCCAGCCCTCCTGGCCGACGGTGAAGTGCGAACGTCCCGGGAACTCCCGGTAGTCGGTGATCGCGGGTGACGTGCGGTAAAGGCGCCAGTTGGCCTTGTTGACCCTCGTCGGCACGACGTGGTCCGCTCCGCCCGCGACGAGCAGGAGAGGTGCGCGTCGCGGGTTGCGGAAGTCGACCCTGGTGGCCGCCCGCGGGGAGAAGTTGGCGAATGCCCCCTGGAAGAGCACGCGGGCCGACCCCGGCACCTGGTAGCGCTCGTACACCGCTGCGGATTCGCTCTCGCCGAGCGTGTTGGTGAAGGCGTAATGGAACTGGCGGGGGGTCAGGGCGACGGCCTTGCTCCGGTTCGCGGGATTGTCGAGCACCGGCCAGGACGACCTGAGTGTGGACCACGGGAGGGGCAGCACACCCTTGACCGGAGCCGAGTCGATGGCTACGCCGGCGCTGCCGAGGCCCCGGTCCAGCAGCACCTGGGTGATCGCGCCGCCGAACGAGTGCCCGATGATCACGGGAGCCGCGTCGAGGTTGCGGACGATCTCTTCGAAGTGACCGATCACTTCTTCCAGGCCCACTCCCGCCACCCGGGAGGGATCGCGCCGGATGTCGGCCACCGTGCCTTCCAGACCGGGCCATGCGGGAGCGAGTACCCCGTACCCCCGTTCCTGGAAGTACCGGGTCCACCCCTCCCAGCTGAGGGGAGTCATCCACAGACCGTGGATGAAGACGACGGTGCCGGCGGGGCGTTCGGATGCTGCGGGCATGAGGAGCCTCTGATTTCTGGATAGAACGTTCTTTCTATCGGAAAACTAGCACCCCGCGCACGGAGGCACAACGCCAAGCGCGGAGGGGCGGCCCGCGGCGGCCGTTCGCGAGCTGCGGCGCGGCGGCGTTCGGCGAACGTCGGCACCTCCGGCACACCACCCACCCGCAGCACCCGGCATCGGAGGTTTCCCCGGCCGGCCCGGACGGGGCCCACCCCCGCGCCGCCGGCAAACGCACCCCCGCGGCCGGACATGGACCAGTGCCCGTCCGGCCGCCGACGAAAGGCCCCCCGGCGGACCGGTTGCCCCACCGACCGGCCTCTGCTACGGTCATCAGTAGATGGAACGTTCTATCCAGTTAGGTTGTGCCGATGACGCTGACAGCGACAGGGCCGGTGCGGTCGTGCTGATCCACGGATCCCGGGCGATCCCGCACGGCCGGGGCTCACCGGCCGGATCGAAGAACAGGGGCAGCGCCACCGCGCAAGGACCGGCTCAATTGCCCACGGTTCCATCAGCACCCTCGCCGGCGACCCTTCGGCTGCTTCCTGCCGGAACCACCGATCCCGGGCCGGGCGCGCGTGCTCGTCCAAGAGTTTTCTGCTCAGTTCGACCCCCGCGCGACCGCGGAAATCGATTTCTGCGACCGGCGCGGGACTCCCCCGTTATCCGGTGCCGGCGAGGCCGGTCCCATCTCCGCCGTCCCCGGCGGGCAAGTCCGGTCAGCGCCTGCTCCGCAGGTTTCGTGCCGGGTCGGGGGCCCCAAGTCACCGGGCGGACGGCATCCCCTGCCGAATCAGCCGCTCCCGTGCCGCAGACATCCTGCGGCATCCACCACTCTCCAGGAGAACCACGGTGTTCAAACGACGCTCCGCATACGTCACCGCTTTCGGCACAGCCGGCATCGCTCTTGCAGCCTGCCTGGCCACCAGTGCTTCAGCCGCGCCCGACCACGGGATACGGAACACCCCCAAGCCGACCGTCGTCCTCGTCCACGGCGCCTGGTCCGACTCCGCAAGCTGGAGCCGTGTCGTCAAGCGCCTGCAGGCGGACGGTTACCCCGTCACCGCACCGGCCACTCCGCTGCGCGGCCTGAAGGAGGACGCGACCTACCTGGCCGACTACCTGAAGACCGTTCGCGGCCCGATCATCCTCGTCGGGCATTCCTACGGCGGCGCCGTCATCACTGACGCCGCAACCGACGACCCGCAGGTGAAGGGACTCGTGTACATTGCCGCTTTCGCCCCCGACAAGGGTGAAAGCGCCGCCGGCCTGGAAGCCCGCTTCCCGGGCAGCCACCTCAGCGACAACCCCGAGGCCCCGGTTCCTACCGCCCTCAACGCCGTTCCCTTCACCAGGGCCGACGGAAGCACCGGGACCGATCTGTACATCAAGCCCGACAAGTACCGCGACGTGTTCCTCAGCGACCGGCTCAGTGGTCGCACGGCTGCCGAGCTCGCTGCCACCCAGCGCCCCGTCACCGCGCAAGCGCTCGGCGAGCCGTCCGGGACGCCCGCTTGGAAGACCATTCCCTCCTGGTACCTGGTCGCTCGCAACGATCACGCCATCCCGGCCACAGCCGAGCGGTTCATGGCGGCGCGCGCTCACGCCCGCACCACCGAGGTCGACGCCCCGCACGCCGCCCAGCTGACCGACCCCCAGGCCGTCACGCACCTCATCGAGGAGGCGGCGACCGCCAAGTAACGGATGTCCGACCGCAGGCCTCCGCCGTCACCGTCGTGAGCGGAGACCTGCGTCCGTCCTGCAGGGCTCCGGCGTGTCCACGTGGTTGAGCTGACCCCGGTTCCGGGGGTCCCTGAAGCCGGGCCCGTGATCCTGGCCGGAGGAGAACCACGAGCAGTGCCAGCGCCGCGCAAGCACCCGGGCGAGCTCCGTGAGCGGGCCGTTGCGCGAGGTCCGCGCCACCGGTCGTCCGGTCGCGCATGTCGCGAAGGACCTGGGCGTCCACGGAGAGGCCCCGCCCGGCTGGGTCCGCCAGGCCGGGGCGGACGCCGGCGAACGTGACGACCGGCTGACCACCGCCCACCTGGCCGCGGCAGTGCCCCGCCGGTTGTGTACGAGGATGTCGAGCACCGTCCCGTTCTGGCCGCGGCCCGCCACAGGTACTCCTGCTCACCGTCGATCTTGGTGAAGACCTCGTTCGGATGCCACTCGTTCCCGGGCCGGGGCCGGCGTCCACCGCAGCCTTGCGGACCCACGTCCGCACCGCCCCGGCAGCACCGGTGCCCGGCTTCACGGCGACCGCTTTCATCGCCGCCCACTCGGTTGGGTGAGTGGACCCAGCCGCGCGACCATGCGTGCTGAGCGGTCGCGAGGCTCGGCAGGGCAGGAGGACGGACGAGCCGCGACCCGGTCCTCTCAGGGAATCGATCCCCATCGGGCCCGGAGCAGTTCAGCCCGCGTGCACGGCGTGATCCAGGCATGCCTGACCGGACGACTCCCCGCCCCTGCCGACCTGGCCACAGCGCCACCGCCCCCACTTCGCCTTGACTCGCCCCGGCCCCATTGCTCCGTCGGTTGACGATGCCGCCCGATCTGGCGCTCACCACCTATTGCGGCGGAGCGGTCCACGGGGCGCTGGCGTGGAGTAGCCGGGTGCCGAACACCGTCACGGCCGTCAACAAGGCACCGGCCATGAGGACAGAAGCCGCAGGATCCACGGACAGGGCGGCCACAGCGCCGGTCGCAGCCCCGAGGAACATGGCAAGAGTGGAGGCGACCCGGCGTCCCGCCCGGCTGTCGGATCCCCCGGCGAGCCGGCCGTCGGCGGACAGACCGGTGATGGTCAGGGTGAGTACGGTGGTCGTCAGGTCGGGCACGGCAAGTCGCCGGGCGGCCGCGTTCTGGGTGCCCATGGCAACGCCGAGCAGAATGATGAGCACATAACGGCTGATGCCCCCCAGGGGACGGTCCGCGGCCTGCAACCACCCGTAGGCACCGAGGACGAGAAGCGCCTCGATCAAAGTCGCACGCCACAACAGGCGTCCGCGGTGGTGTGGTTGCAGATGACCCAGGCGGCCGCCGACCAGGGCGCCCACGGCAAAGGAGATCAGCGCCAGGATGGAGGGCGCAAGGGAGAAGCCGGGGGCTCCAGCGGCAGCGAAAGCGATGAACACGACGTTACCTGTCATGTTGGCCACAAAAACGTGGCCGAGGAAGAGGTAGCTGAACGCGTCGATGACACCGGTGACCACCGTCAGGACGAGCAGCGCAGGCGGCAACGGACCATGACGGCCCGACCCGGCCGGCTTTGTCAGGGCCCAGGCTTCCCGCAGGTGGCGCATGGCGTTTCCTTACACGTGTCAAGGAGATGATCCGCTCCTCCCAGTGTGTGGCACCCTGCAAGCCCCGTCCAAGATATGGATCCGGCTCCAGCAATCTGTTTCACCGATTGATCAAATGGTGTTGGACTGTGTCGAGGAAGGTGTTCACCGCGGGTGAGGTCCCGCGGATGTCGTACGCCAGGGTGACGGGCTGCACAGCCAGTGGGTCCGTCAGACGCAGCACACGCGCACCGTTCGGAACCTCCGCGGTCGCGGAGAGCGGTACCACCGCGACTCCCACGTCTCGGGCGGCGAGACGAACCATGTCTTGAACTTGGGCGACCTCGATGCTTCCGTCGAGACGGGCTCCGGCGCGGCTGAAGGCCGCCTCGACGTGTTGCCGCAGACCACTGCCACGGCGGAACTGAATCAGGTGGTCGTCGCCGGGCAGTTCGTCGAGGCTCACCTCCGCGTTGCCGGCCAGGAGGTGGTCAGCCGAGACGACGACTACCAGCGGGTCCTGTCCGAGCAGGCGGTGTCCCAGCGTGGGTGGCAGTTCTTCGGGCTGCCACCCCACCACGGCGACGTCGAGGGAGCCGGTGGCCACCTGCTCGACGAGCTGTGAACTGCTGTCGTTGACCACTTGCAGCTCGATGTCGGGGTAGGCCCGATGGAAGTCGTCCAAGACGGCGACCATGTCGATCACGGCCGCCATGGTTTGGATGACGCCCAGGCGAAGACGTCCCCGACGCAGGCCGACAAGGGCGCGGACCTGCGCGACCGCCTCATCGGCGTCTGCCAGAACACGCTCGGCCAGGGGAACCATCAGTCGGCCGGCCTCCGTCAGGCGCACTGTCCGGCTCGTGCGGGCGAAAAGAGCGGTTCCCAACTCCGCTTCGAGCCGGGCGATCTGCTGGCTCAACGCCGACTGCGCGACGAAGCAGCGCCGAGCCGCGCGGGTAAAGCTGTGGGTGTCCGCCACCGCCAGGAAGTACCTCAGATGCCGTAGCTCCATCGTTCCCATCACCCTGATCCGCCAACTGCCTCGGCCACGTCGAGCGTAGGCCGAAGCGGGTGAGGAACGCTGACGGTGGTGCCGCGCGGGCCGGACAGCAGGCCGGCGTCGTTCGGAGGATCCGTTCGATCCGCCGGTCTAGGTGGCGGACGCGGCTGCGGAGTTCGCGGGGCCGGGACGGGAGCGGGCGCGGCCACGAAACCTTCTCGCACGTACGGCCCGAGGTGCTGGGATCGAACAAGGAGGCGGTAGCCCACGCCACGCTCCCCGAAGCCGCGGACGCCGCGGAGACGGTCGCCTCCGTCGTCACCCGGCCGCCCCGCGCGGCCGTCGGCGAGGTCGTCCCGTGGCCGGACGGCAGCGTGGAGTAGCGACAACGGGCCCTGCGGTGCCCCTCCGCACGACGGCCGAGGCATCCGCCGAGATCCGGCACCACCACATCCTGGCACGCCCTCGGCCACCCGCCCCCAACGACGTGACGGTGCCGTGCGCACCCGCCGGGACGGGCCGTCGGCCGGAGGGCGGCCCGGGGTTGGTTCCAGGCCGTTGAGACGGTCCTCCCGCACAGGCGGACCGCACCGCAGGAGCCACACGAGCACACCCGAGGACCGGGGACCGGGACCGCCTCCGCCCCGCCGGGCACCGAACCGGGCGACCCCGTTCGGGCATCCACCCACATGCCGGCCGCACGGGGCAGGTGTGTTCTTGGCGTTCCGGTTTCAGCGGAACAGGGATAAGCAAAGAAAACAAGGGAACCCCATCGCCCCGCCTCAGATCCAGAGATAGGTGAGAAAGAGGTAAGCGCAATGGTGCGCACAAGAGCGCGGGCGGTCTGTTACTGGCGAATTCATTGCACACGCGTTGCGTGCTGTTTGGTGTGACACCTCGTCAGGGTCTGAAATAATTCCCTTCGACAGGCATCGTTTTGCACGTGTGACGAAGTGTTGACGAATGATGGGCAAGGGGGCCAGAACTGCATGTACTTGCAGTGCGGGTCCCATCGACTCACACGTGCAGGCGTGACGGATGCAACGATGCAGCGAGTCGGATCCGGTGAGCGCCGGGGAACTGGAGAGGGGTGCGGACGCTCGACGGATCACCCGAAATCTGTCCGCATCTCAAAGGTGGCGCATTTTACGCTGTCGCGAGCGCGGATCGGCGGCACGCAGGGGCGTCGGCGCGGAGGGAAGTGCCCGTGCGGACAAGGCTGCGCGGCGTTGCGCATCCCACGGGGAGGACGTCATTACGGGTGCGTGTCCGGAAACCGACGAGTGCCGCCGTGACGGGACACCGTTCACGGACGAGGCGGCCGGGCCCCGTCCGGCCTCCGGCTGTTGAGTACACGAAGGAGCAGGTATGGTGCTTTTCGGTCGTGGCGAGGAGTTAGGCGACATGTCCGCTCTGGCGGAAGCCGCGCTGCGGGGGAGGGGGCAGGCCGTGTTCCTCGGCGGCCCATCGGGAGTCAGCGGAACCGCCTTCCTCGATGCGCTCGACGAGGCGCACGCCTCGTCGTTCCGGGTGCTGCGGGTCACCGGTCATCCTGACGAGGCCGTCCTGTCCTTCGCGGCCGCCGAGCGGTTGGTCGCTCCGGTTTACGACAGGGTCGAGGAACTACCCGCGCCGCAACGCACGGCACTGCGGGTCGTCTTCGGTCTCGAAGAGGGCTCCGTGGACCCCCTCCTCCTGTACATGGGGGTGACGAGGGCCCTGCAAGCGGCGGCGGGACACACCCCGCTCATGATCCTCGTCGACGACTTCCACCTGCTCGACCAGGAATCGGCACGGGTCATCTCCTTCTTGTCCCGGCGGATCGACACAGCGGCGATTCTCCTGGTGTGCGCCGGCGCCGACGGACACGAGCGGCACGCGGGCCGGATCGAAGGGGAGCGGCCGACCCTGCCGCCACTCGGTGGGACCGCCCGCCTCGAGCTCCGGGAAGAGCGGAAACCCGCGTGCGCGACCAAGATGAAGAAACGTTTCGTCGGGACGTCCAGAGGAATCCCCGCGCTGCTGCGCCGTGCTGCGAGCGGGTCGACGCCCGGCCAGCTCGCCGGACGGGCTCCCCTGCCCGGGGGCCCCGCCTTTCCGGACGTGCCGACCGGCACCGCAGCGCTCGGCAAGGACGGCGCCGAACCGCCCCGGACCTCCGGGGCGCCCGACCGGAGTGCCGGACACGGCCCGGTGCCGGCTTCCGGTCACGTGTCCTCCACCGGCCCGCATCCTGCTTCCCGGGCCGCGCTGCCCGCCTTCGACGGGTTCTCCGCCGCGATGGCCGACGGGGACTTCCGAAGGTCCGAAGCCGCCGTCGAAACGATCGAAACGGCGGAACGGTCCCTCGCCCTGGGCGACACCGACCGCTGCGCGGACCTCCTTCGAAGGGCCGAACCGCTCCCATCGGCCGAACAGCGGGAGCGGTACCTCAGGCTCCAGGCCGTCCACACACTGCTGACCCGTTCCCCCTCCGGCGCGGTCGGGCAGTTGCTGGCGGCGGCACGCACGGCGAAGGACGCGGCGTTCGCGCGCGACACGCTCAACATCGCGATCGCCGCGGCCTGGCTGGCGGGGAACCCGTCCCGGCTCGCGGAGGTGAGGGACGCCGGGGCGCAGCCGCGCGGCCTTCCGTACCTGCAGCCGGACGCCGACTCCACCGAGGGGTTGGTGCTGCTGCGGATCCTGGCCGGACCGTGGGATCCCGCCGACCGGGTCGGCGCAGGAGCGACCGGGGCGGACCGGGCAACCGGCCAGGAGGCCGCGCGCGTTCCGCTGCCCGGGTTCCCCATGCTGCCGGACTCCGGACTGACGGACGATCCCGAGCGACACCTGGCGTACTACACCGGTCTGCTGCGGCGTGCCGTGGACGGCGGCGAGTGGGGGTCCGTGCCGGTGGCCGCGTACTGGACGGCCTGTCTGGAAGCATGGCTGGGACGGTGGACCGAAGCGATGGAGCACGCCCGTCTGGGACTGTCGAGCGCGGAACGTACCCGGCAGGACGTCCTCACCGGTCATCTGCGGAGCCTGCTCGCCCGGTTGCACGGCATCCTGGGCGACGTGGCGGCCTGTACCGCCGAGGCCGAGGCGTGCCTGAGGGAGTCGGCCACCTGCGTCCAGGACTCCGTCCGGCTGATGGCACGGGGCGCCCTGGTCTTCGCGGCCCTGAGCGAGGGACGGCTGGAGGACGCGCCCGGGCTGCTGCCGCTGTCCGCCACCGATGTCGGCGAATCGGTGTCGGGCGGCCGCGGCTCGCTCGTCGTGTCGGACCTGATCGAAGCGGCCTGCCGCACGTTCGAGGTGCTCCGGGCCGCGGAGTTGCTGGCCGTGTGGAAACGGTGCGGTCCCGAGGCCCGCGCCCGTGGGACCGAGTTCCTCGTGTTGCGTTGCGAGGCGCTGCTGGAGGAGGACCCCGACGGCATGGAACGGAGGTTCCGCGAGGCGCTGGCGCTTCCGTACCCCAACGAGTTCGAGCGGGGCCGGACGCGGCTGCTGTTCGGCGAACGGCTCAGGAGAGCCCGGCGGCCGCGGTCGGCGCGCGAGGAACTGGTGGCCGCCGTGGACGCCTTCCGGTCGGTCGGCGCACCGCTGTGGGTCGACCGCGCCCAGCGTGAACTGGACGCCTGCGCCGTACGCCCGTCCCCGGCGGAGGAGGGGTGGCAGGCGCTCACCGTGCAGGAGCGGCAGGTGCTGCAGCTCGCCGGGCTGGGGATGACGAACCGTCAGATAGCCCAGAAGCTGTTCATCAGCCCGCGTACGGTCGGCTACCACCTCTACAAGGCGTTCCCGAAACTGCACATCCGGTCACGCCGGCAGATCGGCGCGGTGGTACCGGCGAGCTCCGGCCCCTGAGGAGGGCGGCCGGAGCCCGTCCGCTCCGGCCGGCCGCGGAACTCGGGACCGCGGACCGGTGCGGCGGCGGAGCGATGCCCGCCGCCGGGGCGTCCGACGGGGGGCGGGAGCCGCGCCGCCCCTCGGTCCCACGTCACTTCACGCCGACCACCATGTACTCGGGTCCGTCGAGGTGGGACACCGATGCCTCCCGGAAGCCCGCGTCCGTCATCCACGAGGTGCACTCCGCACCGGTGTAGCCCAGTCCGCCGACCGACACCAGCGACACGTTCAGGCTCATGATCAAGCCCGTGGTGTTCACGCGGCGCTCGTCGTCGATGAGGGACTCGTACACCAGCAGCCGGCCCCCTTCGGGCAGCGCGTCGTACGCCTTGGAGATCAGCATCCGCTTGGTGTCGAGGTCCCAGTCGTGGAGCACGTGGCCCATGACGACGACGTCACCCGCGGGCAGCGGGTCCGTGAAGAAGTCGCCGGTGACCAGGTGGGCCCGGTCCGCGATGCCGGCGGCCCCCACGTGACCCGCGAACCGGTCGCCGACCTGGGGCCGGTCGAAGCCGGTGCCCCGCAGGTGCGGGTGGGCGCGGAGCACGTGGGCGAGGAAGGCACCCTCCGAGCAGCCCACGTCGACCACCTCGCGCACCCCGGACCAGTCGAAGGCGTCGGTGAGGGCCAGGTGGGCGCCCATGCTGTAGCCGGTCATCGACCGCACGAAGCCGGTGACCTGGTCGGGCGTGGCGAAGGCTTCGCCGAACGTGTCGTCATCGGCGCCGACCGGCAGCATGCGCGCGCCCGGAGCGGTGCCGGCGGCTCGGCCGGTCGCCGCCTGGGCGAGCGCCTGGTCGTAGTTGAGGCGTTCGCCGGTCCGCAGGCAGTCGCTGAGCAGAGTGCGGGACGGATAGACGGAGTTCAGGTAGAGCAGGTATCCGGAGATGTCCGAGACCGGGTCGTCCGGGTTCAGGTACGCGGCGGACAGGGCGGACGTCCGGTAGACGCCCTCCTCCCGTTCGAGCAGACCCACGGACACCAGCACGTCGAAGAAGTCGCGTGCGCCGCGGCCCTTGAGCGACAGGGCGGCGGACAGCTCCTCGGCCGTGGCGGGACGGCGCACGAGCTCCGTGAACACGCCCAGTTCCACGGCGCTGAGCACGACCTTCGACGTCCAGAACGCCGTGGCGATCTTGATGATCTCGTGCGGTGACTGCTGGACGGGGCTGGCTTCGTTCATGTTTCCTCTCTTCGCACACACGATGGGCGGGGAATCCTCGTCATGCCTCGTCGGCCGGCAGCCTCACGATGTCCACGTGTTTGCGCTCCCCGCTGCCGGCGAACTCCCCGGCCCGCACCTCGCGCACGCGGACGGGCAGTTCGCCGGCGACGAGGAGGGTGAGCTCCTCGGCCAGGCGCTCCGTGTCGAGTTCGGCGTACCCGGCGGGCAGGACGCGCAGTTCCAGTAGTTCGTCTCCGTACAGGGCGAGTTGGAATCGTGCGACGGGACGCGTACGCACGACGCGGGAGAACTCGCCGCCTGAGACGGTCCGCCCGCTCGGCAGGGTCACGCCGGAGGTCTCGCGGCCTTCGATCAGGCGAAGCACCGGAAACGGGGACCCGCATCCGCAGGGCTCGGGGTCGAGGGCGCCGACGTCCCCGGTGCGGTAGCGCAACAACGGCATCGCCCTGTTGACCAGGTTGCTGACGACCAGTTCGCCCCTCTCGCCGAGCGGTCGCGGAACTCCCTCCGCGTCGACGACCTCGACCCAGAGCCGCTCCGCCTCGATGTGGTAGGCATCCTGGGCGCACTGCGCGGCGATGGTGCCGAATTCA
This sequence comes from Streptomyces sp. TG1A-8, assembly GCF_030499535.1. NCBI lineage: Bacteria > Bacillati > Actinomycetota > Actinomycetes > Kitasatosporales > Streptomycetaceae > Streptomyces > Streptomyces sp. TG1A-8. The sequence continues at coordinate 1,474,054 of NZ_JASTLB010000001.1, forward strand.
CGCATGCCATAGCTGTCCGTGACGGGTGCGCCGTAAGCCTGCGCCAGGGTCTCGCGGGCTCCGGGCAGCAGCCGCTCGCCGAACGTCATGACCGCACGAGGGGTGATGGAACGCCCCGTGGCGGCCAGCGCCGTTGCGAGGCGCAGGCAGGACGAGGGGTGGCCGAAGACGATGTCGGGTGCGTAGGCGGAGGCCCTGACCGCGAGGTCACCGTCCTCGGGGCCCGGAGGCGCGGTCGTACCGAACTCCGCCATGCGGGCGAGTCCGAATCCGGGCGCCACGTATTCGAACCAACCGCCTTGCAACCATCCTTGGTAGGGCATCAAGAGCTTGTAGTGGAGGCGGTCGGTGAAGCGCACGGCCATGCGCACGCGGGCCGCGTAGGTGTGAACGAGGTGGTCCTCGTCCACGACGAAGCGCAGCGGTATGCCGGAGGTGCCGGACGTCGAGGCGACCCTGCACCTGTCCGGCTGCAGGGTGCCGCTGAGCAGGCCGTCCGGGTCCTTGCGGACCGTCTCCTTGTCGAGCAGGGGCAGGGCGCGCAGCGTGCCCAGCGGATCCGCGACCCGGTTCCGGGCGATGAGGGCACGGTAGTGCGGCACGTGCTCGCCCGCGTGGCGCAGGGCCTCCTCGAGCCGTGCACGGCGGAACGCTTCCAAGCCGGCCGGGGTGTACTCCGCCGCGCAGGAGCGCTTGTACTCCTCGTGGATGCGCGGGAAGAGAATGCCCTGGTACGTGTTCTCCTCAAGGACCGTCTCGTACCTCTCACGCAACTGCTTCGGGGTGAACTGCTGAATGGGCCCCACGGGTTGGTCCTTCCTGCACCGACGGAGTCCGGGGGCGGTGCCGACGTGCGGCACCGCCCCCGGACCGCTGCGATCAGATGTCGCCCAGCGTGTTGATCTCCTTGATCTCCGACATTCCCGTCACCTCCCTTCCGGTGGGACCGCCGGCCCGACGATGCGGCCGGTACGGGGCGTGCCGCGGCCGTCCTCCCCGGCGAACGGGTGGGCACGGCCGGAAGCACGCGGCGTGCAGGACGGTGGGTGTTCACGCCGGCCCCTGGGGTCCGGCCCGTCCTGGCGACCCACTCACCATGCGAGATGCCGGGAGCGACGCGCATCCGTCGGCCGATCAGTCTTTCCGGACGGGACGGGCGGTCCCCCTTCAGTCGCCGCCCGTCGCAGGAACGACCGATCCCGCAACGGATGCGCGTCGCTCCCGGCCTCTCGCAGACTGGCGCCCTTGTCGCACGGTCCGGCTGGGGATTCCGCGGCGCCCGTCCGGCGCACGGCGGGAGGCGGAGGACCGGCACCGAGAAGGGAGCGCTCAAGTGGCTGGAGAGTTCGTCGCCGAAGTCGAGCAGACCCGGGAACAGGGCACGGACGCCGCCGACGTCCCGCTGCTCTTCGGGACGGTACGGGGCACCGGGACCGTCGCGGAGGCGCTCGTCCACGCCGAGCGCACCGCGCGCCGACTGCCGGACGTCGCCGTCACGGCCTTGGCGCCGCACGCCGGGGCCACCGTGCTGACCATCCGCGACGGTCTCGGCGGGGTGCCCGTCCGGGTCGAGGTCCGCCCCCTCGCGGACGAGCCCGCCCGCACCCTGGAACCGCTCGTTCCCGCCGCCCCGGGGTGGCAGGCGTCCGTACTGGCCCCGCCCGGCGAGTCCCACCGGGCGCGCGCACTGCTCGACGCCCTGCACCACCACGCCGACGTGTACAGCGAGGCCGAAGCCGACGCGCTGTGGCGGTCCATGCCCCTGCTGCGGCGGTTCGCCGACGATGACGGGACAGCGCCGTTCTCGGACTGGGCCCTGATCTTCCGCGACCACTACGTGGAGAACAGCGTGGGCTTCCTGCTGGCCGCCGAACGCGCCGGCGTCCAGAGCCGGTGGATCTACGCGCTGGCCAAGGGCGACCGCACCGCCAACCGCCACCGCGTGCACGCCTGGTTCGTGCACCGCGGTTACCGCAGTGCGGTGCTGGACAACTCGGTGGTCGACGGAACGTGCTCGCCCGCCGAGGCGGCCGCCGCCCACCGCACCGCCACGGACGTGGACGACTTCATCCGCCGCGCGCACCGCGACGGCCGGCGCGTCCTGGTCGTCGACGACGGTGGTTTGCTGGCGCAGGGAACGAGCGGGCGCCGCATGGTGAGCGAGCCGGTGGACGCCGCCCTGGAGCTGACCGTCAGCGGGCTGAAACGCATCTCGGCGGCACCGGCGGTCGACCTTCCGGTGTTCAACCTGGCCAGGTCCGAGGTCAAGAGCGTCATCGCGTACAACGAAATAGCCGACTCCTGCCTGCGCCGGGTCCGCGCGATCGTCCCGAACCAGAAGTTCGTCGGCCGGCGCGTACTGGTCACCGGTTACGGCACCCTCGGCGCCCGGCTCGCCCAGCAGCTCCGGGCCACCGGCTGCCGGGTGACGGTCGTGGACAGCGATCCGCTCATGCTCGTGCAGGCGGCCGAGCACGGCTTCGACACCCGCCGCACGGTGGCCCGAGCGCTCCGGGACACCAGGCCCTTCCTCATCGTCTCCAGCGCCGGCGAACCCGTGCTGCACGAGGACGATCTCGGTCTGCTCCCCGACGGGCTCCTCCTGGCCGGCTTCGCCACCAAGGACTTCAGCCTGCTGCACACCGGCCGGGCGGGCGCCCCGGCACAGCCCGTCCCAGGACTCGGGGTGCGTTACGGCCTCCCGAACGGACGCCACGTCCTGATGCTCGGTGACGGACGCTCCCTGAACCTCTTCGAGTACGAGGGCATACCCAACCGCGGCTACGACGCCTACCGGGCCGCGACCCTGATCGCCGCCCGCGAACTGTGCGGCAACCACGCGGCGTACGCCCCCGGGGTGCACGTCGAACCCGTCAACGAGGCCGTGCGCCGCGCCGGCCTGCTGGACGCCTACTACGACCTCTACCTACAGGACGACTCCAGTACCGACCCGGCGCCGGCCGGCGGGACGGCGGCACAGCGGGACGGCGGCGCGGCGTGAACGGTGAGGCCGCCGCACACGTGTGCGTCGTGGGGTACGGCACGGTCGGAACCCTGCACACCCGGCTGCTCACCGGCCTCGGCCACCGGGTCGACGTGGTGGAACGCGACCCGGCCGTCACACCGCCGGCCGGGGTGCGACGGTGGCGGACGGTCGAGGACGTGCCCGCGGACGGCGTCGACGTGTGGCTGGTGTGCACTCCCACCGAGGACCACCTGCGCACCCTGGCGCGCGTGCTCGCCGTCGATCCCGCGGCCCGTGTCGTGCTGGAGAAGCCGGCCTGCCGCACGAGCGAGATCGACCGGATGACGGCCCTCCTGGCGGCCCACCCGGGGCTGCGGATCGCGGTGATGGACCAGTACCGCCACTCGGCCGTCATCAAGCGGCTGACAGCCCTCCTGCGAGTCCTGGCCCCCGGTGAGCCCGTCCGCCGCATCCGGGTGGCGTTCAGCAAGGACCGGCGCCTGGACGTGCGCCGAGGCCGGTTCGTCGACCGCGACCACGGGGTCTTCGGGTACGAGTGGCACCACATGCTGGCCGTCCTCGGCAGCCTGCTGCCGCCCGCCCACTACGACGCCTACATGATCCGGCCGCCCGCTCCCGGCGAGCTGCGCTGCGTTTTCGACGACCAGTTCGTCATCTCGGCCGCCGTGGAGGAGAGCTGGGCCGGCCCGGTCCGGGTGGAGATGTTCTCCACCGTGGTGGGCGACCCCGCCGCCGACGGGGCGGACCTGCGGGCACCCGCGTGGACGGCGGGCCACCCGCTGGCCCACGGGGGCCGCCAGCGGCTCGTGCGGGTGGAAACGGACAGCGCCCATGTCACCGTCGAACTCGAACCCGTCGGGCGGGGGGCCGACGGCCCCCTGCCCCGCAACGTCCACCGCATCACCGCACGGACCGCGGCCGGCCGGGTCGAGCGCAGCCACGTCACCGAGTTCCTGATGAGCGACGCACTCCGGCGTCTCGTGGAGCAGTTGTGCAGTGGCCGGGCGGACGCCCCCGACCTGCGTTCCCTGCACCGCATCGCCCTGCTCAGCTCGTGCGCCCTGCGGGGCGGACAGCTGTCGGAGGTCGTCGGCCCGCCGACCGCCTGACCCCTTCCCGCCGACCGCGCGCCGGAGCGGAGCCACCGCCCCGCACGGTCAGCCAACCACCGGAGACCCCATGACCACCGTGTGCTTCGTCGTCCCCCAGGACGAGTTCCAGCGACTCTTCCTCCAGCAGCCCGTCGACGTCCTCAACGCCGCCGCAGTCCTGGAGGCGGAGGGTTTCGACGTCCGCCTCTGGGACCGCCGGTTGGCGTCCCTGCCCCCGGCGGGGGTGGTCCCCGACCTGGCCGTGCTGGTCACGGCCGTCGCCGACCGCGCCCAGTGCTACCCCCTGGACCTCGCGCCCAGCCGCGACGCCGTACGGGAGATGCGCGCCCAGTGGCCGGGGACCCCGGTCGTCGCCTGCGGTCCGCACGGCACGCACCTTCCCGAGGTCACCCTTCGCGACCTGGGCGTCGACCACGTGGCGCGCGGCGAGAACGACTCCGCGGCGGTGCAGGCGGTGCGCGACATCGTCTCGGGCCGCGCCCTCACCCCCGTGCTGCCGATGGCGGGCACCTACCCCGACCTGGACACCGACGCCTGGCCGCTGCCCGCCTACCACCTCGTCGACAGCGGCGACTACACCGCCGAGGTGGTCGTCGAGGGACGTGCCCGCCGCGGACCGGCCGGACTCGTCCTCGGGGTGCGCGGCTGCAGTTACGGATGCACCTTCTGCCACCTTCCGTTCGGCACCCGCATGCGTCCCCGCGCCGTCTCCCGCACGATGCGGGAGATCACCGCGCTGCGCGACCGCGGGATGGACTCCCTCTTCTTCCTCGACTACGTCTTCGGCCTGCATCCCACCTACTACGACGACCTGTGCCGTGAGATGACCGGCACCGGCGTCCGCTGGACCGGCCAGACCCGCGCCGAGGTGGTCCTGCGCAGCGACGTCACGCGCTGGGCGCAGGCGGGCTGCACCGGCATGTGGCTCGGTGCCGAGTCGCCCGGTGTCGCGGACGCCGGGGTCGGCAAGCGCGTGTCGGTGGAGAAGGTCACCGCCGCGGTGCGAAAGCTCGGCGACGCCGGCATCACCCCGCTCGCCTTCGTGCTCCTCGGTCTCCCCGACGACCCCGCGTGCCAGGCGGACCGCCTGGTCGACTGGGCGGCCGGCCTCCCCGCGCTGTTCGGGCTCAACCAGCTCGTCCTGCGCCCCGGCACACGCCTGTACGACGACCTCGCCGCCCGCTACACGGGCGGGGCCGCACCGGCCCACTGGACCCAGGTGGAGGACGTCACACGGCGCTACCGCAGCGCCTACCCGGCCGACCTCGACGACCAGTGGGAGCGGCTGATGCGCCTGCCCAACTACCTGGGCAACGCCATGGCGACCGCCTGACGCGATGGACCCCACCCGCCCGGCGGGGCGCCGCGCGGCCCCGCGGAGGACCGGCGTGACGACCCGCACCGCCCGGCGCCTGCGCGAGGTCCTGCGGCAGGAGTTCCACGGACTGCCCGGAGCCTACTGGTGGTTGTGGACCAGTACCCTGATCAACCGCCTGGGATCCTTCGTCGCCACCTTCCTCGCGCTCCACATCACCGTGGACCTGGGACGTTCTGCGTCCTTCGCGGGGTTGGTCGGCGCCCTGTACGGTCTCGGCGGCACGGCCGCGTCCGTGGTCGCCGGGGTGGCGACCGACCGCCTGGGGCGCCGTCCGACCATCCTGGTGGCCCAATCGGCCACGGCGGCGGCGGTGGTGTGGCTGGCACTCGCCCGGGACGCTGCCGCCGTCGCCGTCTGCGCCTGTCTGTGCGGCTTCTTCGTGAACGCCTCGCGCCCGGCCCTCCAGGCGATGATGATCGACATCGTGCCGCCGCGGGACCGGGTCAGGGCCTACACCCTCAACTACTGGGCCACCAACGTCGGACTCGGTCTGTCGGCAAGTGCCGCCGGCGCCGTCGCCCACCACGGCTACGCCTTCCTCTTCTACGGCCAGGCCGCCGCCATGGTGCTGTGCGCGGCCGTGGTCTTCGCCAAGCTGCCCGAGTCCCGCCCCGAGGAGGACGGGGGAAACGCACCGCGGCGTCCGTCCCCGCCCGGGCCGCGCGCCCTACCGGGGTCTCCCTCGGCACGGTTCTGGGGGACCGCCCGTTCATGGTGCTGGCCGTCCTCAACCTGCTGCTGGCCACCGTCTTCCAACTGGCTTACGTCGGATTGCCCCTCACGTTGGAGCGGCACGGCGGAAGCAGCGCCTACGGTCTCGCCATCGGCCTCAACAGCCTGCTCGTCGTGGTGCTGCAACTGCCGCTGACCCGTCTCACCGCCGGTTGGGGCCCCGTGCTGCCGGGCGCCGCACTGCTGGCGGGAGTCGGCTTCGGTCTCTACTCGGTCGCTCACTCGCCCGTGCCGCTGCTGCTGGCCACCTGTGTCTGGACACTCGGCGAGATCGTCGGTTCGCCCGCCCAGGTGGACCTGGTGATCCGCCTGTCGCCCACCCACGGCCGTGGCCGTTACCAGGGGATCAACAACCTGTCCTTCACGCTCGCGGCACTGGCGTCCCCCCTCGTGAGCGGCTGGTTCCTGGACGCCTTCGGCCCCACGGCCCTGTGGACGTCCGCTGCGGCCTGCGGCGCGTGCGTCGCCCTCGGCTACCGCCTCCTGCAGCGCCGCACGGGGAACGCGGCGGCGCGGGGGAACTGAGGGGGCCGGGAGGGCGGCGGCCTTCCGCGCCGGCACGAGCCGGCGCCGGGGACCACCGGTGCGGACGGACGGCCGGAGGCGTCACAGGCCGGATGGATCCTGACGGCCTCGGGACACTTCGCGTCGGCCGGACGGCGGGACGGTCCCCTGGTCGACGGGGCCGGGAGGGGGCGTTCGCAGGGAGCGCGTCGTTCCGGCCGACGTGACAGCGCCCCTGCGTCGCGCACCGGCGATCGGATCCTCGGTCCGGGGCCAGGTCGCCGGCGCTGCCGGTCGGCCCGCCACAGCCCGATCACAGGGTCGCGGCCCCGTTCTCACACCGGGGGGAAGCGGCCGGCGTCCGCGGTCGCGTCCGTCCTGCGAGCGAGCTTCTGCGCCTCCTCCAGGGTGTGGGCCGCCCGAAGGGGGGAGAACGTCAGCCAGAACGAGACGACGAGGTAGGAGAGCCCCACGACCCACAGGGCGGTACCGGGGGACAGGGCGTCGGCCAGGGCGCCTCCGACGACCGCGCCCAGGGGCAGTGTGCCCAGGGCCACCAGCCGGTAGCTCGCGGTCACCGCTCCGATCCGGTGCTCCGGCGGAATGGTCTGCCGCAGGCTCACGGCGAAGACGTTGAACAGTGCCACGCCGAAGCCGTTCACCATCATGGCGACGGACGCGAGCACGGCGACGTACACGCCGCCGTGGCTGACGACCGGTACGAGCAGCAGGCCGAGCGCGGCCAGTACCGCCCCCAGGGCCAGCACACCGCCGACGGCCCACCGCCTGGTGAGCCCGTTGGCGCAGAGGGAGCCGATCAGGGCACCCACGCTGCCGATACCGGTGATCACGCCCACGGTGGTGCCGCTCATGCCGAGTCCGCGGACGGCGAACACCAGGAAGACGGTGAGGAACGCCTTCTCGTGCAGGTTCGACAGCCCGGCCTGGACGCACAGGTCACGGACGGGGCGCAGCGACCAGGTGTAGCGGAGCCCGGAGCCGATCGCCTTCAGTGCCGGTTCACGAGGTTCCTCGGGGGCCTTGACACCCCGCAGCAGCAGACCGCCGACCGCCGCTCCGGCCGAGCACGCGGCGGCCACCGTCAGGGCGGGCGACAGCCCCAGACGGCCCACGAGGAAGCCTGCCGCGGCCGGACCGGCGAGGGTGCTGATCGAGTACGTCGCCTGATGCAGACCGTTGGCCGCGGCGATGGAGCCCACCGGCAGGATCCTGGGCAGGGTGGACTGGTAGGCGACCTCGTAGAAGACGGTGGCGACACCGATGACGGCGGCAACGACGACGAGTTGGCCGAAAGCCAGTCCGTCGGCCGCCTGGAAGGCACCCAGTCCCGCCAGTGCCGCGCCCTGGACGAGGCTGGCGGTGACGAGGGTGCGGCGCGGCGGATACCTGTCGACCAGGAAACCGGCGATCAGCGAGAGCGCCACCACGGGGACGAACTGCACCGCCGAGACGAGTCCCACTCCGGTGCCGTCGGCGTGGACGTACGTGACCGCGATCAGCGGTAGGAGAAAACTGGTCAGCTGTCCACCGAAATGCGCCGAGGTTTCCCCCAGCCAGATGTTGCGGAAATCCTTGCTCTCCGCAAGCAGCATTCGGGCACTCGTATTGGATATGGCCACTCAAACCCCTAATCGAACCGTATGTGAAGAAAATCCGGAAACACTAGCACGGAGTGACCGGTTCCATTGTCTTAAGGCGCGATGTCGCCGGTTCCCTCTATTTTCAACAACAGGGCCCGAGGAACGTACAACCATTCCGGATTGGTCGGCGAGGGGATCGACGCACCCTCCCCCGGAGGAAATGTACAGGCTCACCCGGGAGCGGTACGCTTCAGACGGTGTGGGCCTGCAAACCATGTGCCGCGGGTGAGAAGCCCAACATCGCCCCTGGCTCTTCGGCGGGTTTTCCCGCCCACCTGCCCCTCGGCCGGGCGCCGACCGTCTTCATCCGTTCCGCGCCTGCACGAGGAGTCGGGCACGATCACCACGGTGGACGGAAGTCATCGCCGGCGACACCGCACGGCCGGTCGGCGACCCGCGCCACGTGGGACGCGAGCGGCTCCTGAACGGTGACGCGGAGCGGAACGGCGCCGGGGCGGAGAAGGTCCGGCGCACGCCCTCAAGGAGTACGCGGTCTTCCGCCGGCGTCTCCTCCACCACGGCGGCGACGCCCACCGCGGTCCCGCCCCCGTCAGGCCGTCTCGTCCCGCTCGCGGGGCCGGACACGCCTACCCGGCCACGCCCTGTCCGACGGCCGGCAGGAGCCCTGCAGACGTGACCTCCCGGTCCGCAGACCCGCCGCCGGCCGACCGGACCGCTCCGAACCGGGGTTCCGTCCGGTGCTGTGACCGGTCCGCCCGACCGACGGTCCGGCTCCCGTCACAGAGGAGTGACGCGGCTCAGGTCCCACTCCTCGTCGCCCATGCCGCCCCCCGCCTCCGCCCGCACCTCGTCGGCGAGGGATTGGTCCGCCACCGCGTCGCGCCGCAGCCCGGCGGTCGTCGTGGCCGGCAGTGGGACGACGGCCGCCCACAGCGGGTGCAGCGAAGCCCCCCGGTGCACCTTCGCCTTCAGGGCGGAGGGCCCGAGGTGGAGTGCCGTCATGCCGTTGCGTTCCATGTGGTGCAGCGGTTCGTAGTACACGGCGTTGAAGTATTCGAAGGCGTTCCGCACCCGCGCGTAGTCGAAGCCGGCCACCCGGGCGTAGAACGTGTCCCGCCAGGCGAAGCACAGGCTGGCGCCGACCAGTTCCCCCTTCTCGTCGAGACAGCGGAACACCGTGCCCAGGTCGTCCAGACAGCGCGCCTGGACCGTCAGGAACGTGTGGATCTCCGCCGGGACGAGGGAAGCGTTGTAGCGGTCCATGGTCTGGCCGACCAATGGCGCGAATTCGTCGACGCACGCGGAGAGCGAGGCCGTCTCCACGCGCAGCCCGGAGTCCACGAAGCGCCGGATCTCGTATTCGCGCTTGCGTACGTGGCGGCCGAGCAGGCGGCGGTAGGACTCGAAGGTACCGCCGTCGTTGTGCACCACGGCCTCGGCGGCCCGCAACTGTGCCCGCACATCGAACCGGCCCGCGAGCAGCCGCAGGCTGTCGGTGGTGAGGAAGTCGAAGAGCAGCGCGTCGCAGCCCAGCAGAGCGGCCCTCTCGGCGGCACCGGCGACCAGCGCGTCGAGCCCCTCCCCCGCCCTTCCGGGATCCTTCGGCAACAGGAACTCGTTGTGGTATCCGGTACGGGTACCGAATCTGAGCACGGTGCTGCCCTCGGCCACGTCCGGCAGGGGCGGGGCGTTCTCGGACGGGAAGTCGTAGAACGGCGTCCCGGCGAGGAGTTCGCCCTCGTCCTCGACCGCGAGGTATCCGGCGGTGGCGAACTCGGGCCGCTCCTGGCCACGCAGCCAGGCGTGGCTCTGGTAGAAACAACTGCTCGGCACCAACGCGTCCCAGGCGTCCCGGTCGATGTCGTCGATCGATTCGAAGTGCTTCACATCAGGCATGTGCGCTTCTTCCCCTTGCTCACAGCAGCCGGTCGTCGGTGCTGTCGGTGTTCAGCCCGCTCACCACGAACCGGCCGTACTCGGCCCCGAACGCCTCCGTCCGGCCCGGTTGCGTTCGCGGACCGCCTCCCCGCCCGCCGCCAGCGGCCGGTCCCCCCTTCGAAGACGCTGTGCGGAGTGAGGCCGGGCACCGCGCGCCAGCCCGGCCCGGAAGGTGCCGGGACCGAGGCGGATCGTTCGGACGATCCGGCTGACGCCCGGTTCGACGGGTGGTGGAGGGCCAGGTTGAAATAGTCGGCCACGGTGGGCACCGGGTAGCCGGAACCAGCCATCTGCGCGGGCGCTGTCCGTTCGGCCGGGCACGAGGTGTACTGGGACGGGTCGGGCCGTCCTCAGGCCGTGGCCGACGGGCCGGTGACTTCGTTCCGAGGGAAGCGGGCGGTCGTCTGAGCGCGGTGGCGGCAGGGCCGGAAGTACGCCGAGAGTGCGCCGAGGACCGGCGGCAAGCGCCGGGCTGGGCCCGCGGAGCGGAACCCCTTCATGGCGCGTTCGCTTTGCCGCGCCGGTTGGTGCGAGTCCCCCGCCCGGCCGGTCGTCCGGGTACTCCGACCGCCGGTGCTCCACCGGCCGCGTCGATTCGCGGTGGGCGACGCCACGGCTGTGGGGCCTGTCGGTGACCAGCTTCCGCGGCACTCGGCACCGCTCCCCCACCGGCTCGGCCAGGAACCGCCTGGCGGCCCGGACGTCTCGCTGCCCGCTTCGGACGAGGGGTGCGGGGCATCGCCGCCCCGGCCGGCCGCCCGCCCGCAGGTGCCGCCGCCCACCGCTGACCGTGTCGGGGGGAGGCGGTGGCGGAGCCGCGCCCGGTGAGCGACGATCCCGGCCGGAGCCGGGACCCCCGTACGACCGCGAACGGCGCCCCTCCCGGCGGCCGAGGACTCGACAGCCATCCCAGGTACTCCACACGTCAACCAAATTGGCAACGCCTGCGGGCAGCCTTCCACCGGGGTACGGCCTGATGGCGGGCCGCACCGCAGGACCAACTCCCCAACGTGTCGGCCGTTTCCCGCACCTCGAATTGGTTGATGTGTCACATAAATGCTTCCTAGAGTGTGCGGAGCGAGGGCTTGGCACGCATCGCCGGCGTCGTCGCAGCCGCTTCACGATTCCCTACGGAGAAAGAGGCTCCATGTCCGACAACGAGAAGTTCATCAGGGACGCCTACCAGGTGGCCGAGGCTCAGGACATCCCCGGGTGGATCGCCCGTTTCACCGAGAACGGCACCTTCACGGACGAGTCGGTCGGCGTCACCTACCGCGGCCAGGACATCGGCCGACCGGTGGAGGACTACGCCAGGGCCTTCCCCGACATGCACCGGGAACTGTACGACGTCTACGTGCGGGGCGACGTCGTCGTCGTGGAGCTGTCCCTCAACGGAACGCACAACGGGCCCCTGACGACACCCATGGGCGTCATCGCCCCCACCGGCAGGACCGTCAAGGTGCCCTGCTGTGACGTGTTCCGGATGCGCGACGGCAGGATCGAGTCGTTCAACTGCTACCCCTCCGGCACGGTCCTCTTCGGACAACTGGGCGTGCTGAACAACCTGGAGGCCGCGGTCACCCCGTGATCGCCCTGTGGTGTGATCGCCTCGCGCGCGTGCACGGCAACGCGGCCGGCCGGTCCGGGCGACGGCACCGGCGCCCCGGTCGACACGGTGGTCGAGAGGTCTCTGCGCCCGGGCACCCGGGAGAGCTGACGCAGGTCGTGCCACCGGAGCCGGTGGACGCCGTCCCGGAGGGAACGGGCACGCGGGGACGGTGGAGGCGTCACCCCCTCATAAGGTGGCCCCATGGATGAAGCACCCCGCTGGCTGACCCCGGTCGAGGAAAGAGCATGGCGCGGCATGCTGCGGATGCACGATCTGCTGGTCAACCGGACCGGCCGGAGCCTGCAGAGCGAGTTCGGACTGTCCGCGGCCGACTACTCCGTGCTGGCCGAGCTGACCCGCGCGCCCGACGACCGGCTGCGCATCCTGGAGCTCGCCAAGGTGCTCGGGTGGGAGAAGAGCAGGGTGTCGCACCACCTCGCGCGCATGGTGAAGCGCGGTGTCATCGCCCGTGAGGAGTGCGCCGACGACGGACGCGGGGCGTACGTGACGGTCACCCCGGCCGGCCGTGCGGCCCTGGAGGCCGCGGCGCCGCAGCACGTCGAGGACATCCGGCACCTCTTCCTGGACCACCTCTCCCCCGGCCAGATCGCACTGCTGGCGGAAATCACCGATTCGGTCATCGAAAAGATCACCACCAGCCGGTGAAGCACCGGCCGCCGTTCCTTCCGGGGCGAATCGGCCGTGACCGCGGAAACGGCCGGATCCCGGCGCACTCGTCGGACAACGGGTCGTCGACCCGGGCGATGGAACGTGCGCACTCGTCCGTCCGCAAAGGAGAGGATTCTCCGGCGAGTTGCCCTCGGCCACGTCCTGGGGCAGCCTCGTCACATGATTGAGGTGCACATACTGACAGCGGACGACTGGTTCCGGTGGCGCGAGATGCGACTGGCATCCCTCGCCGAAGCCCCCTACGCCTTCAAGTCCAAGCTCGCGGACTGGCAGGGCGACCGCGACCAGGAGGACCGGTGGCGTGCGCGGTTAGGCGGGCCCGGCTCATGCAGCCTCCTCGCCGAGCTCGACGGGGAATCAGCCGGCATAGCCGCCGGTATTCCCGGGCCACGCAGCGGCGTGGTGGAGCTGGTCTCCATGTGGGTACGCAGAGAAGCACGAGGTCACGGCGTGGGCGACCGGCTGGTCCGGGCCCTGGAACAGTGGGCCGTGCAACAACAGGCTCATACCCTGCAACTCTCGGTCGTGCCAGGCAACGTGCATGCCCTTGCACTGTACCGGCGGCACGACTTCGAGGACACTGGACAGCCCGGCGGCCCACTGCCCGACGGCGGGACGGAAGTCGTCCTGGCGAAGCAGCTCCCCACGCTCTGAGCCGACCGCTCGGCCACCGCCCTAAGAGGTTGTCTCCTTTGGTAAGTCTGCGGTAGCAGATGAGGCTGCAGGCGATGGCGGTGAAGGCCATGAAGTGCTCGGCCTTGCGTTCGTAGCGGCGGTGCAAACGGCGGCAGCCGCCCAGCCAGGACATCGTGCGCTCGATCGTCCAGCGATGCCGGCCCAGGCGTGTGGAGGACTCGATGCCCTTGCGGGCGATGCGGCGCCGGATGCCGCGCTTGCGGAGCCATCGGCGCAGGTGGTCGTAGTCGTAGCCCTTGTCGGCGTGCAGCTTGGCGGGACGTCGTCCGCGCGGGCCGCGGCCGGAGCGGGTCGGCGGAATGCCGCGCACGAGCGGCTCAAGTGCCTGGCCGTTGTGCAGGTTGGCGCCGGAGATCCCGATCGAGAGGGGTAAACCGGTCCGCTCGGTGATCAAGTGGATCCGCGAGCCTTCCTTGCCCCGGTCCACAGGATTCGGACCTGTCAGCTCCCCCTTTCAGGCCCGCATGTTCACCGGGTCGATCGCACACCGCGACCAGTCCAGGACTCCGCGCGCACCCAGTTCGTCAAGGATGAGGCGGTGCAGCTTTGCCCGGACCCGGGCGGCACTCCACTCCGTGAAGCGCCGGTGTGCGGTGGGCCCCGACGGGCCGAAAACCGGTCGGCGTACAGCCGCCGGGGCTTGTGGCGGGGGCGTCCCCGCAGACCCCGGATCGATGGGACGGCGTCCAGCAGTGGCAGGAGCTGGGTGGCGTCGTGTCGGTTGCCGCCGGTGAGCGTGACGGCGAGCGGGGTTTCCGTGGCGGTCGACGATCAGGTGGTGCTTGGAGCCGGGGCGGGCGCGGTCGACGGGTGAGGGGCCGACGTGATCCCCCCTTTGAGGGCCCGGATGTGCGAGCCGTCCACGGCGCAGTCGTCCAGGTCCAGCAGGTCGGCGCGGCGCAGTTCATCGAGCAGGGTGGCGTGCAGGCGGGGCCAGACTTCCGGCCCCGGTCCACTCCCGCAGCCGCCGCCAGGCCATCACCCCGGAGCAGCCGACCGTCTCCGCGGGGACGTCACGCCAGGCGACGCCCGTGCGCAGCACGTACAGGACGCCGGCGAGTGCCGTCCGGTCGGGAACACGCAACCGTCCCCGACAGCGGCGGCGCCGCTCGGGAGCGGGCGGCAGCAGCGGAGCCACCCGCTCCCACAGATCGTCAGGAACAAGATCAACACGCACCCGGGACAGCCTGCCGACCAAGATCGTCGAGCACGAGACCCGCAGCTCAACTCATTCTGAAACGATCAGTAAGGCGTGCAGGGGCGGCAACGCACCCGGCGAACCGTCCCCGCACGGTCCGTTTTGCCGCACACGACAGGGCGGAGGATGACGCGGTCGGCAGCGCGGACAAGCATGTCGGTTCGGACACGGTTTTCGCCCGGACCACCGTTGGCCCCCGCACGCTCCTCGGTGAGATAGAGAACTTTTTCCAACCTCATGTTCGCGCTGGTCAGCGGACTGTCGACGGTTGAATACACCGGTCGACAGCGAGGCCTTGACCAGCGGGTCCGTAGTCGGTCACGGCGCTTCGTGTGCTCCGCCGGGCGTGGTCGGTAGTGCTGCTGGCCAGGTTGGAAGAGGCTCAGGGATCAGGTAGCCAGCTTTCCAAGCTTGTCCAACAGGGATTCACGCAGCAATTTTATCTCGTTACCGAAGGCGATCAAATCAAAGCCTTCGGCAGCATACTGAGCTGCGAGGTCCATGTCATAGGCGAATATACCCGCTTGTTTGCCGTGAGAGCGGGCCGCTTTAAGGGTCCGAGCGCGGGCCTCGTCCATGGCCGCACCGGTCATGCGGCCGGGTTGTCCGAGGGCACTAGCGAGGTCTCCCATGCCGATGAACAGGGCATCGATCCCTTCAACGGCCGCGATTTCGTCGACCCGCGCCACGGCTTCAGCTGATTCGATCTGGACAATGCAGACGGTGCGCCGATTAGCATCACGCAGGTAGCCGTCCACATCGGTGAAGTAACCGGACGCCCGCACGGGATTGACTCCGCGGCTGCCTTCTGGCGGGAAACGGGACGCGGCGGCGGCAGCCGCAGCAGCAGCCGCGTCATCGACCTTGGGAATCATCACGCCGGCGGCGCCCATGTCCAAAGCGTGTTCGATCAAGTGGTGATCGAGGTACGGCACCCGGACCAGGGGGCTGCATCCTGAGCCGGAAAGCGCTTGGAGCATGTGCAGGGCATCGGTCTTGGTCATGGGTGATGCCTCCATGTCCAGGACAACCCAGTCCAGCGGCACGATGCCGCACAATTCCGCAATCATGCTGTTGCCAGTGAGGAGAAAGATGCCCAGTCGGGGACCGGAGCGCTCGGGCTCCGGATCCGTCAAACGGCGAACTGGGTGTATCAGGGGATGAGCGGCGGGGGTTGTCAAACCATCGCTCCTTCGGTGGTGGAACGGAGGGGTGCGGGCGGAGGGGATGCGGAAGAGAGCGCGAGCAACTGGTTCCACAGGTTTGTCGGGATGGACAGGTCGACGGGTTCAGGGCGCGGGTTCGCCCGGCCGGGGAGTCGCGGAGGTGGTTCGCCCGGAACGGTGCCGAGGTCGCGCAAATGCTCTTCCAAGCGATGCACCGCTGCTCCAAGCGTTGCGGTGGAGTTGCCCAGGGCGTCGGCTGGGAAGGCGATGAACAATCCGCCGTTGCCTGGGAGTCGCGGGTCGGCGGCGTGTCCGGCGCCCGCCACGACACCCGCCAGGACCTCTGTGAAGGCGGCCCAGGCGTGCCCCTTGTGCCCCGCGGCCGGGAGCAGGGCGGCACGGGCCGGTGTGGTGTAGAGCAGCCGCGGATCGGTCGCCGCGCGCCCCTGGCGGTCGATGAGCACTCCCGGAGGTACGGCCTGCCCCGAGAGCAGGGCGGCTCTGACGGTTCCTTCCGACACCGCGCTGGTACTCATGTCGACAATCACGGGCGGACCGGGTGGTGCGGGGCAGCCGAAGACCACGGGGTTGGTCCCCCACACCCCGGCAGTCCCACCGGTCGGGGCCACCTTGCGACCGGCACCCGAATAATTGACGAAGCCGATGAGGACCAGGTTCGCCGCGGCGACACCGCGGGCGAGGCCCGACAGTCGCCCCAGATGTCCTGCGTCGCGAAGTCCCACCACGGCGGGTCTGTCCGCGCCCGCACTGGTCAGCAGGGCCTCCAGCCGCCGCCGTACGACGGCTCCCGGAGCCCGTCGACCGTCCAGGAGGTGACTACCGGGACCAGTGCTCCGGGTCATGGGAACGGCCGTGGGCACAAGGTGGCCGGCCTCGACAGCAGCGACGTACTCGGGAATGCGCAGCAGGCCGTGCGAAGGGGCCCCGGCGATCTCCGCCTCCATCAAGTCTCCGACGGTGTCCGAGGCGGCGCGCCGAGGGAAGCCAACCCTTTTGAGGGCCGCGCCGGCGACGGCTGCCGCCTCCTTCAGGGTCACCCGCACCATGTCCCGATCGACGGAAACGCGCGCGCGAACCACCCTCGGGGAAGTGGCGACCGCACCTGGCGGAAGGTCGGACGCCTCGTACTCGGTAATGCGATCGACGACCTCCTCCAACGTCAGGGGATTCGTGTCCACCAGACGGATCGCGGGGACGGACGCAAGCTCCTCGTCCAGATGTGCCCAGGTCAGTCGCTCGTCGGCCTCCTGCACCTTGGTATCGGCGCGGATGCGTACCGCGAGCTGGGCGGGAGCGGCGCGCAACCCGTAGAAGACCCACTCGGTGGTGGGATCGGCGAGCAGGTCCGCGAACCGCTCGAGGTTGCGCCCCGGAAGCATGACTCCGCTGATGACGACCACCCGGGCGCCCCAGGCGCGGTAGGAGTCCAAGCAGGTTCGCAGGTTGCGGTCGAGCACCTCGTACAAGCGCTCACCGGCCTGCCAGGGATGGATGTCAGCCACGGCGTCGGTGTCGATCAGTGCCGCCGGTACTCGGTAACGCCGCACCAGACGGCGCCCAGTCTCCGTCTTGCCCGCGCCAGGGGCTCCGGTCAGGACGACGATGCGGGTTCGTCGTGGTGCAGGTGTGCTGTTCATCGGCATCACACCCTGGGTGACACGTAGGCGACCGTATCAGTGGGCCGGCCACTGTGGATGCACGGTGCGGTCGCGGTGACACGGCGCAGACCGAGCACCTCTCCCTGACCCCAGGAAGCGACCTCGTCAACTGCCTCTTCAGTGGGCTCCAGCGGTACGACGGCCGCCGAACGAGTGGCCAGCACGTCACGGACCGTCGCACGGTCGGCGATCCTGACCCGACGGGCGGCGAGAGCGAGCGAGCGGCGTAGGTACCCGATGCCGACCTCGCCCAGTGCGGCGGGCAGTACGGAGGCCAGGTCCGGCAGCAACCGCGGCCGGAACACCGCCTCCTCTCGGGTGTCGGCGCGGACCACCACGACTCGGATCGCATCGTCCGCATCGCGGCGCGGCTGCAGGTACACCCGCAGGGGTACGCCCTGACGGCGCCAGCGTCGGTGGAGCCGTCCCGTTTCCCGGCGGTCGCCGACGTGCAACTCACACCGAATGTTGCGCTGTCCCAGCGCGGTCACGAGGGCTTCGGCATCCGCACGGTCCTGGCCTGTACCGCCGGCGAGTGTGAGGGCGACTTGGACGGGCGCGAGGTCCGGGTGGATCAGGAGTTCGCCGTGGGCGTCCATGCCGAGCACCAGATGCGTGAGCACAAGGCGGCGGGTGAGGGCCCCCGTCACATGGTGGGTGAAGTGGCGGCCGCGGCTGTCGCGGTGAGCGATCCCGTAAGGCCGGGAAAACCGTGTCCCCTGGTCGTAGACGCATCCCACCTGCACTGTTGAGCCGTGTGGCAGCGGGGTGTCGGCGCCGACGGTGACGTTTGCGACGCTGGTGTTGTTGGTCCACGGCGGCCGTGTCGACCACAGCGCGGGTACGTGCATGGCGGAGCACAGCCGACGGGCCATGGTCACGGCGTTTGTGAACCCGCGGGCAGCGGTGCCGCTGTCGGGAAAGCAGGACTGGAACTCGTACACGTCGCCGGACTCCGCCGACCGGAAGACGCTGCCACCGGCTCGCGCCGGACGGAAGTAGCGCGCTCGGCGGTAGACGTGCAGGGGGAGGTCGCTGCGCTGGCGTACGGTCTGGGCCCAGTGGGTGTAGACCGCGGCCTCGCCGGTGGGACTGAGCACCGCCTTCCGGTGCCCCGCCGCCCAGTCGGCGTCGTCGCCTGCGTACAGCAGGGGCGCCCCCGGCAGCACCTGCCGGGTGGGGTCCAGGATGGGGGCGGGAAGCAGGTGGGGATAGTCGTACTCGCGGTACCCCTCCGCCTCGTAGATGTCACGCGCCAGGACGTCCAGGCGCCGGATCAGCCCCATGCCAAAGGGCAGCATGATCATGGCGCCGGGGGCCGCGATCGCCCCCGCGTCCAGTACCTCCGCCTCCTTGAGTCGACGGCCGAACAGTCCCAGATCGAAGTGCGCACCGGCATCCAGGGCCTCGGCCAGGGGTGTGACTGCGGCCCCGTCGCGCGAGGGCCTCCAGGGCAAGTGGTGAGGCGCGGGCGCGGGCGGCCGCGGAAGGGGTTCTTCCTCGCGCGGCAGCACCGACCAAGGATCAACGTCGTTCATGAGTGCTCCCGGCCGTAGCCGCGGCTCCGAGCTCGGAGACGCACAGTCGGAACTTTCCGGTCGGCGACTCCGGCATGCGCTGCAGCGTCTCGAACTCCACCGTGAAGGGGTATCCGGTGTGGTGGTGAATGCGTTCGACAAGTTCGGCGGTCGTCCGCGTGCGCAGTCCGCGGGGCGTGTACACCTTGACCTGCAGTCGCTCAGGTTCCCGTTGCACTACCTGGAACCAGTGAATTTCCGGGAAACGCATGAATAGGTAGGAGAACAGGTAGGCGTCGATGTGGCTGCCGGTGGGTGTCACAATCAAATCCTGCAGGCGGCCTGCGACCGAGGTCATCGCAGGATACGGCAGCCGCGTCCCGGCCGTCCGCGGCAATGGGGCCGCCAGATCACTGGTCTCATAGCGCAGCAGCGGCATGGACCGGTTGTTGAGGGTGGTCACCACGACGCGCCCGGTTTCGCCGTCGCGGCAGGGCCGGCCCTCATCATCGAGGAATTCCACGAACACGTTCTCGGACTGAATGAGCATCGGGCCGCCCCCGGGCTGCTCATGAGCGACGATGTTGGTCTCCCGCATGCCGTACTTGTCGTACACCTCGCACCCCAGGGCCCGACCAATGGTTTCGCGCAGGGCGGGCGGCAGCGGTTCCGAGGTTCCCTGGACCGCACGCAGGCCTGGGATGTGCAACGAGCGCCGCTCCGCCTCCTTGGCGATCAGATGCATGGCGTTCGAGTAAGTGCTGATCAGAACGGGCCGGAAGCGCACGAGCCGGTCGAGCACCGCGGTGATCAGCTCCGGCGACAGGTGGAAGGTGTTGAATTCCCGGCGGTTGGTCAAAAGGTTCTCGACCCTGTCCAGGAGCTGTTTGAACGACCAGTAAATTTCCGATCCCCACAGCAGGGCGAAGGGGTCTCCAAGCTGCCAGTCACTGCACCATTCGTAGGTCCGTAGCTGGTGCGCGCGCATCCACATGCGAAAATCGGCGTCCTGCTGGAACTGGGCACGACGACCGGTGGAGCCGGATGAGTAGTTCGTCTGCAGCGTCGCGCGGTCGGCTTCGGAGGACAACAGGTTGTCCTGTTCCCGGATGAGGACGTCACGACTGAGCAGGGGCAGGCGGCGCAGGTCTTCGAAGGAATCCAGATCTCGTATGCCGTGCTGGTCCATGACGCGCCGGTAGTAGGGCACTGTGCGGTAGGCGTGGCGGACGGTCGCTCGAAGCTTGTCGAACTGCAGTTCTTCGATCTCCTGCGGGGACCTTTCCTGGTTGGCGCGCAGCCACTCCAGACGCTCACGGACCGAGGAACGGCCACGCAGCCGCTGTTCTTGCCAGTACAGCGAACCGGCGGCGCGGCGAGGTATGGGCATGGCTCGGTGACCTTTCAGTGGTGGTGATACCGCCGGTATCGGTCGAGGGGGAGCGCAGAGGTCTCCTCCTGCTCGCCGGTCGGCAGGACACGCCTGATCCAGGCGGCACGACGATCAACGAAGTCTTTCTCGAGCCGCCCGGCGAACCAGGCCGCCAGTACCGCGGAGTGACTGAACGACGAGGCAGGATCCTCGATGTCGAGGTTGTCGTCCCAGTCGTAGAAAACTACGGTGCGCCCGTCGTGAACGGCGGTGCTGATCTCGTGCAGCACCTGGTCGGGCACCAAGTGCTCAAGGACGTAGAGGTAGGAAGGCAGGTAGATGAGGTACCGGGCCGTCACCAGGTCGACTGCGCGTCCGCCGTAGGACAGTGTGGAGGCGCTGTAGACGAAGCCGGGACCACGATGAGTTTCGGGCGGGCGCTTGTGCGCCGGCCGCCGCAGCATCGGGATGTCCGTGGCTCCGTCGACGATTTTCAGCGCCTGCCAGCAGCTTTCCACGGATGATGCGGTGACGTCCGGCAACCCCGGTACCGGAATGTGCCAGCTGGGATCGTGGTGGAACGGATTGAGGGTGACGAACCGTCGCATGGTGGCCGGCGCGGCGAGGGCGGTGTCCACCCGTAGCGCATCGCGAGCCTGCGTACCTTCTCCCTCAGCCCGGCTTGTGGCGATCAGCCTGCCGCGTGGGCGGCGGGGGCCGGCGGCGAGGTCGGGCATGCTGCTCACCAGTGGGCGGCGTCGGCCCAGCCGGCCACCCGCGCGGCGATTTCCTCAGCGGGCATTCCGCTCCCGTGGGCGTTGAGTTCCACCCAGTTCACCGAGGCGTCCTGTCCCACCTGAAGCGGCACAGCGCCCAGCGGGGTCGATGACCGGCAGTACTGTTCCAACGTCCCCAGCAGGTGTCCGCCCGATGCGCCGCCCACAGCCACGGCGCGTACCGTCTCGTGCCGCCGATAGACGTCCAGACCCCAGGCGCGATAGGTGAGACGCCATTGCGGTCGCTCCTGCCGGTAGGCATTGCGACGTTCCCAGTCCACCAGTCGAATCCCGCTGTCATGAGCGGCCTTGCGAAGAGCGGAGGGCAAGTTGGCGAACGGTACGACCACGACCGCTGCGCCCATACCGGCATAGACGGGCAGTTCGTCGGCGCGTGGCAGGTCGGTGAGGTAGACCACCAGACCGTCCGCGGTGGGGGCGGTGAGTGCGGCGGCCAAGCGGTCGGCCACACCCCATCGGCCTTCTTCCCGGACCTGGGCAAGCGGACCGGCGGCGACCGCGCCCCCGGGGGCCACGGCGCAGGCGGCAGTACGGTCCGGATGACCCTCGACGCTGCGTTGCAACGGCTCCAGCCAGTCGGCGTGGGTTTCGAAGGACCACCGGTATCCCAGATCCTCCTTCTCCAGCATCAGGGTGCTCATGTTGTGGATGTCCAAGGGGGCTTCGAGCGCCTCGTTCTCCACGGTGAAACCGTGGGCGCGCAGGAACGCTTCACGGCGAGGGTTGTTGCTCAGCAGCCGGACGGAGGACACGCCCAAGTGTCGCAGGATCGCCGCGACAGGCTCATAGGAGCGGGCATCCACCGGTGCGTCCAGGCGCGCATAGACCGCCTGCGTGTCGAGGTTCTCCTGCTGCCGCATGGCGTAGATGGCGAAGTGGGAGGCGATGCCGAGGCCGCGAGCGTCCTGGTCAACGCCGTAGAGGAGCAATCCCCGGCCGTGGCGGGCGAAACTCTTCATCGCCTCTTCCAGCTGATAGCCGCAGTCGCACTGAGCGGAACGCAGCACATGGCCGAAGACACAGGCGGACTCGATCCGCAAAGGCATTGGTTCGGTGCCGTGCAGGTCACCGGTATAGGCGGCGATCCAACGATCGCCCGCGAAGTCGAAGTGCCACAGGACGAAGGGCGTCTCACCGTTCTCCCACCGCAGGGGCAGGTAAGCCGGGCCGTCCGGGGCGGGTACGCGCAGTTCTGCTTCCGTTGTCGTCATCGGACCAGTGCACCTTCCGCGGCGGACTGGCCCGGCAGGAACGTAATGTCCTCGTCGTTCCGGACCAACGTCATGCGGGTGTGGGAGTCGATGGGGTGGTGGGGCACACCGAACGCGAGGAACTCCAGCGGGTTGTCATCCAGGGGGCCCTGGACACCGTGCGGGTAGGCTGCCGGGACATAGACGGAGTCCCCCGTCCTGAGAGCGTAGTCGACACCGTCGATGTGCAGCCCGCCATTGCCGTTGAGCACGTACAGCAGGTGGGCCCCTTCATGGATGTGGAGCGGGAACTTGCTGCCGGGATTCATGATGATCCGGTCGACGCCGATCGAGAGACCCGACAGGATGGAAGCCCCGGCGCCGGCCACGCCGGTGATGTCCTTCAGTCGCACGCCGGCGTCGTCGTACATGGCGCGTTCCACCGACTCCAGCACATTCTTTATGTGTTCTTCCTGCTGGAAGACCTTGCTCATGATCAGCTCCTTGGGGATTGACGGGGAGGGTCCGGTAAAGGGGTGTCTCAGGGGCGTCCGGCGAGGACGCGCAGGTAGACGAAGCGTCCGGAGCGGTAGAGGTTCGCGGAATCTCCTCCGACCCGCTGGCGGTAGAAGCGGCGGTACATCCGCCTCACCGGCCCTTCGGGCAGGGCGGACAGCAGCGCGTCGACATGCCGGGGCAGCTGGTCGAGGGAGCGGAGGACGCCGTCGGTGATGTCCTGCCGCTCCAGCACCCGCAGTCCGGCCGCCTCCACTTGTGCGTCGAGTTCCTCGACCCGGTCCGCCGGCCATTCATCGGCGAGGACCACTAGTCCGCCCGGACGCAGCACGCGACGGGCTTCGTCCCAGAACGACTGGGGACGGGTGAGGCAGTGCGTCGTCTCGACCGTGAGCACACGGTCGAAGCGCCTGTCCGGAAAGGGCAGTCGGCAGGCGTCCGCGCAGACGAAGGACACCGGTGCCCTCCGGTGCACGTGGGTGCAGAACTCCACGCTGCGCAGCGAGAAGTCCACCGCAGTGACGGACCGGACCGGGTAACCGTCGGCGACCAGGGCGGCTCCGCCGCCGCGGCCGCATCCCACCTCCAGTACTTCAGCGCCCGTCATGGGTACTTCGCCGATCGCCCGACGGTACAGTCCTGCGGCGAGGGATCGGATACGGCGCTCCGGTGCCTGATCGTCGCTCATGGGACTCCGCGTTCCGGCGTAACCCATGTTCATGAAGGCGAGCCAGTCGTCCGGGTGCAGCACGGTCAACAGGTCGTACTTTGCCCGGTAGAGCCGGCCGGGACGGAAGGCACTGGCGGTGGCATGACATGCCTGTGCGGACGGCGCGGGCAAGTGGTCGACCCGGCGGCCAATGTACTCGGCGGCTTCGCACCAGCGATCCTGCGCGGGGGTTTCAAACCACGTCAGGTAGTCGAGGAGATGCAGGACCTGCTCCGGCGCCAGAGCTCCACTCATTACTCCTCCTAAAGGCTGTCCCGTGACTCTGGAGACGGCTTGCCAGTGTCCGGTTCAACCCGCTTGGCCGGAATCCCGTCGAGATCGCGAGTCGGGGTGAAACCGGACAAGTCGATCCGGCCGTGGTGACCTGCCAGCCGTGCCCCGAGTTACGGGACAACGCTTAGCGTCGGTGGGCACGGTCGGCGGAGTCGACGACCCCCTCCAAACCCGACAACCGATAGTGACTCACGTAATTGACTAGAGAGTCAAGGCTTGCGGTCACTAGAAGTTGTTCCGTGACTCATCGAACACCGCAGCGAATCATCTCCACCAGTCCAATTTGTCCAATTACATCCCTATTCACGACTTCGATGCATTCCCCCGAACGGGACGAAGCATGCCTTGACGGACAGCAGTGGGGGTTGCGGACGACCTTCAGCCACCTTCTTTTATTTTTCCAATACAAGGAGCCAATCGGACTTTCCTTTCATTCAACCCGCGGCGCCGCAGGTTCAAAGGAAGGGCTCGTGCAGTGTATAGTCAACTCAACTTGACTCACTTGTCACAACGCTGCGATGGTGCAACCGCCCGCTACTGAGAATGTGACTGCGAACAGAGGGGATGGCGGTATGAGCACCTCGCACGGCATGGCGCCGACGTTGGGCGGCCCAACCACTGCCGTCGTGGTACCCCGCCCGGTCACGGGAACCCGTATCGCCGTGGTCTCGCCCGCGGACCAGTCGATGATCACCACTCCGCGACGTTTCCGCAGTGGTCTGAGCTGGCTGCGCAGTCAGGGATTCAGGCCTGAGGTCATGCCGGCCGCCGCGGTGAGCGACCGCCGACCGGGACCAGCGGAGCGAGCGGCCGACCTGATGGCCGCAATCGAGGACCCGGACATCCCGCTGGCCCTGGCAACCATGGGGGGCAACGCGGCGGTGAGCCTCCTGCCGCACCTGGATGCCCGGTCGCTGGCGGACCGGCCCACCGTCCTGCAGGGGGGCTCGGACATCACAACCTTGTTGTGGTGGGCACACCATGCGACTGAAGTCCCCATGTATTACGGCCCGATGTTGTGCATGGGACTGGCCGAGGAACCGATGCCGTTCGCGGAAGCACGCGACGGGCTCCTCGCCGCCTGGTCCGGCAGTCCGCTGCACTGTGCGCCGGCGAGTCGGTGGACGGAGGAACTGCTGCCGATCGACGCCCCTTGGGACTCCCCCGCTCAGGATCAGCACCGGCCGTCCACCGGACCGGTGCGCTGGCGCACCCTGCGCCCGGGAATCGCCCGGGGGACCCTCCTTGCCGGTTGTCTTGAGGTCCTGGTCTGGTACGTCAGGTCCCTGCCTGCGTGGTCACTGCTGCACCGCGGTGACGTGGTGCTCGCCCTGGACATCGCACTGCCCGGCGCACGGTGGAGCGAGTCCCAGCTCGGTGGGCCCGCGGGCGTCGACACTCTGTTGCACGCCTTCGGGCAGAGCGGGGGATGGGACAGGGTGACCGGACTCCTCGTCGGACGCCCCCGGGGCTACCTGGCACACGAACGTGCCGAGCTGTATCGCGTTCTGCTGACCCACGTGCCCCCCGGGGTACCAGTCATCGCCGACGCGGATCTGGGTCACACCGAACCGACCTTGACCCTGCCCCTCGGCGCACGGGCCGAACTCGATACTTCGGTGCCGCACCTGGAAATCCGGCCCTGAACACCCACCCCCACACGCCTTGTCGCACCTCAACCCAGCGAGGATCAGGTTCACCATGGATGAAAAGCTCAAGCGGATCCGGCACAGCGCGGCACACATCATGGCGCAGGCCGTACGAGAGAGATTCGCGCCGGAAGGTCCGGTCCACCTGGCCATTGGACCTGCCACGGGGACCGGATTCCACTACGACTTCGAGCTTCCCCGGTCAGCCACCACCGAGGATCTGGGGTGGATCGAGGAGCGGATGCGCCAGATCATCGCTGAAGGGCTGCCGTTCGTCCGGCGTGAGCTGTCCGAACAAGAAGCGCGCCAACTCTTCGCGGACGAACCCTACAAAATCGAAATCATCGACGGCATCGTAAAGGGCACACTCGACGAGCACGGTCTGCCGGCGCAGGACAACACTGCCCCGACCCTGACCACCTACCGCCACGGCGACTTCGAGGACCTGTGTGCCGGCCCGCACGTCGACCGTACGAGCGACATCGACCCGCACGCGATCAAGGTGACGTCCGTCGCCGGTGCCTACTGGCGGGGGGACGAGACTCGCCCCATGTTGCAGCGCATCTCCGGCACCGCCTGGGAGACTGCGGAGGAGCTCGATGTCCACATGTGGCGACTGTCCGAGGCCGAAAAACGCGATCACCGCAAGCTCGGGCGGGAATTGGACCTGTTCATGATGCATCGGACCGCACCCGGCATGCCGTACTGGCTGCCGGACGGTCTGCGGGTCTACAACCGGCTGCTGGGCTTCTGGCGCGAGGAACACGACCGGCGCGACTACCAGGAGATCAGCAGCCCGCTGGTCAATGAGAAGAGCCTGTGGGAGACCTCGGGGCACTGGCAGCACTACGTCGACAACATGTTTGTGATACCCACCGACGAGCATTCCACGTACGGCGTGAAGCCGATGAACTGTCCGAATGCCATGGTGGTGTTCAACCGGCGCACGACGTCCTACCGTGACTTGCCCATCAGGTTGTCGGACTGCGATGTGCTGCATCGTAACGAGCGCTCCGGCACATTGCAGGGCCTGCTCCGCGTCCAGGCCTTCCGGCAGGACGATGCGCACATCTTCCTGCCGGAAGAGGAAATCGGTCAGGAGTACGCGCGCATCTTCGAGATCGCGGATCTCTTTTACAACACCTTCGGCCTGACCTACCGGCTCCGGCTGGGCACGCGGCCCGACGGCTACGTCGGGGACCTGGCGACCTGGAACCGCGCCGAATCCGTACTGCGCGAGGTCCTCGACCACCACGCCGGTCCCGCAGGGTACGAAGTCGCCGAGAAGGACGGCGCCTTTTACGGACCGAAGATCGACATCCTGATGGAGGACGCCCTCGGCCGTGAGTGGCAGATGGGCACCATCCAGCTCGACTTCCAGCTTCCCCGACGCTTCGGCTGCACCTATGTGGACAGGGACGGGCAGGACCGTACCCCCGTGGTCATCCACCGGGTGATCTACGGCTCCATGGAGCGGTTCATCGGCATCCTGCTGGAGCACACCGGCGGCGCTCTGCCGCCGTGGCTTGCACCGCGCCAGGCGGCGATCATCCCTGTCGGTGAGGACTTCGAGAGCCACGCTGCGGAACTGCGCGAACAGCTGGGGGAGCTGGGCCTGCGTGCGGAGATCCTGCACGCGGGACGCGGCAGCATCGCGGCGCGGGCTCACACGGCGCGCACGGCGAAGATTCCCTACGTCTTCGTTCTGGGCCGCAGGGAAGCCGAATCCGGCTCGCTCGGCGTGCGGCTGCGAGAAGGCGGACAAATCCCCGCCCAGCCCCGTGTCGAACTCTTCGAGCGGTTGAGCACCGCCCTGCGGCGGCGTGACATCTCCACCGAACTCGCTTTCGCGGATCTCTTGCCCGCCGGCTCCTGAGAGCCGCCGGCCGATGCGGGACGGACGCGACCGAGACATATCCCCACTCAAGGACGGCACTGATGCCCACGCTTCGGGATCGACATACCCTTGGCATATCCGTACGCCACCTTGTGATCACCCCCGACGGTCGGCTGAACACGCGCGACTCGGAAGCGAAGTCCGGCCCCGCACCGGCCGCACTGCCCCGGCACCTCGGCTGGATCGAACACGGGTCCGGCGACGGTCCCCAGTTCGTATGGACCAGCGCCGGATCCACTGCCCTCAACCTCGCCGAGCAGTGGATCCGGCGAGCCAGCACGGACCGCTTGTGGGGGGACGAGGTGGTAACCCCGTCTCTCTACCCTTGGCAGGACGGCTCACCGCTGCAAACGCTGGCCGGCACCTTCGCTGATCGTTTGTATTTCACCGACGGCGCACGACGCCAGGTCCTACGGTGGAACGCGGACCCGGGGCTGTTCTCCGTACTGTCCGGCCGCCATGTGCCCGCCTCCAGGCTCCCGCTTAGGCTCTGGGAAACCTGCCGCTGCTTCCGCCTGAATCAAAGCGGGGAGCGCAAGGGCGTGCGCCGCATGGACGAGTTCACCCTTCATGACCACCACGCCATTTGCAGCGACGAACAGTCGGCGCTGCTGGAGTACGAGCGTTTGGTGATGGCCCAACTCGACTTGATCGGTGACTGGACGGATCAGGCAGAACTGGTTTTCACCCTCACCGAGGATGCCCTCGACGCCCGCACGGACTTCCTGGCCCGCCTGAGCGAGAGGACCGGACGGCCGCTGAATGTGGAGGTGCTCTCCAGGCGACGGCACTACTGGGACATGAAACACAAAATAGTCACTCGTTCCGGTTACTCAACCTTCAACACGCAGTTCGACACGGACAACGCTCGGCGCTTCGGCCTGACCACGGGCAGCGCGCACGGTCCGCGTACCTATCCAGTCGTCCTGCACACGTCGCTGTCCTCGCCCGAGCGGCTGCTGCTGGTCGCCGCGGCACAAGCCTCCGGCAGCACCCCGGCCAGGTTCCCGCTGTGGTTCGCTCCCGTGCAATTGCGGCTCATGCCCGTCAACCACGATTCGGTCGCCGAGGCAGTCGCCCTGGCACGTCGGCTCAGCGCGGCCGGGGTCAGGACTGACGTCGACGACCGCAACCACACCATCAGTTGGAAGGTGCGCAAGGCGGCCGAAGAGTGGACCCACTTCGTCGCCGTCATCGGCCCCCGCGAGGCGGCCGGGGGACCTCTTGCCGTGCGTGACCGGGACGGCACAACGCAGACGTGGCACGAGCGGGAACTGCTGGAGCAGATCACGAAGGAGCACGGTGCGTCCCCTGTGCGCATGGGTGAAGTGCGGTTGTCCCGACGTGCCACTTCCTGATCACCCCTGCCGAGACGCCTCGACTTCCCGATCTTCCGATAACGACCGAGTCTGGTGAGGAATAGACGTGAGCACGCCTGGAAACGGCCTTCCCGCCTTGGCTTACCTGGGGTTGAGCTCGGGCAGCGGCAAAAGTGTCCTGTCTTACGCGACCCTGCGCGCGCTGCACGACCGAGGCGTACGCGCCGCCCCTTTCAAAGCGGTTTCCGTACTGGAGCGGCATGAGGACGAGACGGCGGTGCATCAACACTGCCGGGCCGCCCGGGTCCGGTACCACAGCGACATGAACCCACTCGTTCTCCATCTGACCGACGAGCACACCGGGCTTCTTCGCCTGCACGGCGACCCGCTCGGCACGGTGCGGCGCCTGGGCAGCGACACCGTCTGGCTGCCGGACCTCTCGACGGAGTCCCGCCAGGTGGCCACCACGGAGATCCAGGACGCGGCCCGCCGGGTCGCCCGGTCGTGCGACTTCACCGTCGTCGAGGGATCCGGCGGAGTAGCCGACGTCCCCGAGGATGTGGCCAACACGACGGCGGTGGAGGTCCTCGAAGCCGGAGTGGTGGTCGCCGCGAACGCGCAGCGTACCGGACACGCGGCAGGACTGGCCGGCATCGCCAACGTGCTGGGCCCGCGGATCCGGCTTCTGGGATGCGTACTGACGAACATTCCCGATGCATTCGCCGGCCCGGAGATCCTGCACCCGGTGACCGGCCCGGGCTTCCCGCGCGGCCTGGGCTTCCTGCCACACGTGCGTGCCTGGCAAACGGAGCCGGGATCGGAGGACGCCCTGCGCATCCTAGCGGCACAGGCTGCGGGCGCCGTCGATGCCGTGCTGGCCTCCTGTGCGGACAGCGCCCCGACGATGGATGGAGTCGGTCCGCGATGAGACGCGTCATCGCCTTCGACGGACACGACGCGTGCGGCAAGACGACTCTCGGCCGCGCGGTGGCCGAGGCATTGGGAGCAGCTTTCACCAGCCCCTACCCGCCCGGGAGCGGCGCACGGTTGGTGCGACTGTGGCGGCAGGGCCGGCACTCGGAACTGGCGGAACTGGCCGTCGACCTGCTCCGGGGCTTTGAGGAGGCTCACGCTGAGAATGCGGTGGTGGTCTGTGACCGTCACACTGTGTCCGCCATGGCGTTGCTGCCCGACGCCTATCACGATCGTCTGAAGTTGCCCGATGTGACGGTGGTGTGCTCCGCGGATCTGCCTGATGTCATTGCCCGGGAGGCCGCACGTGGTCAGGCACTGCGTCCGGAGGAACTGCCCGAGCAACGTTTGTTGTTGGAACGCTACCGTCATCTGGCGGAGCGGCACCGCTTGTACACGGCGGACTCGTCGACATGGTCGGTGAGCGAACTGACCGAGCAGGTGCTGCTCCTCCTCGATGCCACATCGGGACGCGCCGCTGCAGGCCGTCAGATCCCATGAGCGGGCGGGGCCGGCCGCTCCACCTTGAGCAGCCGGCCTCGGCCGCGGCTAGACCAAAGCCTTCTTTCCGCTGACCAGCCCCACGATGTCACGCACTGTGGCGAAATGGTCGAAGGACAGCTCCTCGTCCTCGAAGGTGACGTCGAAAACCTCCTCCAGCCGGAGAGTGAGCTCCACGCCGCTGAGCGAGTCGAGGCCGTGGTCGGCGAGCAGGTCACCGTCGTCGAAATCTGCGGGCACTCCGATGAGCTCCTCCACCTGGGCGCGCACGATCGTGCTTATCTCTCGGTTGTCCATGAATTTTCTCCGTTCGAGGATGAGGCGGTACCAAACCCTCCTGGGTGCCGGATGCACTTTCGACCGCCTCGAGTGAAACCGGCCGACTACGCTTCCGGGCGAAGCACCACCTTGATAATGACAGATCCTATTGACTGATTGTGAATCTCGAGTCAAACTTAGTCAACTGAGTAGTCGTTGCACCCTGTCTCACAGAAGGTTCCGACATTGGACACCTCACGGAACGGTCCACTTGACTATGATGTGGACTGGCGATGGAAGATGAACATCGCAGATCACTTCGACTTTCGCGCGGCACAGCAGTGCGTACGCCAGGTCATCGCCCGCCACCCGGAGCCGGTGCGCACGCTCGCCGACATCGGGTGCGGAGACGGCACACGCACTCTCGACCTGCTGCGCGGGCTGGGGCAACAACCCCGACGTGTTCTGTGGGTGGACCCCTCGCGCGTCGCACTGGATTCACTGCGCGCCAACACCACCGACCTGAGTGGGGAGCAGGTCTACTCCCCCAGCCGGATGCAGGAGCTCACTTCGGCGACCGTCGGCCAGTTCGACTGCGTACTCAGTCTTCACAGTCTGTACGGCACGCCGCACGAACTGCACCGGTGCAACGAGCACCTGCTTGACCTGCTGTCACCTGTCGGCATCCTGGTCATCGAACTGTCCAGCAGCGAGTCGCTGCTGCACCGGCTCCAACGCGAGGTTTGGCGTGCCACCCACGGCACCGAACTGCCGACCGGGCGCAGCGGGGAGGTCGCCGACTCGTTGCGCCGCCACGGCGCAGTTTTCAGCGAGACCCGGGTGGTGGAGCGACTGCGAGTACCCCTGTCGGCCCGCGCGAACCACTACGACGAGCTCACCGACCCAGAGCGGGCTTTCCTGGAGTGGTTCAACAAGGGCAAGCCGCTCGACTCCAGCACGGGCGATGCTTTGCTGCACGCGGTACTCAACTCCGCCACCATGGACGAGGACGGCCTCGGCCTGGACTCGGACGTAACCATTCTGGCCTGCCGCAAGCCGTAGCCGCTCCTCCCCTGCCGCCGGCCCTGCTCCTACCTGCTCCATTTGCCTGCCCCAGGAGTTTTTTCTCGCTTTCCATGACTTGTTGAACAGATGAAATCACGTACCCCCTCTCAAGGTGGTGCGCAATTTCGCATATCCGAATCAATAAATTTCGAAGCGGAAAAAAAATCCATCCGGACTTGCGTAGCGGATTACTCCGCTGATAAATTTGGTTTCGCAAGAGGGAAACCCCTCCCCAGTAAAATCAAAGGAGTGATTACCTATGGAGAACAACATGTTCGAGGTCGTCGACATCGAGGCGATCTCCGACGAGGCGCTGGACGACGTTCTGGGTGGCTTCGCGCCCATCGTTCCGGCTCTCAACTGCGGCTGATCCGACGGATCAGGTGTAACTGCAGTACCCGTACGGGCCGCTCTTGCGGCCCGTACGGGCAATGCACCGGGCCACGTTCCCCCCGCCCACCCCTCCTCCGTGCCCCTTTTTGCGGAAGTTGTGAAAGTCGTGAAACCCGCGCGAACGGATACCGACGCATCCACCGACCAGATTCCCGCCCGGTTCTCACTGTCCTTCGCTCAGGAGCAGGAACTGCGGTACCTGCGATCCGGCCGACGGGCGGTGGCCAGTTTGCAGGCATCCTTCCGTATCGACGGCCCGCTGGACGTGATGCACCTGCGTGACGCGCTGCACGCCGTGGTGATCCGTCATGATGCGCTGCGCCTCCGGGTGAGCGAGGCGGAAAAGGAGCCCGAACAGTGGCTGGCACCACCCCCGCCCCCTGAGGGGATACTGACCTGCACCCTGGTCAAAGCACGCTCCGAGGAGCAGTTCGCCGTCTACGCGAGTCGGCTTCGGGCACGTTCCCTCTCGACTCCGTGGCATCTGTCCCGGGAACTTCCCTTCCGGTTCCAGTTGCTCCGCTACACTCCGCAACTTCACGCCCTCCTCGTCGACTTCCCACGGCTGACCAGTGACGGCCAGAGTCGTAAGGTCTTCACACAGGATCTCTGGCGAGCCTACGCAGCCCACAGCGGCGAGCGGCCGGGTGCCGCGCCAGAACCAGTCGGCGATCTGTCACGAACGATCTCTGATCAGCGCACTCGTTCCATCACACGCTCACGCACGGTCAATCGGACCTATTGGGAACGCAAGTTGGCGGTGATCCGGGAACACGAGGGTCACCGGGGTCGGGAGGAATCCTCGAAGTCCGGCGTTTCGGGCGGGCCTGCCGAGCCGCAAACGGTTGCGCTTACGAATAAAATTCAGTTGATGGGCGACCACCTCGCGGATGTGCGGCAACACTGCCGTCAGCACCGGTGTTCACCATTCCAATGGATCGTTTCACGGTTCGCGCATGAAATATTCCGGAGCGAGCGCCGCCGGTACCTGGAAATTTCTGTCCCCATCGACACCCGTGCCCCCCGGGACAGCATTCTCATGGGCAAGTTCGCCATGGCCCTGCCTCTGCTCCTGGAGCGGGCGGACGACCCCGACACGATCCTCCAGCATCTGAAGGCCGAAATCATGCAGACGATGCGTCACCGTCACGTCTCGGACGCCGACATGCGCGCAGCGCGCGCAGGGCTCCCCGCCGACGGCACAGAACGCCGCCGCGGGACCGTGGCTGTACGGTCCGCCCAGTACGACGACGAGGAAGCCTTCCCTGTGACAGGGACCTTGCACGTCACCCGTGCGGCTTTCACGCCGGCGGTCACGTACTTCAGCGATGGCATCGACCTGGCTATCGAGGAATCGCCCGACCGGCTTTCCCTGGTTCTGCACTTCGACTCCCGCCAGTACTCAAAGCGCGACGCCGACACCTTCGCCGCGAACCTCGCCCTCGGCACCCGGTCCTGCCGCGACCACCCCGGCGGGGGGCAACTGTGACATCGACCGACACCGGGCCTGCCGGGGAACCGGCTCCCCGTTCACGTTTTCGCCGCCAGGCTTTGGCAGCCAGAGGAGCCTCCCGCGAGCTGGGCCCGGTCCTGCAGACCGGTCGGCTCCTGCACCGTCCTGCTGGCCCGGCCCCCGGGGAGTCCGTGCCCAGGAGTCGATCCCTCCGTCCCAACTTCACACGCCCAGCGCGCGTTCCCGTGCGCCTGCAGGCCCAGGTCAGTGATTGCGGCGCCGCGTGCCTCGCCATGGTGTTCGCCTTGCACGGGAAGAATGTGCCGCTCGCGGATCTGCGGGCGGCGACTGCCACCGGTCGCGACGGCGTCTCCGCACGCCGTCTGCTGCAGGTGGCACGGACGTACGGTTTCCACGGCCGAGGGCTGCGCGTCCCGCTGCAGCGCATCGCGGATCTGTCGGCCGGCACGATCCTTTTCTGGAACTTCGATCACTTCGTGGTGCTGGAAAGCGTGCGCGGACGCTGGGTGCACCTGGTCGACCCCCAGCACGGGCGCCGCCGTGTGTCACTGGAGACCTTCGGCGAGTCCTTCACCGGCGTCGCTCTGCAGATCGTGCCGCCGCTGCCCGACGTGGCGGGGCGTGCGGCCCGGACACGACGCTCCTCCGTCTCCGACACCCCCTGGCGATACCTGCGCTTGTTCCTGCCCCGTACTCGACGCTGGACGTCGTTCGCACTGTGCTCGCTGCTGCTGCTCGGCTTCAATCTGGCAACCCCGCTGGCCACCAAATACGTGGTGGAGCGGGTTTCACCGGGACGGTCGCTCCAGGGCGCGGGGTACATCGGCTTCGGTCTGCTGATGTTGACCGGGCTGTTCTTCGTCCTGTACACCATACGTTTCCTGTCTTTCCTGTTGATCCAGACCAAGGTGGACGAACGGGTCACTCTCGGCATTCTCGACCGCTTGTTCACGCTGCCGTATGAATTTTTCGCCAGTCGTAGTCCCGGAGATCTGCAGCAACGAATCCGTACCAGTTCCGCAGTTCGGCAGGTTTTGTCGGTGTCCGCGTTCACCAGCGTCTTTGACGGTGTGCTGATCCTGTCGTACATGACCTTGCTCTTGCTGGCCGACCGGTTGCTCGCCTTGCTGGTCATCTCGGTGGCTCTCGCGCAGGTGGCGATTTTGGTGCTGTCCTGGAGGCGGCAGGCCCACGCAAGCGTCGATGCGCTCGAGGCCCAGTCGCGTGCCGAAGCAGAACTCGCGGAACTGCTCGAAGGCATGCCGACGCTGAAGTCGGCCGGTGTCGAGGAGGTGGCGGGACAGCGCTGGAGCCACCTGCTGACCCAGGAGCTCAACACACGACTGCACAGCCGGCGGCAGTTGGCCCTTTCCTCGGGACTCAGCGCCGCGCTGCAAGTGGCCGCCCCCCTGCTCGTCTTGACGGTGGGATCAGTACGCATCTCCCACGGGGAGATGTCCCAAGGCGAGGTACTGGCATTCGGTGTACTCGCGATGGGCCTGCTGGTCCCGCTGTCCAATCTGGTGCAGGTGTGCTTGCAGGTTTCCGGCCTGGGCGCATCGCTCGCCCGCCTCGGCGACATCATGGAAGCGCAGCAGGAACGCACGGGGAACAGGCCTCTGCCGTCCGTCTCGGGCGAACTCGCTGTCGACCAGGTGTCCTTCGCCTACCAGGGGGGGCACCCGGTGCTGCACGAGGTGTCCTTCACAGTGCCGCGCGGGGGATTCACCGTGCTGCTGGGCGCTTCTGGTTCCGGCAAGAGCTCCTGCGCCCTGCTCCTGGCCGGTCTGCACACACCGACTTCGGGACGGGTGCTGGTAGACGGGCACGATCTCGCCACGGTCGACACCATGGCCTACCGCCGTTCCATCTCCTTCGTCACGCAGGACGCCCGGCTTTTCACCGGAACGATCCGGGAGAACATCGCCTGGGGCGCACCCGACGTCACTGAGGAGGCGGTGGTGGAAGCAGCCAAAACCGCTGGCATCCACGCCGACGTGACCGCGATGCCCATGGGGTACGACACTCTTCTCACATCAGGCGGCAGAGGTTTGTCCGGCGGCCAGCGGCAGCGTGTGATTCTCGCTCGTGCTCTCGTGCGCCAGCCTCGTCTGCTCATTCTCGACGAAGCGACCAGCGCCCTTGACCCGATGGCCGAGCAAGCCGTCTTCCAGCGGTTGACAGCCCTGGACTGCACGCTGGTGGTCGTCGCCCACCGCCTGACCGCGGTCCAGGACGCCGACCAGGTGATCGTTCTGGAGCGGGGCCGGGTGGTGCAACAGGGCCGGCACGACGAACTGCTCACCGTGGAAGGTCCCTATCGTGCCCTGGTGAACCAATGATCACGAGGGTGATGGCCATCGCTGCGGTCCGGCCGCAAAGGCCCGCCAGCAGGAGTCTAGGAACTCGAGAGAGGCAATGACCGCATCCACTACGTCCGGCCAGTTCGTCGGCCCTCCCGGTGACCTGGTGTCCCTGCTCGACGCCGCTGCCGCACGACACGGCGGCCGACCGGCTCTGCGCGCCACGGACGCCTCCTTCACCTGGGCAGAGCTGTCCCGCGCCACTCAAGGAACGGCGGACGCGCTCACCGCACTCGGCGCGGCCCCCGGTGTTCGGATCCTGCTGGCTCTTCCGGCCGGCGCGGCCTTCGTCCGCACTCTGTTCGGCGCCCTGCGCACCGGCGCAACAGTCATTCCGACGCACGGTGCGATCAGCGTGTACGAGGCACAGTGGTTGCTCACAGATGCCCGTCCCGCCCTGGTGGTCACCGACCGGGTTGACATCGGGGCGGCAGCCACGGTTGCCGGTATCACCTCGGTGACGTCCGACGAGGTGGCCGGAGCCTGCCCAGTGGGCGCCGCACCCAGGTCCCCCCGCCCGCCCGTCACCCCGGACAGCATCGCGCTGCTGCTCTACACCTCCGGCTCGACCGGGCGCCCCAAAGGCATCGTCTGCCCGCATCGAGCCATGGCCTTCGCCGTGCATGCGATCGTGGGCCGACTGGGTTACGGCTCCCGGGACGTGGTGTGGAACCGCCTGCCGCTGTCCTTCGACTACGGCCTCTACCAAGTATTTCTGTGCGCCGCGGCCGGAGCGGAACTCGTCCTGCCGGCCGCGGAGGCCTCTGCGCGTGAACTCGCGCTGGTGCGTGAGGCCGGGGCAACGGTCGTACCTGTCGTTCCCACTCTGGCCGGACTGCTGAGCAGACTGGCGGCACGGGACCCGCGCCCGACCTCTGTACGCCTGGTCACCAATACCGGTGCTGCACTGGTCGGTGCAGACGCACACCGGCTCCGTACCGCGTTCCCGGGTACCGCGTTGGTGTGCATGTACGGCATGAGCGAATGCAAGCGCATCACTGTCGCCGAACCCGACGAGGACCTGCAGCACCCCGGCACGGTGGGCAGAGCACTGCCGGGCACGCGGCTGTTTGTCGTCGATGATCGAGGGGTCCGGCTCCCCCCAGGCAGGACGGGCGAGATCGTCTCGGCCGGGCCGCACGTCATGGCCGGGTACTGGGAAGCGCCACAAGAAACGGCACGCCGTTTCCGGACGGCGCCGGACGGCTGCGGGAACGCTGTCTTCACCGGGGACCGCGGTTATCTCGACGAGGCTGGGCGCCTGTACTTCGTCGGCCGCGCCGACGACCTCTTCAAGCGCCGGGGATGGCGCGTGAGCACCCAGGAGCTGGAGGCCGCGATGCTGGACGTCCCAGGGGTGAGGGCCTCGGCTGCCGTGCCGCCGGCCGAGGACGGTGTTCTCACCGTCTGGGCAGTTACGAAACGCCCGGCTCGTGAGGTACTACAGGCCCTGGCCGATCGGCTCGGCCCTGCTCGGACCCCTGACCGCTGCCTGGTGGTGGAGTCGCTGCCCCAGACCTCCAACGGCAAGGTGGACAAAGCCGCTCTCCGTGCCTCGCTCAAGGATGTGCCATGAACGTCCCGGCCCCACACCGTTCCCCCGTCCGAACGGGGCCGACGACCGTCGATGACGCGCTGCTGACAGACCTGGCACACCGCTTCGGCACTCCTGCGTACGTCTACGACCTGGCCGCTGTGCGCCATGCCGCGACGGCGCTGGTGGCCGATCTTCCCGTGGGATCGGACCTGCTGTACTCGGTCAAGGCCAACCCCCATCCGCGAGTGGTCGCCGAGCTCGTCTCGCTCGGTCTGGCGTGCGAGATCAGTTCCACCGGCGAACTCCGCGCCGCCCTGGACGCGGGCTGTGCACCGGATCGTCTGCTCTACACGGGGCCGGGCAAGACCCCGGGGGAACTGCGGACCGCAGTGGAATCGGGAGTGACGTTTTTCTCCGTCGAGTCCCCAGGGGACCGTGACCGGCTCGCCGAAGCCTGCGCGGCGACCGGCAGGAACGCCGACTACCTGGTGCGCCTGCACGGGCCGCGTGGCAGCCGGCGCGGTGGGCTGCGCATGACCGGCCGTCCGAGTGCCTTCGGCACGGATGTGACGGCTGTGGACGAATTGTCACAGATGTTCCGGCCCACCGGCCGGATCCGGCCCGTTGGGACCCATACCTTTTCGGCGACCAACCTCGTGACGCCGGACGCCTTGCTGGAGGAACTGCAACAAGCGATCACCGTCACGGCACACGCGGCGAACCGTGCCGGATTCACCCCTCAGACAGTGGACCTGGGCGGCGGCTTCCCCGCCCCGTTCGCCTCCCCGGGCCCGTTGCCCCGCCACCCACTGCTGGCATCGGGTCTCACAGTCACCCTGGACCAGCATGTTCCCGGCTGGCGGGAAGGGCGGCCCCGCCTCCTCTTCGAATCGGGTCGCTATCTGACAGCCACCGCAGGCACTCTGCTGACCACCGTCATCGACGTCAAACGGTCGGGAGGCCGAACCTTCGTGGTCGTGGACGCGGGCGTCAACGCACTGGGCGGCATGTCGGGACTGGGCCGGCTCAGGGCTCCGGCCGCCCAGTTGCGGCCACTGGGTCCGGCCGGCACCACGCCCGCCCCTGTCGAGCCGGCCACCGACGAGGCGGTGACCGTGGTGGGCCCCCTGTGCACGCCCCTCGACGTGCTCAGCACTTCAGCCGCGCTGAACGGCGTTCAATCGGGGCAGCTACTGGCCGTACCCAACACCGGCGCCTACGGCCTCACCGCCAGCCTCCTCGGCTTTCTCAGCCACCCCGCCCCCACCGAAATCGTGCTGGACGACGGTCACCTGGTGTCGGCCCGCCGCCTGGAAATGTGCCCCAGAGAGACGAGTTTCGATGTCTGACAGCCACCCCCCCGACAGCGCCACCCGACTGGCCCAGGTGGTGGACGCGCTCGCCCAGCACGCGGCCGAAGTGGACCGTGAGGCGGCCTTCCCCGTGAAGAGCCTGGAAGTGCTGCGCCGCACCGGTTATCTCGGTTACCTGGTGCCGGAAGCCTATGGTGGCATGGGGGGTGACCTGGCCGGACTGGTGACGACTGCCCAAGCGATGGCGGGCGGCTGCCTGTCGACGGCGATGATCTGGGCAATGCACTGCCAGCAGGTCGATGCCCTGGTACGGCACGGCACCCCACGGCTGCGGGCCGAGGTCCTGCCCCGCGTCGCTGCAGGCGACGTCTATCTGGCGTCCGTCACCACGCAGGCCGCTACCGGTGGTGACCTGCTTACCGCGGACGAAGCGCTGCTGGACAGCGACTCCGCGGGTGAAACGGTTCTACTGGACCGCACCGCCCCCGTGGTCACCGGCGGGGCCCACGCCGAGGGTTTCCTCATCACGATGAGAGCCTCCGAGGACGCCGCCGAGCATGCCGTGTCCCTGGTCTACGCCGACCGGGCGGATCTGGAGGTCGTCTCCACCGGCCGGTGGAACCCACTGGGAATGCGGGGTACTCACAGCGGGCCACTGCACCTGCGCGGGCCGGTACGCCGTGATGACGTTCTCGGGACACCGGGTCGCTTCCGTGCCATAGCAGCCGACAGCACGGTACCCGTGGGACACATCGCCTGGAGTGCCTGCTGGCTCGGTGCGGCACGCACGGTCTTCTCCGGTCTCCTGCGCCACATCAGCAGGGATCCACGTCAAGACACCTCCTCCCCCCTACTGCGCGAACGCCTGGCGCGGGTACGACTGGACCTGGAGCTCGTCAGTGCCTGCCTCGGCACGGTCCGGCAGGAGATCGAAACCATCCGCGCGTCCGGTGGTTCTCCGGACTCGCCGGCCGTGCGCATCCACCTCAACACCCTCAAACTCGCCGCATCCGAGCTCTCGTTCACCGCCGTGGACCGAATGATGCAACTGGCCGGCCTGTCCCTGGGCTACAGCGCCGATTCCCCGCTCCCGCTGGAACGGGCCTTCCGGGACCTACGCTCGGCCGCGCTGAACTACTCCAATGACCGTCTGTGGACCGCAAACGGCGCGTTGACCCTCTTGGACCGTTCGGTCCGCCTGTTGTGACGTCCCGAACCACCAGCCGATATCCGCATGACCAGGGAGAGAACATGACCACACCCTCTGTGGTGCGCCCGGACTCCTCATCGCAGCCACTGGAGCAGCCGATGCCTCCCGGCGCGGACCCCGATGTCTGGAACGTGCTGGTGATGGTGGCACAACTTCAGGGTTGCGACCACAAACCCGACGAACGGGCCGATCTGCTCACCCGTCCCGGCTTCGACCACGGACGCCTTGTGGAGCAGGCCATGCGACACAAGCTCATCGCGGCTCTGGCCGACTTCGTCACCCGGCACGGACTGCAGGAGGCCGTTCCCGCCCGGTTGCGCTATCCGCTGCTGACCTTCCTGCACGCCAATCAGCACCGGTCCACAGTGCTCACGAAGGAAGCCCTACGGGTATCCAGTGCCCTGGAACAGGCCGGGATCCGGGCGGCGTGGACCAAAGGCGTAGTGGCCCGTTGGTCCTTGTACGGTGGTAGTGACGCCCGCGTCTTCAATGACATCGACCTCATGATCGCGCCCGAGGACCGCTCCGCGCTGCAAACGGCACTGATTGAGATCGGATACGTGCCCGACAGCCGCTGGGACCATGCCACCGGGAGCCTGGTTCCCCGTTCCCGCGGCGAACTGCGCGTGTACCAGCTCTCACCCGACCACCTGCCTCACTTCCATTTGCCGGGACCCGACGCCCTGGTGCCCTTCATAGCCCTCGATGTGGCCAACAGCCTCACCTGGCACAGCAGTGACTGGCAGGTACCGATGGATGAGGTGCTGGATGCCAGACGTGTGCTGCCCATCGACGACGACCGTCACCTTCCCGCACTGTCCGCGGAACACGCCTTCCTCTTCACCTGCCTGCATCTCTTCCGCGAGGGGTGGCTGGACCGGTTCACCCGCGACAGTGGCCTTGCCCTGTCCCAGTTCGCCGAGGTCCTCAGGGAGTGGAGCCGTATGCCGGTTCCGGACCGGGAAGCGGTCAGAGCGACCATCACCGCACACGGCCTGGCCAAGCCGATCGCCTGGGTGACAGGGCACACCGACGCGCTGTTCACCAGCCGCATCACCGAGGGCCTCGGCCTCGTCGACCACGCCGACGAGGCATGGCTGTCCTCCGCGATGCGCGCCGACGGCCGCCCCTTGCGCTGGTCGGGCGACATGTGTGCCTATCTGCGGAGCTCGGTGACCGCGCGGGACACTGGCGGGGCCGGTCGCTCGCGTCCTTCCTCGCGGGAAGGATGACGACCGGCACCTCACGGCATGGGCGTCGGACGGTGTCCCGTAACTGCTGGTCATGGGTGACAGCGACGCCCCCCGTCACCCGCTCGACCACCACGCCGACCCGTCCCGGGGTCCACAGGTCGGCCCCAAAACCATGGGCCCGGGCCTCCCGCTCCAACACGGTCCGGACCGTCTCGACCTGGGCGTCACCCAACGGGGGCGGACCACGGGTGGCCGCACGACGACGCAGAGCCCAAGCACCACCCTTCTCCCGCACTCGCCGCCACCACCGCACGCTCTCGGCACAGACCCCCACCGCCCGCGCGATCTCCGCATTCGAGGCGCCCCCCTCAAACAACTCGACCGCCCGCACACGACGCGCCTCCGCCAACTGCGGCCGCGGCAAAGGAGGAAAAAGGAGGAATAGGGGAACCAGCCACAGAGGACGAAGATCGATAAGCCCCCCGACGCTCTCCCTCCCACCAGGCCACCACGCCTACCGAACTTACGAAAAGATCAATAGGGCCAGCTCAGGATACGGAATCTGACCGGAACGCTATGGGTGGCCACCGGCAGCCCCATGCGCACCCCCCAGGGCTCCGGCAAAGTCGCTGGCAGCCCTGTGACGTGGGGTTTTTCGGGTGAGTGAGGTGCGCGGGCGCGTTCGGGTCCGGTTGGATGGAGGTTCCCACGCCTCCTGTCCGACCAGGGAACAACGCCCGCGCCATGCCATCGTCCCGCATCTGTGCACCTGTTCGCACGTCCGTCCCGGATCACGAGCTCCTTGTTGATCTGCTCGGCCGGATGCCCGATCCGCGTCGGCGGCGCGGGGTCCGTCATCCGGTGGGCGCTCTGATCGCGGTCGCGGTGTGCGCGGTCATGGCCGGGGCACGCGGTTTCACGGCTGTCGGGGAGTGGGCCCGGGACGCGGGGGCGGTGGCCATGGCGCGGCTGGGTCTGGAGCGGGGTTCGGTGGACGAGTCGACGCTGCGTCGCCTGTTCGCGCGACTGGACGCGGACCGTCTCGATGCCGTCCTGGGGGCCTGGGCCGCGACGCGGACCGCGCTGGTCGCGGGCCGGCGGGTGATCGCGATCGACGGCAAGACCGTGAGGGGCGCACGCAGTGGTGGTGTCTGGGCCCCGCACCTGGTCGCCGCGCTCGCGCACGGGTCGGGGCGGTACTCGGCCAGGTGGCCGTGAGCGAGAAGAGCAACGAGATCCCTGCGGCCCGGGAGCTGCTGGAGATCCTCGATCTGGGCGGAGCGGTGGTCACGATGGACGCGCTGCACACCCAGCACGACACCGCGACGCTGGTGATCGGGGCCCGCGCCGATTACGTCTTGACGGTGAAGACCAACCAGAAGTCGTTGTACGCGCAGCTCAAGGCGCTGCCCTGGGCCCGGGTACCCGCCGCCACCAGGACGGGGCGCGGGCACGGGCGCCGCGCCACCCGCACGATCGAGGTCGCCGATGTTCCCGCCCGGATCACCTTCACCGGGGCCGCGCAAGTCGCGCAGCTGCGGCGCACCGTCACCAGGAAGGGCAGGCGGACGGTCGAGATCGTCTACCTGATCACCAGCGCGGACGCCCGCACCGCACCCCCGGAAGTCCTGGCCACACGGGTGCAGTCACACTGGGAGATCGAGGACCGCCTGCACTGGGTCCGCGACGTCACCTTCGACGAGGACCGCTCCCAGGTCCGCACCGGCAACGCACCCCGCGTCATGGCCGGCCTCCGCAACACCGCGATCACTGAGGTTTTTCAGAGTGGCCAGTGGATGGGTAACGGGGCCGGTGCCCGCAGCACACAAGACTCCCGTGCCGTTGAGGGAGGTGTTCGACGTCTCAACTCATCAGCGTGGGAGCCTCGTTGGTTCCCTATCCTGCCGCACTCGACCTGCCTCACGCTCTGGTCGAGTGGGTGACCATGCTCATCGTCACCCGTGAGGGTGGCCGCCGCTGCAAACTCGCGCCGCACCGGCGTGCTCTCGTCGCTCTGGCCTACCTCCGGCGGCACGACACGCTCGCGCAGATCGCCGCGGGCTTCGGCATATCCGTCGGCACCACCCACGCCCACGTCACCAGCGTCGTGCGGCACCTGGCGGACAAGGCGCCAGGACTGCGGAAGGTGCTGCGGGAGACGGATCCCGACCACGTCCTCGTAGACGGCACCCCGGCCGAGTGCGACCGGGTCGGCGACGGACGGGCCGACCACTCGTCCAAGCACAAGCGGCACGGTGTGAACGTGCAGGTCGTCACCGATCC
The DNA here is from genome assembly GCF_030499535.1 of Streptomyces sp. TG1A-8. Lineage (NCBI taxonomy): Bacteria > Bacillati > Actinomycetota > Actinomycetes > Kitasatosporales > Streptomycetaceae > Streptomyces > Streptomyces sp. TG1A-8. The sequence goes on from NZ_JASTLB010000001.1 coordinate 1,517,186, forward strand.
CGCCGGCGAGGTCCTGCGGTTCTCACCGACATTGCCGGGCCGGACCCACGACCTGACGGCCGCCCGCACCCACAAGATCATCCGGATCTGCGAACGCCAGGGCGTCCCAGTCCTCGCCGACATGGCCTACACCGGTGCCGGAGACCGGGCCACCACCGCGAAGCGCCGCCCGCCCAACGGCGAACCCACCCCCACCGGGCGAACGGTCAACCGGGCCCCGTCCGCCGCCCGGGCACCCGTCGAACGCGGAGTCGCCCGCCTGAAGTCCTGGCGGATCTTCCGCAGAGCCCGCCGCAGCCCCCACCGCCTGACCGTCATCGCCAAAGCCGTCCTCACCCTGGAGAGACAACGCTGAAAACGCTCGCCGATTCGGTCATCGAAAAGATCACCACCAGCCGGTGAAGCCCCGGCCGCCGTTGCCCGCGGAACGAATCGGCCGTGACCGCGGAAACGGCCGGACCCCGGCATAGCGGGGTCGGATGCACTTCACCCCGGTCAAGCCACTCGTCGGCGGTCCCTGCCGACACGCCCTTCACCTCGCGGCCGTCTCCGCGCGTCCGAACGGGGTCACGGCCGCCGCGCCGGAACGGGGCGTGCGGCGCCTCCGGCGTTCCGGCCGTGCAGGAGCGCCCATGTCGCAGGCGGTCGCTGCACCGCGGGCGCGACCGTCGACGCCGCCCCGAAAGCCGGCCGCACCGCCCGGCTCCCACGGACCGGGGCCGCCGCGCACCGCTGGAAACCCGACAGCGGCACGAGCAAGGACACGTCCTCGCGGCGCGAGCACCGAGTGTCCGACGCCCCGGGGGAACTCCACGGATCGACCGGCCCCCGCACCGTACGCCCCGGACCCCGGGGCGCCGTTGAGGGACCGGCTCGCCCCGGTGATCCTGCGCTTCGGCTGGGGAAGGTGCCCAGCCGGCGTCTCCGTCAACGATGAAGCGGGCCACCGTGCGACGGCTTCGCGCAGCTCGGCTTCCCGGACGGAGGAACGGCCGATCCGCGTCCTCTGTTCCCGGACGGGACCCCGTGGGAAACCCTACGGGTGTCGCGCGGTCCAGGTCGGTGGAACCGGAACGGACGGACCGCCCGGTGCCGTCATTCGGGAAGGACCGCCGTGGGATAGCGGTCGAGCGCGGCCTGCACCGAGGCGGCCGGCACGGAGAGCGAGTCGACCATCAGGTAACCGCCGACCGGGCACCGTACGACGGTGACGTTCGGGTCCTCTTCCACCACGGTGTGTTCGCTGCGCAGGGCGGCGCCGAGGGGGAAGCCGTAGAAGACGCGCGCCAGGTCGCCGTCCCCGGCGTCCGCGCCCCTCCGGCGGGACAGTTCCCGTTCGGCGTCGGCGGTGAGGTCCTCCGCCAGGCGCACGGACGCCGGTGAGGCGAGGGCGGGCACGGCGTTCACCCGCCGGGCCGTATCCCGCACCTCCGGGGCCAGCAGCCACCGCACGGCCGCGTGCCGCAGTTCCGGCACGTCCTCCTCCGTCAACGCGGCGAGGAGGACCGCCGCGTCCACCACGTCCCGGCCGCGCAGCGGCTGCTGGAAGAGTTCCTCGGCGATGAGCAGAACATGCGCTGCAACCGGATTGTCCGGTACGCCGGCCCGTAGAGGAACGGTTGCCGAGTCGCCGACGAAGGCGGCCGTCAGAAACTCCACCGCGTACACGTGGTCGAGGTCCGATTCCGGGGACGGCCAGTTCAGGGCGACCCCCCAGTGCCGCCGACCACCGCTCACGATCATGCTCACCCGGGCCTCGTCCACGGGCCGGGCCGCAGCGATGGCGGCCACGGCCGACCACAGTTCGTCCTCGTCCGGCATCAGCAGATCGACGTCCCTGCTGCTGCGCAGCACGTCCGTCGGGTAGTGGGCCTGCACGGCGGCGCCCTTGAGGACTTCGGCCCGGCCGGCCCCCCGCGCCAGGGCGGTGATCCGGTCGTGCTCCCGCTGCCGTGCCCGCTCGATGCCGAGCATCGCCTCGCCGAGCTCGCCCAGCCGGTGCCCCTCGGCCGCGGCGAGCGAGCACACGGTGCCGGCCAGCCGGTGCTCGCGCCGGGCGGCCTTCTCCAGCACGAGACCCAACCGGACGTCCGCGGCCACGCCGATGACCTCGCGGACGGTCCGCAGCGACAACTCCATGTACACCTCACCAAAGAGACGGGGCGAAAGGGCACGCACCCGGTGAACTCCGTTCCGCGCTGCCCCGGGCCGACGAATTCCGGGCATCGTAGCCCGGCGGCGCGAGCGTTCCGGAGCGGTATGCGGATTACGGAAAACCCGGGGTTCGGGGCCCGGGGATTTCGAGGAGGGGGTGCGGACCGGGGTGCGGATTACGGAAAGACCCGTTGCTCCTCCCGAAAGAGCGACCTACAGTCCTGATCGTCCCTCACCTCCAATCGAAGGAGAAACCACGATGAATCACTCCTCCCTCCTGCGTCCGCGCCTCGACAAGGTGAAGCCGCAGAGCCGTTGATGACGGCCTGACCCGGAATGCCGCCGCCTGTGCGCGGCGGCATTCCCTTGTCTGGACTTATTGGAAAGGCGTGTTTCGTGTACGAGTTCAAGACGATTGACGGGCCGGTGCCGGTCCTCGCGCTCATCGACGAAAGGCTGAGCACGACGACCGTCTGCCTGGCCTCCAAGTACGGCTCGCGCGACGATCCCCCGGGGGAATGCGGCCTCGCCCACGTACTGGAACACGTCCTGATGTCGGCTCCCGTGGGAGCCGTCCCCTCGTTCAGTGAACACGTGGAGCGGCTCGGGGGCCACGCCAATGCGGAGACCGGTCTGGACCGGATGCTGTTCTACGCACAGGTGCACGCCGACGACGCCGGGGAAATCACCGGCCTGCTGCACCACGCGGTTCTCCGGCCCCGCTGGGACCAGGAGACCCTGTCGAGGGAGAAGCCGGCCGTCCTCCAGGAGCTGTCGGCGGCCGCCGCCGATCCCAGTGACGTCGTCCAGGACGCCTTCCTGGCGCACGTCTTCCCGGACCATCCCCTCGGGCGGCCGGTGGGCGGCCTCCGTGAGGACGTCGAGCGGTTCGACGTGGGATCGCTGGCCGAGGGGCACGCGCGACGGTTGCTGACCGCCCCCTTGTCGCTCATCGTGGTCGGTCCCTCCGTGCCGGCCTCCGCCGATCCCGTGACCGCCGGCATCGACCCGCGGACGCTGACGCGCCTGGGCACCGCCACCCGCGATCCGCACGCGCTGCCCGCGCTGCCCGCGCCGGAAGGGGCGCGCTGGCCGGACACGTTCGCCTGGGTCTGCGTCGGTGCCCGGTCGGTGGGCAACCACGACCCGCGCCGGCCGCACTTCAACGTCCTGGCGCAGTTGCTCGGTTCCAGCCCGTCGTCCGTGCTCTACCGCCGTCTGCGCGGCGAAGCCGGTCTCGCCTACGCCTTCCAGTCGTGGAACCGCGGATACGGGGAGACGGGGGCCTGGCGCGTGCTGGCCGGCGTGGAACCCGGCAACGGGGAAGCGGCCATCGACGTGATCCGCACGGCGCTCGAGGAGATCGCCGCGGAGGGGCCCGGGCCGGACGACCTGGCCGCGGCGCGGCGGCAGGCGCAGATGCGCATCCTCACCTCCGTCGACACCCCACTGGAGTGCGCCCGTTTCCTCGCGATGCGCAGCGGCGGTCCGGCCGGCTGGTCGCCGGCGGCGGAGGTCGACGCGCTCGCCGGGGTGAACGCCGGTGATCTGCGTGAAGCCGCCCGGCACGTGCTGCGCGGCCTGCGTGCCGTGGTCCGGCCGGAGGCACGGTGAGCGCCGTACAGGAGTACCTCCGGCAGGCGGCGGACGCCGGCCTCGTCGGCGAGGCCACGGGGCTGTGCTTCGTCGCCGACCGGTACGACGACCCGTTCACGGGGCGCAAGCAGGTGCTGGTCGAGTACTGCGACCCGCGGCTTCCCGCGTCCGCCGACGCCCTGGAGGCACTGGTGCGTGCGCTGCACGGCCGCGGCCCCGCGGCGGACGCGGTGCTGCTGCGGGTCGTGGGCGATCGGCGACTGCCACCGCCGTGGCGACCGCGGCTGACCTACGTGCGTCATCGGCGCCGGTCCCGGCCCGCGCCGGCTGCCGGGGGCGGTCCGGCCGTACGACCGGCGACCTCGGCCGACGACGCCCGGGTGCACGACTGGCTGGTCCAGGCGTTCCGCAACGCCTACCCCGGCCAGGACGTCGACCCGCACCACGCCGGCGTCGCGGACATCATGGCCAGCCCTGGCCGGCGCTCGTTCATCGCCGAGGTCGACGGCGTGCCGGTGGGACACGGCACGGTCCTGGTGGACGAGCGGGACGCGGTCACCGGTGAGGAGTTCGCGGAACTCGTGGACACCCTCGTGGACGACCCGCGGCACCGGCGGGCGGCGACCGCAGCGCTCGTCGCCGCCATCGCGGAGGCCACCGGGGGGCGCGCCCTGTGCGGGCACGTGGTGCACCCCTACGAACCCCAAGGCGCGCGGCACGCCGAAGGAGTGCTGCGCGCTCTGACATCGGGTGACTGGTCCGTCGACCACTGCTTCTGGGAGAGGCCGTGGTGAGGCGGGCGCAACACGATCCGATCCCCCGGCGTGCCCGCGGGCGCGCACCTGGCAGGAGGCCATGATGGACGCCATCGTGATCGAGGACGTCAGCCGGACGTACACCGACCGGCGCGGTCGCGGGAACCGGGAGGTGACGGCCCTCACCGGGGTCAGCCTGCGCGTCCCGGCCGGCGAGGTGCACGGACTGCTCGGTCCCAACGGGGCGGGCAAGACGACCCTGTGCCGCATCCTCACCACCACCCTGGAGCCCACCACGGGGCAGGCGTGGGTGCTGGGGCGGCACGTGACGCACGACTCGCGGGCCGTCCGGCGCAGCATCGGACTGGTCTTCGGTGGCGAGCGCGGGCTGTACGGGCGACTCAGCGCGCGGGAGAACCTGTGGTTCTGGGGCGCCATGTACGGCCTGCGGCGCGCCCGGCTGCGGGCCCGTGCCGAGGAAATGCTGTCCCGGGTGGGTCTGGCGGACCGCGCGGACGCCCGGGTCGACACGCTGTCCCGCGGCATGAAACAGCGGTTGCACCTGGCCCGGGGCCTCGTCGGCGACCCCCGGGTGCTGATCCTGGACGAACCCACCGTGGGCATGGACCCGGTGGCGGCCCTCGATTTCCGCACGCTCCTCGGCGAGTTGAAGGAGGAGGGCCGCACCGTCCTGCTGACCACGCACGACATGGCCGAGGCCGAGGCGGTGTGCGACCGGGTCTCCCTCATCGACCGCGGACGGCTGATGATGACCGAGGACACCGACGCCGTCGGCCGGCTGCTGTCCCGTTACGAACGCGTCGTGGCCGACGACGTGCCGGGGGAACTCATTCCGCGCATCAGGGCACTTGAGGGCGTCGTCGCCGTACAGCACGACGAGGGGCACCTCAGGGTGGAGACGGAACGGCCCTCGGCCACCTCGTGCGTGCTGGGGGTGCTGGCGGAGGGCGGAGTCCACCGGGTGAGCACGGCGCGACCGGGGCTGGAGGAGGTCTACCTCCACCTGGTGGGCCGGCGGGGGATGGCGGTGACCTGATGCGCCTCTTCCTGGCCGCGCTGCGCCTCCAGCTGCGGTTGGCGCCGGGTTCACCGGGCACGCTGCAGGTGTGGGTCACGGCCCCCTTGTTCACCGCGGTCTTCCTGTCCACGGCCGAGTACGCGGGTCGCCACGATCTGAGTGCCTACGCCGTCGTCGCGCCGACCCTGATGGGACAGTGGTCGCTGGCTCTGGGCGTCGCCGGAGAAGTGATCACCGAGGAACGCAGTCAGGGGACCCTGGAGGCGGTGATCGCCACACCGGGCCGGCTGTCGGTGGTGGTGCTGGCCCGGATCTTCGCCGTCAGTCTGCTCGGCGTCACGGCCATGGCCGAGGCGTGGCTGGTCGCGGGTCTCGGTTTCGGCCGCTGGATCGCCGTCCCCCATCCCGTCGTGCTCGTCCTCGCACTGCTGGCGAACGCCCTGGCCATGGCCGGCACCGCCAGCATCCTGTCGTCCCTGTTCGTCCTGATGCCCTCCGCGCGCATCGTGCAGAACACGCTCACCTACCCCCTGTACCTGCTCAGCGGCGTCCTGGTGCCGCTGTCGACCCTGCCCTTGTGGGTCCGGCCCGTGGGGCACGCGGTGTTCCTGAGCTGGAGCGCCGGCCTGCTGCGGTCCGCGCTGAGCGCCGGGGCCGTGGCGCACCCGTCCGCGCGTGTCGCCGTCGTCGCTGCCCTCGGAGTGTCCGGCCACGCGGTCGGGGCCCTGCTGTTGTCCCGGGTTCTGCGCCGCGTGCGCAGGCTCGGCACCGTCAACCACACCTGAGAGTCGACGTGAATCCGTCTCCGGTCCATCTCGTGCGGTACGGCTTCCTCAACGCCGTAGCCGACTTCAAGGCCACGTACACCTGGAAGAGCTGGCTGTTCGGCTGGCTGGGCCGCATGCTGGCCCAGGTGGTCTTCTTCACCGGTCTGGGCGGGGTGCTCGGCCAGCCCGGTGGCGTCCGCTTCCTGGCGCTCGGCAACGCGCTGATGACCTGCGTGGTCGACACCATGGCCGTGGTGGCGACGACCAGTGGTGAACGCCGTGCCGGCACGCTGTCGCTCCTGGTGGCCAGCCCGGCCGACCCGTTCTGGGTGTTCGCCGGGCGCAGTCTGCACTGGCCGGTCAGCGGGACCGCCACCGCGCTGGTGGCCCTGTTGGGCCTGGGACCCCTCTTCGGCGTCACCTGGCACCCGTCACAGATCCCGCCGGTCGTGCTGCTGACCGCCCTGACGGCGCTGGGCACGTACTGCGTGGGCCTGTTCCTCGCCGCCGTGGTGGTCAGCGTGCCGCGCCTGCGCAACGTCGTCTCCAATTGCGCGTACCTCGCGATGATGGCCTTCTGCGGCGTCCAGGTACCGGTCGGTTTCTGGCCGTCGGGACTGGAGGCCCTGGCTCGGGCGGTGCCGCTGACCCACACGCTGCACGCCCTGAGGGCGGTCGCCGACGGCCGCCCGGCCGCCGACGTGCTGCATCCCGCACTGCTCGCGCTGCTGGCCGGCGCGAGCTGGCTGGGGGCCGCAGCGCTCGCCCTGCACTGGCTGGTCGCGGTGCCCGCCCGCCGGGCGGGCACCCTCGACCTCAGCCGGTGACGCCGTGTCACCCGCCTCGTTCAGCGCGGGCGCCGGACAGGGGTGCAGCCGCACGGCCCGTCCGCCGCGGGGCGCTGCTCCCGCAGACACGCGGCGAGCACGGTGGTCGCCTCGTCGACGAGGGTGAAGTACCGCGCGGACATGCCGGGCGCCGGTTCCAGGCCGAGGTCGAGCACCGGGTGGGCGCGCCCGGTACGCCCGCAGGTCAGGTCGCAGGTGCTCAGGGTCACCCGGAGGTGCGGGGATATGTTCCCGACCGCTGCGAGCACCGCCCGGCACAGGGCGGCACGGACGGCCGCGTACTCCCGCGGGCCGCGCGGCAGGACACCGACGCGGCGCCAGGCCGGCGCCAGGTCCCGGCCGGAGTAGTCGTGGCCCTGACAGCTGTCGTAGGTGACGATCCGCCAGTCACCGCCGGTGAGCGTGTCGACCAGCGGCCACACGCCCTCCTCGATGGCGGCGCGCCACTGGGGGTGCCCGGGATCCACGTCGTCGGCCTCGTGGATGCCCGGCCGACCGGCCGTGTTGATGTTCCCCTCCGCGCTGCTGAGCAGCCGTGCCGTGCGGCGCGGCGCGCCGGGCCTGTTCCACCGGGCCAGGAATTCCCCGACGTCGGGCATGACGTTCGGGGAACGAGGCGTGCGGCGCAGCGTGCGGCACGGGTGGGGCGGCAGGCCGCCCCACCCGGTGATCTCTTCCCGGGCAGTCGACAAAGGAGCCTCCGGACACTGGATCGGTGATGATCGGGGGAACCCCATCAGAAATACCGTGAATACGGCCCGTCTTCCACACCGCACTGCCCTGTTGTACGCATTCACGCAGCGCTCCGGACCGGCTCTGAAATCCCTCCGTTCGGATATCCGCAATTTTTTGGCCCCGGGACACGGGCCTGCGCCATGCTGCAAGCACCCGCCGTGTCCGCGGCGGATTGCCGGATCCTCGTCCTCCGTGCCGGAAGGAGCCCTGGCCGTGGCCGGACAGTACGACCTTGCAGTTGTGGGACTCGGTTACGCCGGACTGCCGCTGGTGGTCGCGGCCGCCCGCAGCGGCATGCGGGTCGCCGGTTTCGACCTCGACACCGCACGCGTGGCCGCACTGGCCCGCGGCAGCAGTTACGTGGACGACGTCCCGGACGAGGAGATCACGAAGGCGCTGGCCGCCGGGTTCACTCCCACGACCGACCCACGGGTCCTGGCCGAAGCACGGGCGATCACCATCTGCGTGCCGACACCGCTGCGCGACGGCCTCCCCGACCTGCGTGCCGTCGTGGACTCCACCGAACTGATCGCGCCCCGACTGCGCCCGGGAGCCCTGGTGGTACTGGAGTCCACCACCTACCCGGGCACCACGACCGACCTGCTGCTGCCGATCCTCGCCCGGGCGGGCGGGAAGGTCGGCGAGGACTTCCTGCTGGCCTTCTCCCCGGAGCGGGTCGATCCGGGCAACCCCGCGTTCGGGCTGCACAACACGCCGAAGGTGGTGGGCGGCGTCACCGACCGCTGCACCGCCGCCGCCACCGCCCTGTACCAGCGCCTGGTGCAGAAGGTGGTGCCGGTGAGCACCCCGGCGGCGGCCGAACTCACGAAGCTGCTGGAGAACACCTACCGGCAGGTCAACATCGCCCTCGCCAACGAATTCGCGGTGCACTGCCATCGCCTGGGGGTGGACGTCTGGGAGGTCGTGGCCGCCGCCGGCACCAAGCCGTTCGGCTTCCAGTCCTTTCGTCCCGGTCCCGGAGTGGGCGGCCACTGCATCCCCGTGGACCCCGGCTACCTGGCGTTCAGCGGCCGGGCGACCGGGCTGCCGCTGCGCCTGACGGAAGTGGCGCAGGAGATCAACGACCGGATGCCGACGTACGTCGTCGACCGGGTGACCCGCCTGCTCAACGACCGGGCACGCAGCGTGCGCGGCACACGGATCCTGCTGCTGGGGGCGACCTACAAGCCCGACATCGCCGACGGTCGCGGCTCGCCGGCCGTACCCGTGGCCGAACTGCTGCTCGCACTCGGCGCGGACGTGCGCTTCCACGACCCGTACGTGCGGACCCTGCGGCTGGGCGCACGGCGGCTGACGGCCGCCCCCTCACTACGGGAAGCGGTCCGCGACGCCGAACTCACGGTGCTGCTGCAGCCCCACGCCCACTACGACCTGCCCGCCCTGGCGGACAGCGCACGCCTGCTGTTCGACACCAGCGGCCGCGCCGTCGGGGAACGGGTGGTCCACCTCTGATCCGTTCCGGCGCCACCGCGCATTCCCCGGTCGGCCCGCGCCCGCAAGGAACGACGCGGTCGGCCCTTCGGCCTGTCCGGAACAAGCGGTGCGGAATTCGGAAATCATCGCCACGGAATTCCATTGATTCCCGCACGGCCGCGCTGATAATTTTTTCGACAGGGAAACGAATGATTCCCGCCGACAAAAGAAAGAGGTACACCATGCCCGAGAAGAACGAGATTTCCTTCGATGCCTTCGTCGACGCCGTCAAGTCCTACGACTTGGAGTCGGTGAGCGCCAAGGACACGGCCCACTCGTCGGCGGTGTCCGTGAAGCCGTGGGAACACGTCGCCGAGCAGACCGGCGAAGCCGTCTGACGCGTTCCACCGCACCGGCGGGCGGCCCGGCTCCGGCCGGCCGCCCGTCGGCCCCGGGCGCGTCGGGACCGCCCCGGTCCGACCCGATCCCGGCGGAACCCCCTCGTCCACGGCCGCCGAACAGGCAGGTGGCTCCGCATCCGACCGTCCGGCACTGTGAGGTGGCCCGTCATGCTCAACGCATCCTCCTGGACGCTCCGTCCGGATCACGAAGTGCGAACCGACGTGCTGATCCTCGGCGGCGGCCTCGCCGGACTGGCCGCGGGTTCCGTGCTGGGTGACGACGCCGTCGTGATCGAGGCGCAGGACCGCCCCGGTGGACTGGTCCGCACCGAGCGCATCGGCGACTACTGGTTCGACCACGTCATCCACCTGCTCTACTTCAGTCATCCGGACGTCGAAGCCCGCGTCACGGACCTGCTCGGCGACGTGCTCCGCCCCTGCCCGCCGGTCGCCTGGGTGGAGACCGCCGAGGGGGCCGCCCGGTTCCCCCTCCAGCTGAACCTGTCGGGTCTGCCCGCCGACGTGCGCGCCGCGTGCATCGACGACATGCGCGCCGCGCACGCGGAGCCACGGCGCGCGGAAACCTACGAGGACGTGCTGCTCGGGGCGTTCGGCCGCACCCTGTGCGAGTTGTTCTTCTTCCCGTACAACCGCAAGCAGTGGCGGCGTCCGCTCAGCAGCCTGTCGGCCGACGGTTTCCACTGGAACCTCACCCGGCCCAGCATCGCGGATGTGGAAGCCGGGGCGAACTCGGCGCGGACGGTGTCGGGTTACAACGCCCGCGGCTGGTACCCGAGGCCCGCCGGCCACGGCACGCGCGGCATGGAGGTGCTGTCCCGGGCGCTGGCCGGGCAGGTGGCGGACCTGCGGCTGGGGCACACGGTCATCGCCGTCGACCCCGGGGCGCGGACCGTGCGGACCCGCTCCCGCGAGGGCATCACCGACTTCCGCTACACCCGCGACTGCGTCTCGACGCTGCCCCTGCCCACCACGGTCGGCCTGTGCCGGCAGGCACCGGCCGACCTCGTGGAACGGTGCCGGGCCCTGCCGCGCAACCGCGTCCGCTCGGTCGCCCTCGCGGTCCACGGCCCCCGCCCGGAGCACACCGGCCACTGGCGGTACTACACGCGCGAAGACGTGCCCTTCACCCGTCTCGTCTTCATGACGGAGTTCGACCCCGCCATGGCCCCGCCCGACGGCTGGGGCCTGCTGGCCGAGGTGGTCGAGCCCTCCGAGGACCCGCCGGGCAGCGACAGCGAGCTGATCGAGCAGGTGGTGCGGGGCGTCGGCGCGGTGGGCCTGCTGACCCCGGACAGCCGGGTCGTGGCCTCGCGCGTGCTCACCTGCGACCCCGCCTACGTCGTCTTCACCGACGCCGGCCGCGCGACCGCCGCCGAAGCCGCGCGGTTCCTCACCTCCCGCGGGCTGACCCTCCTGGGCCGGTACGGCACCTGGGAGTACTCCTCCATGTCCCAGGTCATGCAGGAAGCGTTCGCCTGGGCGGCGGACCGGTCGGCCCTGCGGGCGACATGAACCGAACAGCAGACAGGGAGACCCCCGTGCCCAGCCCCACCGACCACTGCTTCCTCGCCCTGGAAGGCGTCGACGGATCCGGCAAGACGACCACCGCCCGGCTCATCGCCGAATACGTGCGGTCCCAGGGACACCCGCTGTCCCGCATCGGCCAGCACTCCTGGCTCGACCCGCAGGCCGCCCGCCTCATCATCGACGTCCGTGAGAACCGGCCGCACCGGCACACCCGTCAGGACATCACCGACGCGTACTTCCGCGACAAGCGACTGCAGGCCGAGTCGGTCGGCGACCTGCTGCGCCACCGCAGCGTCCTGTCGGACCGGTACGTCTTCAGCGACGCGGCCTACCTGGAGGTGCTCTACGGCATCCCGGCCCGCGAGACCCTCGACCGGCACCACGCCCACGGCACGCTCCTGCCCGACCTGATCATCTATCTGGACGTACCGGTCGACACCGCGGCCGACCGTGTCGTCGCACGCGGCAAGAGCATGCGGCACTACGAGAACAGCTACACCCTCGACAAGGTGAGCCGGGTCTACCGCTCCCTGCTGCTGGATGACCCGCCGCCCTACCTGCCGCCCGTCCACGTCTTCCACAACACCGCCGGCGCCCACGAGGACAGCCGCCTCCTCGACCTCTTCGGCGCGGTCGGCCGGCGGTTCGCACCCCGCCGCAAGCTGGCGGAGGCCTCGTGAACCGCCTCGACGTCGTCATCCCCTGCCACAACAGCGCGCACTGCGTGGGCCGTCAGCTGGCGGCCCTCGGCCGCCAGCGCACGGCGGTCGACTGGGGCCTCGTCATCGTCGACGACGGATCCGACGACGACCTCGCCGCGGTGGTGAGCGCCCACGCATCACGGTTGCCGGACGTACGCATCATCAACCGGCCCCGACGCGGCGGGACGGGCGCCGCCCGCAACACCGGCGCCCGGGCCGCCACCGCGGAGGGACTGCTGTTCCTGGACGCCGACGACGAGATCGCCGACGGCTACCTCGACGCGATGGCCGCGGCACTCGCGGAAGCGGACCTGGTCACCGCCCGGATCGACTACCAGCGCCTCAATCCGCCCACGGTGCTGCGCCGCACCCCCGCGGACCAGCTGTGCGACGTACTGACCGTCAGCCTGTTCAAGGCCCACGTCCTCGGCGGCCTCATGGGCATGTCCCGCGAACTCTTCGACCGGCTCGGCGGCTTCGACGAGAGCCTGCCCGCACTCGCCGACGTCGACATCTCCTGGCGCGCGCAGCTCGCCGGGCACACGATCGGCGTCGCCGACACGGTCGTGTCGGTCAGCGTGCGCGGCACCCACCGCGGCCGGCTGCGCCGCGGCCGGTTCCAGGGCCGCGACGCGGTGGCCCTGCGGGCGAAGCACGCCCCCTACGGGGCCCGGCCCCTGGGCTGGGCGGCTCACCTGGCGGACTGGCTGGCCCTGCCCGCGCAGGTGGCACGCGCCGGACGCCCGGCGGCCCTGTCCGCCCTGGTGTGGGAGCTCGGCTGGCAGACCGGCGTACTGGGCGCCCTCCTCGCCGGCGCCTCCCGCGTACCCGTGCCGTCCGTACCGGAGACGTCATGATCCAGCTGTCCCGGGGACTCAACCCGCACGAGACCGCCGTGGCCGAACCCGTCGGGTCCGGCGAGGCCCCCTTCTCGCTCCTGCACGGCAGCCCGTCCTACATCAACGTCCTGGACGCGCTGGGCGCCTGGGAGGCGGTCGGTGCGCTGCGGCGGCACACCGGCACCGCGGCCTGCGCCTCGTTCAAGCACACCTCCCCGGCGGGCATCGCGCTCGGGCTCCCCTTCGCACCGGGCGACGCCGGTTTCCACGACGCCGGGCCCCTGCCGACGGACTCCCTCGGCCGGGCGGTGGTCCGGGCCCGGCACACCGCGCCGAAGTGTTCCTACGGCGATTTCGTCGCGGTGTCGGAGCCGGTCACGGCGCAGACGCACCTGTTCGGCAACGCCATCGGCGTCATCGCCCCGGACTTCTCCCCCGAGGCGCTGGCGGAGCTGTCCCGCTTCAACGGCGGCCGGTTCATCGTGCTGCGCGGCACCCCGGCCGGAACGCGGCCGACCGGGAACGGGCCCGCCCGGGAGGTGCTGGAGACGGCGGGACTCCGGCTGACGCGCTCGGTGGCGCCGCTGCCCGGATTCGCGGGAGGCCTGCGGACCGAATGCGGCCCGCCCGGCCGGCCGGACGACCTCGCCGTGGCGGTGACGGCGGTCAGGCACGCGCAGTCCAACGCCATGGCCTTCGTGGTGGACGGCACCACGATCGGCCTGGGCATGGGCCAGCAGAACCGCTTGGACTGCACCCGCCTCGCCGCCGCCCGGGCCCGCACCTGGCAGCGCCGCCACCATCCGGACGTGCTCGGCCTGCGGTTCCGGGAGGACGTGGGGGCGGCGGAACGCGCGGTGTGGCGCGCGCGCCTCGCCGAGGGCGACCTGACGGCCTCGGTCCGTACGCGGTTCGCCGAAGTCCTGCTCGACGCCGCGGACGCCGACCTGGCACCCGACTGGAGCCGGACCCCACCGCTCACCGGGGTGACCCTGGCCGCCGACAACCACTTCCCGTTCGTCGAGGTCGTCGAACTCGCGGCCCGCCTGGGCGTCACCCAGCTGGTCACGCCCAGCGGGTCGACCGACGCGGTCGCCCTGCGCGACGCCTGCGAGCGGCACGGGATGAGCTGGGTCGTGACCGGTGAACGCTTCTTCCGGCACTGAGGACGGGGCCGCACGGCCGTGGCGCCTGCCGGGCTGGCGGGCCCGGACGGCCGCGGTCGTCGATGCGCACCTGGCCGCGGGGGGCCTGCGGCGCACCGGACCCGTCGAGGACGTCAAACGATGGACGCTGTCGGCGGTGGTGCGCTGCACGACCACGGGCGGCGTCGTGTTCCACAAGCAGTCCCTGCCGTCCCTGGCGCACGAGGGCCGGGTGCTGTCCGCGCTGGCACGGCAGCGGCCCGGGCTCGTGCCCGAGGTCGTCGCTCCCGCGCCGTCCCACCAGGGCTGGTGCACCCGTGAGGTGCGCCTGCGGCCGGGAACGGACCTTCCGCACGCCGCACGCGGCCTGGCCCTGGCCGAACTCGGCGTGGTGCAGCGCGACTGGCTGGGCCGGACGGCCGAACTCGCCTCCCTGGGCTGCTGGTCGCGTACCCCGGACGCCCTGGCCCAGTGGGTGCCGCTCGCGCTGCGCGACGACCTGTTCGGCCCCGGCTCCGGTCTGCCGGACGCGCTGTCCGCACAGGAGCAGCGGCGGCTGGCCGACGCGTGCGCCCGGCTGCCCGCACTGTGCGCCGCGCTTGCCGGGGCCCCGCCCGGCGGCACCCTCGTGCACGGTGACCTCCATCCGGGCAACTGGGGCGTGGCGCGCGCGACCGGCCGGACGGTGCTGCTGGACTGGGCGGAGGCCAGCATCGGCCATCCGTTCCTGGACGTGGCGCCGGCCTTGAGGAGCTGCCCCGATCCCGCCGCCGGATCCCGCGCGCTCGACCGGTACTTCGCGAGCTGGTCGCCGTTGCTCTCCCGTGCGGAGTGCCATGAGGTGTGGCGGATCGCCGAGCCGGTCGCCGTGTTCAACCAGATCGTCACCTACGCGCGCCTCTTCGACGAGACGGAGCCGGAGGAGCGGGCGGGCTGGGCACCGCGGCTGCTGTGGTGGGCGAGAAGGCTCCCGCGGACCGTCGGAACCGACGCACCCCCTTGACACTCCCCCGCCCGCAACACCGTCCTCGACGGTCATTTCCCCCGTCCCACCACGAAGGAGACGCTGACATGTGGTCCCCCACTGCGACGGCCGCGCCCGTCCTCGTCACCGGCGGCGCCGGCTTCATCGGCAGCCGCCTCGTGCGATCGCTCGCCGCCGCGGGTCACCGCGTCCGGGTCCTGGACGACCTGACGACAGGACGGCCGGAGTCGGTCGAGAAGGTCCGCGGGGTCACCCTCGTGCGGGGCAGCGTGCTGGACGCGGACACGGTGGCCGAGGCCGCCCGCGGCACCGGGCTCGTCCTGCACCTCGCCGGCGTCGTCGGCATGCGGCTCGCCGCGGCACAGGCCGGACACGCCCATGCCGTGGGGCGGCAGGGGACCGCGAACGTCCTGGCCCGCTCCGGTGACGCCCCCGTCGTCCTGGTGTCCAGCTCCGCCGTCTACGGGCTCAGCGACAGCTCCGCCGACCTGCGCGAGGACGTGCCCGTGGACCGGTCCGTCCCGGTCGCGTACGACGGCGGGGCCCCGGGGTACGCGACCGGCAAGTGGGAAATGGAGCGACTGGGGCTGCAGGCCGCCCACCGGCGGCCCGTGCTGGTGGTGCGGCCCTTCAACGTCGTCGGGCCGGGGCAGCTCGGCCGCTACGGCATGGTCCTGCCGACCTTCTTCCGGCAGGCCACGGCCGGGGTGCCGCTGACCGTCCACGGAGACGGCACGCAGCGCCGCTGCTTCACCGACGTCGACCAGTTCACCCGCCGGCTGCTCGACCTCGTCGCCCGCGACGCCGCGTGGCGTCCCGCCGGGAACGTCTTCAACATCGGCTCCACCACCGAGACGTCCATCGGGGACCTGGCCCGCCTGGTCCTCGACGCCACCGGCAGCACGGCCGGGGTCGTCCACGTGCCCTACGAGTCGGTCTTCCCGGGCCGCACCGACGTGACCGGACGTGTGCCCCGGCTGGACCGGCTGACGGAAGCGGTCGGGCCGACCGACTGGCTCCCGGCCGCCTCACTGGTCCGCAAGACGGCGGAGGCGTGGGGGGTCGGCCCGCTGACCGCCGCGCGGTGACGTGCGGGTTCACGCAAGAAGAACCGTAATTCGTTGACGCGTGTTCGCGATCACGAGAATCTTCCACAGACATGCAACACGGAGGAGCTGCACCATGGAACTGCAGTTGCCGGCTCCCGGGGAAACCATATTGGCCATGCTCAAACTCCCCGGAGAAATGTGCAATATCAACTGCCATTACTGCTACGAGCGGCGCAAGCCCTATCCCAACGCCCTGATGCTGACGCCCGAGGTGCTGCGGAAATTCCTCGCCCTGTGCGGCGGAAGGCCGCTGGCGATCGAACTGCACGGTGGCGAGCCCCTCCTGGTCGGCCGTCGCAGAATGGGCCACCTCTTCGCCGAACTGCGGCGGTACGAAGGTCCGGTGACCGTCTCGATGCAGACCAACGGCATCCTCCTCGACAACGCCTGGCTCGACTTCTTCGACAGGGAATGGCCGGACATCGAGATCGGGATCAGCCTGGACGGCGACGAGCGGGGCAACGCGCACCGCGTCGACTTCAGGGACCGTCCCACCTATCCCAAGGTCGTCAGGGCACTCGACCTGATGGCGGCCCGGGGACGCGATGTCGGCGTGATCGCCGTGGTCACCCGCCACATCCTCGGCCGCGCCGCGGACGTGCTGGACTCGCTCAGCGCGTTCGAGGCCGTGAAGGTGATCAAACTCTCCGGCTGCCTCGACTTCAACGTGAAGACCAAGGACTACCGGACCGCCAACCACAAGTCGCTGCAGATCCTCAATCCCGACGGCGTCGGCATGCCCGGCTGGGCGACGACCCCCGACGAGTACGCCGACTTCCTGATCGAGGCGTTCGAGCACTGGTCGACGACCCGCTCCTACGGTGCCTACGTGCTGGAACCGTTCTTCAGCATCATCCGGTCCCTGTCCGGACTGCCCACCAGCTACACGAGCTTCAGCGACCGCAAGGAACCCTTCGTGGTGACGCTCTACCCCGATGGACGCATCGGCAGCTCCGACGAGCTGAGCATGCCCGGCGCCCTGCTCGGCTCCGTGGACACCGCGACCGGGATGGACGAGTTGCTCACCCTGGACAGCAATCCGGGGCTGCGTACCGACCTGTCCGCCCTGCTTGCCAAGTGCGCGGGCTGCTCGCACGTGGCGTCCTGCCGCGGCGGCGCCCTCCCCGACCGGCTCCGCTTCGAGGGGACCGGCTTCGAGGAGGAGTACTGCGACCACCGACGCAAGGTCATCGACCACGTTGCCGCGGCGCTGCCGGCCGCGGCCTGAGAGGGGAAGACCGATGTTCCTCCTCCCCGTCATCGACGAGGACGAAACCGAGAACCGCTTCTGGAACGCCTCCCTCGACGGCCGTGCCATCCACTCCTTCCTGCTGTGGGTCGAACCGCACAGCAACGCCTGGGCCCGCCGCGCGGACACCCCGGGCGGTGGGGCGGCGGGCGTTCCCGACGGGGGCACGCCCGACGCCCTCGGCCGCGCCCTCGTCGGGATGGCCGGCGACCCGGCCGTCGGACTCGCCCCCGAATCGGCGTCCGCCGCACTGCTGCCGTTGGACGACGGTCCCCGGGTCGCCGTCCTCGACTGCGCGGCCGAGGACGGCGTCCTGCGGCTCCGGCCGTCCGGACCCGACGGCCGCGAGGCGGTCACCGACGCCGCACGGGTGCTGCGCGGCGTCGGCCTCCGCTACGTCATCGACCTCGCCGTCGGGGCGATCGTGCTCGGTGACGTGTCCGGGACGGCAGCACTCGCCGGCGTGTGCGACGTGGCCCGGCTGAGCGTGCCGGAGCCGGATGCGGACCCGGTGGCGCTCGCCGAGGAGCTGCTGCGCGAGGGCGCCCGGTCCTGGATGGCCCAGTGGCTGCGCACCGAGGAGACCGTGGGCGTCCGCTCCGCCCCGCTGCCCGGGACCGACCGGGACTGGCTCTCCGGCATCCTGGCCGACTGCTTCGCCTTCCAGCTCCACGACCGGCTCGCGGCCCGGCGGCCGCAGGGCACGGCCGCGCACTCCGCCCGGCGCGGCCAGGAGATCTACGACCGGCTCCGCGCCGTACGGGACGAACTGCCCGGCCGCGTCGGCGCGACGGTCGGCATGGGCATCGTCGCCGAACTCGTCGCGACCTCCTACCCCTGCTGGAACCGGCGGCAGTTCGCCGTGAAGTCCCCCTTCGACTACATCCGTGAGATCAGGCCGTTGACGGACGCCGAGAAGACGGAGCACCTGACGCGGTGGGCCACCCCCCTCGCCGTACGCTGACCGCCCCGCTTCGGAAAGACTGGGAAACCATCATGATCGATACCGACACGCCCACCGGAGTGCTGCAGGCCGACATCACCGCGCGGCTGGTGGCGCACCGCTCCGGACGCGCGCGCACGCTCCTCACCACGCTGCGGAGCCTCGCGCCGGCCGCGGACCTCGGCGGCGTGGACGGCACCGTGGACGCCTTCGACAACGCCGTCCTGCACCACGCCTTCCAGCAGGCGCGGATCGCCGCGCGCACCCGTGACGCGGGCCGGGCCCGGCTGGCGGTGCAGCTGTGGCAGAACCGGGCGGCTCTGCGCGCCCGGGCCGTACCCACCGCGGTCGGGCCGGTCATGGTGGTGCGGGCCGCGGACTGCGACGCCGTGGACGACGACCGTCTGGGCAGCCAGATGTACCTGCTGGGCACGCCGGCCGATGAGGACGCGGCGCGAAGGGAGCGGATCGCACGGACCCTGAACGAGGCCGTGGACGCCGCGCTCGCGGTCGGCAGCGAGGTGCTGCGCTCCTCCACCGCCGTCGTGATCTGGACCGAGGCCGTACCGCTCGGCGCGACCTGCCGCAGCTACACGTTCGACTTCCTGCCCGGCACCGTCGTCCTGAACTGGACCGAGGAGCCGTTGCGCCTGGGCGAGACCCTCGTGCACGAGGCGACGCACTCCTGGCTGAACGAGTCCCTGCAGTCGGAGGGCGTCGTCTTCGAGGAGGGCGGCCCCCGCTTCCACTCACCGTGGAAGAACGAGGACCGTCCGGTGTTCGGCATCGTGCACGCGGCTCTCGCCTTCGCGAACGTCATCCACTACCTCGCGCGCATCCAGCCGGCACCCGACGACACCTCCCACCTCGCCGCCGTCCTGCGCCGGCGTCTGGAGGTGGAGCTCGAGTCCCTGGAGACCGGCCGCGCCTCGGCCCTGGAGTGCTTCGGCCACGTGCGCAGCGACCGTCTCCGCGCCTACCTGCGGGCCGCCGTCGCCGACGCGCGGCGCGCCGTCTGAGCGGCGGCCGCGGTGCCTGGCCCGCCCTACCGTCACTCGGGTGCCGTTCCCGATCTCAGCGCCGGCGAACTGCGCGAGCCCGTGCGGGCGCTGCTCGCCGATCCCGCGGCCGTCGTGCGGGACTTCCGTTGCGAACCGATCCGCTACGACAGCTGGAGCAGGGCGAGCGAGGGGCTGTACGTGGTGCGCGGCACCGCCTCGTCCGGAGGCCGCGCGGCCGTGTGGGAACTCGTGCTCAAGCAGGTCGGGTACCACCCCTGGACGCCCGGCCGGGAGGATCTGGCACGTCAGATCGATGACGGGGGAGACGGCCCGGCGGACTGGTCCTACTGGCGTCGCGAGGCCCTGGCCCTGGCCTCGCCGCTGCTGGGTGCCGCCGGCGGCCGTTTCGCCGCCGTGCGGTGCCTGGGGACCGTCCCCCTGCCTGGGGACCGGCTCCGCCTGTGGCTGGAGCGCGTCGGAGGAACGCCCGGTGAGGCGTGGACGGCCGGCGACCTGCTCGACACGGCCGAGTGCCTCGGCGGGTTCCACGCCCGCTCACTGCGGTCACGACCCGCGCACCGGCCGTGGTGGTGCCGGCCGTTCGTGGAACAGGCCGCTCTGCAGGGGCGGTTCGCCCTGATCGAGCGGGTCGCGGAGGCATCCAGGAGCGTCGATCCCGCGGTGCGCCGGCTCTTCCCGCCGACGACCGTCGCGGCGCTGCGGGAGCTGTCACGCCGTCACGACGGGGCCGTACGGACCCTGCGGTCGCTGCCGGCGGGCCTGGTGCACCGGGACCTGACGCCCCGGAACCTGTTCCGGAGCGGGATGCGCACGACGGCGATCGACTGGGGGCAGGTGGGCCTGGGACCGGCCGGTGAAGACCTGGCCACCCTCGTGCTGTCGTCGGCGGTCGCCGCGGACCTGGGGCCCGAGGACACGTCCGCCCTGGCTGCCGCGGCCACCGCCCGCCACCGCGCGGGGATGGCGGCGGAGGGCGCGCCGTGCGATCCGCAGGCCGTCACCCTCGCCTTCCGTCTCGTGGCGGCCTACCACTTCGGGCTCCCCCTGGTCCGGGTCGCCGATCGGCTGCTCGCCCGGGACCGGACGTCCCGGAACGAGGCGGCCGACGCCCCGGACACTCGGCGGCGCGTGGCCGTCATGACGGCCCTGCTGGAGGACGCCCAGCCGGATCTGCGGGCCGCGAAAGGGAGGTGAAGGTGCCGCAGGATCAGGCGGTGTGCGTCGGACGCATCCCCGTCATGGACAGGCCGCCGCGCTCCACCCGTAGCCGGTACCAGCCGCCGCGTCCCACGACCTCGGGCAGCTCGCAGCCGTGGGCCGCCGCCATGTGCACCAGGACGGCGGGGATGGCGTCACCGTGGGAGCAGGCGACCACGTGACCGCCCCGGTGGCGGGCCGCGATCTCCACCAGGGCACCGGTGACGCGGCCGGCCGCCCAGGCGCCGCCGAGCGACGGGCCGATCGGTTCGAAGACCCCCCGGGTCCATGCGGCGGGCTCGGCGAACCCCCGGGCCTCGCGCAGGCGCTGCTCCTCCAGCACCGGTGTCCCGTTGACCGCCGCCAGCGGGGCGACGGACTGGCGGCAGCGCAGTGCGGGGCTGCTGTACACGGCGTCGACTCCGGCGCCGAACACCTCGCCCAGGACCGCGGCCTGGCGCGTCCCCCTCTCGCTGAGCGGACGCAGATCGTCGTCACCGCTCCACGTCTCGCGGGGTGAGGAGGCGCAATGGGGAACCAGGTCCAGCACGATGGTGCACGAATCAGTGAACATGGCGCGCATCATGCCCAAGCCGGTCGGGACTTTCCAGCAATCAGCGGTTATCCGCAAAACCGTTGACCACGGCGATCCGGTGCACCCAGCCTGAACGCAGGAAAGAGCGCGGGGCGGAAACGTTCCGCAAGCTACGGAGTCGGTATGGAATTGGTCGACGCAACCTCTCGGGGAATCGCCCGGGAATTCCTCGTGCACGGTGCCCCGTACCTGTGGCCGGGCCTGCCCGAGATCGCCGGTATGGCACCGGAGCGCATCGCGGCGCTGCCTGCCCTGCCCTACGGCGACCCGGTGTTCAGCGCCCGCCTGCTACGGGAGCAGACCGACACCACGACGACGGACTCCTCTCGTCCTCCCCTCGTCATCGAGCGTCAACTCGCTTGGCTGAAGGCGGCACTGCCGGACTGGCGGGCCGGCCGCGTACACCACCCGCTGTGCGGGCCGGGGCACTACACGGCCGCCCTGCGCCGCCACGGCATGACCTCCTACGTCGGCGTCGACATGAGCCCCGCCGTCGTGGCACACGCCCGGCGCAGTTTCGCCGGGCAGGACGACGTCGACTTCCTGCGGGGAGACGCGTCGGACACGGCCCTGCTGCCGGCGGGCCGCACCTGCGACACCCTGCTGCTCACCTATGACGCGGCCAATTTCTTCCCGCCGCGGGCACGGCAGTCCCTCCTCGGCCCACTCGTGCGGCAGCTGCGTCCGGGCGGCACCGCGGTCCTGGACCTGCGCCTCGCCGAGGACGGCACCGCCGGGTTCGACGAGGGGCGCCGAGTGCACCACCGGCCTCGCGGATCGGTCTTCCGGGACGGTCCCCACCTGCTGCTCAGCGAGGCGTTCGCGGCCGGCGGCGGCGCGCTGCTGGGGCACCGGATCATCGCGGTGGGCGACGGGCCCGACCCCGGACCGCCCGAGGTCTTCCACTCCGTGCTGCACGTGCCGACCGCCGAACAGCTCACCGCCCAGCTCGCCGCCGTGGGGCTCGACGTGTGCGTGCGGGGCAGGCCGTTCGCCGATTCGGCCGACCCGAACCTCGCCCGGCACCTCGTCGTGGCACGCAAACGGCGCACCACCCCCCGCTCCCCCGAACGGAGACAGCCATGAAGATCACGTTCCTGGGGCACGCCGGTGCGCTGGTGGAGGCCGACGGCGTGAAACTGGTCTGCGATCCGTGGTTCTCCACCGGCGGAGCCTTCCTGTCGGGCTGGCACCAGCTCCCCGACAACAGTCCGTACGCGCCGCTCACGCGCGGCGCGACCCACGTGTACGTCTCGCACGACCACCAGGACCACTTCGACGCCGAGGTGCTGAACGCGCTCGACCCGTCCGTCACCCTCTTGATGCCCGCCTACCCGCTGCCGAGCTGGAAGCGGCTCATCGGCGCGTTGCGCGGTCCGGCCCCGGTCCTGCTGGGAGACCGGGAGGTCTTCCGGGCCGGCCCCCTGCGATTGCGCCTGCTCCACTCCCCCACCCCCCGGCACCAGGACTCGGCCCTGGTCATCGAGGACACCTCGACCGGCGAGGTCGTGGTCAACCTCAACGACTGCCAGGTCGACCGCGACCAGCTGCTCGCCATCCGCCGGCTCCACCCGCGCATCGACGTCGTCATGGCCCAGTTCTCGGGCGCGACGTGGTTCCCCTTCGCCTATTCCTTCCCCGAGCGGGACCGGGTGGAGGCCGCGAAGCGCAAGAAGGTCAATTCCATGCGCCGCTGGACCCGCTACATGCGGGCCCTCGATCCGCGCCGCGCCGTCGCGTTCGCCGGCCCGCCCGCCCTGCTCGACCCGGAACTCGCCGGGCACTTCTTCGCCGAGTCCTCCGTGTTCACCACCCCGCCGGAACTGCTGGCCTGGCTGCGGCACGAGCACCCGGACCTCGCCGAGCGCACGGTGGCTCCGCTGCCGGGCGACGAACTCGATGTCTTCACGGGTGTCTCCCGGCCGAATCCGAAGATCCGGGAGGAGTTCGACTGGGCGGACCTGCCGGCCTACACGGCGGACTACGCCCGCAGGCGGGCTCCCGCCATCGCCGAGGTGCTCGCGGCCCGTCCGGAGCCGCGAAGCAGCCTCTACGACGATTTCGCCGCCCACTTCGCCGCGCTGTTCGCGGCGGGCGGGAGCCTGTGCCGCGCCGTCGACGCCGTCGTCGCCTTCGACGTGCGCGGCCGCGGCGGAGGGTTCTGGCTCGTCGACTTTCGTTCCCTGCGGGTCCGGGAGGGGAGCGGGCCGGAGACGGACCCGCACGACTACCGGTTCACCCTGTCGTCCCGGTTCCTGCCGGACATCCTCAACGGTGACACGAGCTGGGAGGAGTTCTTCTTCTCCTTCCGCTTCCAGGCCTGGCGGCCCGGCATCGCGGCCTACAACGAGGAACTCATGTCGGTGCTGCGCTGCAGTTCGCCCGGGGACCTGGCCGCGTACCTCGACCAGTCGGCACCCGACCGCGCCCGCGAACCCGGCACCTTCCGGCTGGGGACCGCCACGGGGACCTACCTGGTCCCCGATGCCTGCCCCCACCTGGGCGCGCGGCTCGGACCACAGGACTACGACCCGGAACTGCAATCGATCGTCTGCCCGCAGCACGGCTGGCGCTTCGCCCTCCCCGGCGGCGCCTGTTCCAACGGCCGGGCGCGGCTCGACGTCACGCCGGTGGACACGGCCCCGGACACCGTGCAAGGGGCTCCCCGGCACCCCTCAGAGAGGCAGGAACAGAAGTGATCGACTTCGCGGCCATGGAACGGCAGCTGCACGCGGCGCACGAGCCCTGTTTGCGCGCCGACCCGTTCCCGCACTACGTCTGGGACGGGCTCCTCCCGCCGGCGGCGCTGCGCGCCGCCGCGGACGCCTTCCCGGACACCTCCGCGATGACGGCCAAG
The DNA here is from genome assembly GCF_030499535.1 of Streptomyces sp. TG1A-8. Classification (NCBI taxonomy): domain Bacteria; kingdom Bacillati; phylum Actinomycetota; class Actinomycetes; order Kitasatosporales; family Streptomycetaceae; genus Streptomyces; species Streptomyces sp. TG1A-8. The sequence continues at coordinate 1,541,105 of NZ_JASTLB010000001.1, forward strand.
CCGGGCATTGCCCGGTGGCACTCCCAGGACCGCACCCTGGCGGGTCCCGCCCTGCGGGACCTGTGCGCGGCACTGCTCGGTGACGACCTCGCGGCGTTCCTGGCCAGGGTGACGGGAGTCGCCGGCCTGCGCACGGAGCCGGACGGGGACTGGGGCAGCTACCGGCTCGCGGGCCACGGCGCCGTCCACCATGCCCACGTCGGCTCCAACCGCCATCCGGACACCGGCCGCCTGCGCCGGTACTCGCTGTTCACCTACCTCACCGAAGGCTGGGGCCCCGGGGACGGCGGGTGGCTGGAACTGGGCGAGCCGGTGGCCAGACGGCCGGCGACGAGGATCCTGCCCGCGTTCAACCGCAGTGTCCTCATCGAAACGACGGCCCGTTCCCTGCACGGTGTCTCCGCCGTGCTGGCGCCGGCTCCCGTCACCCGCAAGACCGTCACCGTGCACTTCTGGACCGATCCCGCTCAGGACGCGGCCGCGTGAGGGGAGGCGCACGGTGAAGCACCGCCGCCTGGGCCGCAGCGGTCTGCACGTCAGCGAGCTGGCCTACGGGAACTGGATCACCCACGGCGGGCAGATCGATGCCGACGAGGCCGTCGCCTGCATCCGCACCGCGCTGGAATGCGGCATCACCAGTTTCGACACGGCGGACGGTTACGCGTTCGGCGCGGGTGAGGAGATCCTCGGCCGTGCTCTCGCGGGCGAGCGCCGTTCCAGCGTCGAGATCTTCACCAAGGTGTACTGGCCGGTCGGTCCCGGACCGAACGACCGGGGGCTGTCGCGCAAGCACATCCTGGAGACGATCGAGGTTTCGCTGCGCCGGCTGGGCACGGACTACGTCGACCTGTACCAAGCCCACCGTTTCGACCACGGCACCCCGTTGGAAGAGACGATGACCGCCTTCGCCGACGTCGTCCGCTCGGGCAAGGCCCTCTACATCGGCGTCTCGGAGTGGCGGGCGGAGGAGATCCGCGCCGCGCAGGCCCTCGCCCGTGAGCTGCGGGTGCCGCTGGTGTCCAACCAGTGCCGCTACTCGGCCCTGCACCGCGTGGTGGAGGCCGAGGTGATTCCGGCCTGCCGCGACCTGGGACTGAGCCAGCTCGCGTTCTCCCCCTGGCCCAGGGGGTCCTCACGGGCAAGTACGTGCCGGGCCGGCCACCGCCGCCCGGGTCGCGCGCCACGGACACCAAGGGGTTCGGGGGGCACTTCATGGAGAAGGTGCTGCGCCAGGACGTCCTCGGCCGGGTACGGGACCTGCTGCCCCTGGCCGACCAGGCCGGTGTCCCCCTGCCCGTCCTGGCCCTGTCCTGGGTCCTGCGCGAACCGAACGTGGCGAGCGCGGTGATCGGGGCCAGCAGACCCGAACAGATCACCGCCAACGCCGTCGCCTGCGACGTCACCCTGGACGACGATCTGAAGTCTGCCATCGACGCCGTCCTCGCCCCCGTGGTGCTCAAGGACCCGGCCCTCACCAGCAGCCCGAAGGAGCGCTGAGCCGAGCGCCCGTCCTTTCCGTCCCACGGCCGGGGGCCCTCCGCAGCAGGAGCGGCCCCCTCGGCCGTGGGACGGACGCGTCGTCGGCCGCCGCCCCGCCCCGCGGGCGCCGGGGGGGGCGAGGGAGGGATCCGATCCCGCCTCGCCGCACCAGTGCGGCGGCAAGCCGAGCGGAACGCCCTGCTCCGGCAGGAACCCCAGCAACTGCCGCGCGCCCTCCCACGGCCGCCGCGAGAGGGCAACGGGCCCGCACCGTCTGGGTGTCCCCCTATCCCGCCATGCGGGATAGGGGGTCCCGTTCCTCGGTCAGGTGCGCCCGGGACCGTGCTGGGGAGGGGGAAGCCGAAGGGACCGGGCGGACGGGTCCGGCGGTGGCGACGACCGAGGTCATCAGCGCCGGCGGGAGACCGTGCGCGGCCGCCCCCGCCGACTGTCCGGGCCGGGCCGGGCAGTCGGCGGGTACGGACGCGGTACGGGTGCCCGGCTTGCCCGCGCCCGTTCCCGGGACGCAGACCCCCGCACCCTTCATCCCCACTGCAACCCAACACCTTGTTGTATTCCCTAGTCATGAAACGGTTTCAGCCGTCCTCAACACATCTCTCGATGGTTGATTTTGTACCTTTACTTGCCCACCTGCCCCTTTTGGGGAAAGTTCGTTATCAAGGCATAGCACCCCATGGATGCTATTTCATCCCCCGGCATGCTGACGTTGACCAGCTCAGTCAAGTCATGTCAGCATCTTGTTGAAACGCTGTTGAGTCATAAATTGAATTTCATTCGAAAGCTGTACCCGTCGACCTCAGATGGGGGACACTCTCGAAGAGGGAAGCAAAACGATGTACCCCATCAGCCTTTCGGTCGCAGACGCAGGATCCGCACGTCAGCTCCACGTAATATTTTTACACCCATCCCCCAAGCCGAACATGACGAAAATCAAAGTTGGTCAAGTTCGAACCAAAAATCCACACGAAGGGATGTGGCACACCCCTTCGTTGGCGAGCAGACCCGCCACCCGCACCGCGACTGGTTGTCCGGTTGTGATTTCGGCCGTTCTGACGGTGTACGACCGGGCTTTTGACCGAAGTCGCCCTTCACGGTCAAGGACCGCGGGCGCTTCCCGGGGCGTCGACGCCGCCCGTCGCGCAACATGGCCGATCACACCAAATAGGGGAATTTCATGCACACTCCAATGAATCCCGCATCCCTGGGCCGTGAGGGCGTTCGGACGGCTGGGAGTGAGCAGGGCCGCGTACCACGCAGGACGAGCCTCGAGGACCGGCTCGCCGCCGCGATGCCGCTGGACGAACGCCAGCGGAGGCTCGTCGCGCTGCTTCTGGCCGGACACACGGACGCCAGTGCTGCCGGCCGGCTCGGCGTCAGCCCCCGTACGGTGACGAACATCCTGCGCTCGCTCATGGACCGGCTCGGCGTGGACAACCGCTTCCAGTTAGGGGTGGCCCTCGGCAGCCGCATGCGCATCCCCGACCGGGCGGACCGGCGGGGTGCGGGGGGCAGGCGTCCCGGCCACGGGCTGGTGCGTGACAGCGGATAGGGCTGCGCTTCCCGGTACGGGCAGCCGGCCGTCCCCGACCCTGATCCCGGGCACGGGCCGTGCACCTTGGGCCAGGCGTAGTCGATGGCCTCGGGCGTGCTCGCCCGCGGGCGACCGGGCTGCGCCGCCCGAGGAGGGAGTGGCGCCGGACGGTGTGGGGGCGGTGCAACCGGCGGAAGGGGTCCGTGCGGACCCGCGCTCGGTGCCCCAGGGCCCCAGGGCCCGTCGGGCCCTGGGGCCCTTCGTCTGCAGGTCGCGTCGAACGGCCCGGCGGGCACTGTCGCGTGGCTGACCGGTGGGCTGGTTTTCCGGTGGATCAGGCTGGGAGGGGTCGTTCGCGAGGGGGCGCCGCCGCCGTACAGCGGGTGCGGGGGCACTGCCGGTGCCGCCGAGGCACCCGTGGCCAAGGCCCGGCGGTCGTCCAGCCGGTACAGCGAATTCCGGCGTGGAACGCTGTGGTACGTCATGTGGCGCGGTCCGGGACAGCGGCGCGCGTGCGGTGCATCAGGGCGCGAACACCGCCGACCGCGCGTTCGGCACGACTTCGCTCCTTGCGGACAGTCAGCCCGGAAGTGAACGCGGCGCAGCACCGGGTGCGGAACCCGGGAGGAGCGCCGCGCCGCTGGCCGGAGCGGCTTCGCGCGCCGACGTCGTCCTCCGGCCCGGTGGAAAGGGCTGCGGGCGGAAGGGGACCGGGCGTGACTCGGCAGGGGCGCTCTGGCGTCCGTTCAACGGGTGCGCGGACCTCACTGCGGGTCCGGCCGGCCCGGCCTAGGTCCACGCTGGCCCCGCCGTTCCCTGCGGGACGGGGCCTCGGATTCCTGTTGGTCCTGCGCCGGCCGCCGTCCTGCGGCGAGGACGTCCGGCTCCCGGACCCGTGCCGGGCCGACGCGGTGGGCGGGGCCCATCGAGAACGTGTCCGTTCGTTCCGCGGGCGCGACGCCGGGTCCGCGGTCAGCGCTCGGTGCCCTTTCACACGACCTGAACGAGTCGCTCGACACTCGCCCGGACCCAGGCTCGCCGGTCCTCGCGGTTTGAGGGACGTGCGCCCAGCATGGCCAGCGCCACCACCATGTCCAGCAGGTCGGCGGCGGGGACGAGCGGGTTCACGCGGCGCCGGGCCTGCTCCGCCACCACCGCGTCGCACTTGCGCCGTTGGGAGTCCACGACCGCGGCGGGTGGTGCCGCGTCCCCCCGCTCCAGTTCGAACCACGAGGTCAGGCGCACAACCGCCGGGTTCCGGCTGACATAGTCGTACAGAGCCTCCGCGTACCCCGGAAGGTCGTCCGCGGAGAAGGGCACCGCGTCCACGGCCCGGGTCACCAGCTCATCGTGCACGGTGTCGAAAAGCTGCTCCTTACTGCCGAAATAGGTGTACAAAAGGCCTTTGCCGCATCCAGCCCGCGCCACGATCCGGTCGACCCGGGCACCGGAGATACCGTGTTCGGAAAACTCCGCCGCAGCAGCTGCGATGATGCATCTCTTGGTTTCTTCGACGCTACGGGCCACGAGGCCAGATTAGCGAACGACGGCGCGATCCCCTCTACCAGGACAGGTCGGCCCCCGCCACACCGTCCTCGGCGTCGGTGGACAGGCTCAACGAGCGCCAGCGCGCGTCGTTCTCGTCACGGGCCCTGGCCGCGGCACTCGCATAGGCGACCGCGTCGCTTCCCAGGAGGAGCCGCAGAGGCGGCTCCTCCAGTCCCGCGACGCTGACGATGGCCCGCGCGGCCTTGGCCGGGTCACCGGGTTCCCGTCCGCTGTTGGCGCCCAGCGCATCGGCGACGGCGCCCACGGTCGCCTGGTACTCGGGCCGAATCCGGCCGACCACGCGCGAGGAACCGTTGTAGTCGGTGCGGAGTCCGCCGGGTTCCACGATGGTGACCCTGATCCCGAATGGCGCCACTTCATTGGCCAGGGCTTCGGACATCCCCTCCACGGCCCATTTCATCGCCTGGTGGACGCCGAATCCCGGCGCGCCGACCCGCCCCCCGACGGAACCGATCTGGATGATGTGCCCGGAGCCCTGCCCGCGCAGCAGCGGGACCGCCGCGCGGGACACGCTGAGCGTGCCGTACAGGATGGTGTCGACCTGGCTGCGGAAGTCCTCGTCGGTCACGTCCTCGATGGGCGCGATGCTCCCGTACCCGGCGTTGTTCACGACCACATCGACCCGGCCGAAGTGCTCGACCGCAGTGCGCAGGGCACTCGCGGCAGCACCCGGCTCCGTGACGTCGAGCCGGACGGGGAGCACACGGTCGCCGCCGACGGCGACCAGGTCCTCGACCTGCTCGGGTCGCCGGGCGGTGGCGACCACGGAGTCACCGACGGCGAGGGCGGCCTCGACGAGACGGCGCCCGAGCCCCCGGGAGGTGCCGGTGATGAACCAAGTACGTGCCAACGTGACCACTCTTCCCTCTATGACTGACTGGTCAGTCAGCGTACCAGGCGATATGATGATTAAGTTTGTGACCTTTTTTGCACTCCTCGGACCTGTCCGCGCCTGGAGAGAAGGACGTGAACTCGACCTGGGCTCGCCGCAGCAGCGAGCGCTGCTGGCACTGCTCCTCCTGAGGGAAGGGAGGCCGGCGGGGACCGACGCGATACTTCACGCCCTGTGGGGTGAAGAGGCGCCACGAGGCGCTCGCGGAACCGTCCGCACCTACGTCTACCGGCTGCGCGCGGTTCTCGGAGACACGGCCTCCATCGAGTCGGCCGGCGGCGGCTACCGGCTGGACGTGCACGGAGGAGCCGTCGATCTCGGCGAGTTCCAACGCCTCCTCCGCCAAGCTCGTCAAGCCCAGCGTGACGGTGACCACCACACTGCGGCAGTCTGTCTGCGCGAGGCGCTCAACCACTGGCGGGATCAGCCACTGTCGGACGTGCGGGGCTTCTTCGTCGACGACGAACGCCGACGGCTGGAGGAGCTGCGCATGGTCGCGCTGGAGGAGTTGTTCGCCGCCGAACTAGACCGCGGAGGGCGGGCGGAACTCGCGGTGGAGCTGGCTGCGGCGATTTCCGAGCAGCCGCTGCGCGAAGGCCTGCGAGAGCAGCTGATGCTGGCGCTGTACCGGGCGGGGCGCCAGGCCGAGGCGCTCGCGGTGTACCAGGAGGCCCGCCTGATCCTGCGTGAACAACTCGGTGTCGATCCGGGTCCCGGGCTGCGTCACCTGCACGAACGCATCCTCAGCGCGGATCCGACGCTTACCGCCTCCTACGACTTCCGTCCGGTGGCGGTCCCGGCGCAGCTTCCGCCGGACCCACCCGTTTTCACCGGTCGGCAGATGGAGATCGCCGAGCTGACAGCCGCGTTGAGCGATCGTTCGCGCTCTTCTGCGGCCGGAATCACCGGCCTGGGCGGGACGGGGAAAACAGCGCTCGCCGTCCATGTCGCCCACGTGGTGGGTGGCGGTTTTCCCGACGGCCAGTTCTTCGCGGATCTCGGTGGCCATGACGATCCCGTCGCGCCGGTGGAGGTGCTCGGCCGGTTCCTGCGCGCGCTCGGCGTGGTCGATCCCCCGCCGTCCCTCGACGAGAGGGCCGCGATGTGGCGGACCCTGAGCGCGGGCCGACGCATGCTGGTCGTACTCGATGACGCCGTCGATGCCGCGCAGGTAAGGCCCCTGATGCCGGCCACCACCGGGTGCGCCGTACTGGTGACCAGCTGGCGCCGCATCGTCGACCTGCCGGTCCACTGGCACCGGCTGGACGTGCTGCGGCCAGAGGACGCCCTGCACCTGCTCGCGGCCATCGCCGGCCCCGAGCGCGTCCTCAACGAGCGGGAAGCGTCCGTTCAGCTGGTCGCCGCCTGCTCGCACCAGCCGCTGTCGGTGCACGTCGCAGCTGCCCGGCTCGCAGCCCGTCCCCTGTGGACGATCGGGCAGATCCTCGCGCAACTGGAAGACGACCTGCGCCAGCCGGTGGTGATGCACGAGGACTGCAAGATCGTCGACAAGCCGTTCCGCGATGCCCAGGCCCGGATGGACGACCTGCACCGGACCGCGTTCCACCTCGCCGCCGTGCCCGATTGCGCCCGTCTCTCACCCGCTGCGGCAGCCGCACTCCTGGACCTGCCGGTGGAGCGCGCGAAAGCGGTCATGGAAACGCTGGTCGACGCACACGTCGTGGAATCCGGCCCCGACGGTTACCACTACCACGGGCTGGTGAAGGCGTTCGCCCGACGGCAGGCACTGCACGCTCCTGGGGCCGAGCGGTGCCAGCAGGCGCTGCACCGGTTGCTGCGCCACTACCTCAGCCGCGACCCGGCCGTGTCCGGCCAGGACATCCGCGCAGTCCTGAACCAGATAGCGGAGGCGCCCGTCGTAAGCGCCGGTCTGCCGTCGGCGCCGTTGCCGCAGAAGCCGGCCCCATGACGTCGACATGACGTCGACACGGCGTCGACCTCGGTTCGATGCACTGGGTGCATGCACAGTTCGCCGATACAGGATCTTTTGGCAGCCGGGCTGACCGGACCGGTCTTCCGGCCGGGGGATGACGGGTACGCCCGGGAGTGCGCTCCCTACAACCTGGCCGTCGCCCACCGTCCAGCCGTCGTGGTAGGAGCCGCGACCGCGGCTGACGTCCAAGCGGCGGTTCGCTTCGCAGCGGCGCGGTCGCTGCCCGTGGCGGTCATGTCCACCGGGCACCAGGCGATCGTCCCGGCCGACGGGGCAGTACTCGTCACCACACACAGGATGTCCGAGGTCACCGTCGATGCCCACGCACGCGTCGCCCGCGTGGAGGCAGGCGTCCGCTGGCAGCAGGTCGTCGATGCGGCAGCCCCCTACGGTCTGGCCCCCCTCAACGGTTCATCACCGCTGGTGGGTGTGGTCGGCCACACCCTCGGCGGCGGTTTGAGCCCGACCATGGGCCGCATGCACGGGTGGGCGGCCGATCACGTCACCGCCATCGACGTCGTCACCGCCGACGGTGAACTGCGCCGTGCCGACGCCACCGTCGAAACCGATCTGTTCTGGGCCCTGCGAGGTGGTAAGAGCAACTTCGGCGTGGTCACGGCGATGGAGTTCCGTCTGTTCCCCGCGCAGACGCTATGGGCGGGCGGGCTGTTCTTCGCCGGAGAGCACGCGGCCGAGGTTCTGCACGCGTACAGCCGTTTCACCGCAACCGTGCCCGACGCCCTGACGTCGTCCGTGGCCCTGCTGCGCCTGCCGCCCCTGCCGGGTGTCCCGGATTTCCTCGCCGACCGCTTCGCCGTGCACATCCGCATCTCCCACCTCGGCACGGCAGAGGAGGGCGCCGAGCTCGTTGCGCCACTGCGCGCGGCCGCCCCCGTGCTGCTCGACACCCTCGGCGACATGCCCTACGACTCCTTCGCCCAGATCCACGCCGATCCCGTCGATCCGGCGCCTTTCCTGGAGCGCACTGCGATGCTGCGGTCGCTCGCCCCGGACACCGTGGAGGAGATCCTCGCCGTGGCAGGCCCGGCTGCCGACTGCCCGGTGCAGTTCGTGGAGCTGCGCCACCTCGGGGGGGCGCTGGGCCATCCCGCTGACAACGCAGTCGGCAACCGCGACGCCCTGTTTGCCCTGTGGGTGGTGGCTGTCGGCATGCCGGCCGACCTTGGCCGGCAGAACGCCTTCGCCGACGCGTTCCTGGGCAGCATGCGGCCGTGGGCGACCGGAGGCCGCTACCTCAACTTCATGGCCACCCACGACACCGCCGACGACGATGTCCGCACCGCCTACGCCGAGAAGGACTACCGGCGGCTGCGCTCCATCAAGAGGCAGTACGACCCGACGAACCTGTTCCGCCTCAATCACAACATCCGACCCGAAGAGGAACCCGTGACCGACGACAAGCTGCAGAACCTGCTCGACCAGGCCGCGATCACCGACGCCCTCCACCGCTACACCGCGGGACTCGACCACGGCGACGCCGACCTCCTCTCCTCGTCCCTCACCGAGGGCGCCGTGGTGGACCTCACTCCCGCCACCGCCAAGATCGGCCTGGAATTCCCCGTGCTGACGCCGCGCGACATGGTCGTGGGGGCCTTGATCCCCGCGGTCGGCCCCCTGGACACCAGTCACACCATCAGCAACGTACGCACCACTGTCAACGGTGACGCCGCGACCCTGAAGTGCTACGCGATGGCACAACACTTCCTGCCCGGGGAAGGCCCCAAGCCCGACAGGACCCGGCAGGCGCTGATGATGAACCGGTACGACGCCGACCTGGTCCGGGACGGCGAGCAGTGGCGGATCAGCCGGCTCACCATCGACAGTGCCTGGTTCTCCGGAGATCCCAGCGTGCTGGTGCCCGCCGAGTGACCGCCGCAGGCGGGAGCTCCTTCGCCAGCGGAACTGTCACGTTGGCCGGCCGAATGGGATGATCGTCGGGTTGGTCGGGCTGGGAGGGGCCGTCCGCGGGGGGGCGCATCACCGTCGTGCAAGGGGCACCGGCACCCGGCCGAAGCAGTGGAACGAGGCCCTTCATCAAGACCGGCGGACAGCTGAAGCAGCCGTGGCGGGCCGCCGGCCAGGCATTTCCCCGCAGGCCGAGAAGAAGACGCGTCCGGTGCCCCGGGTCGTCGTCAAGGACAAGCTCCGCAAGGACAAGCTCCGCTCCCACGGCGCCGTCCACCGTGAGGTCCGAGTTCGCGGATGGGGTCGGCGACCTTCTGCGAACCGCGCCCGCCGGACGGCACCATCCGGAACGGACCGGATCGCACCCCCGGTGTCGTCGGCCGGGCCAGCGCCTCAAGCGGTGCCCGCAGCAGTACGACTCCAAGCCGACGGTGCAGATCACGCAGTGCCTTCGGCGCCGGACCGGCCCGCCGCCACGGTGACCGTACGGGTGATGACCACCACCGGGGCCGACAGGACATGATGAAACGGCGGCGGAGCCCCTTGTGAACAAGCCGTCCTGGACGACCGCCGGTACCGACGAGCCCCGTTGCTCCACGCCGGGGCCCCTCGGCGACCTTGCGTGACCCGCGAAAACGCTGACTGCCCGGCCTCGGGTAAAGGCCCCCTCACCCTCGCCCTCACCGACGTGGCAGTGCCGCTCACACCCGTCGACCATGCCGAACCGGCCGTGGCGTCCGGGTCCGGTCTTCGGCCGGCCGGGCCACGGAGCCGGAGCGCGAGGGGTTCGGGGCCCGGGCGGCCCATGGGGGTCGGACTGAACCGTCCAGCGGCACGAAACCGTGTACAGCACGGAGCTCCTACCCGGAGCGGATGTTTCATGACCTGGGGAAGTGCAATGAGGAAGAATCCGCGAAACGCCCTGTTCGTGGCCGGTACCGCGCTACTGGTACTCACGTCCGTCACGGCCTGCGGCGGTCCGACGGAGGCGAAGGGGACCGCGGCCACCCAGCAGTCGTCGGCGACCGCGGCGTCAGGCGGTCCGTCGGCGCCGACGGTGACGACATCGGCGGGCTCGGTGTCGGTGCGCACCGACACCACGCTCGGCGCGGTCGTCGTTGACGGCAGGGGCATGACCGCTTATGTGTTCGCCAAGGACACCACGCCTGGCACGTCGAGCTGCGAGGGCGCCTGCGCGGCCCAGTGGCCGCCGGTTCCTGCGACCGGCGCCCGAGCCGCGAAGGGCCTCGACCCGGAGTTGCTCGGCTCCCTCACCCGGGCCGACGGTTCCAAGCAACTCACGCTTGCCGGCAAGCCGTTGTATTACTACGCCAAGGACACCAAGCCCGGTGACACCAACGGCCAGGGCGTCAAGGGGACCTGGTACGCCTCCGCGCCGGACGGTTGGAAGGCCGGTGTAAAGCGCCCGGCCCTCGGGGTGCTCAATGACCCGAAGCTGGGGAAGGTCCTGCAGGACAAGGACGGCCGGACGCTGTACCTGTTCACCAAGGATCGGCCGTGGCCGATGAAAACCGCTTGCGACGCGGCCTGCTTGCAGAAGTGGACTCCCACCGCGCCGGTCACCGCCGCGGATGCGAAGGCGGCCGGCCTCGACCCCGAATCGCTGTTCACCTTCACCACACCGAACGGCACGCGGCAGGAAGCGTTCAACTGCTGGCCCGCCTACACCTTCAAGGGCGACAGTCAGCCCGGCGACACCAACGGCCAGAACGTGGGCGGTGTCTGGTTCGCCGTCAAGCAGGACATCACGATCGACCGCGGAAGGACCGTACCTGCTGCGAAAGAATGATTTCTTTCGGTTTCCCGATCGCTGGCAAGCCGTAAGGGTGCGGTTCGTGGCCGGCCTCGGTCCGTTGTTCGGCCGGGCCCGTTTCCGGCCCCACGACGCTATGCTCCCCGGGAACATGCCGGGGAAGCACGGGCCGGCCGTCGTGGCCCCTCGTTCGACGGATCGCCACCGGTTCCGACCGCCCGTGCGAGTGGCGCCAGCGGCGCCTCCTCCCCGTCGGATCCACCGGGATTCGTGGAGCCACCGGACAGCGGACGCCGCACTCCCACCGCGTCCGTCACGGCATCGCACGCCGTGGACCGCTGACTGACATCGCCCGGAGCGAGGAGGACCGCCGACGGAGGGCGCCGGCTTCCGCGGACCGGACGGCCGTGGCGTCAGCCCGCCGCGGAAACGACCGAGCGCTGGTCGGCCGCCGCCGGTGGGTACCACGTCCACCGGCCCCTCTCCCCGGCGCCCCGCTCACGGACCCCTACGGCGCGCTGGTGGCACGGTCGATGGCGGAGCCCACCGGCACCACTCGTTCCACCGCACCCACCACCTCGCCGCGGACCCGTGCCCACCGCGACAGCGACGCCGTCCGCCGCCATGCGGCATCCGCCGTCCCCGGGCCCCCGTGCGGTCGGTCACCGGTCACGGACCAGGCGGCCTCACGTCACAGCCGGGGCAGTCGTGTCCGACGAGTCCGTTCACGGTCGTTTCCGGCGAGAAGGGAATCGGCCGCACCTTCCACGGGCCGGCCGCTCGGTCCGCAGTCGACTTCGACGCGCCGGCCTCCTGATCCCAAGACCGCCACCCGTCCGGCAGGACCGCCGAGCCCTCCGGTCGGCAGTGTCCAGGGGTCGAACGCGCTGCCGTGAGGGCAGCAGCCGTGCCGGAATGAATCCGTCTCCGAGCGGCCCGCATGCTCACAGAACTGTCCGAAAACCGACCCACTGCCCCCGACCTGCCACCCTGCGCTTCATAAGCATTCGGCCAAGGAACCCGCAAGGGGTGAACTACCCGCCCCTCCGACCCCGTGCTTCACACGGAGACAATCCTTCGCTACGCGGCACCGCACGCCCGGCTTCATGCCACTTTCGGGCTCGAACCGCGCCACAGGCCCGCTCGGGTTCCAAGTCGGCACGGGAGGCAGTCAAGTACAGAGGGAAGAACAGGTGCGAACCGACGAGGACGTCATCGTCAAGACGCCGGTGTCCTCTTCGGTGATCAACCGGAAAGCGGTGTCGCATCTCAACCACAGGAGCAAGAGCCGTTTTCATCGAGGACAGAACAGCGGGTGGCCGATGAGCATTGCACAGCGTTTCCTCCTGGACATTCCGGATCCGTGGCAGCGGATCGACCCGTGCAGTGCTGAACTGGCCGGGCTCCGTGCGCGGATCCTGGCCTCGACGGAGGATGCACGTGAGAAGGAGCGGATCGACAACATGTTCCGCCAGGGGCGCGAGGTGATACGAGGTGCACGCCGCCACGAGGCACTGCTGACGGCGGGCACGGCAACGCTGCACACCGGGGGCCTCTTCATGGCGTACGGCATGGTCATTCCCCTCACCACGCCCGGGGGCCAGGGCTGCGCGCCGCCCGTGCCGTCCGTGCCGCTGAGCGTCCCCCCGGCCGCCGGCGCGCCCCCGGAGGACCGGGTCGTCACCACGGCGAACGTGCCCCGCGTGGGGGAGGTGACACGAGTCATCGGCACTGAGGTGACGCGGCTGACCGGGGACACCGACGTCGCGCTGCTGACCATGCACACCATGATGCCGGTGCCCGGTACCACCGGGGACTTCCTCGTGGTCAGCCTCGCCAGCCCCAACCTGCCGCTGAAGAAAGAGGTCCACGACCTCTTCGACGCCATCACCAGCACATTCCGCTTCGTGACGGATGCCGGTGCTCACATCACCGCAAGCGGCGCCGCCCTGGTCGCCGCGGCGGCGGACACCGCAGGGACGGCACCCCCGGACCAGTGCGGGCGGTCAACTGCGGTCGCGGTTCGCTGAGCAGGACGGTGTCGACTGCGACCAGCGCGTGGCAGCCGGGAGGCAGGTGGGCGTTGTCCGCGGATCCCGGTGGCGGGCGGGACACCGGCGAGGCCGGCCGTTCGCGCCCTTCCGCGCGGGAAGGACGACGACCGGCCCCGTGCGGCACGGGCGCGCAGCCGGTCATGGAGGTCCCTTTCGGGCCCTGCGGGCGCAACGAAGGAGACACCCGCCACCCGGTCGGCCGCCGCCGCACCGGATGGCACCATTGTCAAAGCAAGTGACCAAATGATTACTCGTCCTTCTACGACCACAAGCTTGATGTAGTCTTTACAAGTCACAGGGAACCTTCCCGGGGTCACAACTGGCCGTACGGTCGAGACAGGGACAGATATGACGAAGCCGGAAAAATTGGGTTCTCGTATCCGCCGGTTGCGGCTTTCAGCTGGGTTGCCGCAAAGCGCCTTGGCCGGGGACAACTTGTCGACAAGTTACATTTCCCTGCTGGAAGCGGGCAAGCGCACACCGTCGGATGAAGTTCTGCGACAGCTGGCGGAAAGACTCGGCTGCCGTTTGGAGGAGCTGCTCGGCGAGCCGCAGAAGACCGACACCACGCTTCTGGAGATCGAGCTCCGGTATGCGGAGATGACCCTGCACAACGGCGATCACGAATCGTCTCTCGCCGCCTTCACACAGGTGCAGAACCAGATTTCCGTCACGGAGAACCGCATGCTCTGGTTCGCGGCCGAGCTGGGCATCGCCCGCTCCCTGGAGCACGCGGGACGACTGGAGGAGGCCGTAGCCCGCTTCGAGTTCCTGCGCTCCCAGGCGTCGCAGGACAACCGGGACGCGGTACCTCAACTGTCGGTCGTCATGGCACTGTGCCGCTGCTACCGCGAACTCGGTGACCTCTCGCGCGCCATTGAGGTCGCCGAGGCGACGATCGAAAGCCTCGACGCCCTCAAGCTGCCGCCCACGGTGGCCAGTCTGGAGTTGCTGTCCACGCTGGTCGGCGTCTACACCGAACGCGGTGACCTGCACCGCGCCCACTTCCTGGCCTCCCAGGCCATTTCGCAGGCGGGAGTGATCAGCGACCGCAAAGCCCTGGGGGCCGCCTACTGGAACGCCAGCGTGGTCCTGCTCCGCAAAGGACAGTCCGCCGAGGCCCTCTCCATGATCACCAAGGCCGTGGCCATCTACTCCGAGGGGGAGGACGAACGGGCCCTGGCGCGCGTACGCAACGCTTACGCCGGCGTTCTGCTGCATTCCGACACTCCGGATCCGGACGCCGCCATCAAACTCCTGGAACAGAGTGCCGCGTCCCTCTCCGCCATCGGCACCGACATCGACCTCGCCTACACTCAGACGGCCCTGGCGCGCGCCGAGCTGTTCCTGGGCCACGCGCAGCGTGCGGTGGAGCACGCCCAGCGGGCCTTGGACCTGCTCGGGTCCGGGCACCGGCTGGAGAGTGCCCGTGCGTACATCGTGATGGCGGCCGCCCACCTCAAGCAGAACGACAGGGCCGCGGCGCGACACGCCTACGAACGCGGTGCCTTGATGCTGGAGGCCTCCGAGGCCCGGCGGCAGGCGGCCTTCGCCTGGTCCGAACTGGCCGAAGTCTTCGAGCAGGACGGCGAGAGCGACCGGGCCGTGTGGGCCTATCGCGAAGGCATGCGCTGCATGGGGCACCGCAAGGGACTGTTCAGCGAAACCGAAAGAGAACGGTCCTCCTCCCAACGGACCGTCCAGTAGGGCCAGTAGGGCTTGGTCAGGCTGGGTCGCCGTGGGCGTGTCGCGCTGGCGAACGGGACAGGTGCGCCCGTCGCACCGGTCGCCGTCCCCGCGCGGCCGGCACATCGGCCTGGACCGGTGGCCGGGTTCGCAGCGGGTCAGCGCGGCAGCGGACATCCACCTGCGGGAAGACCGCGCACCGCACCATCGCAGTGCGGCCGCCCCGGGAGGTCCTGGCCTGCGGCGGCGCCACGGAACCCCGGACTCATCGTCGAGGGCGAGCCAGCCTCCACGGAGCTTGCCCGGAAGGCCACGCTCCCCCGCAAGGAGGGCGCCCCCCACCTTGGTCCGCTCAGCGACCGCGTCGTTCCGCTCCGTGGCGCGCCGGACCGGCGGCCGACGGAGCCGGCCGCCGCGTACCGGCGGTTTCCACACACTCCGGATCGTGTGGACCGGACCACGGCGGACGGCCGGCCATCGACTCCGAGGACGCCGCGAGTTCAACCCCAGCGGGTGTGTCGAACCCTTCCTCGCGTACCCGTCATGGACGACGTGCCGGCGGCCCCGGCCCTTCGGGGCTGCGGAGCTCCTCAGCAGCACAAAGGGATCTCCTTCCCGCTACTGCCATCGCCAGAGCTCCTTCCTGCCAGCACCAGGACGCGGGCGTGCGGCACCAGTTGATGCGCCGGAATCGCTCCGACAACCCCCAGGAACGAGAACAGAAGAAGGAATGCCACGACAGAACGGGGCAGGGGAGCGAAGCGGTTCACTTTTTCTCCTACAAACATGTGGTCACTGCTGTCGCCGTCACCGTTGCTTCCACCGGGATCGATACACGGGTGAATGGCACCTGTTGGTGCACCGGAGGCGCTCCGACAACTCCGAGGAAGAGAACGGAACGAGGGGGACCACACAAGGGGGCGGACAGCTGATGCGCTTCAAGCCTCTCCCTTGAAGCTTTGGTTCACGCATCAACTAAATCGAACGCATAATGCCAATTCCTGGCCGGGTTTGTCAACGACCGATGAACCGACACATTGCCTGTTATGTCCCTATTTTCAACACAAGGACAGGTGATTCGCCCGGCTCCTCATCAAACATCCGGAGTGGTCGGCGTCAAAATTTTTCCGAGTGTATTGAACGGCCCGGTCTTCACCCAGGAGTGACATCGGCAGGGGGGACCGGACCACCGACCGCTCGGGGCACGGGAACAAACCGCGGCGATGCCCGACACGCGCCGGCGCCGACTGCCGCACGCGCTCCCTCCCGCTCCCGGCAGCATGTTCCCGCTTCTCCCACATGCCGCTGCCGCACGGCCGGAACAGCCGCTCGATGCGGTCCCGCACGGAAGCGGGGGTGCCTACTCCTCGCAGTGATCCGTGCGCACCGACCTGCTGGAAGCGCCACCAGCCTCCGTGCCCCCGTCGCCCGGCGGGTGCCCGGTGCGACGTGACCGGGCGAGCGGTCACCGACCGCAGCGATCGCGGGGGTCATCGACGTACCGGCGGGCGGGGCGCCGAAGGCCAGTGGCCTACGGACAGTCCGAGGCACCGGCCTTGGTCCGCAGACTGCTGAGGGCGTAGTGCTGGCGGGACTTGACGGTGCCGGCGGGCACACCGAGGAGCTGTGCCGTCTCCTGCACCGTCCTGCCGCACAGATAGGTGTGCAGGAGCACCTCCCGGTGCTGGTGGGAGAGCTGCCGCAGCAGTTTGGTCACCTCGAGCGAGGCGAGCACGGCTCCGGAGTGATCGGGCAGGGACACATCACGTTCGTCGGCGCCGACGGTCTCGTGACGGGACGCGGCGCTGCGCAGGCGGTCGACGACGAGGTTGCGGGTCACCGTGAGGAGCCAGCCCCGCACCGAGCCCTCGGTGCCGTAGAGCCGCTCCGAGTGCGACCATGCGCGGATGAGCGCTTCCTGCACGATGTCCTCCGCCATGTGGCGGTCGTTCAGCAGCTTTCCGGCGTAGGCGAGCAGTGCCTTGGCGTGGTCGGACACCAGCGTGTGCAGCAACTGGTTCCGGCGTGCGGTTGACGGGGCGTCCGCGGCAGCGGTTGTGTTCATGTTCCACTTCCTGAAGGGGAAGCCGTCGCGTCTCCGCCCTCTCCGGACCCCGATCGGTCCCGACGGCTCGACATGCCGACACGGCTTGGTGCGCAGGAGGTGGAAACGCGGCTCCTGGTGGAGCGGCGCGCGGCGAGCGTAGGCAGCGCCCGCGTCCGGAACGCTGACGTTTCACTGACGCCCGGACGAACCGGCGGGCCCGCACCGTTCGCGGCCCGTCGTCGGAATGCTGCGTCAGCCCTCGAAGGACTGCCCGCCGATGGCGGATGCGGCGATCCCCTGCAGCTTGTGCCGGACGTCCACGGCGTACGGATGGCCGATCTCCTCCAGGATGCCGAGCGCCTCGAGCCAGGCCAGCGCCGCCCGCACGTCATCGGGGGTCGCGCGGTGGGTGTCGCCGATGTGCACCAGGGTGTCGGCTTCCAGGTAGCGGTCGCGGATCGTCCGGTACAGCTCGAGCGCACGCTGGTAGCACGTGAGTGCTCGACCGTGGTTGCCCAGGTGGTGATGGGCGTAGCCGAGGCTGTCCCACACGGCGGCCTCACCGTTGCGGTCACCGATCTCCTGGTGGACGAGGAGCGCTTGACCGCACTGTTCCAAAGCGGAGTCGTACTCGCCCATCAGGATGTACGTCCAGCCGAGCTCATTGGCCGTGCTCGCCTCGCCGCTGCGCCGTGCCGCCGCGCGGTAGAGGGCACTCGCGTGCGCGTAGTGGTCGAGGGCCACGTCGTAAAGCCGACGCTGGTTGGCGAGAAAAGCGAGGTAGCGGTGGGTTTTGCCCTGACTGGCCTGGTCGCCGATCTCGCCGAACAGCTCCAGCGCGCGCGACAGGTGCGCTTCCGCCTCGTCCCACCGCTCGAGGCGACCGCTGACGAAGCCGAGCGCCCGGTGCGAATGCGCCTGTCCGCGTATGTCGCCCAGGCGCTGGGCCGCGCCCATGGCCGTCGCCTGCGCGCCCTCCTGCTCCTGCCAACGGCCGTTGCGGTCGAGGTGCGACTCCAGTATCGAGGCCAGCTGCCAGCTGTGCTCGCCGCTGCCGTGCCGGGCGTCCTGCTCGATCGCGGCGAGCAGGACGGATCCGTTGGTTTCCAGCCAGTCGGCCGCACTCGCCTGGTCGGTGAATCGCTGCGCGGTCACGCCGGCCGCGGGGGACGGCAGTTCGATGCGCTCCCGGCTGGGCGCGAGGGTGCTGTCCGCCGCGTGCGCGCTGTGCAGGTAGTGGTCGAGCAATCGACGCCGGGCCGTGCCCAGGTCCTGCGTCGTGTCCTGTGCCCGACTCAGTTCGGTGCCGTAGGTACGCAGCAGTTCGTGACAGCTGAAGCGGCTCGGGACGGTTTCGGAGATCAAGTTGGCATGCATCAGCTCGGCGAGCAGCGGCCGCACCTGACCGGCGCGCTGCCCGGCGAGGCTGGCGACGGCCGCGAGTGAGCAGTCGGGCCCCGGATGCAGTGCCAGAAGGCGGAACACGCGGGCGGCTTCGGGGCTGAGGAGCTGGTAGGACCAGGAGAATGCGCTCCGTGCGTCCGCGGCCGGGGCTTCCACGGCGAAAGCGTCGAGGCTGTCCCCGCTCTCACCCAGTTCGGACGCGATGGAGGCGAGCGGGAACGTCGGGTTCATCACCACTCGCGCGCTGACGAGGGCCAGCGCCAGGGGAAGGCGTCCGCAGGAGGCGACGATCTGCGCGGCCGCACCGGGTTCGTTGGCGACCCGTTCGGGGCCGAGCCGACGGGACAGGAACTGCAACGCCTCCCCCTCGCTGAGCAGGTCCAGCGTCACCGGGTGCGCGCCCTCTCCGGCCACCAGTCCGTAGAGCTGGCTGCGGCTGGTGACGATGACCAGGCAGCCGGACGCACCGGGCAACAGGGGGCGGACCTGCTCGGTGTCGCGCGCGTTGTCCAGCACGATCAGCACGCGCCGCTCGGCCAGCAGGCTGCGGTACAGCGCTGCCTGCGCGTCCAGCCCCGCCGGAATGCCGTGCGCAGGCACGCCGAAGGCGTCGAGGAAGGTCCGTATCGCTTCGACCGGGCTCATGACCGAGCCGGTGGGGTGGAAGCCGCGCAGGTTCACGTAGAGCTGTCCGTCGGGGAACCGGTCAGCGACGCCATGCGCCCAGTGCACCGCCAGGGTGGTCTTGCCGACGCCGGCCATGCCACCGATCACGCCGATCGTGGCTGTCGATCCACGTGCGCCGGCGGCGGGCAGCAGCTCCCGCAGACGTGCCAGTTCGCTGTGACGGCCGGTGAAGGCGGGCAGGTCCACGGGGAGCTGGGCGGGGCGCACCGTGGCGGCGGTGTCGGAGCGCGGCTCCGCAGGCCCCGTCGGCCCTGCCTCGCCGTCGTCCGGGACGGGCGGTTCCGCGCCTCCGAGGCGCGTCGAGGCGTGGGAAGCGTGGGCGTGGGCCAGTACACGCTGCTGGGCAGCCTGCAGTTCGGGACCCGGTTGCACTCCGAGCTCGTCCGCCAGACGCGTGCGCACGGCCCGGTGGACGTCCAGGGCCTCGGCCTGGTGCCCGGTTGCCGCCAGCACCAGGATCAGTCTGGCCTGCAGCGCCTCGTCCAACGGATGCTGCGCGGCAGCCTGCCGGAGGGTCACCAGCACCCGTGCGCCGAGGCACGGACCCGCCTTCAGCGCCAGCTCGGCCGCTTCCTTGACGACGACCAGGTGCTCGAGGTCCAGGGCGGTGAAGACCGGATGGGCCCTCACCTCGGCCGCGATCCCTATGGCCGCGGGACCCCGCCAGAGGGCCAGTGCCTCTATCAACAACTCCGTGGCCGCCGTCGGCCGGCCGGCTTCGGCCGCCTGCTGCGCCTGTTGCCGCAGGTTGCGGAAGCGCAGCAGGTCGAGGCAGTCGGGGTCCGTTTCGAGGCGGTAGCCACCCGAACCACGGATGAGGTACTGCGACTCGCCTCCTGCCAGGAGACCGGGTTCGAGCAGGCGACGCAGTGCTCCGATGTGCCGCTGGACGACGTTGACGGCGGTGTCCGGCGGGTTCTGCCCCCACAGGGCGTCGACTATTTCGTGGACGGCGACCGGGTGCCCGGCCTGGGTCAGGAGCAAAGCGAGCAGACCCCGTCGCATGGGGGGCCCCAGTGTCAGCTCCGTGTCACCGCGCCAGGCCCTGACCGGCCCGAGCACGGCAAAACGTGTACTCATGGGTACCTCCTGGCTGGTTTCGGAGGCAGGGTGCGCGACGCGGCACCCTCCCGCGGGAAGGGACGGACGGCCGCGCCCGTGACCGTCGGCTCACCGGAGACGTCGGGGACGGGCCGTCCCGCCGCAAGGGGTCGGGCTGCCGGGGACGCCGATCGTCGCGCACCTCGGGGTGGTGCGCCGGCACGGAGGGCGCCTCGCCCGTCGGGCGGGCCGGGACGGCCGTGGGGGTTGCTGCGGCCGTCCAAGCGGATGCGGCCGGAGAAGAGCATCCGTCCGGACGCCCCCGGACCACGACCCTCTGTCACCGGCATGCCCTGCACCCCTCCTTCGGCCCGTCGGCTCAGGTGGGCCCACGGATATTTACTGCTCTGCGACTCGAATGTGACACGCCCCCGCTTCGCGATTCGGGAGCAGCAGAACCATG
This sequence comes from Streptomyces sp. TG1A-8, assembly GCF_030499535.1. Lineage (NCBI taxonomy): Bacteria > Bacillati > Actinomycetota > Actinomycetes > Kitasatosporales > Streptomycetaceae > Streptomyces > Streptomyces sp. TG1A-8. Next base: position 1,561,633 of record NZ_JASTLB010000001.1, read on the forward strand.
CTTTCGGATAATGATATGGGAAATCGTCCAGCACCCAGTACGGGACGAGGAAGCGGCGGAACCGTCCCGCACCCGCGGACCGGGGCACTGCGTGACGGTGACCCCGGTCCAGTGGATCCGAGGCCGTGGCCGCCACGCCTTCCCCACCAGGGGCCGCGGACCGGACGATCGTCCTTCCCCGGCCGTGCGCTCGGGAGTGCGGCTTCCCGCTCGCGGACCGTGCACCGGGGTCGGTCCACCGGCGTGGACCGCTGCTCCCGGAAGCACCGCCACAGGGCCGTACCGCACGGCGAGCGGGATCGGTGACAGAGCGTGTTCGGCCGCGTTCGCGCACCGCCGCCGTTCCGCCCGCGACTGCGGGACCCGCCCGTACCACCGCGACGGCCCGCGCGTTGCGACGGCCCTTCAGCGCAGCGGGGAAAGGCCGCCGGTGAGGCCGTTGGCCGCCTTGCGGGTCCCGTGCACCGCCACGGCGGCGGCTTCCAGCCTGGCGGTGGGGGTCCCGGCCACCGGCGAGGTGAGCTCTTCGTGGCTGTTGGTCGTCTGCGCCACGGCGGGGAACCCGCACCGGCCGAGGCCGCGTTCGACCGCGCGGGCACCGATCCGGCTCAGTTCCTCCCGGTCCGCGCGCAGGACGGGGAGGCCCGTCGTACAGGTCCCCGTGTGCCGCAGGCCGTCGGCTGGTGCGGGTCTGGCGAGGGCCGGGCCGACGGGGGCCGGCGCGAGCATCGTGGATGCGCTGGAGGTGATGCCGACCGGGAGCGCGGGCAGCGTGGCCACGTTCGAACGGGACTGACCCACCGCGACCGTGGGAGCGCAGGCCGGTCGGCTCTCCGTCCTGCTGGAGCCGTGCCGGACGGCGGCCCGGGAACACCCGGACCTCGCCGGGACGGTCCACGCCTTCGCGGAGCGCGGATCCTCGCTCACCGGCACCGGCTCCCTGCACGTCCACCCCGACACGGTGAGGTACCGGCCGGATCGCTGGCAGGAGCTGACGGGCCGGGACGTGCGGACCCGGGCCGGGCCGAGCACCAGCGTGGTCGCGCCGGCTCTGCCCCTCCCCCGCCCCTGGGGTCGTCCGTTCCGCGCCGGGCCGGACACCGCGCCGGTGAAGTACGTGGAGCCGATCCGCGGTGGCCGCCTCCTCCGGGCTCCGCCCGGTGCCCGGCGGACAGGCTGTCGATCACCCGTGTGCATCGTCGGTCACGGGCCGTGTCCCCGCACAACCGCCCGGCGCACCGCGGCCCCACTCACCGGCGCCCCCTCCCGCGTCGTCCCCGTCCGCCCGGCCGCCGGCGACCGTCGCGGAGAACCGGCTGCCGGCACACGACGCGGGCCGGGTGCGCCCGGGCCGTACGTCACACCGACCGGCACACGGTGGGGAGAACCGGCCGGAGCACGCACGGCGTGGCGGTGTGACGCTCTCCCGCGTCGTCCGCGAGCCTCCAGCCGCACGGCGGTGTCCGCCACCGCTCCCGGTGGCCCCGTACCGACTTCACGCAGTGGCGACCAGGATCCGGTCCAGCCAGGGCAACTCCACGGTGCCGTCGCGGTGCACTTCGCACCGCCAGTGGGCGCCCGGCACATCGCCGACGACCAACGCCAGCCACGAGCTGCCGCGCGCACTGCACAACCGGGCCACCTCGACCCGTTCCGACTGCGGCGCCGACGCCGGTACGGCGACCACACCGCTGAGCCGGTGCCGTTGCGCCGCGGCGAGGACCGGCGCGTCGAACACCGGCCGCTGCGGACCGATCACCTGCGCCAGCTCGCTGCTGTGCCGGAATTGCTCGACCCGGTCCGGCACCCCGGCCGGCCGCGCCCCGAGCACCGCCGTCCGCAGGTCGGGGTGGTAGGTGGTGATCTCGGTGAGCAGCGCGGCGAGCACCTCGTCCGCCATGGGGCGATCACCACCGAGCGCCACCACGCTGTCGCAGTAGCTGAGGTCGACGAAGGTCTGCCGGTCCGCGGAGCCGCCGATACGTACCGGCCGGCAGTCCGCATCGGCCGGATCGGGCGGGTGACCGGTCCACCGGGGACGCGACCAGCCGTGCTCACCGTCCACCTGCCACGGTGACGGCGGTGGCAGGTCCGGCACGGGCAGCACGCGCACGCTGTCCGAGGTCAGGTCTGCCGCAACGGGACCGGCCGCCGTGGCCGGCATCGCTCTGACGGCCTCGGTCAGCGCGGCACGCACCGCGCCCGGACCCGTGGTGTCGCCGTGCCACTGCCGCGCCAGCCGCCGCCGCGTCCCGCGCGCACGACGGCGACGGCCCGGCGCGGTGACGCGGTGACCCAGCGCATTGAACGCACGGCCGAAACGCCTGGTCAGCCGTCCCGCCTGACGCCTCAGCAGGATCAGCAACGTCAGCACGAGCAGCAGCACACCGCCGATGACCGCGAGCACGATCGGAATCCTGACGCCACCGGTGGGCGTGCCCGGGGACGTGCCGTTGTCCCGGGCCGATGCCACGAACGGGCCGGACGCACCGTCCGGCAGGCGCATGATCCATCCCGGATCGAGCGTCTGGTCCGGGCTGGTGAGCACACCGCCGTCGGACTGCGCACGCCCCTTGTTGAGCGTGAAGATCTCCTGCGAGCGCGCCGGGTCACCCAGGGTGCGCTGTGCGATCTCGGGCAGCGTGTCGGCGACACCGCCGTTCTGCGCGGGTGACCGCACCACGTACACCTTGATCAGGCCGCTGTCATCGGCGTGCGCCGTGCTCACGGCCGGGCCGGTCGTCAGCGCGAACACGGCGAGCAGAGCCACCAGGAGTCCGCCGAGGACTCTGGGTGGGCCGGCAGTCCGGCCGGCGGACGGCAACGTCATCGGGATCGCCTCCAAGGTCTTCCGGCTCCCGACGGAAGCCGCACCGCACACACGTAACAAGTCGCCGGATGGTTCAGTCGGCCGCGGTGAACCATTTGTCGCGTCACCCCGTGTCCATGGCAGCGCGCATCGCGGCGCCACCCTCGCCCTGCCCCAGGGCGCGGCACCCAGCACATGTCTCAGTGAGGACGCACATGCCCGACTTCGCCGTCAACAGCGACACCACCGCCCAGACCTCCAGCGCCCTGCTCAACGACTTCTCGCAGTTGCAGGACAAGCTCACCGAGGTTCGCGGCAAGATCCAGAACCTGCTCAGCGACGGCTACCGCACGCCCGCCGCGCAGCAGCGCTTTCAGCCCTTCTTCGACGAGTTCGCCAAGGGATTCGACCAGGTCAACCAGTCACTGCAGGGAATCGGCCAGTACGTCAAGAGCGTCGGTGACGCCTTCGACAACACCGACAGCCAGCTGGGCTCCTCCCTGCCGTCGGCCTGACCGCCCCGTCATTCGCATGCGGACGCACGGCGCGTATCGGCGCCGTGCGTCCCGGCCGTTCGGAGAAAACCGTGCGTTTCACCATCAACCTGCTCGATCCGGGCTCACCGGGTGCGACGCCGGTGACCGTCGAGACCGAGCCCACCCTGCCGGTCGCCGCGCTCGCGGACGAACTCGCGCGGGTCCGCGGCCTGCCGTCGGACACCCCGCTGTTCCACGGCACGACCCGGCTCGACCCTTCCCTGACCCTCACCGCCGCCGGCCTGCGCGAGGGCATCTCGATCAGCATCGGCGCGCCCGGCCCGGACGGCGCCGAACCGGCCGGCGTGGTGGAGGTCCGCATCGTCGGCGGCGCCGGTGCGGGAACCATCCACCGGCTGCTGGTCGGCGAGTACGACCTCGGATCGTGGTCGGGCTGCCGGCTGCGGCTCCCCGGCCCCGGCCCGGAGGTGGCCGCCCGGGTGCGCGTCACCGCCCGCGGGGCGGTGCTGGTGACCGCCTGCTCGCCCGGCGTGAAGCTCGGCGACGAGGAACTCGACCCGGCGGCCGACGCGCCCACGCCGTGGCTGCTGGGCAGCCAGCTGTCGGTGGGCGCGGCACTGGTGGAGATCGCCCCGGTGACCCGGCCACGCGCGTCGATCACCCTCAGCGAGGACGGCTTCGGCCGGGAGTTCAACCGCCCGCCCCGCTTCGTGCCGCCCACCGCCCAGTCCCGGTTCCGACTGCCGTCCCGGCCCGGCGACGCACCCCAAGCCCCGGTGTCGCTGATCACGGTGCTGCTGGTGCCGGTGGTCGCCGCCATCGTCACGGTGCTGGTCAGCGGCAACTGGAAACTGATCTTCCTCGGCCTGCTGTCCCCGCTGGGCGCGCTGCTGACCCGATCGGGCAGCCGCCGCCGCTCCCTGCGGGAGCACGAGCGCCGCGTGCAGGCCTACGAGGAGGCGATGACGCGCATCGGCACCGACGTCGACGCGGCGTTGCGCACCGAACAGCACGCACGCCGGCTGGCCCACCCCGACCCGGCCGCGTTGCAGGCCACCGCGACCACGCCGTCGGACCGGCTGTGGGAACGGCGCTGGCGCGACCAGGACTTCCTGGAACTGCGCATCGGTACCGGTGCGATCCCGTCCATGGTGCAGGTGGAAGATCCCGACCAGGACGAGAACCGCCGCACCACCGTGCCGCTGCTGTCCGAGGTGCCGGCCACGGTGCCGGTCCGCGCCGCGGGCGTAGTCGGTCTCGTCGGCGACATCGGGCACGCGAAGTGGCTGGTGGCCGAAGCCGCCGTCCTGCACAGTCCGGTGGACCTGTGCGTCTTCGTGCTCAGCAGCGCACCGGCGCCACAGAGCGAGGCGGCCTGGGGCTGGACCCGCTGGCTGCCGCACACCCAGCCGCAGGGCGGGGACACGTACGCCCTGATCGGCAACTCCACCCAGTCCACGGCCCGGCGCGTGGCCGAGCTGAGCGCACTGGTCGCCGCCCGCACCGCCGCCAAGGCGGCCTCCGGTGAGGAGAGCGCCGGGGCACCGGACGTGCTGGTGGTGCTGGACGGCGCCCGCAAGCTGCGCGCCCTGCCCGGCGTGGTCGGCCTGCTGCGCGAAGGCCCCGCCGTGGGCGTGTACGTCATCTGCGTCGACACCGACCCCCGGCTGCTGCCGGAGGAGTGCCGCGCGCTGATCACCGCCGAGGGGCCGACGCTGCGACTGCGCGTGCAGAACCGGCCCGACGTCGCCGGCCTGCGGCCCGACCTGCCTTCGCCCTCCTGGTACGACCACGTGGCACGGGGGTTGGCCGCGTTGCGGGCCGGCGGGGACGACGAGGACTCCGTGCTGCCCAGCTCCGCGCGGCTGCTGGACCTGATGGCGCTGGAGCCGCCGGACCCGGACGCGGTGCGCAGCCGCTGGATCGCCCAGCCCCGCAGCACCCGCGCGCTGCTCGGCGTCGGACTGGACGGCGACTTCGCGGTGGACATCGTGCGCGACGGGCCGCACGCGCTGATCGCCGGCACCACCGGTTCGGGCAAGTCCGAACTGCTGCAGACCCTGGTGGCCTCGCTGGCCGTGGTGAACCGACCGGACGAGATGACCTTCGTGCTCGTCGACTACAAGGGCGGCAGCGCCTTCGCCGAGTGCGCCGACCTGCCGCACACCGTGGGCCTGGTCACCGACCTGGACACGCACCTGGTGACACGCGCGCTGGTCTCGCTCGGCGCCGAACTGCGCCGCCGCGAGCACCAACTGGCCGCCGCCGGAGCCAAGGACATCGAGGACTACACCGACCGCCGCCGGCGCGACCCGTCCCTGGCCCCGCTGCCGCGGCTGATGATCGTGGTCGACGAGTTCGCGTCCATGATCCGCGAACTGCCGGACTTCGTGCCCGGCCTGGTCAACATCGCACAGCGGGGCCGGTCCCTGGGCATCCACATGGTGCTGGCGACCCAGCGGCCGTCCGGTGCGGTGACCGCGGACATCCGCGCCAACACCAACCTGCGGATCGCACTGCGCACGACCGACACCGGCGAAAGCCGCGACATCATCGACGCGCCGGACGCCGGCGAGCTGTCACCGCGCACACCCGGCCGTGCCTACGCCCGGCTCAGCGCGTCCGCCCTGCTGCCGTTCCAGTCCGGCCGGATCGGTGGCCGCAGGCCCGGCGCGAACACCCCGGCCCGCCCGTCCGCGGTGCGGCTGACCGAGGTCGACTGGACCGAAATCGGCGAGCCGGTCGCCCGCACCGTGCCGGTCGCCGGCGGCAACGACGGCACGGACACGGTCACGGACATCGCCGTGCTGGTCGGCGCGGTCTCGGAGGCGGCACGGGCAGCGGGCATCCCGCGCCAGCCCAGCCCGTCCCTGCCGCCGCTGCCGGAGATCCTGACGCTGCGCGAGGTACCGGCCCCACCGGCCAAGGACGCCGGTCTGCCCGCGGTGTCCTGGGGCATCATCGACCTGCCGACGCAGCAGGCGCAGGTGCCGCTGGTGCTGGACCTGGACCGCGCCGGGCACCTGCACATCGCCGGCGCCAGCCGCAGCGGCCGCTCGCAGGCGCTGCGCACGCTCGCCGTCGCGCTGGCGTCCGCGCACAGCTCGGCGGACCTGCACCTGTACGCCGTCGACTGCGGCAACGGCGCGCTGCGCGTGCTGTCCGGCCTGCCGCACTGCGGGGCCGTGGTGGACCACCGCAGCCCGGAACGGCTGGGCCGGCTGTTGGACCGGCTCGGCGAGGAACTGCGCGTGCGGCAGGGCCTGCTGGGCAGCAGCGGCGTCGCCGACCTCGCCGAGCTGCGGGAGCGCAGCGCACCCGGCGACCGCCCGGCGCACATCGTGGTGCTGGTGGACCGGTTCGAGGTCTACGACCGCGATTTCGCCAGCTTCGACAACGGCAGCTACCTGGACCGCTTCCTCGCGCTGCTGCGCGACGGTGCGAGCGTGGGCATCCACATCGTGCTCACCGGTGACCGCGTGCTGGGTTCCAGCCGGTACGCCTCCACCACCGAGGACAAGATCGTGCTGCGGCTCAACGACGCCGCCGACTGGTCCATGCTCGGCATCCGCGTCAAGGACGTGCCCGACGGCATGCCCCCCGGCCGCGCCCTGCGCGCCGCCGACGGCGTGGAGGTGCAGGTCGCGGTCGTGCCCACCGGGGCGACCCCGCCGGACACCTCCGGTTCGGGCCAGGCCGCGGCCATTTCCGGGATCGCCGCGCAGCTGATCGCCCGCAACGCCGGTGTGGATCCGCACCGGCGGCCGTACCGGCTGCTGGCACTGCCCGACGAGATCGGCTACGCCGCCGCCGTGGCGGCCGCGGGTCCGCGCCCGCACCCGATGTGGGCGCTGGTCGGCGTCGGCGGCGACGAAGTCGTCGGCATCGGCACCGACCTCGGCCAGACCTCCACGTTCATGATCGCCGGGGCGCCGCGCAGCGGTCGCAGCACCGCGCTGCTGACCATGGCGCGGTCGCTGCTGGAGGGTGGTTCGGGCGTCCTCGTGCTGGCCCCGCGCCGCTCACCGCTGCGGGACCTGGCGGGCGTGCCGGGTGTGGCCGCCGTGCTCACCGACCCCGACGTGCCGACGGCGGAGTTCCGCGAGGCGTTGCGCGCGGTGGTGCAGCCCACCGGCGTGGTGCTGATCGACGACGCGGAACTGCTGCTCCAGGCCGAGATCACCGCCGACTTGGCGGCCCTGGCACGTGGCGCTGCGGGTGAGGGCTGGGCTGTGGTGGCCGCCGGCAATGCCGATGCGCTGTCCACCGCGATCGGTGGCTGGGCCGCGCAGATCCGGCGCAACCGCACCGGCCTGATCATCGCGCCGCAGGCGGTCACCGAGGGCGAGGCCATCGGTGTCCGGCTGCCCCGCGGCGTGCTGGGCCAGCAGCCCGCGCCCGGCCGGGCCTACCTGCACCTGGGCGACAACCGGTTGGTCGCCGTGCAGGTCCCCCACACCACCACCGACAACTGACCGGGAGGCTCTCGTGGCACGGCGCCATACCAGCGGCTTCGACATCCTCGGATTCGATTTCGACCCGACACCCGGGGATCCCGATCTCATCCTCAACCAGATCGTCCCCACCTACACCTCGCTCGGCGACGACGCCCAGAGCGCGTTCGACGCCCTGCGCGGCAACGCGATGCAGGGCGGCACCGGCAAGACCATGGACGCGCTGCGCGAAGTGATCGGCGGCAAGTACCCGCCGAAGCTCCAGCAGACCGCGGACTCCTTCCACGCCGCCGCACAGGCGTACCGCACGTACGCCCGGTCGCTGTCGGACGCGCAGAGTCAGCTGGACCGCGCCATGGACCAGGCGCTGCCGGTGGCGGGCACGGCCGTGCAGACGGTGCCGCCCCCACCGGCGAACGCCACGTCGGAGCAGTTGAGCGCAGCCAGGTCGCAGCAGCAGGACGTCGACCAGGCGAACGCCGAACTGACGGCGGCCAAGCGGCTGGCGCAGGACGCCAAGGACATGCGGGACCAGGCCGGGACGTCCTTCGGCAAGAACCTCGCGGACGTCTCCACGGTGCCGCCGCGCAGCTCCTTCCAGAAGTTCCTCGACTTCTTCGAGCACAACCCCCTGATCCAGATCATCATCGACGTGGCCATCGCCGTCGTGACGGTGTTCTTCCCCATCGTGGGGCTGGTCCTGGGCGCGGTCGCGTTCCTGGGCTCAACAGTGCTCGGCACCCTGGCCACCGGTCACTTCGACGTCGGGACGTTCCTGGTCGGCCTGGCCGGACTGGCCACCGGCGGTCTGGGCGCGGCGGCGAAGTTCCTGCCGGCCGTCGCCAAGGCCGCCGAGGCCGGCAACGCCGCCGCCCGGGGTCTGCCGCTGGTCGGCAGTTTCTTCCGCAACGACCCCAAACCGATCGTGCAGGGACTCGGTGCGCTGACCAAGAAGGGGCTGAAGGACTTCGGCAAGTCCTTCGGCCTGGAGTTCGGCAAGGGGGTCGCGGGCGGCTTCGCCAGCACCGGCATCAACGACGTGGCCGAGCACAAGCAGTTCACCGGCATCCAGGCGGCGCAGATCTTCTCCGGCGCTGCGGCCGGTGGTGTGATCGCCGGCGGGGTCAAAGTCGCCGACAAGCAGATATTCAAGGGGCCGCACATCCTTCCGGGTGAGAAGGAACCGCCGGCCGTGGGCGTCACCCCGCCCGATGACGGCGGCCCGGTCATCCACCCGGCGCCCACGGGCGGTGGCGAACCGGGCAGGCTGAGCCCCGGATCGCCCGACACCCGCCCGGACGGCGCGGCGGACCCGGCGGCCGTGGCCGCCGGCAACGGCCACCCCGTCATCACGGTCACCCCGCCGGAGGGGTCGACGCTGAGGCCACCGACCGGGGGCGGCGAACCGGGCAGGCTCCAGCCGGGGTCCGCGGACACCCGGCCCGACGGAGAGGCCGACGCCGGGGCCTTCGGAGCGCAACAGAAGCACACGCCTCCGCCCCCCACGGACACCTCCTCCACGGCCTCGGTCGGCGGGGACGTTCCCCACCGCGGGCCCAAACTCGTCGTGCCCGACCACGAGGGGACGGCCGGGCGGCAGGGCCTCGACGCGGCGGGAGCCGTGATCAAGGGCCTCGGTGGCGACGCGGCCGACGTCGGCATCGCGGTCGGCCTGGGCAACGACGAGAAGGACCACGACGGCGATGTGCCGGCGGCCATAGCCGACGGTGCCACCGACTCGCTGCCCGGCATCGCCGGCGCCGCCTCGTCCGGACCGCTGCACCGGACTGTGACCAGAGGCCCGGTCGGCGGCAGGTAGCCGTCACGCGCCGATGGCCGGTTCATCCCCGCCGTGTTTTTCGCGGTCCGGCAAGGGGGCCGTCGGCCTCCGGGCCCGGCATGACTGCCTCCCCCGCCCGGGGCATGACCCGGAGGTGGTGTCACCGGGCCCGAGAGGTGCGGTCGAAGGCGCTGATCGGGGACCCGGCCACCGCCTGGCCGGGGGCGGCGCCCCACCGCACCCGGGCGGCAGGTCCGCACGACGTGAACGCGCGTGACCGGCCCCGGGGCCGGTGTCGTGTCGGGACACGCGGGGGCACGGTGATCGGCATCGACGGGGTGGGCGTCCTCCTCGGCCCGGACCTCGGCAGGAGCACGCGTCCCGGCCGCGTGCCGACCCGGCCGGGAGAAGGTCTCCGGCGGTCCTCCGCCCGACAGCGGACCGAAGTCGCGCGCGGTGCTCGACGAGTTCCGCGGTCCGCCTCGCTCCGCCCCGGCGACCGCTCGCGCGTGAGGCGCTCGCGCATCCCGTGGACGGCACGACGGGCCGGCCGGTGGGCCGGGCCGTCGGTCACCGGGTCGTTCGGGCCGCCGTCCGCGCGCTCGCCGTCCCCGTGCGCCGGGCCGCCGTGCCCTCGGGCCGTTGTCCGCGGCCATCCCGCGGAGGCCACGTTGCCGGGACGGCCCTCAACAACGGGTACGCCGTCGCCACCCGCCTCCTCGGCCTGGACGAGCACGGGCCCGGCCGGCCTCGCCGGGAACGCCGTCGAGGCGTCGTTCCCGGACACGGCGGTCAGGGCACGGATCACGGCCGAGACCGACTCCTACGCCCACGCCCGGCTCGCACCCTGACTCCTGCCGCGCGTAGCCGAACCCGCAACCTCGTGCCGGAGCGGTCACTCCGCGGGCTGCGCGGGGCGGTCACCCTCGCCCGGCCCGGGGGCCCGGCTCTGGAGTGACCACTGGTGCCCGGCGTGACGGGCCCTGGGGAAAGGCCGGCCTGGGACCCACGGGAAGCCCGCGGCCCCGCAGAGCGCTCCCCGTCCAGGGCCCGGGACCCTCGCGGCGTCGTGTGGCGGCCGGGGACGGCCGACCGGTTCGCCGGCGACGGCCCGCGCACCCCGGGTCCACCACTCACGGGTGCGGCCGCACCACGCGATCGACACCGCGGGAACGCGGCTCGCGTCCGGCGACGCCCCGGCCCGTCCGGGCGGTGCGGTACGGCAGCGGGGCACCGGTGACGGCCGCGTGGAGTCGTACCTCGGCGGCCCGGCTCCGCGCCTGGCCGGGCGCATCGTGCCGCGTCGTTGCGTCAGGCCGCCGCCCTGACCGTCCGGGGCGGACGCCGTGCCGCCACGTCGGCGTCGTCACGGTGCCTCCGCCGTGTCCGAAGGGCCGAAGGCGACCGGCGGTGGCGCCGTGCCCGGGCCTCCACGCCATGCGGACCCGCCGCCCGCGAGCGGCCGGCCGCTGGCACCGCGCCGGGCCGGGCCGGGCGGTGGTCGTACCTCTCACCGGCGTCTCCGGCAGCGTCCCCCGGGCCCGAAGGCCGGCGGCCTCCTCGCAGGACCGTGGGGAACACCACGGGGAGGAACCGGCCTCCGGCATGCCCCGGCCAGGATCCTGCCAGGGGTCAGGAGAAACGGAAGGTGTCCGAAACGGCGTCGAACAGCTCGTAGACCTGCTCGGCGAGCGCGACGTTGGGGCTGCAGCAGGTGATGAGGAACTGGTCCGTGCTGCCGCCGGGAACCTTCACCAGCGTGTGCATGCTGAGCATCTCCACCGTCGCGTCCGCGGAGACGCTGGCGCGCTCGATGCCCATGATCCGCACGGCCTCGCCGACGTGCGAAAGCGTCACCGGCTTCACCTCGCGGGGCTGGGAAGCCGACTCCGCGGTGCCGGGGCCGACGCCGTCGCGGGACAGTTGCTTGGTCAGCGTGGGCAGGCTCATGTCGACGTCGTCACCGGGGTCGATGCCGAACACCATGACGTGGCCGAGGAACAGCGCGTCCGAGTAGGCGGTGGCCGTGCCCGCACCCCACAGCGCGCCGCGGCGGCGGGCCGCTCTGTTGATGGCACGGGCCTGCCGGAACAGATCGTCGACCTGGATGCGGTCCACGGGCGTGCGGGCGGTTTTGAGCGCCTGCTGGCGTGCCTTCGCGAACGGCGCGTCGGACAGGTCGAACCGTGCCCAGTGCTCGGGCACGGTGATGCTGAACCCGGTGGGCCGCGCCGTGGTCGGTTCGGTGGTGGTCATCGTCTTCACATCCCTGCTGCCGGCTCAGCTGCCCGCGGTGAGCTGGCCGCCGACCTGGTTGTCGGTGTCGGTGAACGTGTCGAGGACCTTGGTCAGGGCGTCGATGATGGCCTTGCCCTCGTTCTTCAGCTGGGTGCGGCCGTCGCTCCAGCGCTTGTCGAAGTCGTGCGCCGCGCCGAGGACGAGCTTGTCACCGCCCAGCGCGGCCGACAGGCTGGCCGCCGAGGTGGCCGAGCTGTCGAACAGGTCCATGACCTGCCGCATGTTGTCCCTGGCCGACTCGATGTCGTCGCCGGGGATCTTGATGTCCGTCACGGACCTGGCCCTTTCCGGTGCGGCTGCGGTCAGCCCTGGTGCTGGCCGTCCAGCGAGATGGTGAACCAGCCCTGCGCCCCGCTGCCCGCGGTGTCGCCCGGCTTGGTGTCCTTGTTGTTGGTGTAGAGCGGAAAACCGACCAGTGTCATCTGCACGGTGCCGTCGGGGCGCTTGACGCTGCCCACCTCGGACGGCGTCACCCCCTTGATGGCGATGCCGCCGGTGCCGGCCCGCACCGGCCTGAAGCCGTCGCTGCACGAGCCGGTGCACCTGACCGTGCTCGGGTCGGACCGGTCGGTGTTGTTCACGTAGACGGTGCGGCCGTCCTCCCCCGCGACCACCAGGCCCTGGGCGGACCGCTGCGTGGTGAGGATCGTCTCCGACCCGTTGCCGGAGGCCCCCGTGCCGGCGGTGGCGGTGGACGCCTTCCTGCCGTCCGGCGCGACCGCGAACCACGTGCCGTTCACGCCCTGGCCCTTGGTGTCGCCCGCGGAGTGGTCGCCGGAGAAGCGGTAGAGCGGCCAGCCGTCGATGGTCAGCTGCATGGTGCCGTCCGGGCGCGCCACGGTACCCACGGCCGAGGTCTGCACGCCGTCGGCGTAGACCTTCCCGCCGGGCTGGACGATCACCGGCGGCCACGTGGTCTGGCAGCCTCCGGTGCAGGTGGTGGTGGGCGGTTTGGGCGAGTCCTCGTCGAAGCGGTAGAGGGTGCGGCCGCCGGCGTCGGTGACGAGGGTGCCCAGCGTCGAGGTTCTGGCGCTCAGCTGCACGCTCCGGGGCGCGGACAGACTGCCCAGCGGGATGGACGCGGGCGCGGCGGCCGTCGTCACCGGGGCGGCACCGTCGATCAGCTGGATACCGGCGTTCGACGTGGATGCGCTGCTCGCCGGCCGGCCGCCGATGGTCAGTGTCGGACCACATCCCGCCACGGTGCACACCGCCGCGGCACCGATCGCCACGTGGACGAGCATCTTCCTCACCCTTGACTCCTCGCTTCTCACAGGATGGTCGCTGCACGAGGTACACGAACAGGACGCGCGTACGGTTCACGCGGTCGGCGCGCCGCCGACGGCGACCGTGGTCCCGGCGGCCACGCACAGGGCGATCACCTCACGGTCCCGCCGCCGCAACCGGCGCAGGGCCTCGTGGACCAGTGCGAGGCGGCGGGCGTCGCCGATCCGGCCGGCCGTCTGGTCCGCGAAGTCCTCCACCGGCCGGGGCTCCGCGCTGCGCGCCAGGAAGGCGAGCCGCCGGCGCAGACCGCGGTCGGCGTTGTGCGCCTTGTGCGTGGCGATGCCGAGCAGCCACGGCTTGAGCGAGCCGCCCCCCGGCTCCACCGTCTCCCGGGTGCGCCAGGCGGCGAGGAAGGTCTCGGACACGACCTCCTCGGCCTCCGACCGGTTGCCGGTCAGCCGCAGGGCGTGGCCGTAGACCGCGCGGGCGTTGTGGTCGTACAGGCCGGCGAACGCCGCGCGGTCCCCCGCCCGTATGCGCGCACGCAACGACCCAGTGGGTTCTGTACGCCTCACGCCCTGTACTCCCCGCGGCCCCGGCCGCGTTCCCGTGTCCTGCGCCACACCGCGCCGGGGAGGCGGACGGGCCGGCCGGGGCCCTCCGGGAGGTCCCGGCCCGGCGGGCGCGGCGAGCCGCCCGCGGGCTGCGGAGCCGCCGGCTCCGCGACGCACTGGGCCGGGACCCCCGGCGGCCCGGGGCGGGGGGACGGCGTCCACCGGAGTGCGCGGCGCCCGGTGCGTCCCGTCCGGCCGGGCGGGGTGCCCCGCCGCGGCTGCCGGCGGTACGTTCGCCCCGGGCCGGGGAACGCCGGTCCACCGCCTTCCGGCGACTGCCGGAACACCCGCCGACGGGGGCCGTCCGGGGCCGGACGCCACGGTTCAGGGACCGGACAGCGGGTTCGGGCCGGGCAGGTAGCGGGTGGCGGCGCCGTCCGCGCCCGTCCAGCGCAGCAACAGGTTGGTCTTGACGGGCAGGGCGGGGGCGCTGAGCAGGGCGGGGATCTCGGGCAGCCGGTGGCGGGCGAGTTCGCGGCGGGCCGCGGGCCAGGGGTCCAGGCCGGGGTGGTGCTCGGCGAGGGCGGCGGCGACCTCGGTGAGGTGGTTGACGACGAGGCAGTACACCAGCCGTTCCCAGCCGGCCGCCCGGGAGACGTCCGCCAGCAGCTTGGCGCCCTCCGCGTCGCGGAACAGCGCCTGGACGGGCGTGCCGGCGGCGTCCACGGCGACCAGCGTGTTCTGCAGGTGCGCCTCCAGGACGACCCCGTGCGCGTCGAACGCCGTGAGGGCGGGCGGCACGACCTGCCGCAGGTAGGCCTCCCACCAGGCGTCCGGGTCGGCCGCGGCGGCCAGCGGGCTGCCCTCGAAGCCCTCCACCAGGCCGGCCGCGAGCAGCGGGGTGGCCCCGGGCAGGAGGTGGCCGCGCAGACCGTCGCGGACGAGGACGGCCAGTTCCTCGAAGGCGAAGGCGGCGGTGCGGTAGCCGCGGTCGCTCAGCCACGCGGCGGGCGCGTCCAGGGCGTCGAAGGCCCGGACGGCGGCCGTGTCGGTGCGGCGCAGCCTCAGCAGGTCGTGCCGCCACAGCCGGCGGACGTCGTTGGTGATGCGGACGTCCAGGCTGAACTTCAGGAACAGGTCGCGGCGGGGTTCGTACACGGTGCGCACGGCGGCCGTCGGCCAGGCCTCGAAGGCGGTGGTGCCGAGCCGGAGCAGGCGTCCGTCGGCGAAGGCGGGGGCGAGGTCGCGGGTGAGCAGGCCGAGCTGCCAGGGGTGCGCGGGCAGCAGCCGGTAGCCTGGCGGGGCGGTGCCGAGGGCGTCCAGGGCGGCGGTGTCGCCCTCCTCGGCCACCTGGTCCCCGCGCACGCCGAGCAGGACCAGCGGGAAGCGCGCGTGGGCCTCGGGCGCATAGGGCAGCCAGGCCGCCGGGGGGCCGCCACCGCGCGCCTTCGGCGCCGGGTGGTGGGGGTGGCCGGTGAGCAGGGACTGCTCGGAGCGCAGGTACGGGTCGGCGGGCGGTGTCGTCCGGGCGCGCGCGTCGAGCAGGGCGGCGACCGCGTCCCGGCTGTCGACCATCTCGGCGGGCAGGTCGCCGCCCGGCTGCCCGGTGCGGCGGCGCAGTTCCTCGGCGACCAGCTCGACCAGTTCGGTGTGGCCGACGCGGTGCCAGGCCCCGGCGGTGTGCACCTCGGGGTCGGCGGGCCGGCGGCCGGGGCGCACGCGCAGCAGCCGGCCGCTGGCGGGCAGCCGGTAGGCGGGGCGCTCCCCGTCGCCGGGGAGCGCCTGGGCGACCTCGCGCAGCAGGCAGTTGAGCAACGGGGCGGCCGCGTAGGCGTCGGCGCGCCGCCCGACGGTGCCGGTGAGGGGTGTGGGGTCCACGCGATCCATTCGTTCTTCGTCCGGGGGCCGATCGCGATCAGTATGTCTGTCGTGCCCGGCCGTCCTGTCCCGGGCCGACCGCGACCGAGGGAGCCGACCGTGCATGACCCTTCCCCCGCCGAGGCCGGGCCGGCCGCCGAGCTGGCCGCCGTCCGGCCCGGGCTGCTGCCCCGGTACCGGGCCGAGCTGCCCGGCGCCCGCGCGGCCGTGCTGACCCGCCTGTGGCGGGCGCTGGCCCATGAACCGCTGCCATGGGTCACCGGCCGGGTCCGGGACGGGCACGGCCTCGCCCTGCGGCTGGCCGACGGCCGGACGCTGCACGGCCCGCACGCCGATCCGTACGCGACCGGCGCGTACGTCACCGCGGTGCGCCTGGACCGGGAGCACCATACGGACCCGGCGCGGCTGGTGTCCGCGCTGGGGGTGCCGCACGCGGCGTCCTTCGCCGGCGAACTGGGCGACAGCGTGGCCTCGTTGGCGTTGTCCCGGGCCGGCGCGGACCACCCGCGGGAGTGGCCCGTGCGGGACTGGGAGTGGGAGCAGCGGGTGGTGGACGGCCATCCGTTCCACCCCGGCTGCCGGGCCCGGCCCGGTTTCTCGGTGGCCGACCAACTGGCGTACGGGCCGGAGCACGGGCCGGTGGTGGGGCTGGGGACGGTCGCGGTGCCGGCCGCCCGTTGCCTGGTGTCCGGCCAGTGGCCGGCGGAACTGCGCGACGGCGACCGGTTGCTGGTGCCGGTGCACCCGTGGCAGGCGGACCGCGTGCTGAAGCGGGCGTACGCCCCCTGGCGGCCGGCGCACCCGCTGATGTCCCTGCGCACCCTGGCGCTGCCCGGCGGGCCGCACGTGAAGACCGCGCTGAGCGCCCGGCTGACCTCCTCGGTGCGGGACATCTCGCCGTACTCGGTGGAGGCGTCGGCGGCCCTGACCGCCCTGGCCACGGAGCTGGCCGCGCGCACGGACGGGCTGCTGCACGTCACCCGGACGCTGGGCGCGGTCACCGCCCGCACGGCCGAACTGGCCGCGCTGCTGCGGGAGTCGCCGCAGGTGTACGCGGGTCCGGGCGAGCGGGTGCTGCCGGTGGCCGCGCTCGCCACCACGTGTCTGCCGGACTCCCCTGCCTGGCTGGCCGCCTTCACCCGTCTGGCGCTCACGGCCGGCCTGCGGCTGCTGGACCTCGGGGTGGCGCTGGAGGCCCACGGCCAGAACCTGCTGGTCGTCCTGTCGGCCGACGGCACCCCCCGCCGCCTGGTCTACCGGGACCTGGCCGACATCCGGATCAGCCCGGCCCGGCTGGCCCGGCACGGCATCGCGCCGCCCGCCCTGGCGGGCCGGCTGGTCACGGACGACGAAACCGTCCTGCGCCGCAAGCTGTTCGGCTCGCTGGTCGCGGGCGCCCTGGCGGGTACGGCGGGGTCGGGCCCGGCGCTGGGCGCGGCGCTGCGGGCCGCGCTGCCGGACCTGCCGCGCACCGCCGATCTGGCGGCCCTGCGCGAGGGGCCGCTGCCCGCGAAGGCCCTGACCCTGATGCGGCTGTCCCCGGACACCCCCGGCGACCAGTGGGCCGCGCTGCCCAACCCGTTCGTTTTGGAACCCGGCGCGTCTGGTCAATAGGATCCGCCGATGATCAGAAGACAACGGCTGGCGGCGGGCGTCTGCGCTCTGCTCGCCGCCCTGACGGCCGGGCTCGCCCTCCCCGGCACGGCCGTCGCCGACGAGACGGAACAGGCCGCTCCGAAGGTCGAACTCGTGCTGGACGTCAGCGGATCCATGCGCGCCCGGGACATCGACGGCGGCAGCCGGATGGCCGCCGCCAAGCAGGCGTTCAACGAGGTGCTCGACGCGACGCCCGAGGAGGTCCGGCTCGGCATCCGCACGCTGGGCGCCAACTACCCGGGCAACGACCGGAAGACGGGCTGCAAGGACACCGCGCTGCTCTACCCGGTCGGTCCGCTGGACCGGACCGGGGCGAAGGCCGCGGTGGCCACGCTGGCGCCGACCGGCTGGACGCCGATCGGCCCCGCGCTGCTGAAGGCCGCCGCCGACCTCGACGTCACCGGCGGTGACGGCGGCGACGGCACCCGCCGCATCGTCCTGATCAGCGACGGCGAGGACACCTGCCAGCCGCTCGATCCGTGCGAGGTGGCCCGTGAGATAGCCGCCAAGGGCATCGGGCTGACCATCGACACCCTCGGCCTGGTACCGGACGCCAGGACCCGCGACCAGCTCAGCTGCATCGCCGACGCGACCGGCGGCACCTACACCTCCGTGCAGCACAAGAAGGAACTGACCGACCGCGTCGGGCAGTTGGTGGACCGTGCGGCGGACCCGGTGGTGACGCCGGTGGCCACCGCGGGGGCGACCGAGTGCGCGAAGGCACCGACGCTCACCTCCGGGCTGTACACCGACCGCGCGGAGTTCGGCCGGCAGCGCTGGTACCGGGTGGACCTCGACGCCGGCCGGGAACTGCGGGCCTCGGTGAGCGTGGCGGACGACCGGGCCGTGCGCCCCGACTACGGGGTGCTGCTGCGGGCGGTGACCGTGCACGGCCGGGAGATCGTGCGCGGCGAGGCGGCGGGCACCGGCCGCACGGACGTCATCTCCACGGGCCTGCGCTACCCGAGGCCCGCGAGCGACGACGAGGACGCCGCGGCGGAGACGGTGTGCCTGCAGGTGACCAATTCCTTCGCGGCCGCCGCGGGCGTCAAGACGTCCCCGGGCCTGCCGCTGGAGCTGACCGTCGACATCGTGGACGGGCCCGACCGGGCGGCCGACGTGGCCTCCTTCGGTCTCGGGCGCGGCTGGTGGCTGCTGGGCGCGCTGGTGCTGACCGGTTTCGTCGCCGGTCTGCTGTGGGGCTGGCTGTCGCGCTGGCGGGTCGCCGTCTGGAGGGCGAACTGATGCGCATCACACGTACGCTGGGCGCCGCCCTGCTGGTGCTCGGGCTGGCCGCGGTACCGGCGGCGGCCGACTCCTCCCCCTCGCCGGGCACCCCGTCCGGCGGCGCGCCGAGCCGGGCGGGCACGTCCTTCCGGGACGCGACGGAGATCGGGCAGGGGCAGCGGGCCACCGCGTCCGCCGCCACCGGCGACTACCTGTACTGGTCGTTCCCGGCGGACTCCGGGCAGCGCCCGACCGTCCGCGCGACGGTGCGGCTGCCGGACGCGCACGCCGCCCAGACCTGGCAGATCGACGTCTACGACGGCCTGCGCCGCCGCCAGTCCTGCCAGTACGGCGCGGCCACGCGCACCGCCGCCCGAGGGGCCTCCGCGGTCGAACTGGCCTGTGTGCTGCGCACGGTGCGCGCGTGGTCGGAGCCGTGGGCCAACGACCCGCTGCCGGGCACCTACTACGTCCGGCTGACGGCGGTGGACTTCGGCTCCGCCGACCTCGGCCTGCCGGTGGGCGCCGAGGTCCGCGTGGGCTCCGAGGACGTCGGCGGCGCGGCGGCCGTGGACGGCTCGCTGGCGAAGCCGCTGGTCCCCGGGATCGCGGCGAGGTCCCGGGAGCAGGACGGGGCGAAGTCGGCGGTGCTGTCCGCCATCGAGCCGGACGACGGCTGGTCCTCCGGCCGGTGGACCGACCGCTGGGTGTGGACCGCGGTGGGCGGGGTGCTCGCCGCGCTCGCGGGCATCGGCGGATACGCGCTCACCCGCGGTTCGGGACGCCCGTCCCGGGTGCCGCCGGGCGCCTGAGTCATCCGGAGGCCCGCCCCCCGGGGCGGGCCTCCGGCCTCGCTCACCCCTCCCGCAGCGCCTTGGCGAGCGGGCCGTCGCCGCTCACGGTGACCCGGCCGGACCGGACGGCGTCCGCCAGCGCCAGCTCCCCGCGGCCGACCGCCGCGCACGTCGCGGAGTCCATCACGAGCCTCGCGTCCGCCTCGCCGGGAGCGGGCCCGTCGCCGTACGCCGGTCCCTCCTCGGCACCGGCGCGCACGTGGAACTCCCCTTCCTCCAGCCGGACTTCCACCACCCCCCGCCCGTCCAGGGCGCGCAGCAGCGGCAGCGCGAACCAGTGCGCCCGTACGGCGTCGGTGGGCCGCCGCTCCCCCAGTTCGCCCTCGCCCCACCGCCCCAGCGCCTGCAGTACCGGCAGCAACGCGGCCCCACGCGCGGTGAGTTCGTAGACGGAGGCCACGCCCGGCGGAGGCAGCCGCCGCCGGGTGGCCAGCCCGTCGCGCTCCATGTCCTTCAGCCGGGAGGCGAGTACGTCCGTGCTGACACCGGGCAGGTCCGCGTGCAGGTCCGTGTAGCGGCGGGGGCCCGCCAGCAGCTCCCGGACGATCAGCAGGGTCCAGCGGTCGCCGACGAGGTCGAGCGCGCGGGCTGCGGAGCAGTACTGGTCGTAGCTTCGACGAGGTGGCATGCGACGCAGTCTAGACAAGTTGTTGGACTTTCCAAGCTCCCACTTGGTAAAACCAAGTAACACGAGTTCCCGGAGGGGCGCATGGAGTTCCGGCAGTCGAACAAGCTCAGCGAGGTCTGTTACGAGATCCGCGGCCCGGTGATCGAGCACGCCAACGCCCTGGAGGAGGCGGGCCACAGCGTGCTGCGCCTGAACACCGGCAACCCCGCGCTCTTCGGCTTCGAGGCGCCCGAGGAGATCCTCCAGGACATGATCCGGATGCTGCCCCGGGCGCACGGCTACACGGACTCCCGCGGCGTCCTCTCCGCCCGCCGCGCGGTCGCCCAGCGCTACCAGACGCTCGGCCTGGAGGTGGACGTCGACGCCGTGTTCCTCGGCAACGGCGTCTCCGAGCTGGTCTCCATGGCGGTCCAGGCGCTGGTCGAGGACGGTGACGAGATCCTCGTCCCGGCACCGGACTTCCCCCTGTGGACCGCGGTGACCACGCTGGCCGGCGGCAAGGCGGTGCACTACCTGTGCGACGAGCGGGCCGACTGGAACCCGGACCTGGCCGACATGGCGTCGAAGATCACCGACCGCACGAAGGCCGTGGTCGTCATCAACCCCAACAACCCCACCGGCGCGGTGTACCCGAAGGAGGTCGTGGAGGGCGTCCTCGACCTGGCCCGCCGGCACGGCCTGATGGTGTTCGCCGACGAGATCTACGACCAGATCCTGTACGACGGCGCCGTCCACCACTCGGCCGCGGCCCTCGCCCCCGACCTGGTCGTCCTCACCTTCTGCGGCCTGTCGAAGACCTACCGGGTGGCGGGCTTCCGCTCCGGGTGGCTGGTCGTCACCGGGCCCCGGCAGCACGCGAAGAACTACCTGGAGGGCCTGACCATGCTGGCCTCCATGCGGCTGTGCGCCAACGCGCCCGCGCAGTACGCCATCCAGGCCGCGCTCGGCGGCCAGCAGTCCATCCGCGAACTCACCGCGCCGGGCGGCCGGCTGTACGAGCAGCGGAACGTGGCCTGGGAGAAGCTCAACGAGATCCCCGGGGTGTCCTGCGTGAAGCCCAGGGGCGCGCTGTACGCCTTCCCGCGCATCGACCCCAAGGTCCACCCGATCCACGACGACGAGAGGTTCGTCCTGGACCTGCTGCTGCGGGAGAAGATCCAGGTGGTCCAGGGCACCGGCTTCAACTGGCCGGCCCCCGACCACTTCCGCATCCTCACCCTGCCCCACGCGGACGACCTGGAGGCGGCGATCGGGCGGATCGGACGGTTCCTCGGCGGGTACCGGCAGTAGGCGCCGCCGCCCCGGCCCGGGTGCCCCGGCCCGGGTGCCGCGGCCGCCGCCGGCACGGGGGCCCGTCCGCGGCGGCGGGCCGGCCGCCGTTGTCGCGGGCCGGCCGCCGTTGTCGGACCCCGGCCGTACGCTGCGGAGCAGGCCGCCGCCCGGCGGTCCCGTGCCGGACGACGCAGCAGGGAGCAGACCGTGACACGACCGCCGACCGCCGCGCAGCGGCGGGTGATCGAGGCCGCCGACCCGGTGACCGGGCGGCTGCGCGGAACGGAGGCGCAGCTCGCGGCACTGGTGGGGCGGGGTCTGGCCTTCCGGCACCCCCGGCCGCCGCACGACCACTTCCTGACCCCGGCGGGCCACCGGATGCGGCAGGCCGCGCCCGGAGAACCGGCGGGGCCGCCCGCCGCGGCGGATCCCGCACCGGCCGACGGGGTGTTCGCGGCGCGCGTCGGCGGTGCGGAGGAGGTCCCGCGGTCCGGTCCGGCCCGGCTGCGGGAGGTGCGCAGCGCCTGGCAGGGGCTGCTGGAGCTGCGCCGGATGACCAACGCCGACGGTGCCGCCGACCGGCCCTGCGGGTGGGAGCGCGCGCATCTGGTGCGGGCCGCCGCACTCGCCCTGGAGGCGGCCGGGCACCGTCCGGCGGGAGCGGACGCCGACGGCTACCGGGTGCGGGCGACCCCGCAGCCGGAGGCGGTCGCCGTGTACGGCCCCGACGAGGAGACGCTGCGGGCGTGCGCGGCCACGCTGGAGCGGGCGGGCTGGCAGGCGGGCGCGTACACGGAGCCGCGCACGCGGGTGCGGTACCTGCTGGCCTCCCCGCGCCGGGTGTGACGGACGTGCCAGGATCGGGGGGCCGGAGCGCCGTACAAGAGAAGGGGATGTCGTGAGCGAACCGTTTTCCGTACGCGTGACCGTCCGCGGGTACGAGACCGACACCCAGGGTCACCTGAACCAGGCGGTGTACCTCAACTACGCGGAGCACGCCCGCTGGTCGCTGCTGAGTGCGGCCGGGGCGGACCAGGCGCGGCTGGTGGCCCGGGGGGTGGGCCCGGTGGTGCTGGAGACCACCGTCCGCTACCGGCGGGAGTTGCTCGCCGGTGAGGAGGTGGACATCACCTGCGCGTTCGAGTGGGGCGGCGGCAAGACGTTCCGCATCCTTCAGGAGGTGCGCAGGGCCGACGGCACCGTGGCGGCCGAGATCACCGCGGTGGGCGGGCTGCTGGACCTGGAGAAGCGGAAGCTGGTCGCCGATCCGCGCAGGGTGTTCGAGGAACTGGCCTCCGACCTCGACGTCCTCGGCCTGTAGCCGCGGCCGGACCCGTGCGCCGGCGGCCGCGGGCGGCACCCCGGCGCCGCCCGGACCCGGGTGCCGCCCGGACCCGGGGTGCCGTGGGGCGGTGCGTGTCCGGGGCCGGTGCTCCCCCGTCGGCCGGGAGCCGTCCCTCTCCCGGCCGGGGCCGCGGCGGCGGCTCAGCCCCCGGCCGCGATCCGCGCGAGGCGCCGGGCCTCGTCCCGCGTGGCGCGGGCGACGGCGTCCTCGTCGACGGTCAGCAGGTGTCCGTCCTCGACGATCTGGCGTCCGTTCACGAAGGAGGCGGTCACCGGGGGCGCGGCGCCGAGGACCAGCGCGGCCACCGGGTCGGCGATGGAGGCGTGGGCGAGCGTGTCCAGCTTCCACAGGACCAGGTCGGCGAGCTTGCCGGCCTCCAGGGAGCCGGTCTCGGCCGCGCGGCCGAGCACCCGGGCTCCGCCGTGGGTGCCCAGGCGCAGCGCCTGCCGGGCGCTCAGGGCGGCCGCCCGGTGCGCGCCGAGGCGGTTGATCAGCAGGGCGTTGCGCAGTTCGGTGTGGAGTTCGCCGGACTCGTTGGAGGCGGTGCCGTCGACGCCGAGGCCGACCGGGACGCCGGCGGCCAGCATGTCCGGCACCCGGGCGATGCCGGCCGCGAGGCGGGCGTTGGAGGACGGGCAGTGGGCGACGCCGGTGCCCGTCCGGGCGAAGGCGGCGATGTCGGAGTCGTTCATGTGGACGCAGTGCGCCATCCACACGTCCTCGCCCAGCCAGCCGGTGGACTCGAGGTAGTCGGTGGGGCCCATGCCGAACAGCTCCTGGCAGAACGCCTCCTCCTCCACGGTCTCCGAACCGTGGGTGTGCAACCGTACGCCGAGACGGCGGGCCAGCTCGGCGCCCTCGCGCAGCAGTTCGGTGGAGACGGAGAACGGGGAGCAGGGGGCGACGGCTATCCGGGTCATCGCGTCGAAGGAGGAGTCGTGGTGCTCCTTCACGGTGGCCTCGGTGCCGGCGAGCGCGCCCTCCAGGGTCTCGACGGCGAAGTCCGGGGGCAGGCCGCCGTCCTTCTCGCCGCGGTCCATCGAGCCGCGGGCCAGGGTGAAGCGTATGCCCGCCTCGCGGGCGGCGCGGATGACCGCGCCGGACAGGTCGCCGGAGCCGCGCGGGTGGATGTAGTGGTGGTCCATGGCGGTGGTGACGCCGCCGCGGGCCATCATGGCGAGCGATCCCCGGGCCGCCTCGTACACCATCCGCTCGTCGATGCGCGCCCAGGTCGGGTAGAGCGCGACCAGCCAGTCGAAGAGGTTGTGGTCCGTGGCCAGGCCCCGGGTGATCCACTGGTAGAAGTGGTGGTGGGTGTTGACCAGACCGGGGGTCACCAGGTGCCCGGTGGCGTCGATGCGCCGGACGACGTTCTCCAGGCCCTCGGGGGCCCTGCCCGCGCCGACCGACTCGATGCGGTGGCCGGCCAGGACGACGTGTCCGGTGGCGTACTCGGTGTCGTCGGCGTCGACCGTCGCGATCGCACCGTTGTCGATGACGATGCGCTGGACTGCTGCCATGGCGCGTCCCTTTCGCTCAGTGGACTCGAACGGCAGGGCACGGCAGGACCCCGGGTGGTGAGCGCCGTGGCCGGGGAGGCGGTTCCCCGGCCACGGATGCCGAAGGGAGGGTGTCCGCAGGCTCTCAGAGGCCGGTGAGGTCCGCCGGGATCCCCGGCTCGCAGCCGTCGCGGAGGATGGTCGCCTCGATCAGGCCGTAGGGCCGGTCGGCGGCGAGGTAGACCTCGTTGTCGTTCCTCAGCCCGAAGGGCTCCAGGTCGACCAGGAAGTGGTGCTTGTTCGGCAGCGAGAGGCGGACCTCGTCGATCTCGTCGCGGTGGTCGATGACGCGCGCGCCCATGTGGTACAGGGTCTGCTGCAGCGACAGGGAGTAGGTTTCGGCGAAGGCCTGGAGCGTGTGCTTCCTCACCTGCTCGTAGGACTCCTCCCAGGGGGGCATCCGCTGCTCGTCGCCGGTCCAGTTGAACCGCCAGCGACCGCAGACGGAGGTGGCCAGGACGCGGTCGTGGGTCTCCTGGAGCGTGGTGTACCCGTCCCTGGCGTAACCCCGGAACTCGGAGTCGGTCGAGTTCATCACCGTCAGGTCCTTCAGGCCGGAGACGACCTCCCACTTCCCGCCGTCGTAGGTGACCTGGGCGAGGCGGGTCTCCTGGCCCCTGCGGACGAAGGAGTGCCCGGTCCCGCCGGCGCCGGCGGACCGCGAGGTGGCGCCGGAGGTCCCGATCCGCTCCCAGGCGTACTCCTCGATGCGGATCCGCGCGGTCCTGATCGCCCCCTGCGAGGTCACGAAGTGACGGGCCAGGTGGATGCCGAACTGCTCGGCGGACTCGATGCCGTGCTCCTTGGCGAACGCGAACACCGTGTTCTTCATGGTGTCGGTCGGCAGGACGTTGGCGTTGGAACCGCGGTGGTGGACCTCGTCCATGTCGCCGCTGAGCGCCACGGAGACGTTCAGGTCCTTGATGTGGTGGGTGGCGCCGTCCCGCGTGATCCTGACGACCCGGTTCTCGGCCTTGCCGTACTGGTTCTGTCCCAGGAAGGTGGGCATCTAGCTAGCTCCCTCGGTAAACGGAGTAGCCGAACGGGTTGAGCAGCAGCGGTACGTGGTGGTGCTCCCCGGGGGCCACGGCGAAGGCGACCACCACCTCGGGGAAGAACACGGCACCGCCGTCCCGGCCCGCGGGGGCCTCCCGCTGCGCATCGGCTCGCTTCTTCGCGGTCTTCTCGAAGTACGGCTCCACCGCGAAGTCGAGCCGTACGTGGGTGGTGCCCTCCGGCAGCGCCGGCAGGTCCTCGCAGCGGCCGTCGGCGCCGGTCGTGGAACCGCCGAGCGCCCGCCAGTCCGCGTCGTGCCCGCCGCGGGCGCACAGGCGGACGGCGACGCCCTCGGCGGGGCGGCCGACGGAGGTGTCCAGGATGTGCGTGGACACGGAGGCGGTGGTGCCGGTGCTCATGGTGTCAGGCGTCCTCTTCGACGAGTCGGGCCAGCCGGATGCGGTTGATCCTGCCCAGCTCGGTGCGGATGATCTCCCGCTCCCGCTCCGGGGGGTTGCCGATCCGCTCCCTGAGCGCGTCGCGCATCTGCTCGCCGGTCCTGCCGGTGGCGCAGACGAGGAAGACGTGGCCGAACCGGTCCTGGTAGGCCAGGTTGAGTCCGAGCATCTCCGCCTTGAGGTCCGCGGAGGCGCCGGCCATGCCGCCCTGTTCCCGGGCGGAGGCCGGATCACCGGGCCGGGGACGGCCGATCGGGGGGTGGCCGGCCAGCGCCTCCGCCAGGTCGGCGGCGCTCAGACCGGCCGTCGCCGCGTCGCTGGCGGCGTAGAGGTCCGCCGGTGTGGCGTAGGGGCGGGCCGTGAGCAGGTGCTTCGCCCAGGCGGTGGAGGCGCAGGCCGCGTGCAGCGCGGCGAGGGCCGCGGACTCCCCGAGGCCGTTGAACCGGGCCAGTCCCGGGGGCGTGGAAGTGGACGTCACGGGAGCCTCCGCGGCCGCGAACGGCCCTCGTGCTGAACGGGCTGCGGCCAGCTAACGCCTTCCCGCGACAGGTCGTCAACGCTTTGTTGAAAATTCCGGGTAACGGGATCCGGGGCCCCCGCGGGGTCGTGACCGCCCCCGTCTCAGCCCTCCTTCTCGCGGTTGAGGTAGTTGTAGACGGTGAAGCGGCTCACCCCCAGGGCGCTCGCCACGGTCTCCACGCCGTGCCGCACGAAGAAGGCACCGCGTGCCTCCAGGACCCGCACGACCTCCTGCTTGGCCTTGCGGTCCAGGTCGGCGAGCGGCCGGCCCCGCTCGCGCTCCATGGCGGCCAGGATGTGGTCGAGGGAGTCGGCGAGCTGCGGCAGCCGTACGGCGAGGACGCCGGCGCCCTCCCAGGCGAGGACGACGTCGTCCGGGCCGGCCTCCTCCGGCGGGAGCATCTCCCCGCCCACGGCGTCGACCAGCGGCTTCACGGCGGCGATGAAGGACTCCTGCCCCGTGCCGGTCACGCGTCCTCCCCGAGGACGTTGACCTGCAGCGAGATGCGGGTGGCGCCGGCCGCCAGGGACTCGCGGAGCAGGGCGTCGACCACGCCCAGCACGGCGTCGGCGGTGCCCTCGGCGGTGTTGCCGAACGGCCCGACGTCCACGGCGTCCAGGTCGGCGGCCGCCACGACCTCGCGGGCGACCAGCGCGTGCGCGGGCGCCTCGTCGAGGTCGAAGGGCTCGGTCGTGAACTCAACTCTCAGTCGCATCGCGCCCCATGCCTCTCCGACCTGCGCGTCTGACGGCCCGCGGCGGGAGGGCGGGCCGGGGCGCGGCAGGCCCGACGGCCGGCGGCACACCCCGGCCCCGACCTTAACGGACCCCGGAGCCGGTCGGGGGAGGCCTCCGCGCTGCCGCGGGCCCGCTCCGGCGTGCGCCGGCGTCCCGTCCGCCGCACGCTGGAGGCATGGACGGTCCCGCACGGCACCCGCGCATCGTGGTCCACTCCCCGGCCCTGGACGGCTCCCGGCGGGTCACCGAGGGCGAGGTGACCCTCGGGATCGCCACGCACCTGGACGACGTGGTCGAGATCCTGCGCTCCGCGGACCTGGACCGGGCCGAGGTCGAGGAGGGCGACCTCATCGCTTGGCAGGGCGGCGGGCCCGAGGACTGGCCGGGGCTGTCGGAGCACGAGCGGTAGCGGGAGCCGGCCGGCGCGCCGCCGGGGCCGCGGTGTGCGCGGACCGCGGCGGCGCGCGGGTACCCCGCCCGTACGGCGGGGACGACGGGAACGACGGGAACGATGCGGGCCGGCACGGCCGGCCGCTTGTGGAGGTGGGTACGGTGCGCACAGGACTCCTGCGGGCCCTCGGCGCGGCGACCGCGGTCATCGGCACCGGGTTCGTGTACCGGCCCGGCCTGATGGCGCGGCCGGCGGGTCTGGCGGCCCCCGACGGGCACGTCGATCCGCGCACCGCGCTCGCGGTCCGCGCGCTGGGGTGGCGGGACGCCGCCACCGGCCTGGCCATGCTCGTCGCGCCGGACGGGCGCCCGCTGGCCACGGCGGCCGCCGTGCGCATCGCGCTCGACCTCGGGGACGGTGCCGTGTTCGGCACCGCCGTGCCGGGCCGGGTCCGCCGGGCCGGGACGCTCGCCGCCGCCGGCGGGTGGGCCGCCCTGACGCTCGCGGGGCTGCTCGGCGGCCGCCGCACCGGGGCCGTTCGCGCGGTCTGAGCACGGCCTGACGCACCGGGGGGCGGGGCGCACCGGGGGGGCGGTCCTTCCTCCGGGGAGGGACCGCCCCTCGAACGGGCCGGACGGGCCGGACGGCCCGCCCGGCGGCCCCGGGCCGGCCCTGGAGCCGAGTGCGCCGCCGGCCGCGCGCCCGCCGCGGGGCCCGCCCTCGGGCCTCCTCCGCGTGCTCGTCGCCCGGGGCTTCACGCCCCGTACGTCTCGCGCAGCTCCACCTTGCGCACCTTGCCGGAGACCGTCATCGGGAAGGAGTCGAGGATCTGCAGCCGGCTGGGGATCTTGTAGTGCGCGAGCCGCCCCCGGCAGAAGGCGCGCAGCTCCTCCAGGGTCGGCGGGTCGGCCGCGTCCCGCGGGATGACGCAGGCCAGCACCTCCTCGCCGTACGTCTCGTGCGGCACCCCGACGACCTGGACGTCCCGGATCCGGGGGTGGGCGTAGAGGAACTCCTCGATCTCGCGCGGGTAGATGTTCTCCCCGCCCCGGATGATCATGTCCTTGATCCGGCCGACGATCTCCACGTAGCCGTCCTCGCGCATCACCGCCAGGTCCCCGGTGTGCATCCAGCGGCCCGCGTCGACGGCCTCGGCGGTCTTCTCCGGTTCGTTCCAGTAGCCGAGCATCACGCTGTAGCCGCGGGTGCACAGCTCGCCCGCCGCACCGCGCGGCCGGGTGACGCCGGTGGCCGGGTCGACGACCTTGACCTCCAGGTGCGGGAGGACGCGGCCGACGGTGCCGGTGCGGTGCTCCAGGTCGTCCTCGATGCGGGTCTGCAGGGAGACCGGGGAGGTCTCCGTCATGCCGTAGCAGATGGAGACCTCCTCCATGTGCATCTCGGCGACCACCCGCTTCATGACCTCGACCGGGCAGGGCGAGCCCGCCATGATGCCGGTGCGCAGGGTGGAGAGGTCGTAGGAGGCGAAGTCGGGGAGGTTCAGCTCCGCGATGAACATGGTGGGCACGCCGTACAGCGAGGTGCAGCGCTCCCGCTGGACGGCCTCCAGGGTGGCCCTCGGATCGAAGGACGGGGCCGGGACGACCATGCAGGCGCCGTGCGAGGTGGCCGCGAGGTTGCCCATCACCATGCCGAAGCAGTGGTAGAAGGGCACCGGTATGCAGATCCGGTCCCGCTCGCTGTAGGCGATCGACTCCCCCACGAAGTAACCGTTGTTGAGGATGTTGTGGTGGGAGAGGGTGGCCCCCTTCGGGAACCCGGTCGTCCCGGAGGTGTACTGGATGTTGATCGGGTCGTCGCAGGACAGCTCGGCCTGCCGGGCCAGCAGTTCGTCACGGCGGTCGGCGCGGCCCAGGGCCGTGAACGCCTCCCAGCCCGGGTCGCCGATGTAGACGGTCCCGGCCAGCAGCGGGCACCTGCCGCGCACTTCCTCGACCATCGCGCGGTAGTCGCTGCCCTTGTGGCTGACGGAGGCGAACAGCAGCGAGATGCCGGCCTGCTTCAGGACGTACTCCACCTCGTGGGTGCGGTAGGCCGGGTTGATGTTGACCATGACGGCGCCGACGCGGGCGGTGGCGTACTGGACGAGCACCCACTCGGCGCAGTTGACCGCCCAGATGCCCACCCGGTCGCCCTTGGCCACCCCGCTCGCCAGCAGCGCGTACGCCAGCCGGTCGACGTCGGCGGAGAACTCGGCGTACGTCCAGCGCCGCCCGGAGGGCACGTCGACCAGGGCCTCACGGTCCGGCCAGGCGGCCACGGCCCGGTCGAGGCTGGCGCCGATGGTGTCCCCGAGCAGCGGGGTGGGCCCCGTGCCGTGCGCGTACGACGGTGCGGGGCTCACCGGAAGTCCTCCTCGCGGTACTCGTCGTCGGAGCCCGCGGCCGTGGCCTCGCGCAGCTCGATGCGGCGGATCTTGCCGGAGACGGTCTTGGGCAGCGCCCCGAACTCCAGCCGGCGGATGCGCTTGTAGGGCGCCAGCACCTCGCGGGAGTGCTCGAAGAGCACCTTCGCTGTGTCCGGTCCGGGCCGCCAGCCCTCGGCGAGGACGACGTACGCCTTGGGCACCGCCAGGCGCACCTCGTCCGGCGCGGGCACCACGGCGGCCTCGGCGACCGCCTCGTGCTCCAGGAGCGCGCTCTCCAGCTCGAAGGGGCTGATCTTGTAGTCGGAGGCCTTGAAGACGTCGTCGCTGCGCCCGATGTAGGTCAGGTATCCGTCGGCGTCGCGGGCGGCGACGTCCCCGGTGCGGTAGTAGCCGCCGGCCATGGCCCGCGCGGTGCGGTCGGGGTCGCCGTGGTAGCCGGTCATCAGGCCCACCGGGCGGTCGGACAGGTCGAGGGCGATCTCGCCCTCGGTGGCGCCGGGTGCTCCGGAGACCGGGTCGAGCAGTTCCACCCGGTAGCCGGGGCTGGGGCGGCCCATGGAGCCGGTCTTCAGCGTCTGGCCGGGGCTGTTGGAGACCTGTACGGCGGTCTCGGTCTGCCCGAAGCCGTCCCGGATGGTGACCCCCCAGGCCCGCCGGACCTGGTTGATCACCTCGGGGTTGAGCGGTTCGCCCGCGGCGAGCGCCTCGCGCGGCGGGGTGGCGAGCTGGGTGAGGTCGGCCTGGATGAGCATGCGCCACACGGTCGGCGGGGCGCAGAAGGTGGTGACCGCGTTGCGGTCCATCTCGGCCATCAGGCGGGCGGCGTCGAAGCGCGTGTAGTTGTGGATGAACACGGTCGCCTCCGCGTTCCACGGCGCGAACAGGTTGGACCAGGCGTGCTTGGCCCAGCCCGGCGAGGAGATGTTCAGGTGCACGTCCCCGGGCCTGAGGCCGATCCAGTACATGGTGGCCAGGTGGCCGATCGGGTACGAGGTGTGGGTGTGCTCCACCAGCTTGGGGCGGGCGGTCGTGCCGGAGGTGAAGTACAGCATCAGCGGGTCGTCGGCCAGGGTGGGCCCGTCCGGCAGGAACCCGGCCGGAGCGGCGTAGGCGTCCTCGTACGGCTCCCAGCCCTCCTCCGGCAGCCCGCCGACCGCGATCCGGGTGTAGGCGCCGGGCACGTCCGCGAACTTCGCCGTGTCCTCGGCGCGCACGAGCACGTGCTTGACCCGGCCCCGCTCCACCCGGTCGCGCAGGTCGGCCGGGCCCAGCAGCGGGGTCGCCGGGACGACGACCGCGCGGAGCTTCATCGCCGCCAGCGCGGTCTCCCACAGCTCCGCCTGGTTGCCGAGCATGACGAGGATGCGGTCCTCGGCGGCGACGCCCCGCGCGCGCAGGTGGTTGGCGACCCGCGCCGAGCGGTCGGCCAGCTCCGCGAAGGACAGCCGGGTCTCGGTGCCGTCCTCCTCCACGATGTGCAGGGCGGTCCGGTCGTTGCCCTCGGCGATCACGTCGAACCAGTCCAGCGCCCAGTTGAAGTGCTCCGGCCGCGGCCAGGTGAAGCCCGCGTAGGCGGTGGCGTAGTCCTCGCGGTGTTCCAGCAGGAAGTCCCGCGCGCGCCTGAAGACGTCGGTCGCCGTCGTCATCGTGTCCTCCTCATGTTCCGGACCATTGCCGGGCGGCTCTCTGGCATCGTCTAATCCGTGATGCGGGTCTCACTACCCCCGGACGGGGGTGTGGGCGGCCCGGAAGCGTGTCGAAGGGGCAAACAGGTGGCAGCAGAAGCCGTGGCGGCGGTGGAGATACACAGCGCGCTGGCCCGGCTGCGGCGCACGACGGGCCTCCCGGTCGCCTTCGGCGGCCTGGTCGAGGCGGGCCGGCCGCAGATCCGCATCAGCGAGCTGAGCGGCACGAACACCGTCGCGCTGCGCTCGCTGGCGGTGACCTCCGGCAACGGCCTGGGCGGCAAGGCGGTCGCGCTGGCCCGGCCCTGCGCGGTGGCGGACTACTCCCGCTCCCGGCAGATCAGCCACGAGTACGACGTCCCGGTGGCCGTCGAGGGCATCTGCTCGGTCCTCGCCGTGCCGGTCGTCGTGCACCGCCGGGTGCGCGGAGTGCTCTACGGCGCGCTGCGCAGCGCCCAGCCGCTCGGCGACCGCACGCTCGGCGCGGCGGTGGCGGCGGCGCGGGACGTGGAGCAGGCGCTGGTCGTGCGGGACCAGGCACGGGGGCTGCTGGCGGCGGCGCGGCCGGAGGGCGCGGACGCGGCGGCCGGCACGGGTGCGGCCTGGGAGCAGGTGCGCGAGGCGCACGCGGCCCTGCGTGCCCTCGCGCCCCGGATCACGGACCCCGGGCTGCGCGCGGAACTGCTCGCCGCGTGCGGGCTGCTGACCGCGCCGCCACGAGCGGGGGGCGCGAGCCTGGCGCCCCGCGAACTGGACGTGCTGTCCTGGGTGGCGGCGGGGGCCACCAACGCGGCGGTGGCCGAGCGGCTGGCCCTGCGTCCGGAGACGGTGAAGGGATACCTGCGCTCGGCGATGCGGAAGCTGGGCGCGCACACCCGGGGAGAGGCGGTGACCGCGGCCCGCCGGGCGGGCCTGCTGCCGTAGGCCGGCCGCGGCGGCCGCGGCGGCCGGGAAACACGCCGTTCACACGGCGCCGATTTGAATGTTTCTCCGCCGGGCCGTTGTTATTTCCCTCACCACGGCTTCCGTCCGAATTTCGGGGATCGTTGCCTAGAATTTGGCCTGGACACGACATGGGAGGGGAACGGTGACCGTGCGAAGGGACTTGCAGGAGCCTGCCCGATGCCGCCCCGACCTGCTGATCGGCCGCGAGGAACTGTTCACGGCGGCCCGGGACCACCTCGCCTCGGGTGGCAGTGTGCTGCTCCACGGCCCCGCCGGAATAGGAAAATCGACGGTCCTGCGGGCATTGGCCGAGAAATACGGCGCCGGGATGCGGACCGTGTTGCGCTGCTCCGCCACGGAGTCCGAATCCCACCTTCCCTTCCTGGCCCTCGCCGACCTCCTCGGACTGGCCCTCGAAGAGGTCTCCCCGCGGCTGCCCGCCGCCCAGCGCACCGCGCTGGAGTCGGCGATCACCGGCCGCGGCGAGTCCAGCCTCCAGCGCGACGGCCTCGCCCTGCGCCTCGCGGTGCTCTCCACCCTGCGTGCGCTCGCCGTCCGGGGCCCGGTCCTGGTGGTCGCCGACGACCTGCAGTGGCTGGACCCGGCCAGCGCCGAGCTGCTCGGCTTCGCCGCCCGCCGCCTCGGCGGCACCCCGGTGCAGCTGCTGTGCGCGGTGCGCACGGAAGGGCAGGAGGGCCAGGAGTACGACCGCCACCTGCGCGCCTGCCCGCCGGACACCCTCCCCGTCCGGCTCGGCCCGCTCACCCGCGCCCAGGTGGCCCGGCTCCTCGACCACCGCGGCCACGGCGGCCTGTCCCGCTCCACCGTCCGCGAGATCCACCGCACCAGCGGCGGCAATCCACTGTTCGCCCAGGAGCTGGGCCGGGCCCTGGCCGACAGCCCCACCCCGCCCCGGCCGGGCGAGCCGCTGCCGGTGCCGACCTCGCTGCGCGCCCTGGTGCTCAGCCGGCTGGACATGCTGTCGGCCGGGGCCCGCCACACCCTGCTGGTGGCCAGCGCCGGAGCACGCCCCACCCCGGCGCTGCTGCACGCGGCCGGCCGGACGGACGCCGAGGCCGAGTGCGCCCAGGCCGCCGAACTCGGGTTGCTGGCCACCGGGCCGGAGGCACCGGCCGTGCGGTTCGCGCACCCGCTGATCTCCGCCGCGCTGTACGCGGAGGCGCCCGCGCAGGAACGGCGGGCCGCGCACGCGGCGCTGTCCACCGCCGCCTCCGACCCGATCGAGCGGGCCCGGCACCTGGCCCTGGCCGCCACCGGCACCGATCCGGAGGTGGCCGCCCGGCTCGCCGATGCCGCCGCCCTGGCCCGGGACCGCGGTGCCCCCTCGGTCGCGGCGCAGCTCGGCCTGCTCGCCGCCCGGCACACCCCGGCCGGCAGCGCGCCCGGACCGGACGAACGGCGGCTGCAGGCCGCCGAGGACGCCATCACCGCGGGCGAGGTCGACCTGGCCCGGGACATCGCCCGCGAGGTGCTGACCCGTACGACCGTGCCCGCCGAGCGGGTGCGGGCCTGGATCGTCGTCATCGACACCGCCGGCCACACCATGGCCGAGGTCGACGCCGTCTTCCCGCAGGCGCTCGCCGACGCCGGCGACGACCCGCGGCTGCTGGCCCTCGTCCACTACCAGCTGGCCTGGCGTGCGCTCATCGTGGAGGGCGACTTCACCGAGGCCCGCGAGGCCGCCGCGCACGCCGCCGACCTGGCCGCGCGCGGCGCCGACCGGCGCACCGAACTGCTCGCCCTGGCCTTCCAGGCGCAGACCGAGACCCTGATGGGCCATCCGGAGGCGCCCCGCACCATCAAGCGCGCCCTGCGGGAGCCCCAGGACCCGCGGGTCGCGTGCCACCACAACGGCGCCGGCAGCGCCCGGTTCCGCTGGCTGGTGATGGGCGACCAACTGGCCGAGGCCCGGGCGACGGTCACCGGGCTGCTGCGCGAGGTGCGCCGGCGCGGCTCGGTGGAGAGCGAGGTGCACTTCCTGCGCGGGCTCGCCGAGACCGAACTGCGCTCCGGGCACTGCGGACGTGCACTCGAACTGGCGCGCGAAGGTCTCCGGCTCGCCCGGGACTCCGGGATCGGGGAGACCGCCTCGGCGATGCTCACCTCGCTCGCGGAGGCCTCCGGCGGCGACGTGGACCGGGCGCTGGTCCTCGCCCGGGAGGCGGTGGCCCACGCCGAGGAGGACGGCGACCAGATGTACCTGTCCCGGGCCCTCGGCGCGCTCGGTTACGCCCAGTTGGTGGCGGGCGACCCGGCGGGCGCGGTCCGCTCGCTGCGCCGGGTGCGCCGGCTGGAGCTGGACCTCGGCATCACCGACCCGGCGCGCGGCCGCTGGCACGGCGACCTGGCCGAGGCGCTGGTCCGCACCGGTGAGACGGCAGAGGCGCGGGACGTCATCGACACCAGCCGCGAACACGCGCTGCGACTGGGCCGGGAGAGCGTGCTGGCCGTCCTCGACCGGGCGGAGGCCCTGGTGCGCGCCGCCCTCGGCGACCAGGAGGCCGCCCTCGCCCGGCTGACGTCCGCTCAGGACCGGCTGGGCAAGCTCGGCTACGGCCTGGAGGAGGCCCGGGCCGCGTTCGCACTGGCCCAGCTGCGCGCCCGGCGGGCGGACGGCGGCCCGCGGCGCACGGCGGCGTACGACGAGGCCACCCGGCTGTTCCGGCGCTGCCGTGCGCTGCCCTGGCTGCGCCAGGTGGACGAAGTCCTCACCGCGCCGGAGCCCGGACCGGCGGAACCGGCCGTGCCGGACGCCCTGGCGGGCCTGGCCGCGATGGAACGCCAGGTGGCCGCGCTCGTCATGGAGGGCGCCACCAACCGGGAGATCGCCGCCCGGCTGTTCGTGAGCGTGAAGACGGTCGAGGCGACCTTGACCCGGGTCTACCGCAAACTCGGGATCCGATCGCGCGTGGACATCGTCCGATTGGCGGCGGCTCGCCGCGCGAAGTGAGATCGCGGCCGGTTAACTGATCCGGACCGAGGGTTTTCCCTCACCCCACCCCCTAGGGGGTTCCCTCATTGGGAGCCGAGGGTCCCGGGTCCTAGCGTAATGGGCGTGCCGCTCGCCCGGGCACACGGGGTCGGTCCCTCCCCCAGGCTCTCGGTCCCGCCCGAGCAGGGGGGTGGCCCCGTCCCGTGCCCACCCCGCACCCGCGCGACCCCCACCGGCAACCCCCACTGAGGAGACTCATGTTCGGGATCAGACGTGCCAGCAAGACCGCCGCGGCCCTGCTGGCCACCGCCGCAGCGGCGGCGACCACGCTGCTCGCCTCCCCCACGGCGAGCGCCGCGCCCCAGCCGATCGTCGGCGGTACGACGACCACGACGACCTCGTACCCCTTCATGATGCAGATCACGGACGCGTCCGGCTTCCAGTTCTGCGGCGGCACCCTCGTGTCCGCGACCAAGGTCGTGACGGCCGCGCACTGCATGGTCGGCGAGACCACCAGCGGCGTCCGCGTGGTCGGTGGCCGCACCTACCTCAACGGCACCAACGGCACGGTGAGCCGGGTCAGCAGGATCTGGGTCAACCCGGGCTACACCGACGCCACCAACGGCGACGACGTGGCCGTGCTGACCCTGTCGACGTCGATGCCGTACACCCCGGCGCCGTACGTCTCCGCCTCCCAGACCAGCGTGTACGCGGCCGGCACCACGGCCCGCATCCTCGGCTGGGGCACCACCTCGGAGAGCGGCGGCTCCTCCAACCAGCTGCGGACCGCGACCGTCCCGATCGTGTCCGACTCCAGCTGCAGCAACTCCTACGGTTCGGACTTCGTCAGGACCGACATGGTGTGCGCCGGATACACGTCCGGCGGCGTGGACACCTGCCAGGGCGACAGCGGCGGTCCCCTGCTCATCGGGGGCGTCCTGGCAGGGATCACTTCCTGGGGCGAGGGGTGCGCGGAGGCGGGTTACCCGGGTGTGTACACCCGGCTGACCACCTTCTCGAACCTGGTGACCGCACAGGTCAACTCGTAGCCCGGAAGACTTCCCGAGCACCCCTCGGGTACCCGGCAGGGGGGCGTTGCGGGCCACCACGAGCGGCCCGCAACGCCCTCCCTCTCCACATCCGCCCCCACCCGGGTGCCGCACCGCCGGCCCCGGCGCCGGGGCGTTCCGGTGCCGGGGACACCGGCCGTGCGCCGTCGTTCCCCGGGGACGACGCCCTGGACCCGGCCACCCGCCGCCCGGCCGCCGAGGCGGGCCGGGCGCAGGGACGGGGACCGCGGGTGGCGTGGAGCCGGAACCGGCCGGTCGCCCGGGAGGACGTCCCCGGCACCTGCGGCTGACCCGCGCCCGCGACCGGGCGCCCGCGGTCGCCCGGTCCGGCCGGTTCAGGTGCCGTGGTCGCAGACCGACCGCAGCCAGACCAGGCCCTTGGCCCCGCGCAGCGTGTCGAGGTTCTGCAGCAGGGCGTCCAGGTGGGACGGGCCGGGGTCGGCGAGGAAGTCGACGGCGGACTGCGCGAAGGCGTCGCGGACCGGGGGCGGCATGGCGTCGGAGGCGTCGAAGCAGTGGACCGCCCCGGTGTCGAGGAGGGTGGCGGCCAGGGAGCGGTGCCAGCCGGCGTCGGGGCCGGTGGACTGCGCCCCGGCGTGGACGGAGAAGCCCGACTCCTTGGCGTTCCAGGTCCGCTGGGCCCCGGCGGAGGCGAGGTGGCGGATCAGCTCGCGCGCCTGCGGGGTGTCGTGCAGCAGGGCGACCAGGTCGCCGGAGACCTCCCAGGCGTCGCGCACGGCGGCCCCGGGGATGAGGTGGGCGGAGGGCTCGTAGCGGCCGTCCACCTCCTCCCAGGCCCGCCGGGCGCGGATGAAGGACGCCTGGTGCTCCAGCGTGCACTGCCGCGGATGCGCGGTGACCAGCCCGGACGCGTCGCGGTACTCGGTCAGCAGCGCCCGCCGGACGAGGTCCGGCGACGTCCCGGCGCCCACCATCCGCCCCCAGGTCGTCCAGGCCCGCCGCACCTGCGCGGAGCGCCAGGGCAGCCGGCCGCCCGCCCAGGCCTGGTAGGTCCGCGGGCCGTACTGCTGCAGGAGGATGTCCTCGATCCAGTCGGTGCCGGGCCAGCCGCTGGTGGCGCCGGACCCCATGCCCAGGCACCACTGGTCCGGCCGGCGCGCAGCCTGCCGGCGCTGCCGCTCGCCGGTGCCCGCCGGGTACCAGACGATGCTCTTCAGGTCGGCCTTGAGCGGGAACCAGTACACGTGCCCCTGCACGGGGGTGGCCCAGGACTCGCTGAAGGCGTCCCGCGGGACGAGGCCGTCGAGGGGTTTGAGCTGCTGCTGCCCCGCGTAGTCGGCGAGTTCGCCGGGTCCGGTGAGCACGACCACGTCCGGCGGGGTGCCGGCCTCGACGTCGGCGCTGAGCACCTGGCTCTCGGCGGAGCTGCCCTGGTAGTCGACGCGGACGTGGTGCTTCCGCTCGAAGGGGACGATGACCGCCTCCCGGAAGGCGCGCGCGTCCCCGCCGGTCCAGTTGGCCAGCAGCGTGACGGCCGGCTCCTGCCGCAGGACGCGCGCGCCGGCCACGGCGGCCGCCGCCAGCACGGCCAGGCAGCCCACCACCGCGGTGACGGTGCGCACGAGGCGCCGGGAGGGGCGGCGCCGGGCCCCGGGTGCGGCCGGTGCCGGGCCGCCGGCGGGGGCGCTCACCGGGGGGTGAACCGGTAGTCGTCGACGTGCTGCCGCAGTCCGGTCTCGGCCAGTGCCATGAGCAGGGCGCCTCCTATCACGATCCACACCGACGCCGCCGCGCGGAAGCCGGTGCCGGCCAGGTACGCGGCGGTGTGCCGCCTCGCCTCGGTGATGGCCGCCCGCCCGGTCGGTGACCGGTCGAGCAGTCCGTAGGTGTCGGTCATGCCCTGGCGGGTCCGCACCGTGAACACCACCAGGGTGACGAAGCCGACGGCCAGGACGGCGAGCGCGCCGATCAGCCGGCGGTTGTAGCGGCGCCGGAAGCGGCGGCGCAGGAAGAGCTGGGTCTCCACCAGGGCCGCGCCCAGGGCGAGGACGAGCAGCGCGGCCACGCTCCAGCCGAGCCGCAGCGGCCACCCGAAGGAGGTCTGCCGCGCCATCGCGGCCCGCTGTTGCCCGCGCAGCACCCGCAGCCGGGCCTCGATGCCGGACCCGTCGGCCTCCAGCATGCTGGAGGCGTACTTCAGGTAGGCGTCCCGCAGCACGCTGCCGACGGGCTGCAGTTGCGCCCTGGAGACCCAGGCGCTGTACCCGGTGATCAGTCCGGCGACCGTCTGCAGCGCCTGCCGGCCCGCCCGGCCGCCCACCTCGTCGGTGGCGGCGAGGGCGACGCTCTGCGCGGCGACCGAGACCTGCTTCTGGAACTCGCTGGCGGACGGGGTCGGTCCGGTCGCGTCGGCGTGTGCCCGGCCGAGCGCGTACAGGGCGGTGTCCAGCGCGACGACGGCGGGGGTGGTGGAGGAGCGCAGCGGGCCGGCGTCGCCGTGCACGCCCTCGTAGGACAGGAAGAGGGTCACGGTCAGCAGGGCGGACAGGGCCAGCAGCAGACGGCGGCGCACGGCGAGGTCGTGCGCGGTCGTGCTGCCGCCGTCGGCCGGGGGCCGGCCGGCGCCGAGGAGCCGGCCGAGGACGCGGGACAGCCGGACGGCCGGGTCGCGGGGGCCGGCGGCGGTGTGCGCGGGTGCCCGCCCGGTGCGGCCGGGTGCGTCTGCGCCGGTGCTCATGCCGTCCCTCCCAGCGGCCGCCCGCAGTCGCCGCCGCAGTACACGGAGTCCGCGGGGCCGATCCACCCGCAGTCCGGGCAGGTGATGAGGCCCGAGGGGCCGGAGGGGCCGGGATCGCCGGGGCCGGGCGCGCCGGCCGGGCCGGGGGGTGCCCCGGTGACGGGCGGGCCGGCGGCGGGGGGACCGGCGGCCTGCGGGCCGGGGGATGTCCGCTGCGGTGGGGTGGTCATCGCGCTGGAGAGGATCAGGTGCTGCCAGTCGACGTCCTTCAGGCCGCCGCGGATCCGGCCCGTGCCGGGTCCGCCCTCGATCCGGCCGAGCGCGCCCCGGAGCTGGTCGTCGCCCAGGTCCTCGGCCAGCGTCAGCGCCCGGGCCAGCTCGCGGTCGGCCTCGGCCCGGCCGTCGGCACCCCGCAGCCAGGCCCGGTAGGCCCGGGCCACGGCGGCGCCGGCCTGCTGGTACAGCTCGTGGCGGCGGACGCCGGGGTGCTGCCGGGAGGCGTCGAGCGGGTTGTCGGTCCAGCGCACCAGGACGGGCCGCGGTGCGGGCAGCCGCACCGCGCGCCCGAAGTCGGGCACCACCACCTCGACGGCGGCGAGCTGGAGTTCCTCGCCGATCTCGCGGCCGGTCGGGTCGGCGGCCAGGACGACCTGGAAGTGCCGGGTCTCCTCGCCCCAGGCGCGGGTGACGTACTCGGTGCCGCGTTCGCCGAACCCGGGTCCTTCGGCGGGGAGTTCCCGCTCGCCGGGCACGACCTGCTTGACCCGGCGGACCACGGTGCCGGGGGTGGGGGTGATTCTCAGGCGCAGCTCTGGGACGGCGGTTCCGAGCAGGCCGTTCACCAGTTCCTCGTAGACGGCGGTCAGTTCGGACTCGCGGCGGACCGCGCCGGCCCGGCCGTGCAGGCGCCGGGTGATGTGCAGCAGCAGGTCGGCGTCCCAGTCGTCGCCGATGCCCCAGGCGTCGCAGACGAACCGGCCCTCGCAGGCGTCCAGGGCGGTGTCCAGCCGCATGGCGGCGCGGTGGTCGTGCTCGTTGCGCCCGTCGGTGAGCAGCAGGACGTGTTTGACCGGCGCGGCCTGCTCCTTCAGCAACCGCCGGGCGAGGTCGAGCCAGTGGCCGATGGCGGTGCCGCCGTCGGCGTCCAGGATGCGGACCGCGCGCTCGGCGGCGGCGCACTCGGCGGGTCCGGCGACGGCCATCGCCTCGCGGCCGGGCCCCGGGTGGACGACGGTGGCGTCGAACCGGCCGGAGAGCACGGCGAAGGAGGTGCCCTCCGGCAGCAGCCGCAGCGCCGCGGCCGTGGCGTCCTTGGCGGCGTGCAGTTTGGCGGCCGGGTGGAGCATCGACCGGGAGGTGTCGACGATCAGCACCTCGGCGAGGGCGGGCCCGAACCCGTGGGCGGGGGCGGCGCGGCGCGGGCCGCCGCTGACGCCGATCTCCACGATGGCGTGCATCTCCTGGTCGCGGGCCCGGCCGGCGGCGGCCGGACCGGCGGGCAGTTCCTCGTTCTGCCCGACCTCGAGCGTCACCGTGATGTCCTCGGTGTTCCGGGCCACGCCCATCGCTGCGTCCCTCGCTTCCGTGCGGCTTCGTGGTGTGCGGCGTCCGTGTGCGGGGGGTCAGAAGGTGGTCATCGGCCGCACGGCGTGGGCCAGGTCGAGCAGCCGGCCGTGTTCGCCGGCGGTGCGGGCCTGCGCGGCCAGCTGCCGGAAGGACTGCTCCAGCAGTGTGCGCAGCGGTTCCTCGGCGCCGGATCCGAACAGGTCCCCGGCCGGGAAGTCCGGCCCCCAGCCCCGCCCGGGCCGGCCGTGCAGGGCGTTCTCCCGGACCTCCGCGACCAGCCGGGCCCGCGACCCGCCGTCGGCGGCACCGCCGTCCAGGCGCAGCCCGGGCAGCCGCCGCCACGCGTCCCGCAGGTCGGCGACCGTCGGGGAGCGGCCGTGCAGGAGGCCGGCGCGGACGCGGACGGCCGCGATCCGGGCGTCGTCGTAGTGGCGGGAGGTGGAGGGGACGTCGTCGAGGACGCGTACGGCGGCGTCGCGGTCGCCGGCGGCCAGGTGGCCGCGGGCCAGGCCGAAGGCGGCGGCGGTGTGGGCGAAGTCCCTGGCCCACACGGCCTCGTAGAACCTCATGGCGCGGACGGTCCCGCCGGCGCCGGCGTGTTCGGCGCAGTGGCCGAGGGCCAGTTTGGGCACGTACTCGCCGGGCAGGGCCCGGTAGACGGCCTCGAAGCAGGTGCCGGCCCGCGGGACGTCGGCCCTGCTGAGGTGGAGCACGCCGCGGTGCCAGGCGATCCGCCAGTCGTGGGCGGCGGTGCGTTCGCCGAGCTGGGTCTCGGCCTCGGCGAGCCAGCTCTCGGCCTGGTCCCGCTCGCCCCGTCTGAGGTAGGCGCGGCACAGCCACAGCGCGGTCTCCGGAGTGCCGAGGCGGGATTCGCGGGACCACTGGCGGGCGATCCGGTCGGGGGCGTCGGGCGGGAAGGCGTCCAGGAGCAGGGCGGCTCCGTCAGCGGGGTCGGGCACGGGCTCGGGCAGGGCGCCGGCGACCTCCGCGGCCGGGGGCGGGGAGACGTCCAGTCCGACGGGGCGGTCGCCGGCGCGGGCGGTCCAGTGCTCCAGGGCGGGGATGGCGCCGAGTCCGGCGTCGAGGCTGGCCTCGGTGGCGCGGAACCGGGTGGAGCTCTCCGGCAGTTGTTCGCCGAACTGCAGCGCGCGGAACTCGCGCAGCACTTCCCACAGCTGGCGGGACATCTCGGCCGCCGACCGGAACCGGGCGCGGGGCTCGGCGTGGGTGGCGCGGTCGACGAGCCGGCGGAAGGAGTCGGGGGCCAGGCCGCGGGCCGGCTCGGTGTTCCGGGCCAGGGCCTGCAGGGTGGTGCCGACGGTGTAGAGGTCGCTGTCGACGTGCCAGCCGCGGCCGTCGATCTCCTCCTTGGGCGGGGCGAAGCCGGCGGTGTAGACGTAGGCGGAGTCGCGGTCGCCGGCGGCGCGGACCGCGCCGAGGTCGATGACCTTGACGGCGCGGGCGAAGTGGATGACGTTGGCGGGCTTCATGTCGCAGTAGAGCAGGCCGCGTTCGTGCAGGTACTGCAGGACCCCGAGGATCTTGCAGCCGTAGGTGAGGACGTGGTCGAGGCGGGGGCGGCCCTGGAAGACGCGCTCGGCGTCGTCGGCGTCGAAGAGCTGCTGCAGGGAGCGCCCGCCGATGTAGTCCATGACGAGGTAGCCGGTGGGCGGGCGGCCGGGGGCCTGGTGCTCGGCGTAGGTGATGATGCGGACGATGTCGGGGTGGTGCAGGTCGGTCAGCGAGCGGCGTTCCTCGACGGCGTTGCGGCGGGCGAGTGCGTCGTGGACGTTGATCAGTCCCTTGAGGACGACGCGGTGGCCGTCGGCGCGGGTGTCCTCGGCGAGGTACACCCAGCCGAGGCCGCCGC
Source organism: Streptomyces sp. TG1A-8 (assembly GCF_030499535.1). NCBI lineage: Bacteria > Bacillati > Actinomycetota > Actinomycetes > Kitasatosporales > Streptomycetaceae > Streptomyces > Streptomyces sp. TG1A-8. Next base: position 1,603,949 of record NZ_JASTLB010000001.1, read on the forward strand.
GGGCCAGGCAGCCGAGGATGCGGTAGTGGCCGGCGACGACGTCGCCGGTGTGCAGCTGGGGCAGGAAGGAGTAGGGGGTGCCGCAGCGGGGGCAGCGGCCGGTGGCACGGGCGGGCTGGCCGCCGTAGCCGATGCCGACGGTCATGGTGCAGCCGTCCGCGCCGCACCGCCGGCCGCCGGTGGGCGGCCGGGGGTCCTCGACCAGGCCGCCCTCGGGGACGGGGACGTGGGGCAGCCGGACCAGTGCGTGCTCGTCGAGTTCGCCGACGCCGGCGACGGCGTGGGTGGGCTGCGGGGCGGGCGGGTCCCCGGCGCGGGGTGCGGGTGCCGGGGGCGCCTGCGCGGGCGGGGGCCGGTGGTGTCTGTGCCCGCAGGTGTCGCAGTAGCCGGTGGCCATGATGCGGCCCGCACAGCCGGGCCGGATGCACGAGGTCATGGCGCGCCCTCCCTTCCGGGTGCCGTGCCGGAGCAGAATCCGGTGAACCTCCGGGCGGCGGCCTCCGCCCGCTCGACGTCGCAGGGGGCCTGCCGCAGCAGCGCCAGGGCGTCCTCGTAGAGCCGGTAGGCCTCCACGACCCGGTCGCCGTGTGCCGCGGCCCGCTCCCTGCACAGGGGCCATTCGGCGCTGACGCGGCCGAGGAGTTCGTCGCGGCGGTGCGAGCGCGCGTCGAGGACGGCGATGGCCCGCTCCAGCCGCTGCCGGCGGCGGTCGACGGCGTCCTCGAAGGTGAACAGCAGGTCCGCGCCGCGGGGTTGCCGTTCCCGTTCGGGGGTGTGGGCGATCCAGGCGCGCAGCATCCGGGTGCGGCGCACGCCGGCCTCGGCCTGGTCGAGCAGGCCCCGGTCGGCGGGGTCGGGCAGCACGCGGTCGCGGCGCCGGTCGAGCGCGGGCCCCAGGGTGTCGACGATGTGGTCGAGCTGGTGGTGCAGCCGCGTCCAGCGGTCGCGCAGCGGGCGGTGGACGAAGGTCTCGGCGGCCTGGTCGGCACGGCCGCCCCGGCGGCGGAAGACCAGCAGCAGGCGGGCCCCCTGCCGGGCGAGCCGGTCCAGCGTGCCCAGCAGGGCGTCGGGTTCGGCGGCCCGGTCGACGCCGGCGAGGACGGCGGTGAGCGGGACGCGCAGGGCACCGGGCCGTTCCAGGCGGGGATCGCCGCGCAGGCCGAGCCGTTCGGCGATCCGGTCCGTGACCTGGGTGACCGTCAGGTCCCGCACGTCAAGCGCGAGGTCGTGGCCGCCGGCCGGGGGCACGGTCTCGGGCGGGTCGTGGCTGAAGGCGCTGGTGTTGCGTTCGGTGCGCAGCTCCCGGTCGGCCAGGGTGATCGCGCGCTGGAGGGTCCAGGCGCGGGTGCTGCGGGCGGGGACGACGGTGACGAGCACCGGCCAGCCCTCGCCCCGGAACCAGGACGCGAGTTCGGTGGCGAACGGCACGTCGAGGGTGCCCGCGCCGCCGGCCGCGGCGGCGCGCAGGGCGGGGTCGACGGCTTCGGCGCCGTCGGTCCAGGCGGCGGCCTGCGGCAGGTGGCTGAGGATGGTCTCGGTGGGGCTCATGTAGCTGAAGGCGGAGGCCCGGTCCTGATCGACGCTGAGGACGATGCCGATGACCCGGTCGGTGGCGTGGTCGACGACCCCGCCGCCGCTGAAGCCGGGGGCGGCCAGCTCGCCGGGGGTCTGCGGGCGCAGCTGCACCTGGTTGTCCCGGCCGCGGGCGGCGACCAGGGTGGCGCCGTGCCAGCGTCCGCCGTCGTCGCCGTCCGGGAAGCCGTACATGCTCACCGGGCCGTGCGGCGAGGCGAGCCGGTACAGGCGGGTGGGGTGCCCGGCGGGCCGCGGCTCGGCCAGCCGCAGCAGGGCCAGGTCGCCGCTGCGGTCGCCGAAGGCGTCCTCGCGCTCGGGCACGTGCTCGTCCTCGCCGACGGTGGCGGCCGTACCGGGGACGCCGGGGACGCCGACGAAGTGGACGACGTAGGGGCGGCCGGGGCGGACCACGTGGGCCGCGGTGAGGACCCGGTCGGGGGCGAGCAGCACTCCGGCGCCCAGGACCCGTCCGCCCGGCTCTTCGATCCGGGCGATCCATGAGGGCGTGCGTAACGGCGATGTGACGGCTCGCTCCCCCGTGCGCGTCATGTCGACCGACGTTACTCGCCGTGGCGTGCCGTCACCACTGGTGTGCGCGGGTTTTCGGGACCGTTCGGCGCACACCGGCCCACAACCGGTCGAAGAAGCGCATCCCCTGAGCCATGCACGGCGTGCGGGGTCGGCGCGTGCCCCTTCGCCCCGCACCGGGCGGACCCCGCTCCCGCCGCGCAGCGCGCGCCCGGCGGGGCGCCCCGAGCGGGCCGCGGCCCGCGGCCGGACGGCGCAGGACCGGTGACGGGTCCTTGGGCCGACCAGGTGAGCCGGGGACGAACGCGCCGGCGGCCCCGGCCGGCTGTCTACGATCGTTCCGTGCCCCTCTTCACCCTCGAACGCACGGCCCCGCTCCCCGCCGGCGAGGCGTGGCGCCGGCTCACGGACTGGCCGCGGCACGCCGGCGTGGCCCCGCTGACCCGGATCACCGTGCTCACCCCGGGGCCGACCCGGGTGGGGACCCGGTTCGCCGCCCGCTCGGCCGTGGGTCCGCTGGGCTTCGACGACGTCATGGAGGTCACGGTGTGGCGCCCCCCGGCCGACGGCGGACCGGGGCTGTGCCGGTTGGACAAGCGCGGCCGGGTGATCCTGGGCTGGGCCGAGATCGAGGTCCGGCCGGGGCCCGGCGGCCGGACCCGCGTGGTGTGGCGGGAGGAGCTGCGGGTCCGCTTCCTGCCGGGCCTGTTCGACGGCGCCGTGGACCGGGCGTCCCGCGCGGTGTTCGGACGGGCGGTGACCCGGCTGCTCCGGCAGCCGTGAGGCACCGGGCCGGCACCGGCCCCCTGGCCGCTGGCCCCCGGCGGGACGGCCGGCGGTGCCTCAGTCGTTGCGGCCCGTCGCGGCGACCGTCACGCCCGGGCCGATCATCGCCAGTCCGCCCGCCCCGCCCACCGCGGACAGCCGCCGGGGCGAGCGGGCGAACCAGTCCCGGGCCGCGGAGGCCACCAGCCCCCAGGCGCTGTCGGAGACGACCGCGATGACGTTGAAGACCAGGCCGAGCAGCAGCGTCTGGAGGGGCACGCGCCCGCGGCCCGGGTCGGCGAACTGGGGCAGTACGGCGGCGAGGAACACGACCGTCTTGGGATTGGCGACCCCGACCGCGAACCCCTCCCCCAGGGTGCGCGGACCGCCGTGCGCCGGGCCGGCGGAGTCCGCGAGCGCGGCCCGCAGGGACCCGCGCCGCCGCCATGCCCCGGCGCCGAGGTGCACGAGGTGGGCGGCGCCCGCGAGCTTCAGGGCCGTGAAGAGGACGACCGAGCGCTCCACGGCCGGCCCGACGCCGAGGGACACGGCCACGACGAGCACGTAGGCGCCGAGGGCGTTGCCCACGACGGTGGTCAGCGCGGTCCGGCGGCCGTGCGCGAGCGCGCGCCCGATCACGAAGAGCACGCCGGGGCCGGGGACCACGATCAGGAGCGAGGACGGGGCCGCGAAGGCCGGCAGCCGGCCGGTGGACACCCTGGCCTCATGCGAGCACGCCACCGGGGGCGCGCGGGAACCCTTTTTCCCCGGGTCGTGCGTCCCCGGCGCCTCCGGCCACCGGGCCGGCCCGCCCCGCGGGCCGTGCGCCGGCGTCGTGGTGGATCGGGGTGTGCCCACCGGTCAGCGGGGCGCCGCTGCCGCCGCGCCGGTGGGCGACGATCTCCGCGGCGATGGACAGGGCCGTCTCCTGCGGTGTCCGGGCACCGAGGTCGAGGCCGATCGGGGAGCGCAGGCGCGCCAGCTCCGGTTCGGTGACACCGGCCTCGCGCAGGCGTGCGGCGCGGTCGAGGTGGGTGCGGCGGGATCCCATCGCGCCGACGTAGGCGACCGGCAGGCGCAGGGCGAGCCGCAGCAGCGGCACGTCGAACTTGGCGTCGTGGGTCAGGACGCACAGGACCGTGCGGCCGTCGACCCCGGTGCGCTCCAGGTACCGGTGGGGCCACTCGACGACGATCTCGTCGGCCTCCGGGAAGCGGGCCGGGGTGGCGAAGACGGGCCGGGCGTCGCACACCGTGACGTGGTGGCCGAGGAACTTGCCGACGCGGACGAGGGCCGACGCGAAGTCGACCGCCCCGAAGACGATCATCCGGGGCGGGGGCACGGAGGACTCGACCAGGACCGTGAGCGGGGAGCCGCAGCGCGAGCCCCGCTCACCGATCTCCAGGGTGCCGGTGCGGCCCGCGTCCAGGAAGGCACCGGCCTCGGCGGCGACCGTGCGGTCCAGTTCGGGACGGGCGCCGAAGCCGCCCTCGCCCGACCCGCCGGGCCGCACCAGCAGGGCCCGGCCCCGCAGGGCGGCCGGTCCCGCCACGATCCGGGCGAGCGCCGCCGCCTCCCCGCGTGCGGCGGCGGCCAACGCCGCCACGGCCACCGGCCGGGCCGGATCGTCCGCCCGGAACGGCGCGACGAGGACGTCGATGACACCGCCGCAGGTCAGGCCGGCGGCGAACGCGTCCCCGTCGTCGTACCCGAAGCGCTCCAGGACGGTTTCCCCGTCCTGGAGCGCCTGCCGGCACAGCTCGTAGACGGCCGCCTCCACGCAGCCGCCGGAGACCGAGCCGACGGCCGTGCCGTCGGTGTCCACCGCGAGGGCGGCGCCGGGCCGGCGCGGAGCGCTGCCGCCGACGGCCACCACGGTGGCGACGGCGAAGTCGCGGCCCTGCTCGGCCCACCGGTTCAGCTCGTCGGCGATGTCCAGCATCTCTCGGTCTCCTCACGGGGCGCACGGACGGTCCGGCGGATCACGTACCCGTGAGGTGCTCGGGACGCACCGGTGTCCGGTTCAGCTCCAGCCCGGTCGCGTTCCGGATCGCCGCGAGGACGGCCGGCGTGGACGACAGGGTCGGGGCCTCGCCGGCGCCGCGCAGCCCGTACGGGGCGTGGTGGTCGGCGAGTTCGAGCACGTCGACCGGGATGGTCGGCGTGTCGAGGATCGTGGGGATCAGGTAGTCCGTGAAGGAGGGGTTCTTGACCTTGGCGGTCCCGGGGTCCACGACGATCTCCTCCATCACCGCGACGCCCAGGCCCTGGACGGTGCCGCCCTGGATCTGGCCGATGACGGAGAGCGGGTTGAGCGCCTTGCCGACGTCCTGGGCGCAGGCCAGTTCGATGACCTTGACCAGGCCGAGTTCGGTGTCGACCTCCACGACCGCGCGGTGCGCGGCGAAGGAGTACTGGACGTGCCCGTTGCCCTGGCCGGTGCGCAGGTCGAAGGGCTCGGTGGGCCGGTGCCGCCACTCCTGCTCGACCTCCACGGCCTCGTCGCCGAGGACGTCCACCAGATCGGCGAGCGCCTCGCCGCCGTCGGTGACGACCTTGCCGTCCTCCAGCAGCAGCTCCGCCGTCGCCCAGGCCGGGTGGTGGGAGCCGAACCTGCGGCGCCCGATCTCCAGCACCTTCTCGCGGACGAGCCCGCAGGCGTTCCGCACGGCGCCGCCGGTGACGTACGTCTGCCGGGAGGCCGAGGTCGAACCGGCGCTGCCCACCCGGGTGTCGGCGGGGTGGATGGTCACCTGGGCGACCCCGAGCTCGGTGCGGGCGATCTGCGCGTGGACGGTGACACCGCCCTGGCCGACCTCCGCCATCGCGGTGTGCACGGTGGCGACGGGCTCGCCGGCGACGACCTCCATGCGGACCCTGGCGGTGGAGTAGTCGTCGAAGCCCTCGGAGAAGCCGACGTTCTTGATGCCGACCGCGTAGCCCACGCCCCGTACGACGCCCTCCCCGTGCGTGGTGTTGGACAGCCCCCCGGGCAGCTGCCGTACGTCGGCGCCCTCGCTGGACTCCCACTGGCGCTCCGGCGGCATGGGCATCGCCTCGACGCGGCGCAGGAGTTCGGCGACGGGGGCGGGCGAGTCGACGGGCTGGCCCGTCGGCATGACGGTGCCCTGTTCCATGGCGTTGCGCCGGCGGAACTCCACCGGGTCCAGGCCCAGCCTCCCGGCCAGCTTGTCCATCTGCGCCTCGTAGGCGAAGCACGCCTGCACCGCGCCGAAGCCGCGCATGGCACCGCAGGGCGGGTTGTTGGTGTAGAGGGCGATGGCCTCGAGGTCGACGTCGTCCACGGCGTAGGGGCCGACCGACAGGGAGGCGGCGTTGCCGACGACCGCCGGGGAGGCGGAGGCGTAGGCGCCGCCGTCCAGGACGATCCGGCACCTGACGTGCGTGAGCCTGCCGTCGCTGGTGGCACCGTGCTCGTAGTGCAGGCGGGCCGGGTGGCGGTGGACGTGGCCGAAGAAGGACTCGAACCGGTTGTAGACGATCTTCACCGGCCTGCCGGTGCGCAGCGCCAGCAGGCAGGCGTGGATCTGCATCGACAGGTCCTCGCGACCGCCGAACGCCCCGCCGACGCCGGCCAGGGTCATGCGCACCTTCTCCTCGGGCAGGCCGAGGACGGGCGCGATCTGGCGCAGGTCGGAGTGGAGCCACTGGGTGGCGATGTAGAGGTGGACGCCGCCGTCCTCCTCCGGCACGGCGAGGCCGGACTCGGGACCGAGGAAGGCCTGGTCCTGCATGCCGAAGTGGTACTCGCCCGTCACGATCACGTCGGCCCGCTCGCGGGCCCGCGCCGCGTCGCCGCGGACGACGGGCTGGCGGTGGACGACGTTCGGGTGCGGGACGTGGCCGATGTGGTGGTCGGTGCGGTTCTCGTGGACGAGGACCGCGTCCGGCGCGGTCGCGGAGGCCTCGTCCGTGATGACGGGCAGTTCCCGGTACTCGACCCTGATCCTGGCGGCGGCGCGGCGGGCCGTCTCCGGGTGGTCGGCGGCGACGATCGCGACCGGCTCGCCGTGGTGGCGCACCTTGCCGTGGGCGAGGACCGGGGTGTCCTGGATCTCCAGGCCGTAGTTCCTCACGTCGGTCGGCAGGTCGTCGTACGTCAGCACGGCGTGGACGCCGGGCGTGGCGAGGGCCTCGCCGGTGTCGATCGAGACGATCTCGGCGTGGGCGACGGTGGAGCGCAGGATCTGGCCCCACAGCATGTCCTCGTGCCACAGGTCGGAGGAGTAGGCGAACTCGCCGGTGACCTTCAGGATGCCGTCCGGCCGGAGCGTGGACTCCCCGATGCCGCCCCTGGTCCGTGAATCCTGGGTGATCCCGGTGGGGGTGCCGCTGGGGGAAAACGGAGAAGAGGGAGAAGAGGGGGAGGAAGGGGAAGAGGAGGAGGCCCGGGCGGACGGGGAGGGCGTCGTCATGCCGTCCCTCCCTGCCGGGCGGCCGCCAGGCGGACCGCGTCCATGATCTTCTCGTAGCCGGTGCAGCGGCACAGGTTGCCCGACAGCGCCTCGCGGATGTCCGCGTCGGTCGGGTTCGGGTTGTTCTCCAGCATCTCGTCGGCGGCGACCAGCAGCCCCGGTGTGCAGAAGCCGCACTGCACGGCGCCTGCGTCGATGAAGGCCTGCTGGACGGGGGAGAGCCCGGTGCCCCCGCCGGTCCGCGCGTCGGTGCCCCCGGCGGCCTGCCACCGCCGTGCCTCGTCCAGCGGGGTGCCGTGCGCGCCGCTCGCGCGGGAGCGCTGCCTGGCGTGGTCCGCCAGGCCCTCGACGGTCACGACCTCGCGGCCCTCCACCTGGCCGGCCGCGACCAGGCAGGAGCACACCGGCACGCCGTCCAGGCGCACGGTGCAGGAGCCGCACTCGCCCTGCTCGCAGGCGTTCTTGGAGCCGGGCAGGCCGAGGCGCTCGCGCAGGACGTACAGCAGGGACTCGCCCTCCCAGACGTCGTCGGCCTCCTGCGGGCGCCCGTTGACGGTGAAGTGGACGCGCATCAGGCAGCTCCCTCGGTGGTGCGGCGGGTGCCGCGGTAGGACTCCCAGGCCCAGGTGAGCGTCCGGCGGGCCATCACACCGACCGCGTGGCGGCGGTAGCCCGCGGTGCCCCGGACGTCGTCGATCGGGTTGCAGGCGGCGGCGCACAGGTCCGCGAACCGCTGGGCGACCGAGGGGGTGATGGCCTTCCCGTTGTCCCAGAAGCCGCCCTCCTCCAGGGCCGCGGCCAGGAACTCCTCGGCGGTCCCGGCCCGCACCGGGGTCGGGGCGGCCGAGCCGATGCCGGTGCGGACCGTGCGGGTGGCGGGGTGCAGGGCGAGCCCGAAGGCGCACACGGCGATGACCATGGCGTTGCGGGTGCCGACCTTGGAGTACTGCTGCGGGCCGTCGGCCTTCTCGACGTGGACGGCGCGGATCAGCTCGTCGGGGCGCAGGGCGTTGCGCTTGACCCCGGTGTAGAACGCGTCGATCGGGATGAGCCGGGTGCCGCGGGCCGCCGACTCGACCTCGACCTCGGCGCCGGCGGCGAGCAGGGCGGGGTGGGCGTCACCGGCGGGCGAGGCCGTGCCGAGGTTGCCGCCCACGCCGCCGCGGTTGCGGATCTGCGGGGAGGCGACCGTGTGGGAGGCGAGGGCCAGGCCCGGCAGCTCGGCGCGCAGGTGCCGCATGATGCCGGCGTACGGGACGCAGGCACCCAGCCGCACGCTGTCCTCGCCGACCTCCCACTCGTGGAGGTCGGCGACGCGGTTGAGGTCGAGGAGGTGCTCGGGCCGGCGGTGGTCGAAGTTGATCTCGACCATCACGTCGGTGCCACCCGCGATCGGCACGGCGGCGGGGTGCTCGGCCTTCGCGGCGAGCGCCTCCTCCCAGCTGGCGGGGCGCAGGAAGTCCATGACCGGCTCTCTCCTTCGTCTCGTGGATCGAACGGATCGGGCCGGTCCGCGTGCGACGGGTCCGGCTCGTTCATGTCCTGTTCACGCGGAGTGGACCCAGTACACCGCTCCGTACTCCAGCGGGGTCAGTCACCGAAACCATGAAGGAGTTGGCTGGCCATGGCGGGTATCTTGTAGATTCGTATGAACGGAGGTCATCGGTAATCCCGCTGTTTCCCCGGAGAAACGCGAGGCACGCGCGAAGCGGCCCGGCGCCTCTCCGGGAAGGCCGTCCGAGCGCCCCGCACCGGGATCCCTCCCCCCGATTCCCCCACGATCCACCGTAGGTTTCGAGACACAGAACGGCGGCGACGACATGCGGCTGCGCGCACTGCTGGACACCGATGCGCTGGGCCTGCGGCTGCTCGGCGGCGGGAGCGAGCTGGACCGCCCGGTACGCGGGGTCATGACCACCGACCTGCGCGACCCGAGCCGTTACCTCTCCGGTGGCGAGCTGGTCCTGACCGGACTGGCCTGGCGCCGGGGCGCCGCCGACTCCGAGCCGTTCGTGCGGATCCTCGTGCAGGCCGGGGTGGCGGCCCTGGCCGCCGGGGAGGCCGAGCTGGGCGACGTGCCGGACGACCTGGTGCTGGCCTGCGCCCGGCACCGGCTGCCGCTGTTCGCGGTGCACGAGTCGGTGGCGTTCGCGACGATCACCGAGCACGTCGTGCGGCAGGTCTCCGGGGAGCGGGCCGGGGACCTGGCGGCGGTGGTGGACCGGCACCGCCGGATGATGACCTCGGGCCCGGCGGGCGGCGGCCCGGACGTCGTCCTGGACCTGCTCGGCTCCGACCTGGACCTGCGCGCCTGGGTGCTCTCCCCGACCGGCCGGCTGGTCGCGGGCCCCGGCGCGGCGGGCCCGGCGCTGTCCGCGCGGACCTGTGCGCGGCTCGCCGCCGAGCACCTGGCGGCGGCCCGCACGGGCCGGCGCGGACCGCACCGCACCGAGCTGGACGGCGTGGCGTACTCCCTGTTCCCCGTCCGGTCCTCCGGCCGCGCGCCGCGGGCCGCGCGCGACGCCCGCGAGACGGCCCTGTCCGACTGGCTGCTGGCGGTCGAGGCGGACGCCGGGGACTGGCCGGCCGAACGGCTCGACCTGCTGCAGGGCGTCACCCAGCTGATCGCCGTCGAACGGGACCGCCGGGAGGCGGCGCGCACGGTACGGCGCCGGCTCGCCCAGGAGGTGCTGGAACTGGTGCAGACGGGTGCGGCGCCCGCGGAGGTCGCCGCCCGTCTGCGGGTGGCCGCGCCGGTGCTGCTGCCCGGCCTCGGGGCGGCCCCGCACTGGCAGGTGGTCGTGGCCCGCGTCGAGTGGGACGACGGCGGGACGGCGGGCGGCCCGGTCGCGCAGTCCCTGCTGGAGGAGGTCCTCGCCGACCCCCTGGCCGCCGGTCCCGAGCCCGCCGACCGGATCGCCGTCGCGCACGCCGGCGACGAGGCCGTCGCGCTCGTCCCGCTGCCCGCGGTCGCCTCCGGACACGACGGCTCCGAACCGGGCCTGCTCGCCGACGTGCTGCTGCAGGCGGTCCGCGAGCCGCTGTCGGCGGGCCTGGACGGCGACGGGCGGCTCACCCTCGGCGTCAGCGCGGCCGTGCACTCGGCGGAGGGGCTGCGCGGCGCGCTGGAGGAGGCCCGGCACGCCCGCCGGGTCGCCGCGGCCCGTCCCGGCCGGGTCTGCGCGGCCGGCCACCAGGAGCTGGCCTCGCACGTGCTGCTGCTGCCCTTCGTCCCGGACGACGTCCGCCGCGCCTTCACCGCCCGCCTCCTGGACCCGCTGCGCGACTACGACCGCCGCCACCGGGCCGAGCTGATCCCCACCCTGGAGGCGTTCCTGGACTGCGACGGCTCCTGGACCCGCTGCGCCACCCGGCTCCACCTGCACGTCAACACGCTGCGCTACCGGGTGGGCCGCATCGAGCAGCTGACGGGACGGGACCTTTCGCGCCTGGAGGACAAACTGGACTTCTTCCTGGCCCTGCGCATGAGCTGAGGCCGCCCGCCCCACGACTTTGTGAAATCTTTCACCCACCCCCTTGGCCGGTCCCGGGATTGGTGCTGGAATGCCGCCACCACTCAACAGCTCGATGGCGCGCTCGGGGAGGGCAACGTGGCGCATTCCGCCATGTCTGGCAACGGGACGACCGCCGGTGACGATCCGCTCCAGACCGCGGTATGGCGGTTGCGCTCGCGGGCCTGCTGGGCCGACGCGGCGGCCCTGCTGCCGTCGGACACCCCGGCCGCGGCGCTCCAGCGGGCGGTGCTGCTGGTCGAGCGGTGCCTGTACACCGAGCGGGGCTGGCAGGAGGCCGAGGACGCCCTGCGCACCGCGGAGGCGCTCGCGCACACCGACGAGGAGCGGGGGGCCGCGGCCTGCGAGCGCGGCCAGCTCGCCTACGCCGCCACGCTGCACGGTGTGCGGGACCGGGCGGACGAGGCGCGGGCCGCGCTGGGCCGGGCGGCGGCGCTGATCCCTCCCGGGGGTGCGGGCAGGGCGCTGCTGGACTTCCGACGGGGCCTGCTCGCCGAGAACCTGGCCCGCTCACCGCAGGCCGCCCGCGCCGCGTACCGGCGCGCGCACACGGCCGCCGCCGCGCGCGCCGACCAGCTGCTGCTGTCCTCCACCTGGCGCCACCTGGCCGGACTGGCCCTGCGGGACGGCGAGCTGGCCGAGGCCCGGCACGGTTTCACCGAATCACTGCGGATCCGGGAGGAGCTGGGCTACCTGGTGGGCACGGCTCCCGCACTGGCCTCCCTGGCGGACACGGAGAGCGAACCGGAGGCCTCCCGCCTGCGGGAGGAGGCCGGGCGGCTGTTCCGGCTGCTCGGCGGCGTACCGACCTGGCTGGCCCGGTACTTGAGCCCGCCGGCGGCGGGGGCGGCGACGGCGTAGCGAGCGGTCGGGGAGGCGCGCCTCCCCGGAGCGCCGCGTCGGCGGCCGGGCGCGGAAAGGGGCGCGGAGGACCGCGCGACGGGCCACCCGCGCCCGGCGCACGTGCCGCGGCCCCGCCGCGCACGCCTCAGCCCGCGCCCCCGAAGTGCCGGCGCACCAGCTCCCGCGCCCGCTCCAGCTCCCCCGCGGCCAACGCGTCCAGCAGCGCCGTGTGCTCCGCCGCGTCGGCCGCGAGGTCCGCCCGTCCGGGCCGGGCCGGGGAGCCGACCAGCGGCCACTGCGAGCGCCGGTGCAGGTCCTCGGCGCAGCGCACCAGCTGCTCGTTGCCGGACAGGGACAGCATCGCCCGGTGCAGGGCGCGGTCGGCCTCCGCGTACTCCGCCGGGCAGCCGGAGGACGCCGCGCGGACCGTCTCCCGCGCGAGCGGCCGCAGCCCGGCCCACCGATCGGCCGGCACCGTGTGCGCGAGCCGCAGCAGTACCGGCACCTCGATCAGTGCCCGCACCTCGGCCAGCTCGGCCAGCTCCCGCAGCCCCCGCTCGACGACCCGGAAGCCGCGGTTGGGCACGACCTCGACGGCACCCTCCAGCGCGAGCTGCTGCATGGCCTCGCGCACGGGCGTGGCCGACACCCCGAAGCGTTCGCCGAGGCCCGGGCCCGAGTAGACCTCCCCGGGCCTCAGCTCGCCGGTGACCAGTGCCGTGCGCAGCGCGTCGAGGACCTGCCCGCGCACCGAGGAGCGCTGCACGACGGGCCGCCCCCGCGCCCCGGGCCCCTCGTCGTGGAGGTGCTCACCGCGCACGCCCGGCACCGCGGCGTCCCGGGTCCGGGCCGTCCCGGCCCGGACCTCCGCCGGGTGCGCCTGCGCGGGCACCCGGACGGTGCGCGGCGTTCCGGTGGAGCCCTGCACGCCCTGCTTCACGGGGTCCCCCTCCGGCTTGTCGGTGTTGGGGCCATTAACGGCGGGTTGTCACTCATACGTCAAGCACCTTAGGGGCACACGCCGGCAGTTCAAACTCCCCGAAGAACGGGTAAGGTGAGCCTTACCTTTACAGTTCGTCCCGCGACCAAGGACCGGTGGTTCCGCCATGCCCGCTGCGGCCTCACCCCTCACCGCCGCGTACGCCCGTCTCGCCGAGGCCTTCCCGGGGCTGTCGGTGACCGTCCTGGACCCGTCCGGGCGGCTGCCCCGGGGCGGCGGCTGGACCGACGGCGCCGGGCTCGCGGCGGGGGGCGCCGAACTCGACGCCTACCTCGCCCGGGACGAGGCGCAGGTCCTGCGGGACTACGGCCGGCGGGCCCGTCCGGACGTCGTCGCGAGCTTCGGCCTGCACCGCTACGCCTGGCCGGCCTGCCTGCTGTTCACCGTCCCGTGGTTCCTGCTCCGCAGGGTGCCCCGGCTGCCCGCGACCGAGGTCGCCCACCACCGCGCGGCCGGCCGGATGGCCGTGCGCCCCGTCTCCTTCGCCTGCTTGCCGGAGGACCCGGCGGCCGCGCTCCCCGGCGCGGTCGTCGTGGCGGACGAGGAGGCGCTGCGGGCCGAGGTGCGGGCGGCCGTCGCCGAGCACCTGGAGCCGGTGCTCGCCGCCTTCGGGCCGCGGATGCGGCGGCGCGGGCGCGCGCTGTGGGGCATGGCGACGGACGAGGTCGTCGAAGGACTGTGGTACGTCGCCCACCTGCTCGGCCGGCCCGAGGAGGCGCGGGCCGTGCGGGAGCTGGAGCTGCTGCTGCCGGGGGCGACCCGGCCGTACGTCGGCTCGGCCGCGTTCCGGGTGCTGACCGGTCCGGACGGCGAGCCGCTGCCCACCCGGTCCCGGGCGAGCTGCTGCATGTTCTACACCGTGCGGCCGCAGGACACGTGCGCCACCTGTCCGCGCACCTGCGACAGCGACCGCGTCGCCAAACTCGCGGCGGGCGCCGCCGCCTGAGGGGACCTCAGGTCCGCAGCACCGCCGGGCGTCCACTAAGATCAACGCGATGGGACCGCCCACCCGCGGACAGGTGATTCACAACTTCCTCACCTATCACGGGAACTTTCCCGTGAACCATCCGTGCGGGTAGTCTTATTCGAACTCAACTCCCGCCCCTCACGCGGTAGTTCGAGCAGAACGCCGCCCTGGGCATCCCCTTGCGTCTCCCTGGCGGCCTCTTGCCCCGAAATCCCCTGAGGGCCGTCGGGAGTGGGCCACCATGGCGGGCGTTACGCCCTATCCCAATGCAAGGGACCCCTGATGAGATTGACCGACATATCGCTGGACTGGCTGCTTCCGGGCGCCGTGCTGCTCCTGGGCGTGCTGGCGGCGGTGGCGGTGCTCGCGCGCGGCAAGCGCTCCTCCGGGGAGAACGCGAGCGCGGACGACTCGTGGGAGCGCAGCGAGGAGCGCCGCAGGCGCAAGGAGGCCATCTACGGCACGGCCTCCTACGTGCTTCTGTTCTGCTGTGCGGCGGTGGCGGCCGCCCTGTCCTTCCACGGCCTCGTCGGTTTCGGCGAGCAGAACCTCGGGCTGACCGACGGCTGGCAGTACCTGGTGCCCTTCGGCCTGGACGGCGCGGCGATGTTCTGCTCCGTGCTCGCGGTGCGGGAGGCCAGCCACGGCGACGCGGCCCTCGGCTCCCGCATACTCGTGTGGATGTTCGCCGCGGCGGCGGCCTGGTTCAACTGGGTGCACGCGCCGCGGGGCGCGGGACACGACGGCGCGCCGCAGTTCTTCTCCGGCATGTCCCTGTCGGCGGCCGTCCTGTTCGACCGGGCGCTGAAGCAGACCCGCCGGGCCGCGCTGCGCGAGCAGGGCCTGGTGCCGCGTCCGCTGCCGCAGATCCGCATAGTGCGCTGGCTGCGGGCCCCCCGCGAGACCTACCGGGCCTGGTCGCTGATGCTCCTGGAGGGCGTGCGCAGCCTGGACGAGGCGGTCGAGGAGGTCCGCGAGGACAAGCGGCAGAAGGAGGAGACGCGGCAGCGGCGGCGTGACCAGCAGCGGGTGGAGCGCGCCCAGCTGAAGGCGATCAGCCGGGGCCACCGCGGCTTCGTCGGCCGGTCCGGCGGCCGGCAGGTCGAGGTGCAGGCCGTGGAGCGCGGATCGGCGCCGGCGACCGCGGAGCCTGCCCTAGCGTCGCCGGAACTGCCCGCACGCTCCAGGCCCTCCCTCCAGCCGGTCCGCAAGGGCGCTGAGCAGGTCACCGTCGACCTCACCGCGGAGGACGACACGATGGCCCTGCCGCGCCTGGACTCCCTGGAGCGCAAGCTGAAGGACCTGGAACAGCAGTTCGGCTGACGACACCACGGCCGGACCCACGGGACGGGGCGCGACCCGCACGGGTCGCGCCCCGTCCCGTCGCCGTCGTCCGTACGGTCCCCGCCGCGCGTCAGGCGGCCTGGGCGCCGAGCTCGAACCACACCGACTTGCCCACGCCGTGCGGCCGTACGCCCCAGGAGTCGGCGAGGGACTGCACCAGGACCAGTCCGCGGCCGTGCGTGTCGTCGTCCGGGTCCGGGACCCGTGGGCGCGGCCGGTGGGCCAGGAAGTCCCTGACCTCCACGCGCACCCCGTCCGGTGAGACGACGGCCGTCAGCACGGCGTCGTCGTCGGTGTGGACCAGCGCGTTGGTGACGAGTTCGCTGGTGAGCAGTTCGGCGATCTCCGAGCGGCCCGGTCTGCCCCAGTGCCGCAGCAGCGCGCGCACTTCCCGGCGCGCCTCGGGCACCGCCCTGAGGTCCGCCCGGCCCAGCGTGCGCCTGAAGCGGTGTGTGTGCCCCCGTTCCGTGATCGTGCCGGTCTCTTCCCGCGTTTTCGCCGAGGAGACCCCTATGGCCACGGGGCCGCCCCCTCCCGCCTGCCTCGTCATGACCCCCCGCCCGCGCGCCGCCGGCTCCGCCCCTCCTGGTCGAACACGTTCACGGAAACCATGCCCAGTGCGGTCGCGGGCAGTCATGGCCGCTGCCCGACGGCCGCCTGTTCGGCCACACCGGTACGGCCCCCCGGCCCGTCCCGGACGCGCGGCGCACCCGTACCACACCCGTCAGGACGGCCCCACGGTGCCACAGGCGTCCCGGGGCGGTGGGCCGAGGACGTCCGGCCCCCGGCTCCGGTCCGCCGGTCACACGGCGTGAAACTGGCCGGAAACCGACCTTCCGTGCTGTTCCGTCGGGGCCGGTACCCGTTGCGGGGGGGCTGGAGCGGGCCGCCCGGAGCACGCGGCCGACGCCGCCTCCCCCAGCACGGTCCCGGAGGCGGACGGCGCGGACCCGGTGGTGGGCCCTTGGGTCCGCGCGGATCCCTCCGGCCCCCACGGAGGCACGGCGGCCGCGCTCACGCCTCCCAGACGGCGGCCGCCGTGCGGTCGCCGTCGTAGCCCTCCACCCGCACCTGGACGTCCGTGAGGAAGGCGGCCAGGCCGGGCGGGGTGGCGCAGGACCAGCGCCGGGCCAGGTGGGTACAGAGGGCGGGCTCGCCGCGCAGCGGGTCGGCCAGGCCGGGGGTGCACATCACCAGCGCGTCCCCCGGGCGGGCCACCGAGGCGCGGAACCGGAAGGGCGCGCGGGGCGGCTTCGGGGCCGGTTCGTACGGGCTCGGCGGGGTCGGGATGCCGAGGTCCGTGGTCAGCCGGTCGCCCCCGGCGGTCCCCCCGGGCGGCGACCCGAAGCCGACGGCGGGGTCACCGGGGCCGGCGGCGGGCGGCACCGGCTCGATGTCCTGCCACGCGCCGTCCCGCAGCCGGAACAGGCCTCCGTCGCCGACCCCGAAGAACACCCGGGTACGGCAGTCGGGGTCGGCGGGCAGCAGCAGGCAGCGCAGGCCGGCGGTGTACTCCTCCGGGTCGGCGCCCTGCTCGGCGGCGCCGGCGCGCAGCTTGCCGAGGGTGCGGTCGGTGAGCCGCTGGAGTCCCGACTTCAGCTCGCCGCGCCGGGCCGCCCGGATGTCCTCCGCGAGCCGCCGGTGGCTGCGACCCACGGCCTGGCCGATCCACCGGCACGCCTCGGCCGCCGCCCGGTGCGCCTGCGGCGTGGCGCGCGCGCCGGCGGCCATCGCGACGAGCACCAGCGCCCGCTCCCCCGCCCCGAACCGCGCGATCAGCAGCGCGTCCCGCCGCGGTTCGCCCCGGTACCGCGCCGCGTCCCCCCGCAGCGACACGGCCCGCACCGTGCACGCCCCGTACCGGGCCCCGTCCAGCACGGTGTCGGCGACGAGTTCCCCCAGCGCGTCCGGATCGGCGGGGGGCAGCGCGGTGGGCTCGGAATCGTGGGCGGCCGCCCCGGAACCGACGTGGTCGCGCGGGGCGGGGCGTGGGGCGGCGGGGGCTGCGGGGGCTGCGGGGGGAGGGGCGGAAGGAAGAGGGGAGGGAGGGGAGGGAGGGGAGGGAGGGGAGGAGGGACCGGCCGGGGAGTGGGGGGCGGCCGGCCGGGGGGTGGACTGCGGGGGAGGCACAGGAGGCACAGCAGGCACAGCAGGCATGGGCGGCAGGGGAGGCTCGGGCCTCTCGCGCGCCGGCTCCCCGGGCGGCGCCGGGCGGAGCGCGGCGGGGCTTCCGGAGCCCCACCAGGGGGATCCGGCGGGCGGGGCGGCCCCGGGGTGCCCGGGCGGCCCGGGCGACCCGGGCACCCCGGGCGGAGAGGCGGGTCCGGCCGGCGCCGGACGGCCGGACCCAGCGGGTGGCGGCGGTGTCGGGCCGCCGGCCGGCGGTACCGGCCCGTCGGCCGGGGCCGCGGGGCCGTCCGACGGCGGCGTCGCTGCCGTTCCCGCGACCGGCTCCGCCGGTGGTTCCCCGGTCGGCGGGGCGATCGGCGGCCGGGGAACCCCGGCGGGAGGGTTCTTCCCCGCCGGGGACGGGGAGGCGTCGCGCCGGGGCGGGAGGGCCGGCCCGCCGGACGGCTGTTCGGGGCCGGAGGGCTCGGTCGCGGGGTCGTTCTCCACCGCCGGTCGGCCCGTCACCGTGTTCCTCGCCGAGGCGAAGCGGTCGTCCAGGGAGTCGGGCGCGGCCGTGGGGCCCGTGTCCCCGGTGGAGTCGTCGTACAACTGCCCCCACCAGTCGTCCTCGTGACGAGCGGGCGTACCCCCCTGCTGGTTCATGTCCCCATTGTCACCGCCCGGGCCGCGGGGAAACGGGGCATCGGGAAAATCGCGCGCGTCCGGTGACCCGGCACCTCACCCAGGGGAGCGAGTACGAACTTCCGTACGAGCGGTGGACGTTGGCCGCCGGACGGTCCCGTCCCCACCGGCCGGGGGGCCGCCGTGCGGCACCGGAGCGACCCGGCCCCGTGTCCCTTCGGCGCGACGGGACCGCCCGCCCGCCGGTCGCGGGGCGGGGCCGGGGCGGTCAGCGGGGCCGGGTGCCTCCGATGGCGGTGACGACCGGCCGGTGGGCCAGGGCGCGGGCGACGGCGCCGGCCACGGCGCGCATGCCCGCGTCGTTGAGGTGCAGGTGGTCGCCGGGGTCGTAGCCGGGCCGGATGCGCCCTGGGTCGGCGGGGTCGCGTACGGCGGCGTCGGCGTCGGCGACCGCGTCGAAGGCACCGCCGGTGCGGATGAACGCGTTGACCCGCTGCCGCACGGCCTCCCGGGCCGGGGTGTGGGCCGGATGGCCGCCGTACGGGGTGAGGGTGACGCCGACGGCCCGGATGCCGCGGGCGTGGGCACGGGCGACGAGCGTGCGGTAGGCGCGGGCGAGGTCTGCGGGATCGGCCGCCCCGGAGGTGCCCTTGATGTCGTTGATGCCCTCCAGCACGACCAGGACGCGGACGCCGGCCCGGTCCAGGGCGTCGGCGTCCAGGCGGGCGAGGGCGCTGGGCCCGGTGCCGTCGCGCAGCAGCCGGTTGCCGGCGATCCCGGCGTTCAGGACGCCGAGCCGGTGGGCGCGCAGCCGTGCGGCGAGCAGGTCGGGCCAGCGGTGGTTGGTGCCGGGGGTGGAGCCGGTGCCGTCGGTGAGGGAGTCGCCGAGCGCGACGAGCGTGCCGGCGGCGGCGGAGCGGACGTCGACGCCGGTGACGTAGTACCAGTGGTGCGTGGTCCCGGTGTACGCCGAGCCGCTCTCGTCGGCGGCCCCGGCGGCGCCGTCGGGGGCGAGGTAGCTGGTCTGCAGGGCGGTGCCGTGGTAGGTGGCCGGGCCGCCGCCGGTGGGGGTGAGGACGGTGACGAGGAGGTCGGCGGCGCCCCGCACGACGAGCGGCACCGGGTCGCTGAGCAGGTCCCGGCCGGGCGGGACGGTGGCGGTGCGGGCGCCGCGGAAGGTGGCGGCGCGCAGGGTGCCGGGTACGGCGGCGGCACCGCTGCGGCGCACCGCGACGGTGACCGCGCCGAGGACGAGGGGGGCGGTGCCGAACCGGTTGCTGAGCCGGACGCGCACGGCGGTGCCGCCGACGCTGAGGTGGACCACGTTGCGGACGGCGGTGCCGGGCAGCGCGCGGGCGGTGCCGGAGGGGGCCGTCTCCCAGGTGCCGGTCCAGGGCAGCGGCGCCGGTTCGGCGACGGCCGGTGCCACCGTGGCCGGCACCGTCCCGAGCAGCAGTGCCCCGAGGAACCGCCCCGCCTTGCCCATGCGTGCGCCCGCCCGTCCTCGCCGGTGACCCGTTCGCAGGTGACCGTGCCACAGGGCCCGGCCGACCGCCGGGACCACCGCCCCACGTCCACCCGGTCGGACCAGTGGGCACGGACGACGGCCGTGCGGAGCGGGTGGCGGTGTGCGGGACCGGTGGCGGGGCAGGCCGCCGCCGCGGCAAAACCGCGTGTCCGCCTCCGTGCCCGTCCCGTCCCGGCCGGGGCGGGGCGGGCACGGAGGCGTGTGGGCGGCTCCCTCAGTGGCCCGGTTCCCCCGCGACCCGCAGGTGCTGGACGGCGTACGACCGCCAGGGCCGCCAGCTGTCGGGCGCCCGCACCCCGGGGGGCGCCACGTCCGGGTCGCCGAGGGCGCGGGCGCGGACGACGGCGACGACGGCCGGGCCCAGGCCGGGCAGGGTGCGCAGCACCTCCTCGGCGTCGTCCCGGTCGGCACCGGGATCCAGCCCCAGGGTGCCGTCGGCGAGCGCGGCGGCGAACGCGCCCAGCGGCCCGCCGGGCTCGGCCTCGGCGAGGACGGCCGCCTCCGGGAACACGTGGGTGAGGCTGCCGCAGGGCGCGTCGAGCGCCTTGCCGTACCGCCGCACCAGCCTGCCCCAGGCCTCGTTCCGCCCGGGTGCGCGGGCTCCCGCGGCGCCCCCCGTCCCCACCAGGGCGCGTACCGCGGGTTCCAGCGGGTCCACGGCGCCGGGCGAGCGCAGTCCGGGGCGGGCGGCGACCAGTGGGGCGAGCCGGGGGTCGGTGCCGAGGCGCTCGTCGACGGCGTAGGGGTCGGCGTCGAGGTCGAACAGCCGCCGCAGCCGCTGCGCGGCGGTCGTCAGGTCCCGCGGGTCGGTCAGCCGCAGCCGTGCGTCGAGCCAGCCGCCCGGCCGCGTGCCGCCGCCCGCACGCGGCCCCCGGGTGCGCTCCCGCACGGCGGCGATCGCCGTGCCGTACGGCAGGCGCAGGGTGCGCCGGTAGGTGCGGTTGCCCGGCGGGCCGGTCACCTCCTCGACGCCGGGTACGGCTTCGCGGGCCAGTTGGTCGAAGACGGCGGCGGCCTGGTAGGGGCCGCGGTGGGCGAGGCGCAGCGGGATGCCGGTGTCCGGCGTGGCCCGGCACGCTTCCCGGCCCCCGGGCGCGGCGGCCCGCAGCGCGGTCGGCGTGGCGGCGTACACCTCCCGGACGGTGTCGTTGAACTGGCGCACGCTGGCGAACCCGGACGCGAACGCGATCTCGGTGACGGGCAGGTCGGTGGTCTGCAGCAGTGTCCGCGCGGTGTGCGCCCGCTGGGCCCGGGCCAGGGCCACGGGTCCGGCGCCGAGTTCGGCGGTGAGCTGGCGCTGCACGTGCCGGGCGCTGTAGCCGAGGCGGGCGGCGAGCCCGGCGACGCCCTCGCGGTCCACGACCCCGTCGGCGATCAGGCGCACGGCCCGGCCGACGACGTCCGCGCGGACGTTCCACTCGGCGGACCCCGGCGCGGCGTCCGGCCGGCACCGCCGGCAGGCCCGGAACCCGGAGCCCTGCGCGGCGGCGGCCGTCGGGAAGAACCGCACGTTGTGCCGCTTCGGCGTCACCGCGGGGCAACTGGGCCGGCAGTAGATCCCGGTGGTGCACACCCCGAAGAAGAATGCCCCGTCGAACCGCCCGTCCCGGCTCCGCACGGCCTCGTACCTGCTGTCCTCGTCCCTCACGCGTCCCAGTGTGGGCCGCGGGACGCCCCCGGACCAGCGGAAATCGGACGTGCAGCACGGGCCCGCGCGGCCCGCCGGCCCGGTGCGCACGACCGGCCCGTCCGGCGTCCGGGAGCAACCCGTTTCGGGGCCGGGGCGGGGTCCGGGGGCGGCGGCCCCGGACCCCGCCCCGGCCGGGGCCGCCCTACTTCCACCGCCCCCGCTTCGCCTCCATCGCCGCCCGGCCCTCCGCCCCCCTCCGCTTCCAGTCCTTGCGCAGCTCCGCGCGGACCCGCGCGTCGGTCTTGGCGACGATCCACTGGTTCTCCCGGATCAGCTTCCGGTAGCTCTCCAGCCGCCGCGCCGCGAGCTCCCCGCTCCCCACGGCGGAGCGCACCGCGCAGCCGGGTTCGCTCTCGTGCGCGCAGTCGTGGAACCGGCACCGCCGGGCCAGTTCCTCGATCTCGGAGAACACCTGCCCGACCCCGTCCTCGGCGTCGAAGAGGCCGACGCCCCGCAGCCCGGGGGTGTCGATGAGCACGCCGCCGCCGGGCAGGGCGAGCAGGTTGCGGGTGGTGGTCGTGTGCCGGCCCTTGCCGTCGGTGTCGCGGGCGGCCCGCACGTCCATGACGTCCGTGCCGACGAGGGCGTTGGCGAGGGTGGACTTGCCCGCGCCGGACTGCCCGAGCAGTACGGACGTACCGGAGCCGGTGAGGGCGAGCAGCACGTCCAGGCCGTCGCCGTGCAGGGCGCTGACGGTGAGCACGGGCACGCCGGGCGCGGCCGTCTCGACGTCCTGGACGAGGTGGGCCAGGGTCACCGGGTCCGGCACCAGGTCGGCCTTGGTGAGCGCGACCACGGGCCGGGCCCCGGACTCCCAGGCCAGCGCCAGGAACCGTTCGACGCGGCCGAGGTCGAGCTCGGCGGCGAGGGACACGGCGACGACGGCGTGGTCGACGTTGGCGGCGAGGATCTGCCCCTCGGACCGCTTGGAGGAGGTGGAGCGCACGAAGGCGGTCCGGCGCGGCAGGTACGCGCGGACGTAGCGGGGGGTGCCGCCGGGTTCGACGGCGACCCAGTCGCCGGTGCACACGACCCGCAGCGGATCGTGCGGGGTGACGAAGGCGGTGTCGGCGCGGACGGTCCCGTCCGCGGTGACCACGTCGCACTGGCCGCGGTCGACGCGGACGACCCGGCCGGGCAGCAGGCCCTGGGACGCGTACGCGGTGAACGCGTCGGCCCAGGCGTCGTCCCAGCCGTAGGGAGCGAGCGCGGAGGAGACAGGGGTGCCGGAAGGCAGGTGGGAGGACAAGGGAGAGGGAGACCCTTCACAAGGGGCGGCCCGGCGGGCGCACGTCGGCGCGGATCGGTCAGCCGGCGGCCGCGGAGGTGGACTTGAGGACTTCCTGGATGAGGGCAGCGCCCGGCACAGTGACAGCCATCGGTCGACACCTCCTCGTCCTCACTCGTCGGTACGCACGCCACCTCGACGCGCAGGCCAACTGTAGTCCGCCGCCCGCGCGTCACGTCAACGTGTTTTCCCCACGGCGCCCGCGGTCCGGGCCCGGCGCCCGGCGCCGCTCCCGCGGGACCGGTCGCCCGGCGGCCGGCCCGCCCCGCGGCGCTCAGACCTCCGCCGGCTCCTGCGCGGGCAGGCTGTCCATGAAGGAGCTGACGGAGAAGACCGCGCGCCCGGGTCCGGGCGGGCCGTACCCGGGCGGGGAGGACAGGCCGAAGTCGTCCATCGTGGCCCGGTACGCCTGCAGCAGGCGGATGTGGTACTCCAGCGGGGCGCCCTGCGGGTTTGCCTTGCCGAGCGGGGTGGTGGGCTCGGGGCACCAGGTGGTGAAGCGGGGCGTGATGCCGTGCGACATGAAGAAGCGCAGCCCCTCGGTGGTGGAGGCGATGGCCTCGTCGACGGTGGTGAAGCCGAACGGCTCCGCCATCTCCACGCCCGCCACGAAGTTCGGGATCACGTTGCGCGCGCCGAACACCTCGGCGGAGTCGAGGATGCGGCGGTGCCACTCGTCGCGGCCGACGTAGCGCTCCTTGCCGGGGCAGTACAGCTCGAACAGCCGGCGGTCCCACACCTCGAAGTTGGGGTGGTAGATCTGCACGCCGTGGTCCTTGAACCGCTGCACGTCCGCCTTGGGCAGCGCCTGGGCGACGACCTTGCCGATCCAGCGGCCCGGGAAGCGCTCCTCGATGGCCTTGGCGTAGTGGCCGTAGAAGTCGGCCTCGTCCCGGCCGGCGACCGTCCTGGTGATGGCGCCACCGGTGAGGGTGTAGGCGGTGGAGGCCTTCTGGGTGTCGTACCGGTCGATGATCTCCAGCGCCTCCAGGACCTCCTCCACGTCCTTGACGCCCGTGTACGGCCGCCCGGCCGCCTTGTGCTGGCGCCAGTTGTGGTTGATGTCGCAGTACTGGCACTCCTCCTTGGCGCCGAAGTACTGGCAGACCCGGAAGACGGTCAGGTAGATCAGGTAGCCCCACTGGATGGTCGGGGCCACCTCCATGACGGACTTCCCGTTGGAGAGGGTGTGCCGGTAGTACTCGGGCATGGGGGGCACGCCGACGTCGGCGATCCGCCCGCCGTCGAGGTAGAGCCCGAGCAGCCCCTCGTCGTCGGCGGCGACCCGGTACGGCGAGGAGGGGTTCACCCGCACGGAGACCACGGTCCGCCGCAGGTCGTAGGGGCCGCCGGTGAGGATGATCTCCTCCGGGGGCCGTCGCAGCGCGGCCTCGCCCAGTTCGGGCAGGGTGCCGTGGTCGAAGGAGAAGATGAAGTACGACTTCGGCTTGACCTCGCCGCCCTCGTTGTCACTGAGCGCGGACGGGTCGAAGGCGACGCCGCCGCGGAGCAGGTCCTCCTTGAGGACGGCCTCCCGCGGCACCTGCGGGAACCGCTCCATCAGATCCTCGACCAGCGCGGTACGGCTGCCCATCCCGTGTCTCCTCCCGGCTCGGACGTACGACTCCTCACGGTATGCCCCCGCCCCCGCGGGGACGGGAGCGGGGTCCCCCGGTGCGGCGGGGCTGGCCGGGGCGGCGCCGCGCGGCCCCTCACGCCGTCCGGTCGAGCGTCGCGGGGTCGACCGCGTGCAGCAGGTCCTCCCCCGCCGACAGCCGTGCGGCCTCCTCCGCCACCGTGCGGCCGAACCGGGCCACCTCGGCGGACGGGGCGGACGGGGCGGACGGGAGCGGAGCGGGCGGACAGCGGGGAAGCGCTCCGCACGGGGCCCTCCACGGCGGGCCGCGGCGGATGAGAGGGTCGACGCACACGCACTCACCGGGAGGGACGACAGGGATGGCACAGCCGGCGCAGACGGTCACCAACTGGGCGCGCAACATCACCTACACGGCCAAGGAGTTCCACCGCCCGCGGACCCTCGACACGCTGCGGACCCTGGTGGCCGGCAGCGCGCGGATACGCGTGCTGGGCAGCGGTCACTCCTTCAACCGGATCGCCGATCCCGGCGACGAGGGCGTGCTCGTCTCGCTCGCCGCCCTGCCGCCGGTGACCGACGTGGACACCGCGGCCCGCACGGTCCGCGTCTCGGGCGGCGTCCGGTACGCGGAACTCGCCCGCACCGTGCACGCGCACGGGCTCGCGCTGCCCAACATGGCCTCGCTGCCGCACATCTCGGTGGCCGGCTCGGTGGCGACCGGCACCCACGGCTCGGGCGTGGGCAACGGGCCGCTCGCGTCGGTGGTGCGGGAGGTGGAACTGCTCACGGCGGACGGTTCGACGGTGACGGTGGCCCGCGGCGACGCCGGGTTCGACGGGTCCGTGACCTCGCTCGGCGCGCTCGGCGTGGTCACCGCGCTCACCTTGGACCTGGAGCCGTCGTACGGCGTGGAACAGCACGTGTTCACCGAACTTCCCCTGGAGGGGCTGGACTTCCCGGCCGTGGCGGCATCGGCGTACAGCGTGAGCCTGTTCACCGACTGGCGCGCGCCGGGCTTCCGGCAGGTGTGGCTCAAGCGGCGCACCGACCAGCCGGCCGTGGACTTCCCCTGGGCCGCGCCCGCGACCGAGGCCCTGCACCCGGTGCCGGGCATGCCCGCGGTCAACTGCACCCGGCAGTTCGGGGTGCCGGGGCCGTGGCACGAGCGGCTGCCGCACTTCCGGGCGGAGTTCACGCCGAGCAGCGGGACGGAACTGCAGTCGGAGTACCTGCTGCCGCGGCCGTCGGCCGTCGACGCCCTGCACGCGCTGGACGGCATACGGTCCACCGTGGCCGGTGTGCTGCAGACCTGCGAGGTGCGGACCGTCGCCGCCGACCCGCAGTGGCTCAGCCCGGCCCACGGCCGTGACTCGGTGGCCCTGCACTTCACCTGGGTCGAGGACACGGCGGCCGTGCTGCCGGTGGTCCGCCGGGTCGAGGAGGCGCTGGACGCCTTCGATCCGCGTCCGCACTGGGGCAAGGTGTTCACCGTGCCGGCGACGGTGCTCGGTGGGCGGTACCCGCGCCTGGCCGACTTCCGGGCCCTGGCCGCGTCCCTCGATCCGGCCGGCAAGTTCAGCAACGCGTTCGTGCGGGAGGTCCTCGGCACGTGAGCGGGTGGCCCGAGGAGAAGGCCGCCCCGGAGCGCGCGCCGCGCGGCGTGTGCACCGCGAACCGCTCCGGGGCGCTGCGCCGGGCCGTCGCCGTGTCCCCCGCGGCCCGGCGGGAGCGGGTTTCGCGCCCGGGCGGGCCCGGCGGCCGCCGGGAACCCGCCGTCCCGGCCCTGCGGGGTTTCAGCCGCTCCCGGTTCCGGCAGTACTTCCTCGGGTTCCTCCGGCCTTCCTCGGGTTCCTCCGGCGCCGCCGGTGCGGGGGAGCTCGCGGACCGGTGCCGAGGGCCGGGGGCCGAGCTAGGAGACCTATGTCTTTCCGCACGACCGACTACGTCGAGGACGTCTCACCGGGCAGCGGGATCCTGCCGCCGCGCGCCTGGTACGCGTCCTCGGACGCCCCGTCCCTCTCCCTGAACGGCAGTTGGCGGTTCCGGCTGTCGGACACGGCCGACGCGGAGGACGACTCCTTCGCGGCGCGGGGATACGACGCCGGCGCCTGGGCGCGGGTGCGGGTGCCCGGCCACTGGGTCCTGCAGGGTCACGGCGCCCCGGTATACACCAACCACCTCTACCCGTTCCCGGTCGACCCGCCCCGCGTGCCGACGCAGAACCCGACCGGCGACCACCTGCGCGCCTTCGACCTGCCGGCCGGCTGGCCGGCCGGCGGCGGGGCGGTCCTGCGCTTCGACGGGGTGGAGTCCTGCGCCCGGGTCTGGCTCAACGGCACGGAACTCGGCGTGTTCAAGGGCTCCCGGCTGCCGCACGAGTTCGCGGTCGGCCACCTGCTGGAACCCGCCGGCAACGTCCTCGCGGTGCGGGTCCACCAGTGGTCGGCGGGCTCGTACCTGGAGGACCAGGACCAGTGGTGGCTGCCCGGCGTCTTCCGTGACGTCACCCTGCTGCACCGCCCGGCCGACGGCGTCCCGGACTTCTTCGTGCACGCCTCCTACGACCACGTCACCGGCACCGGCACCCTGCGTGTCGACTGCGGCGCGGACGCCCGGGTGACCGTGCCGGACCTCGGCGTCGACGCCGCCGCCGGAGAGGCGGTGACGGTGCCGGTCGAGCCGTGGTCGGCGGAGAGGCCGAGGCTGTACGACGGGGTGCTGGCCACCGGGGGCGAGCGGGTGCCGCTGCGCGTGGGCTTCCGCACGGTGGAGCTGTCGGACGGGCTGATCCGGGTCAACGGCCGGGCGGTGCTGTTCAAGGGCGTCAACCGGCACGAGTGGCACCCGGTGCGGGGCCGCGCGCTGGACCCGGCGACGATGCGCGAGGACGTGCTGCTGATGAAGCGGCACAACATCAACGCCGTCCGCACCTCCCACTACCCGCCGCACCCCGCCTTCCTGGACCTGTGCGACGAACTGGGCCTGTGGGTCGTCGACGAGTGCGACCTGGAGACCCACGGCTTCACCGAGCAGGCCTGGCGGGACAACCCGGCCGACGACGACCGCTGGACCCCGGCCCTGCTCGACCGGGCCGCCCGCATGGTCGAGCGCGACAAGAACCACCCCAGCGTGGTGGTCTGGTCCCTGGGCAACGAGGCCGGCACCGGCCGCGGCCTGACCGCGATGGCCCGGTGGATCCACGGTCGCGACCCCTCCCGCCCCGTGCACTACGAGGGCGACCCCCACTGCCGGGACACGGACGTGTACTCGCGGATGTACGCCGACCACGCCGAGGTCGAGCGGATCGGCCGGGGCCTGGACGGCGGTCCGCGCGAACGCCGCCGGCTCCCCTTCGTCCTGTGCGAGTACGGGCACGCCATGGGCAACGGCCCCGGCGGCCTCGCCGACTACCAGCGCCTCTTCGAGGCGCACGACCGGCTCCAGGGCGGCTTCGTCTGGGAGTGGATCGACCACGGCATCGAGGACGAGCGGTACGGCTACGCCTACGGCGGTGACTTCGGCGAGGAACTGCACGACGGCAACTTCGTCTGCGACGGGCTGCTGTTCCCCGACCGGCGGCCCTCGCCCGGCCTGGCCGAGTACAAGAAGGTGATCGAGCCCGTCGCGATCCGCGCGGCCGCGGCGGACGGCACCGTGCGCGTCACCAACGCGTACGACTTCGCCGACCTGTCGGCGCTGGCGTTCACCTGGTCGTACGAAGTGGAGGGCGAGCCGGTCGCCTCCGGTGCCCTCGCGGTGCCGGCGCTCGCGCCCGGCGGGTCCGCCGACGTCCGGCTGCCCGCGCCGCCGGCCGCGGTCCTAGTCGGCGAGGCGTGCTGGACGGTGCGGGCGCTGCTCGCGGCGGACGCCGCGTGGGCGCCCGGGGGCCACGTCGTCGCCTGGGGGCAGGTGCCGGCGTCCGCCCGCCGGGTGCCGTCGGTGGCCGCGACCGCCGCGCCGGTGGCGGGCGCCGGGACCATCGCCCTCGGCCCGGCCGTGTTCGACGCCCGCACCGGCGCGCCGAGGACGGTCGGCGGCGTGGCCGTCACCGGCCTGTGCCTGGACGTGTGGCGGGCCACCACCGACAACGACGACGGCGCCGCCTGGCAGGGCGGCGTCCGCCACGGTCCGCTGTGGCGCGAGCTGGGCCTGCACCGCATGCGGCACCGGCTGGACGCGGTGGAGGCGGCCGGCGACGCGCTGACGGTCCGCACGCGGGTCGCCGCGGCGGGCCGGGAGACGGGGCTGTCGACGGTGTACCGCTGGACGTCGGACGGGGACCGGCTGCGGCTGACGGTGTCCGTCACGCCCGAGGGCGACTGGACGGTGCCGCTGCCCCGGCTCGGCATCCGCTTCGGGCTGTCCGGCGACCGCACCGACGGGGTGACCTGGTTCGGCGGCGGTCCCGGCGAGGCGTACCCGGACACCGGGACGGCGTCCGTGGTCGGCCGCTGGCGGTCGACCGTCGACGCCCTGCAGACGCCGTACGTCCGTCCGCAGGAGAACGGCGCCCGCGCCGGCGTCCGCTGGGCGGAACTGGGCGGTCTGCGCGTCGAGGGCGACCCGGAGTTCTTCCTCACCGCCCGCCGCTGGACCACCGGGCAACTGGACGCGGCGGCGCACCGCACCGACCTCGTCCCCGGCGACACGGTGTGGGTCAACCTCGACCACGCCCAGCACGGCATCGGCTCCCAGTCCTGCGGCCCCGGCCCGCTGCCCCGGTACCACCTGCGGGCGGAGCCGGCGCGGTTCTCGTTCGTCCTCTCCGCACCGGCCGCACCGGCCGCACCGGACCGGCGGCCGGGGGCGCCGGGGGCGCCGGCCGGCTGAGTGGGGTGCGCGGGTGACACCGCAGCCGTGGACCGCCGCGTCCGGCTCGCCGTCGAGGTGCGCGGCGAGCCGGACGGACGGGAGCCGGCGACCGGGGCGTTCACCGCGCAGGGCGGGCGGCGCGCCCTCCGCCCCGGACGCGCACGACATCCGCGGGTCGGTCGGGCCGGGCCGCAGGGGGCGGGCCGATCCGCGCCGCCGGTCCCCACGGTCGCGCCGGCCGCCCTGCTGGTCCCGGCCGCCCGCGCCCCCGCCCGGGTGCCCTAGGGTACGGCCAGGCATCCAAGGAGGTGGCTCCCATGGCCCGTGCGGGGCTGACCGCCGAGCGGCTGGTCGCGGCGGCCGCCGACCTCGCGGACGAGGTGGGCTTCGCGAACGTCAGCCTGTCGGCACTGGCCCGGCGCTTCGGGGTGAGGGACGCCAGCCTGTACTCGCACGTCCGCAACCTGCACGACCTGCGCACCCGGCTCGCACTGCACGCGGGCGGCGAACTCGTCGACCGGATCGAGGCGGCGGTGGCCGGCCGGGCCGGGAAGGAGGCGCTGACCGCGTTCGCCGGCGCCTACCGGTCCTACGCCCTGGAGCACCCCGGCCGGTACGCGGCCACGCAGATCCGCATCGACCAGTCCCTGCTGGCCGGCTCCCCCGCCCTGCGCCGCACGGCCGAGGTCACCTACGGGATGCTGCGCGCCTACGGCCTGGACGAACCCGACCTGACCGATGCCGTGCGCCTGCTGCGCAGCACCTTCCACGGTTACTGCGTCCTGGAGTCCACCGGCGGTTTCGGCGCGGCCCGGGACGTGCGGGCCTCCTGGGACAAGGCGGTGGAGGCCCTGCACCTCGCCCTCGCGCACTGGCCCCGGGAGCGGGACGGCGACGGCTGAGCCGCGCCCCCGCCCCGAGCCGCCGGGGGACGCCTCACTCCCCGGCGCCGACCTCCACCCCGGAGGCGTCCAGGCGCGCCCGCACCACGGCGCGCCCGAGGCCGGCCTGCGGGTCCGGCCCGGCGTGAGCGGCGTGCGGCCGGTGAGCGCGCCGAGCCAGGGCGGGGCGGCGGGGGTGCGGGGTGCGGGGCGGGTCGTGACCGCGGCCCGTGCGGACTGCTTCCCGGCCCGGGACACGGGGGCACGCGGGGCACGCCGTTCGGCTAGCGTCGGGGCATGACCGCCGCCTCCTCCCCCCGCTTCGCCGACGCCCTCGCCGCCGGGACGCTCGTGCTCGACGGCGGCCTGTCCAACCAGCTGGAGGCGGCCGGGCACGACCTGGGGGACGAGCTGTGGTCGGCACGGTTGCTCGCCGAACGGCCCGAGGCGGTCACCGAGGCGCACCTGGCCTACTTCGCGGCGGGCGCGGACGTGGCGATCACCGCCAGCTACCAGGCCACCTTCGAGGGCTTCGCGAGGCGGGGCACGGGCCGGCGGGAGGCCGCGCGGCTGCTGGCGCTCAGCGTGGAGCTGGCCCGCGGGGCGGCCCGGCG
This sequence comes from Streptomyces sp. TG1A-8, assembly GCF_030499535.1. Taxonomy (NCBI): domain Bacteria; kingdom Bacillati; phylum Actinomycetota; class Actinomycetes; order Kitasatosporales; family Streptomycetaceae; genus Streptomyces; species Streptomyces sp. TG1A-8. Next base: position 1,634,101 of record NZ_JASTLB010000001.1, read on the forward strand.
GGCCCGGGCGGCCGGGACCGCGCGGCCCCTGTGGGTGGCGGCGTCGGCCGGTCCGTACGGGGCGATGCTCGCGGACGGTTCCGAGTACCGGGGGCGCTACGGACGGAGCGTGGACGAGCTGGAACGGTTCCACCGGCCCCGGCTCGAGGTGCTGGCCGCGGCCGGTCCCGACGTGCTGGCGCTGGAGACGGTGCCGGACGCGGAGGAGGCCGCCGCGCTGCTGCGGGCCGCGCGGGGGCTGGGGGTGCCCGCCTGGCTGTCGTACACCGTCGAGGGCCGGCGCACGCGGGCCGGGCAGCCGCTGGAGGAGGCGTTCGCGGTCGCCGCCGGGGCGGACGAGGTCATCGCGGTCGGGGTCAACTGCTGCGCGCCGCGGGACGCGCGGTACGCGGTCGAGACCGCGGCCCGAGTGACGGGCAAGCCGGTCGTGGCCTACCCCAACAGCGGCGAGGTGTGGGACACCCGGGCGCGTGCCTGGAAGGGGCCGAGCACCTTCACCGCCGAGCAGGTCAGGAGCTGGCGGGAGGCGGGGGCCCGGCTGGTCGGCGGGTGCTGCCGGGTGGGACCGCGGACGATCGCCTCCGTGGCGGACGCGCTGCGCCCGGCCTGAGCGCGGGCCCGCCGGCCGCCGCTCCACGGGAGCCGGGCGCACCGGGGGCCGTCGGCGGGAACGCTTGCGCCCGCGGTCCGGGCCGGCGGGAGCGGGCCGCCGGGGACGGGACGGTCACTGCGCGGCGTGGACCGTGCGCCGCTGGACGTCGGCCGTCAGCTTCTCCAGCAGCGCCATGAGCCCGGTCCGTTCGTCCTGCGACAGACCGCTGACGAGGCGGGCCTCCCGCCCCAGCACGATGTCGACGGACCGCTCGACGAGCGCGTGCCCCTCGGCCGTCAGGTGCACCACGACGGTCCGGCGACCGGTGGTGCCCGGCGTCCGCCGGACGAAGCCGTCGCGTTCGGCCCGGGCCACGCGCTGCGAGATCGCGCCGGCCGTCACCAGGGTGCGCCGGGTGATCTCGCGCGTGCTGAGGGCGTAGGGCGGGCCGGAGCGGCGGATGACGGACAGCAGGTCGAGGGTGGCCGCGTCGATCCCGGCCTCCCGCAGGGCCCGGGCGCGGTCGTCGGCGAAGAGCTTGGCCAGCCACCAGATCGGAGTGACGATCTCGATCGACCCGGTCGGGGTGCCGGGGCGCTCCCGCCGCCAGGCCGCGGCGATCTCGGCGGGGGTGTGGGCGGGCACGGGCCCCTCCGGTGCGAAGACGGCCTCGGCCACGGCGGGATCCCCTCACACATGGGTTACGTTTAGGCCTAAACGTAACACTGGGCAGGAGGAATCGTGACTCGCACCGTTCTCATCACCGGGGGCACCAGCGGCATCGGCCGGGCCATCGCCGCGAGGTTCGCCGCCGACCGGGCGGAGGTCTTCGTCACCGGCCGCACCCCCGACACCGTCGAACGGACCGCCAAGGAGCTCCAGGTGCACGGCGTGGTGTGCGACGCGACCAACTCCGCGCAGGTGGAGGCGCTCGCCGACCGGCTCGGCGCACTGGACGTCCTGGTCAACGCCGCCGGCGGGCTCGCCCCGGCCACGACCGCGCCGTCCCTCGACGCGCTGCTCTCCCGGTGGCGGGCCGACCTGGCGCAGAACCTCCTCAGCGCGGTGCTGACCACGGCCGCCGTCCAGGACAAGCTCACCGGCGACGGTTCCGTCATCAGCATCGGCTCCATCGGCGCCGAGCGCCGGGGCGGCTCCTACGGGGCGGCCAAGGCCGCGCTGGCCGCGTGGAACGCCTCGCTGTCCGCCGAGCTGGCTCCCCGGGGCGTGACCTGCAACGTCATCTCCGCGGGCTATGTCACCGGCACCAACTTCTTCCGCGGCGGGATGACCGACGACCGCCACCGCGCGCTGGTGGAGGAGACGCACAACAAGCGGCCGGGCACGGTCGACGACATCGCCGGAACCGCCCACTTCCTCGCGTCCCCGGGGGCCCGGCACCTCACCGGCCAGACCATCCACGTCAACGGCGGTGCCCACACCACGCGTTAGCGCAGCCGGCGCTCGTCCCGGGCCCGCCCCGAGCAGGCCGGCCCGCGCGGTCCCGCCCCCGGCAGGACCCCCGGCGGATCGCGGGGCACGAGGTCTCCGCCGACCACGACGCCGCGGGCGGGGCCGCCCGGGACCGGGCCCGGGGACCCGCACGTCCCCGGCGGGGGCAGCCGCCGGGGCGCCCCGGACGGGCGGCAGCGGCCGGGCGGCCGGGCACCTGCCGCCCGCCGTCCTGTGCCGACCGCGGCCAGAGTCGTTCAGCCGTCGTCGTCCTGGGCGGCCGCACCGGTCAGCGCCTCCACCACGTCCACGGCGCTGCCGTCGTGGTCGCTGCCGGCGGTGCCGCTGCCGGTCTGGAGGTTGGCCGTCCGGTCGACCTCCAGGATCGAGTCGGCCCGCGAGTTGTCGATCACGGTGATCAGGTCCCCGGCCGCGGCGGGCGCGGCGACCGCCCCGAGGAGCGCCGCCGCGAACCCCGCGGCCGCCCCGAGCCGGGGCAGGACCGCTGCGGGCCGGCGCACGGTGCCCGTCACGCGCCCGCGCCCGCGGAGGTGAGCCGCTCGCGGGCGATGTTGCGCTCCAGCAGGCTGGTCGAGACCTGCACCCCGACCCCGCGCACCGGGTCGACCTGCGGCAACCGGCCGTCCGCCGCCTTCAGGTCGGCGAGCGCGGAGTCCACCGCCTCGTGTGCGGCGAACAGGCAGGGGGTGCTGTAGATCGCCACGTCCACACCGAGGTCGGACAGCTCGCCGAGCGACAGGCGGGGCGACTTGCCGCCGGCGATCTGGTTGAACAGCAGCGGCTTGCCGTCGACGACCTCGCGGATCCGTTCGATCCACTCGACGCTGCGCACGCCGTCGACCAGCACCACGTCGGCGTCGGTGGCGGCCAGCCGCTCGGCCCGGTGCAGGATGTCGCGCTCGTCGGTGGCGTCCGTGCGGGCCACCACGACCAGGTCCCCGCGGGTCTCCAGGACCCTGTGCAGCTTCTCCAGGTACTCCTCCAGCGGCAGCACCTGCTTGCCGTCGGCGTGTCCGCAGCGGCGGGGCCGCTTCTGGTCCTCCAGGATCACCCCGGAGGCGCCGATCCGCTCCAGCCCCTCGACGACGTGACAGGCGACCTCGGGGTCGACGTAACCGTCGTCGATGTCGACCAGCAGGTGGTGGTGCGGGAACGCGCCCCGCAGCCGCTGGACGAAGGCCACCATGTCCGGCCAGGCGATGAAGCCGATGTCCGGCAGTCCGTAGTACGAGGCCGCGAAACCGAAGCCCGACACGAACATCCCGTCGTAGTGCTGTGCCGCGATCGAGGCGGAGTACATGTCGTACACGCCGATCAGCGGTGTGGTTCCGGGCCCGGCGATGCGCTCGCGCAGCTTCTTCCCGTAAGTCAAGGTCCGGCTCCTTCTGTGGGTGGGTGACGCGGAGGGGTCGGGCCCCGGCGTCTCGACGCCCTTTACCGGGACAAGAGAATCACCACACCCACGCATGACCTTTGCCCTACGCGCGCTTTACTCACCCCAACGGGGGAACCGGTTCACCGCAGAAACGTCACTCGGAGAGCCGGGACACCCAGGCCAGACCGCCGTTCAGGTGCGCCAGGAAGTCCGGGTCGCGGTAGGCCTCGGAGGCGTGCCCGAGGGCCGTGTAGAACACCCGTCCACCGCCCTGTTCGCGGCACCAGGCCAGCGGGTGGTCGGCGCCCATGCCGCCGCCGTCGTACGACGTCTCGTCCGCGCGCAGCAGCACCCGGACGCGGTCGCGGGGGTTGGTCTCGAAGTCGTACCACTCGTCGGTGAGGTCCCAGGCCGCGGGCAGCGGGCGGGTCGCGGGGTGGCCGGCGTCCTCGACGAGCACCCGGCCCGGCTGGTACGCGGGGTGCCGTGCGAAGCGGGCGCCGAGGAGTTCGCCGTAGTGCGGCCACCCGTACTCCGTGCAGGCCGCCGCGTGCACCCCGGCGAAACCGCCGCCCGACGCGACGTACCGCGCGAGCCGCCGGCGCCCGGCCGGGGTCAGGACGTCACCGCTGGTGGAGAGGAAGACGACGGCCGCGCATCCGTCGAGCGGACGCTCGAAGCGCGCGGGGTCCTCGGTGTGCTCGACGGCGAACCCCGCCAGTCCGCTCACCGCGGTGACCGCGTCGGGGATGGAGTCGTGGCGGTAGTCGGTGGTGCGGGTGTAGACGAGCAGCCGGGTGACCATGCGGCGAGTCTAGGCGGGCGCCCCGCCCCCGTGGCCGGCCGGTCCGGCCCACGCCCTCGCCGTGGCTGTGGCCGTCGCCGTCGCCGTCGCCGTCGCCGTCGCCGGGTGGACCGTCGTCGGGGGGGAGCGGGACGCGCGCGGGCCGGATCAGGCGGTCGCCCCGCCGCACCGGCGTTCCGCAGCGGGCGCCGTCGGCCCGCTTTCCCGGTCCGTCAGGTTGCCGGTCCGTCCGGCAGGCGCCGGGAACCGGTCCGCCGTGCCCCGCCGGTGCCTCACCCGTCCGGCTGCGCCGTCTCCCCGCCCTCCCCGCGCCCCCCGCCGCCCTTGGGTGCGTGGGTGTTCCTGGCGTGGGTGCGCAGGCGGGCCGTGACGTCCTCCGGCGGGAGGAAGCGGGACCAGCGTTCGGGGAACTCCGACGGCATGTCGGGGTCGTCGGGGTCGGCCTCGCGGGCCGCGGCGGCGCGGGCGACGTACTCGGCGACCTGCGCCTGGCGCAGCCGTTCGTTGGCCGCGCGGGCGGCGGCCGTGGCGGCGGCCGGCCAGACCCGGTCGATGGCGGCGTTCACGGCCGCGCCCACGAGGACGGCGAAGGCGGACACGCCGATCCACAGCAGGACGGCGACCGCGGCGGCGAGCGAACCGTAGATCGTGGCGCCCTCGATGGTGGTCGTGAGGTAGAAGCGCAGCAGGAAGCTGCCGAAGACCCACATCGCCAGCGCGACCAGGGCGCCGGGCACGTCCTCGACCCACGGGGAGCGGACCGGCACGGACACGTGGTAAAGGGTCGTCAGGAAGACGATGGACAGGACGATGACCACCGGCCAGTACAGGACCTGGACGACCGTCTCCGACCAGGGCACGATCCGGACCACCGCGTCCGGTCCGGCCACCATCAGCGGCAGCGCCACCGAACCGATCAGCAGGGCCACGACGAACAGCAGGAAGGCCATGATCCGGGTCTTCACGATGCCCCGGACGCCGTCGAGGCCGTACATGACGGTGATCGTGTCGATGAAGACGTTCACCGCGCGGGAGCCCGACCACAGGGCGAACAGGAAGCCTATGGAGATGACGTCCGGCCGGCCGCCCTTCATCACGTCGTGCAGGATGGGCTCCGCGATGTCCTTGACGCCCTTGTCCGACAGGACCGTGCGGGAGGCGTCGAGGAGGTTGGTCTCCAGGCTCTTGATCGTGTCGGCCCCGGTCCACGCGTCGACGTAGCCGAGCAGCCCGATGAGGCTCAGCAGCAGCGGCGGCACGGACAGCAGGGTGAAGAACGCCGCCTCGGCCGCCAGGCCCAGGATGCGGTACTCCATGCAGGAGTTGACGGTGTCCTTCAGCAACAGCCAGGCGGTCCTGCGCTTGGAGACGTTCCGGTACAGGGCCCTGGCCCGGTGGAGCCGGCCGGCGGGCCGCTCGGAGGTATCACTTGCTGGCTGCACGGCCTAACGGTATCCGCACCGCCGCACCGCCCTCACCTTCCGGGCCCGGTCACCGGATCCGGTGGGCCCGCCCCGGGCGCCGTGCCGCCGCGCGGCCATCATCTCACCCGTCGCGGGTAGGTTCGCAGTCATGGCAGGCACCTCCACCCACAGCGTGACGAACCAGCCGCCCCCGCTGACCGGCTACGACCTGTTCACCGCCGACCGGGCCCTCGTGGAGGCGGTCGAGCGCCACACCGATCCCGCCGTGCTGGACGAGGTGCGCGCGGAACTGTCCGCGCTGGGCCGGACCTCGGGCTCGGCACAGGTGCAGGAGTGGGGGGTGCAGGCGAACGAGCACCCGCCGCGGCTGCGCACCCACGACCGCTACGGCCACCGGATCGACGAGGTCGACTTCCACCCGGCCTGGCACCGGCTGCTCGGCAAGGGCGTCTCGGCGGGGCTGACCGGTGCCTGGGCCCGGCCGGCCGGGCACGTGCGCCGGGCGGCCGGGTTCGTGCTGTGGACCCAGGTCGAGGCGGGCAACTGCTGCCCGCTGTCGATGACCCACGCGGCCGTGCCCGCCCTGCGGGCCGATCCGGAGCTGGCCGCCGAGTGGGAGCCGCGGCTGACGTCCACGATCTACGACCGGGAACTGCGGCCCGCGGCGGAGAAGTCCGGCGCCGTCTTCGGCATGGGCATGACGGAGAAGCAGGGCGGCAGCGACGTGCGGGCGAACACCACCGCGGCCAGGCCGCTGGCGGAGGCCGGCACCTACGCGCTGACCGGGCACAAGTGGTTCTGCTCGGCGCCGATGTCGGACGGCTTCCTGGTGCTCGCGCAGGCCCCGGACGGGCTCACCTGCTTCCTGGTCCCGCGCGTCCTGGCCGACGGCAGCCGCAACGTCTTCCGCATCCAGCGGCTCAAGGACAAGCTGGGCAACCGGTCCAACGCCTCCGCCGAGGTCGAGTTCGACGGCACCTGGGCGCGCCGGGTCGGCGAGGAGGGGCGCGGGGTGCGCACCATCATCGAGATGGTCGCCGCGACCCGGCTGGACTGCGCGCTGGGCTCGGCGGGCCTGATGCGGCAGGCGGTCGCGCAGGCGGTGCACCACTGCGCGCACCGCGAGGCCTTCGGCGGCAGGCTGACCGACAAGCCGCTGATGCGCAACGTGCTGGCCGACCTGGCACTGGAGTCCGAGGCCGCGACCGCGCTGGCCCTGCGGCTCGCGGCCGCCTACGACGACGGCGGCGAGCAGGAGCGGGCCTTCCTGCGGCTGGCGGTGCCCACCGCGAAGTACTGGATCACCAAGCGCTGCGCCCCGGTCGCGGTGGAGGCCGCCGAGTGCCTGGGCGGCAACGGGTACGTCGAGGAGTCGGGTCTGCCCCGGCTGGTGCGCGAGTCGCCGCTGAACTCCGTCTGGGAGGGCGCCGGGAACGTCCAGGCGCTGGACGTGCTGCGGGCGCTGCGGCGCGAGCCGGGCGCGCTGGACGCCTGCCTGACCGAGATAGGGCGGGCGCACGGTGCCGACCACCGGCTGGACCGGGCGGTGAAGGACCTGTTCACCGAACTCGCGGACCTGGACGGCGTCGAGGGCCGGGCCCGGCGGCTGGCGGAGCGGCTCGCCCTGGCGCTCCAGGGCTCCCTGCTGGTGCGGCACGCGCCCCCGGAGGTGGCCGACGCCTTCTGCGCCTCCCGCCTGGGCGGCGACCACGGCGCGGCCTTCGGCACCCTGCCGGCCGGCCTGGACCTGGCGGCGGTGGTGGAGCGGGCCCGTCCGGTGTCCTGAGGCGGGAACGGACGGCACAGAAGACACAGAAGACACAGAAGACACGGCCGATACGAACAGCGCCGACAGCACCGACAGCACCGACCGGCCCGGCCGGCGCCCGGAGGGGGTGGTGCCGCGCCGACACGGCACCACCCCCGCCTCGTGCGCCCGTCGCGGGCCCACGGGCGCCGCCCGGGGGCGGCGCCATGGTCAAGTCTCGACCGGTCCGACGGTCTTCACCAGGGTTGCAGGGGGTTGCAACGTGCCGGTGGCCGCGCGCGCACGGCGTGCGTCCGTCCACCGCCGAACGGCAGTATGTGGAGGACGGCCGACCGGAAACCGCCGCCCGGACGGCTCGACGTGTGTGTTCCGTGCCTTGCCCCGGGAGGACCGCAGTGGTGAACCCGCCGATGAGCGTGGCGCGCCTGGCCGCCGTGGACGCGGCGCAGGCGGCGCGGGTGCTGAGCGAGGTGCGCGAGGCCACGCTGGCCGGTCGGCGCGTGCGGATCGCGCCCCGGCCGGTGATCGAGCAGTCGTGGGAGCGCGCGCTGCGCAGCGGGGTCGACCCCGAACACGGCCGCACACCGCAGGTGCTGTCCGCCGACGAGGTGCGGCGCAGGCGGGAGGAGTCGCCGCTCAGGCACGTCCTGCCGGTGCTGCGCGAGGGGCTGCTCTCGGTCGCGGACGTCGCCCGGCACATCATGGTGGTCGCGGACGCCGAGGGACGCGTGCTGTGGCGGGAGGGTTCGCCGCCGGTGCTGCGCAAGGCCGACGGCGTCGGGTTCGAGCCGGGCGCGGACTGGCGGGAGGACGTGGTCGGCACCAACGGCGTCGGCACCCCGGCCGTCGTGCGCCGGCCCGTCCAGGTCTTCGCCGCCGAGCACTTCGTGCGCTCGCACACCTCCTGGACCTGTACCGGCGCCCCGATCAGCGATCCCAGGGACGGCCGGCTCATCGGGGTGGTGAACATCAGCGGTCCGCTGGAGACCATGCACCCGGCGACCCTCGCCTGGGTGTCCTCGGTGGCCGGACTCGCCGAGGCCCGGCTGCGCGAGCTGCACCTGACCTCGCTGGAGCGGCTGCGCACGGTGGCGGCCCCCGTGCTGGCCCGGCTGGACGGGCGGGCGCTGGTGGTGGACCACGACGGCTGGTCGGCGGCGGTGAGCGGGATGCCGTACGTGCGGCGCGTCTCGCTGCCCAAGTCCCTGGCCGCGGGCCGTCACTGGCTGCCCGCGCTCGGTTCGTGCGCGGTGGAGCCGCTGGCCGGGGGCTGGCTGCTGCGGGCGGCCGACGAGCCGCCGCCGGCCACCGCCACCCGGATCCTGCTCGACCTGGCCCGGCCGGGCGGCGGTGCGGTGACCGTCTCCGGGACGGCGGGTTCCTGGTCGCGCGAACTCAGCCCCCGACACGCCGAGTTGCTCTACCTGCTCGCCGCACACCGCTGCGGGCGCAGTGCCGCCGCCCTCGCCGCGGACGTGTTCGGCGATCCCTCCCGGACGGTGACCGTACGTGCCGAGATGTCGCGGATCCGCCGGTACCTGGGAACACTCCTGCAACATCGGCCGTATCGTTTCTGCAAAGAGGCGGAGGTCGAGGTCGTGCTGCCCGACGACCCCGGTGACCTGCTGCCCCGCTCGACCGCGCCGGCGGTCGAACGACAGCGCGGGGCGCTCACCTGAGGGGACCCCGCACACACTTGCGCCATCCTGGCCCCGCGGCGCCCGCCGCTGCCGTAGCATCCCTCCCGGGCCTCCCCGTCTGCTCCTCGGTCAACGCACGGACCACCAGGAACAGTTGGCCCGCCTCGGGAGGAAGACATGAAGCAGCGCGGCAGACACCGACGACGCAGGCGGAGCGCGGTCCTGCGCGCGGTCCTCTCCGGGACCGCGCTGGCGCTCACCGCCGCCGCCACCCTGATCAGCGCCTCACAGGCCACCGTCCCGGGGGACCCGGGCGCCCTCAGGCCGCTGACGTCCCGGGCCGACACCGCGCCGCTGCGGCTCCAGGAACGCCTGGTGCCCGCCGGCACGCTGGACCGGCTCTCCGCGGCGATGGGCCGCCCGGTCGGTGTGGACGCCGTGCTGAAGGGTGCCGACCGCACCCTGCGCCAGGGCTCCGGCTGCACCGCCGGGGACCGCGCCACCCTGCCCGTCGCGCCCGCCGCGGCCCGCGCCTACTGCTGGGACCGGTCCGACCCCGCCACCACCGCCTGGCGGCCCGTCTCGGTGACCACCTCCGGGGACGCCGACGACGACGGCGCCTGGGGCGCCCACCGGGTCGTCCTCACCGGCTGGACCCACCGCTCCGCCGCCGGGCGCAGCCTGGCCAAGGTCGCCTTCGTCGACGCCGACGACCCCGGCCGGCTCGCCTACCGCTGGGTGCTGCTGGCGGTGCCCGTCGACGGCGGACGCGACTACCGCGGCCTGTCCTCCCGGATCTCCGGCATGGTCTGGTACCAGGACAAGCTGCTGGTCACCACCACGGCCGGCCGTGCCGACGCGCTCTACGTCTACGACCTGCACCGCATCCAGCGGGCCACGGCGAGGACGCCCGCGATCGGCCGGGTGTCGGGCGGCTGGTCCGCCGGCGGCTCCCCGTACGTGATGCCCGCCGTCGGCTCCTACCGCTTCACCGCCGGCCCCTGCGCGCCCTCGGGGCCGCCCTGTCCCGGCGCGCTCTCCCTGGACCGGACCACGGCGCCCGACAGCCTGGTCGCCGCCGAGCGGGGCGCCCCGGGGGGGACCGCGGGACCCGGCTGTGGCGGTACGCGTTCGGCAAGGACCCCGCGCGCAGCGGGCTGCTCGCCACCGACGCCGCCGGACGGGTGGAGCCGGTCGAGGCCTACCGGACGCGGGCGTCCGGGCTCGGGGGCGTGCTGTCCCACCGGCGGGCCGGCGCGGCGCGCTCCTCCTGGTACGTCACGCGCCGGGCCGGCCCGCCGGACGGCCACGGCAGCCTGTGGCGGCAGGACACCGGCGGCGCGCGGGCGGCGCGCTGCGCCCCGGACGCCTCCCGCCTGTGCTGGGCCGGCCGCACGGGCTCCCTGTCCTACTGGCAGGAGACGGGCGAGGTGTGGTCGCTGTCGGACCGGATGCTGTTCTCGGTCCCGCTGACGGGGATCGACCACTCGGTGGCGTGAGCGGCGCGGCACCGCGGGAGCCCGGCCGATCGACAGGCGGGTGGGCCGGATGATTCCCTGGGCCGCATGAGCAGCCTCCTCGTCACCACCTGGTCGCTGGAGCAGACCTCGCCGGCCGACCTCCTGCCGGCCGCCGACCCCGGGGACGGCGTCCGGATCGTGCGCGCCGAGGTCCCCTCCCCCGAGTTCAGCCGCTTCCTGTACACCTCGGTCGGCGGCGACATCCACTGGACCGACCGTCTCGGCTGGAGCCACGCCCGGTGGCGGGAGTACCTGGAGCGGCCCGGCGTGGAGACGTGGGTGGCCCACGACCGGGGCACCCCGGCCGGGTACGTCGAGCTGGAGCCGCAGGACGAGGGCGCGGTGGAGATCGTCTACTTCGGCCTGCTCCCCGCCTTCCGCGGCCGCCGCATCGGCGGCCACCTGCTGGCGTACGGCACGGCCCGGGCCTGGGACCTCGCCGAGCGGTGGCCCGGCCGGACGCCGACGAAACGGGTGTGGCTGCACACGTGCAGCAAGGACGGCCCGCACGCCATGGACAACTACCTGCGGCGCGGTTTCACACTGTTCGACACCGAGGTGGAGGAGGAACCGGAGGTGGCGGCCCCGGGGCCGTGGCCCGGTGCCCACCCCGCCTGACGCCGCCGGACGAGCCGTCCCGCGCACCGTGTGACCGATACCACGTTTGTCTCGTCATGCGAGACCACACCGTCCACATGACGGACAAAGCTGGACTGTGTCCAGATCTCCGTGACACGCTTCCGTCATGTTCGGAACTGGAATCGCCTTGGTGAGTCGGCGGCACGTCGATCTCGGCCGCATGTCCAGCGCCATCTGTCCGGCGGGCTGACCGCACCGGCACGCCGCTCCCCTCCGCACCCCCTTCTGCCGCGCAACGACGCGCGCGCACGCCCGCATGCGCACGCGCGCGCAGATCAGAGTCGCTTCCGCCTGTCCCGAAGGACGTATCAACCATGGCCGCCACCCCGGAGAACCCCGCCTCAGCGTCCCGCCGCAAGGTGAGCCGTCACCGCGGCGAGGGTCAGTGGGCCGCGGGTCACTTCACCCCGCTCAACGGCAACGAACAGTTCAAGAAGGACGACGACGGTCTCAACGTGCGGACGCGCATTGAGACCGTCTACTCCCGGCGCGGCTTCGACTCGATCGACCCGAACGACCTGCGCGGCCGCATGCGCTGGTGGGGGCTGTACACCCAGCGCCGCCCGGGGATCGACGGCGGCAAGACGGCCGTGCTGGAGCCGGAGGAGCTGGACGACGAGTACTTCATGCTGCGGGTGCGGATCGACGGCGGTGCGCTCACCACGCAGCAGCTGCGGGTCATCGGCGAGGTCTCGCAGGAGTACGCGCGCGGTACGGCCGACATCACCGACCGGCAGAACGTGCAGTACCACTGGATCCGCATCGAGGACGTGCCCGCGATCTGGGAGCGGCTCGAAGGCGTGGGCCTGTCGACCGTCACCGCGTGCGGCGACACCCCGCGCGTGATGATCGGCTCGCCGGTCGCGGGCATCGCCGAGGACGAGATCATCGACGCCACCCCGGCGCTGGAGGAGATGAAGCGCCGCGTCCTGAACAACAAGGCGTACTCCAACCTGCCCCGCAAGTTCAAGACGGCCATCTCGGGGTCGCCGCTGCTGGACGTGGTGCACGAGATCAACGACGTGGCGTTCGTGGGCGTGCACCACCCCGAGCACGGGCCGGGCTTCGACCTGTGGGTGGGCGGCGGCCTGTCCACCAACCCCAAGCTGGGCGTGCGGCTCGGCGCGTGGGTGCCGATCGACGAGGTCCCCGACGTCCACGAGGGCGTCGTCTCGATCTTCCGCGACTACGGCTACCGCCGGCTGCGCAACCGCGCCCGTCTGAAGTTCCTCGTCGCCGACTGGGGCGCGGAGAAGTTCCGGAAGGTGCTGGAGGACGAGTACCTGAAGCGCGCACTGGTCGACGGGCCCGCCCCGGAGCAGCCGGTGCAGCAGTGGCGCGACCACATCGGCGTGCACCGGCAGAAGGACGGCCGGTTCTACGTGGGCTTCGCCCCGCGCGTCGGCCGGGTCGACGGCGCCACCCTGACGAAGATCGCCGACCTGGCCGAGGCGCACGGCTCCGGCCGGGTCCGCACCACCGTCGAACAGAAGATGATCGTCCTCGACGTCGAGGGGGAGAAGGTCGACTCGCTGGTCGAGGCCCTGGAGGCGCTGGACCTCACCGCCCGGCCGTCCTCCTTCCGGCGCGGCACCATGGCGTGCACCGGCATCGAGTTCTGCAAGCTCGCCATCGTGGAGACCAAGCAGCGCGGCTCCCAGCTGATCGACGAGCTGGAGCGCCGCCTGCCGGACTTCGACCAGCCCATCACCATCAACCTCAACGGCTGCCCGAACGCCTGCGCCCGCATCCAGGTCGCCGACATCGGCCTCAAGGGCCAGCTGGTCCTCGACGACCGGGGCGAGCAGGTCGAGGGCTACCAGGTGCACCTGGGCGGCGCACTGGGCCTGGAGCCGGGCTTCGGCCGCAAGGTGCGCGGTCTGAAGGTCACCTCCGACGAGCTGCCCGACTACATCGAGCGGGTCCTGACGCGGTACCAGGCCGAACGCGAGGAGGGCGAGCGCTTCGCCACCTGGGCCGCGCGCGCCTCCGAGGAGGCCCTGTCGTGAGCGAGCGGGCCGCGCCCTTCTACTGCCCCTACTGCGGCGACGAGGACCTGCGTCCGCACGAACAGGGCCACGGCGCCTGGGAGTGCGCGGCGTGCAACCGCGCCTTCCAGCTGAAGTTCCTCGGGCTGCTGGCGAGGGGCTTCGGTGCTCCGCGGGCGGATGCGCCACTGGAAGGCGGCCCGCGACGGGCCGGTGACGGAGGGGATGGGCGGACATGACGACGGCTCAGGACGAGCGGGCGGAAGACGGACTGAGGGCGCTCGCCGAGCGGGCGGGCCGGGACCTGGAGGACGCCTCCGCCCTGGAGATCCTGCAGTGGGCGGCGGACACCTTCGGCAAGGAGTTCTGCGTCACCTCCTCCATGGAGGACGCCGTGGTCGCCCACCTCGCCTCGCGCGTGCTCAAGGGCGTGGACGTCGTCTTCCTCGACACCGGCTACCACTTCCCGGAGACCATCGGCACCCGGGACGCCGTCGAGGCCGTGATGGACGTGAACGTCATCACGCTCACGCCGCGGCAGACGGTCGCCGAGCAGGACGCGCAGTACGGCCCCCGGCTGTACGAGCGCGACCCCGACCTGTGCTGCAGGCTGCGCAAGGTACGGCCCCTGGACGAGGGGCTGGAGGGCTACCGGGCCTGGGCGACGGGGCTGCGCCGCGACGAGTCCCCGACCCGGGCCGGCACCCCGGTCGTCGCCTGGGACGACAAGCGGCGGAAGGTGAAGGTCTCCCCCATAGCCCGGTGGTCACAGGAAGATGTGGCAGCGTACGTCGCCGAGCACGGGGTGCTCACCAATCCCCTGCTGACGGACGGCTACGCCTCCATCGGCTGCGCCCCGTGCACCCGCCGCGTCCTCGAGGGCGAGGACGCGCGCGCCGGCCGCTGGGCCGGGCTCTCCAAGACCGAGTGCGGACTGCACGGATGACGAACGATGAGACTCAGGAGAACCACGTGACGACCGGAGCCACCGTATGGCTCACGGGTCTGCCGAGCGCCGGCAAGACCACCATCGCGTACGAGCTGGCCGGCCGGCTGCGCGCGGAGGGCCACCGCGTCGAGGTGCTCGACGGCGACGAGATCCGCGAGTTCATCTCGGCCGGTCTCGGTTTCAGCCGTACGGACCGGCACACGAACGTGCAGCGCATCGGCTTCGTCGCCGAGCTGCTGGCCCGCAACGGCGTCAAGGCACTGGTTCCGGTGATCGCGCCCTACGCCGACAGCCGCGAGGCCGTCCGCAAGCGGCACGGGGAGAACGGGACGCCGTACCTGGAGATCCACGTGGCCACCCCGGTCGAGGTGTGCTCGGTGCGCGACGTGAAGGGCCTGTACGCCAGGCAGGCCGCGGGCGAGCTGACCGGGCTCACCGGTGTCGACGACCCCTACGAGCAGCCGCAGGCGCCCGACCTGCGGATCGAATCGCAGGACCAGACCGTGCAGGAGTCCGCGGCGTCCGTGTACGCCCTGCTCAGCGAGAAGGGACTGGTATGACGACCGTTGCCGAGGCCACGCCGGGCGAGGAGGGCACGCACAGCCCGTACGCCCTGTCGCACCTGGACGCGCTGGAGTCCGAGGCGGTGCACATCTTCCGCGAGGTGGCGGGCGAGTTCGAGAACCCGGTGATCCTGTTCTCCGGCGGCAAGGACTCCATCGTCATGCTGCACCTCGCGCTGAAGGCGTTCGCGCCGGCCGCGGTGCCCTTCTCGCTGCTCCATGTGGACACCGGACACAACTTCCCCGAAGTACTGGAGTACCGCGACCGCGTGGTGGCCGCCCATGGGCTGCGCCTCCATGTGGCCTCCGTACAGGACTACATCGACCGGGGTGTACTCAAGGAACGTCCCGACGGCACCCGCAACCCGCTGCAGACGCTTCCGCTGACGGAGAAGATCCAGAGCGAGGGGTTCGACGCCGTGTTCGGCGGTGGACGCCGCGACGAGGAGAAGGCCCGCGCCAAGGAGCGCGTGTTCTCCCTGCGCGACGAGTTCTCCCAGTGGGACCCGCGCCGGCAGCGGCCCGAGCTGTGGAACCTCTACAACGGCCGGCACGCCCCCGGCGAGCACGTGCGGGTGTTCCCGCTGTCCAACTGGACCGAGCTGGACGTGTGGCAGTACATCGCCCGCGAGGGCATCGAGCTGCCGCGGATCTACTTCGCGCACGAGCGCGAGGTGTTCCGGCGGGGCGGGATGTGGCTGACCGCCGGCGAGTGGGGCGGCCCCAAGGACGGCGAGGACGTGGAGAAGCGGCTGGTGCGCTACCGGACCGTCGGCGACATGTCCTGCACGGGCGCCGTCGACTCCGACGCGACCACGCTGGACGCCGTCATCGCCGAGATCGCCGCCTCCCGGCTGACCGAGCGCGGCGCGACCCGCGCCGACGACAAGCTCTCCGAGGCCGCGATGGAAGACCGCAAGCGCGAGGGGTACTTCTAAGCATGAGCACGATCACGACCGAGGAGCTCCCGGCCACCACCCTGCTGCGGTTCGCCACCGCCGGCTCCGTCGACGACGGCAAGTCCACGCTCGTCGGCCGGCTGCTGCACGACTCCAAGTCGGTCCTCGCCGACCAACTGGAGGCCGTGGAGCGCGTGTCGGCGAGCCGGGGCCAGGAGGGCCCGGACCTGGCGCTGCTGACCGACGGCCTGCGGGCCGAGCGCGAGCAGGGCATCACCATCGACGTGGCCTACCGCTACTTCGCCACGCCCCGCCGCCGCTTCATCCTGGCCGACACGCCGGGCCACGTGCAGTACACCCGCAACATGGTCACCGGCGCCTCCACCGCCGAGCTGACGGTGATCCTGGTCGACGCCCGCAACGGCGTGGTCGAGCAGACCCGCCGGCACGCGGCGATCGCCGCCCTGCTCCGGGTCCCCCACGTGGTCCTCGCGGTCAACAAGATGGACCTGGTGGACTACCGGGAGAGCGCCTTCGCGGCCATCGCCGAGGAGTTCACGGCGTACGCGATCGAGCTGGGCGTCCCCGAGGTCACCGCGATACCGATCTCGGCGCTCGCCGGCGACAACGTGGTGGAGCCGTCCGCGCACATGGACTGGTACGGCGGCCCGACCGTCCTGGAGCACCTGGAGACCGTCCCGGTCAGCCACGACCTGGCGCAGTGCCACGCCCGGCTGCCCGTGCAGTACGTGATCCGGCCGCAGACCGCCGAGCACCCGGACTACCGGGGCTACGCCGGCCAGATCGCCGCCGGCTCCTTCCGGGTCGGGGAGGCGGTCACCGTGCTGCCGTCCGGACGCACCTCCACGATCGCCGGGATCGACCTGCTGGGCGAGCCGGTCGACGTCGCCTGGACCACGCAGTCGGTGACCGTGCTGCTGGCGGACGACATCGACGTCTCGCGCGGCGACCTGATCGTGCCGGCCAAGGACGCGCCGCCCACCACGCAGGACGTGGAGGCGACCGTCTGCCACGTCGCCGACGAGCCGCTGACCGTCGGGCACCGGGTGCTGCTCAAGCACGGCACCCGCACGGTCAAGGCGATCGTGAAGGACATCCCGTCCCGCCTCACGCTCGACGACCTGTCCCTGCACCCGCACCCGGGACGGCTCGTCGCCAACGACATCGGCCGGGTGAAGATCCGCACCGCCGAGCCGCTGCCGGTGGACTCCTACGCCGACTCGCGCCGCACCGGCTCCTTCATCCTGATCGACCCGGCCGACGGCACCACGCTCACCGCGGGCATGGTCGGCGAGTCGTTCGCCTCCCCCGAGCCGGTCCAGGACCCGGCCGACGAGGACGGCTGGGACTTCTGACCATGAACCGGCCGGACTTCTACTCGACGTTCGCCAAGGAGGGCGGCCGCGTCGGCAGCGGCGCCCTCGGCAGCGGACAGGGCGGAGTGGCGCGATGTGCGCGCTGACGTACGCGCACCGCTCGCGCGCCCTCACCCCCCACCACCACAGACGAAGACCTGCCGATCTCCCGGCCACGACCTGAGAGCCCGTGACCGCCGGGCCAACGAGAGGAACACCTCCCGTGCCTGCCAACCGCTCCGTACTCCTGCGCCGCGGCCTGTCCGCGCTCGCCGCCCTGCCCCTGCTCGCCCTGGCCGCCTGCGGTTACGGCTCCGAGTCCGAGAGCCACACCACCACCGAGGTCGCCGCCGGCGCCGGGAAGACCGACGGACTCGACTCCGTGAAGATCGGCTACTTCGGCAACCTGACGCACGCGACCGCGCTGGTCGGCAACCAGAAGGGCTTCTTCCAGAAGGAGCTGGGCGCCACCCGGGCCAAGTACCAGGTCTTCAACGCGGGCCCGTCCGAGATCGAGGCGCTGAACTCCGGTTCCATCGACATCGGCTGGATCGGCCCCTCCCCGGCGATCAACGGCTACACCAAGTCCGGCGGCAAGAGCCTGCGCATCATAGGTGGTTCGGCGTCCGGCGGGGTCAAGCTGGTCGTCAACCCGAAGAAGATCACGTCCCTGAAGGACGTCCGGGGCAAGAGGATCGCCACGCCGCAGCTGGGCAACACGCAGGACGTGGCGTTCCTCAACTGGGCGGCCGAGCAGGGCTGGAGGATCGACGCCGAGAGCGGCAAGGGCGACGTGTCGGTCGTCCGCACCGACAACAAGGTGACCCCGGACGCCTTCAAATCCGGTGCGATAGACGGCGCCTGGGTGCCCGAGCCGACCGCGTCCAAGCTGGTCGCCGAGGGCGGCAGGGTACTGCTGGACGAGTCCTCGCTGTGGCCCGGCAAGAAGTTCGTGATCACGAACATCATCGTGCGGCAGAGCTTCCTCCAGGACCACCCCAAGGCCGTCGAGGCGGTCCTGAAGGCGTCGGTCGAGACGAACAAGTGGATCAACGCCCACCCCGGCGAGGCGAAGGCGGCGGCGAACAAGCAGCTGGAGGCCGACTCCGGCAAGGCGCTTCCCGCCGACGTCCTGGACCCGGCGTGGACGTCCATCGAGTTCACCGACGACCCGCTGGCCTCCACCCTGAACACCGAGGCGCAGCACGCGGTCAAGGCCGGCCTGCTGGAGAAGCCCAGGCTGGACGGCATCTACGACCTCACCCTCCTGAACAAGGTCCTGCGGGCCGAGGGCGAGAACACCGTCGGCGACGCCGGTCTCGGCGCCCGGTAAGCCCCGTAGCCGAACAGTTCCCAGGAGGTGACGACCATGGCCACGACCTTCGCCCAGGCCGCCGAGTCCGTCGAGCACGCGGCACGCATCGAGCACGTCTCGAAGTCCTTCGCCGCACCCGGCGGACAGCAGCTCGTACTGGACGACATCAGCATCGATGTCGCACCGGGTGAGTTCGTCACCCTCCTGGGGGCCTCGGGCTGCGGCAAGTCGACCCTGCTCAACCTGGTGGCGGGCCTGGACCGGCCCTCCTCCGGCAGCATCACGACCCACGGGCGGCCGGCCCTGATGTTCCAGGAGCACGCCCTGTTCCCGTGGCTGACCGCGGGCAAGAACATCGAACTCGCCCTGCGGCTGAGGGGGGTCGCGAAGGGCGAGCGGCGCGAGCGGGCCGAGCGGCTGCTGGAACTCGTGCGGCTCAAGGGCGCCTACGGCAAGCGGGTGCACGAGCTGTCCGGGGGCATGCGCCAGCGCGTGGCCATGGCCCGGGCGCTCGCCCAGGACAGCCAGCTGCTGCTGATGGACGAGCCGTTCGCGGCGCTGGACGCGATCACCCGCGATCTGCTGCACGACGAGCTGACCCGGATCTGGGCGGAGACGGGCCTGTCCGTCCTCTTCGTCACGCACAACGTGCGCGAGGCGGTGCGGCTCGCGCAGCGGGTCGTGCTGCTGTCCTCGCGCCCGGGCCGGATCGCCCGCGAGTGGCGGGTGGACATCCCCCAGCCGCGGCGCATCGAGGACGCTCCGGTCGCCGAACTGTCCCTGGAGATCACCGAAGTACTGCGTGGGGAGATCCGCCGTCATGGCCAGCACTGAGACCACGAGGACGGCCGGGCGGGAGCCGGCCGACGACGCGGTGAGCGTCGAGGCGGGCCTGGACGCGCTGGAGAGCACCGTCACCGGCCGGGTGCCGCTGCGGCAGACCTTCGTCGCCAAGATCCTGCCGCCGCTCGTCGCCACCGCGGTGGTGCTACTGGTGTGGCAGGCGCTGATCTCCTTCGGGTTCGTCGACGACCCGTCGAAGCTGCCCTCCCCGGCCGACGTCGGCGGCGAGTTCAAGGACGCCTGGCTGGAAGGGAAGCTGCTCGGCTACATCTGGACCAGCGTCTCGCGCGGTCTGCTGGGCTTCCTGCTCGCGCTGGCCATCGGCACCCCGCTGGGCCTGCTGGTGGCCCGGGTGAGGTTCGTGCGCGCCGCCATCGGCCCGGTGCTGTCCGGCCTGCAGTCGCTGCCGTCGGTGGCGTGGGTGCCGCCCGCGGTGATCTGGCTGGGCCTGGACAACAAGATGATGTACGCCGTGATCCTGCTCGGCGCGGTCCCCTCCATCGCCAACGGCCTGGTGTCCGGCATCGACCAGGTGCCGCCGCTGTTCCTGCGGGCCGGCCGCACCATGGGCGCCTCGGGTCTCAGGGGCGCCTGGCACATCGTGCTGCCGGCCGCGCTGCCGGGTTACCTGGCGGGCCTGAAGCAGGGCTGGGCGTTCTCCTGGCGCTCGCTGATGGCCGCGGAGATCATCGCGTCCTCCCCCGACCTGGGCATCGGCCTGGGCGCGCTGCTGGAGAACGGCCGCAACGCCAGTTCCATGGCCATGGTGTTCGAGGCGATCTTCCTGATCCTGTTCGTCGGCATCGCCATCGACCTGCTGATCTTCAGCCCGCTGGAGCGGTGGGTGCTGCGCAGCCGCGGCCTGCTGGTGAAGGGCTGACGGTCGTGCACGGCGAGCCGGTCCTCCTCGTCATCGCCCACGGCAGCCGCGATCCGCGGCACGCCGCGACCGTGCACGCCCTGGTGGAGCGGGTGCGCCCGCTGCGGCCGGGGCTGCGCGTGGAGACCGGCTTCCTGGACTTCAACGTCCCGTCCGTGCGGGGGGTGCTGGAGTCGCTGGCGGCGCAGGGCGTGCGCGACGTCGTGGCGCTGCCGCTGCTGCTGACGCGCGCCTTCCACGCCAAGGCCGACATCCCCGCCGTCCTGCGGGACGCGCCGCCGCGGCTGCGCGTCCGGCAGGCGGACGTGCTCGGTCCGTCCCGGCTGCTGCTGTCGGCGCTGGAGCGGCGCCTGTACGAGGCGGGCCTGTCGCCCGCCGACAAGTCCTCGACCGGGGTCGTGCTGGCCTCGGCGGGGTCCACCGACCCGGAGGCGATCGCGGTGATCGCCGACATCGCGCGGGAGTGGTGGCGCACCGGTTGGTGCGCCGTGCGGCCCGCGTTCGCCTCCGCGGCCCTGCCGCGCACCGAGGACGCGGTGCGGCAGTTGCGCGCCCTCGGCTGCGAACGGGTCGCCGTCGCACCCTACGTGCTCGCCCCCGGTTTCCTGCCGGACCGCATCGCGCGGGGCGCGGCCGGGGCGGACGTCCTGGCGGACGTGCTGGGTGCGGCGCCGGAGGTGGCCCGGGTCCTGCTGGACCGCTACGACGCGGCCCGCGCGCCGCTCCGGGCGCTGCGCCGCGCCTGAGCGCCGGCTGCGCGCGGACGCCGCCGGCCCGCCGGCCGGTGCCGCCCGGGTCCCGGGTCGGCGCCCCGGGGCGCGGACGCGTTCCGGCCTGCCCGAGTTGACCGAAAACCCTTCCTGGCCAGGGCCGGATCTGCTGGGATGGTCCCTCGAAGCACTGTCGGCACGGCCCTGCCGCGGGTGCCCGGGGCCGACGCGGCACGGCGCCGTCGCACAGCAGCCGCCGGTCTCCCGCGGAGGAGCGCGCCGCCCCGGTGCGACTCGAAGAACCCTCTCCCGCGTGCCTGGCGGAGGCGGCCGGGGCACCGGCCGGACGGGACCGGACGGGACCGGACGGGACCGGACGGGAGGGGAGGAGAGGGGACCGGACCGGACGGGAGGGGTCGAAGCCGGACGGGGGCCGTCGAAGCCGACCGGGGCGCGCGGACCTAAGCGGACCGGAGCGGTGGCGGTCCGGCGCTCCCCTGTGCCGTCGCACCGCCACCGGCTCACCGTTCTGCGTCGTGTCCGCGCCGGATGTCACCCGGGGACCGCCGACGGCGTCACGGAGGGGAGGTATTCGGCCACCGCGCGTGGCCCGTCGTCCGGCCGCCGCTGCCGGACGTCAGCCCCCGGCGGTCAGCTCCACGAGCTTGGCCACCGTGTTCCAGTTCCGGCTGGTGGCGATCAGGCCCTTGGTGTTCCGGGGCCGGGACAGTGCCTCGGCGAGCTTGGAGCGGCCGAGGCCGTCGGGGACGTACAGGTACAGGCAGCGGTCCCCGAGGCGGAACTCCTCGGGGAGGTGGGCGGCGGGGTCGATCTCCGCGAACCGCTCCGGGCCGGCCGGCGCGGAGAAGTAGGTGACGTGCAGTTGCCGGGCCTCCAGGCCGGCGGCCGGGAACGGGCACGCCTCGGCCACCGCCCGCAGATAGGCGTGGTCGCGCACGATCACGTCGACGCGGAAGCCGAAGTGCGCCTCGACGGCCCGGGCCAACCCGGCCGCCAGGGACTCCTCGTCGCCGTCACCGGTGGTGAAGAAGGCCTGGCCGCTCTGCAGGTGGGTCCGTACGCCGTCGTACCCGAGGCCGGTCAGGAGCGCCCGCAGGTCGGCCATCGGGAGCTTCCTGCTGCCGCCGACGTTGATCCCGCGCAGCAGTGCCGCGTAGTTCGTCATCCCGACACCTTAAAGCGGCCCCCGCGGCGTGGCGGGGCCGCCGCCCCCGCCGCCCGGCCGGGCCGTCGGTCCGCGGCGGCGGGCCCTCAGCGCTGGTAGCGGGCCAGGACCAGGTTGCCGTCCTTCTCCAGGCGGGTGCGCAGGGCGTCCAGGCCGATCGATCCGCTGTAGTACTCCTGGAGGGCGGGGGCGGCGACCTTGTCCCGCCACTCCGGGTAGCCGCGGACGGACCGGGCGGGTGCCGGGCGCAGGTGGGCCGCGAGGGCGGTGCCGGTGGCCCAGCCGTTCTCCGCGGTGTGCAGGGCGGGGTCCCGCAGGGCGCGGGTGCCGGTGGGCAGCATCCAGTCGCCGAGGGCGAGGCGGACCATGTTCCCCGGCCGCAGCAGGAAGGAGATGAACGCGGCGGCCTCCTTCCGGTGCGGGCAGTCCGCGGCGACGGACAGGGTCTGCGGGCTGACGCCCTGGGTGAGCCCGTCGGCGCCCGCGGGAGCGGGCAGCACCGTCCAGTCGAAGCCCTTCGGCGCCTGCTGGACGATCTGCTGGCGGTAGGAGAAGCCGAGCGGGACCATCGCGTACCGGCCGCCGAAGAGGCCGGGCAGCGTGTCCGAGCCGCCGCTGCCGAGGGTGGCGGCGGGGGCGCTGCGGTCGGTGACGACCTGGTCGCGGATGGTGCGGGGGACGACGGCGTCGCCGGGTCCGAAGCGGACGGTCACCCTGCCGGCGGCGTCCCGGTGGAAGAGCCCGCCGCCCGCGGAGAGGCCGAGGTCGAGCGTGGCGGAGACGGGTTCCTTCAGCGGCCAGGCCACGCCGTACGTGCCGTGGCCGCTCAGTTTCTCGGCGACCGTGCGGAACTCCGCCCAGGTCCAGGGGTCCTCGGGGGTCGGGATGCGCACCCCGGCCCTGCGCAGCCGGGTGGCGTCGGCGATCAGCACCCTCGGCTCCTGGAGGAACGGCACGCCGTAGACGCCGTCCCCGAAGGTCGTCGTCCGCCAGGCGGCCTCGGGGATGTCGGAGGTGAGGCGGGCGGGCAGCAGGCCGTCGAGCCGGGCCAGGTAGCCGCCGTGGGCGAAGTCGGCGAGGTCGTCGGAGGCGTCGTGGATGACGTCCGGGGCCTCGCCGCCCTCGAAGGAGGTGAGCAGCTGGTCGTGGACGCTGTCCCAGCTGCCCTGCACGTACTCGACCCGCACCTCCGGGTGGGCCGCGTTCCACTCCCGCACGAGTTCCCTGGTGGCCGCGACGGACTCCCGCTGCCAGGCCAGGGACTGGAAGCGCAGGGTGACCGGCCCGCCCCGGCCGCGGCCCGCCGGGGTGCCGCCCGCGCAGCCCGCCAGGAGCAGCAGGAGGACGGCGAGTGCCGCGGCGGCCCGGGTGCGCATCAGCTCTTCACCGCCCCGGCGAGCAGGCCGCCGGTGATCCGCCGCTGGATGACGGCGAAGACGGCGAGCGGGGGCAGCGTGGCGAGGGAGGCGGCCGCCGCCAGCGGGCCGAGGTCCGCGGCGCCCTCCGCGCCGATGAAGTGGGTGAGGACGACCGGCAGGGTCTGTTTCCCGGGGCTCTTGAGCAGCACGAGGGCGAAGAAGAACTCGTTCCACGCGGTGACGAACGCGAACAGGGCCGTCGCCGCGATCCCCGGGGCGAGCAGCGGCGCCGTCACCGACACCAGTGTCCTGAGCCGCCCGGCCCCGTCGACGGCCGCCGCCTCCTCCAGTTCGGCGGGCACCGCGCGGACGTGGCCGACGAGCATCCACAGGGCGAACGGCAGCGCCCACACCACGTACACCAGCGTCAGCCCGGCCAGGGAGTCGATCAGCCGCAGCCGCTTCAGCACCAGGAACAGCGGGATGATCACCAGCACGAACGGGAACGCCTGGCTGAACACCACCCACCCGGTCGCCGCCCGGGACAGCACGGAGCGGTGCCGGGCCATGACGTAGGCCGTCGGGGTCGCGAGCAGGACGGCGACGACGGCCGCGGTGAGCGCCACCAGCAGGGAGTTGAGGGCCGCGTGCAGCAGCGGCTGCTCGTCGAGGGCCTGCCGGAAGTTGGCCGGGGTGGGGTGGCGCGGGATCCAGGCGGGGTGCAGGCTGCCCAGTTCACGCGGTGACTTGAACGCGGTGGACAGCAGCCACAGCAGCGGGAGGGCCAGGAAGAGGAGGTAGGCGAGCAGGGCCGCGTACTGTCCGGCGCGTGCCGCGGGTCGGGTCCTCATGTCTCCCGCCCTGCCCCGAGCCGGCCGGCCAGGAACACCGCGAGCAGGACCGAGACCACCGCGACCAGCACGCATCCCATCGCCGCCGCGTAGCCGAACTGGCCGTAGCGAAAGGCCTCCTCGTAGGCGAACAGCATGGGCAGCCGGGTCCTGCCGCCCGGTCCGCCGTTGGTGAGCACGTACACCAGGGCGAAGGAGTTCAGGTTCCAGATCAGGTTGAGCGCGGTGACGGCCAGGGCCACCGGTCCCAGGGCGGGCCAGGTCACCGCACGGAACCGGCGCCAAGCGCCCGCGCCGTCCACCGCGGCCGCCTCGTGCAGTTCGCGCGGGGTGTTCTGCAGTCCGGCGAGCAGGGCGACCGTGGTCTGCGGCAGGCCCGCCCAGACGCCGACGACGATGACGGCGGGCAGCGCGGTGGACAGCGCGCTCAGCCAGTCCCGGCCGCTGCCGAGGCCCAGCCGGTGCAGGGTCTCGTTGAGGACGCCCGCGTCCGGGTGGTAGACGAGCCGCCAGATGATGCCGACGACGACCTCGGGCATGGCCCACGGGACGATCGCGAGGACGCGGGCGAGCCGGCGCAGGCGCAGGTCCTGGTCGAGCAGCAGGGCCAGGCCGAGCGCCAGCAGGAACTGGGGCACGGTGACGCCGGCGGCCCACACCAGCCCGATCCGGAACGACTCCCAAAAGAGCGTGTCGTGCAGCAGGTCCCGGAAGTTGAGGGCGCCGGTCCACGCGGTGGGGGCGGTACGGCCGGACTGGGCGTCGGTGAACGCCAGCAGGACTCCGTACAGCAGCGGGCCCACGCTCAGTCCGAGGATCGGGATGAGGGCGGGCAGGACGAGGAACCAGGCGCCGTGGCGGCGGCCGGCCGCGCGGACGGCCGGCCGCCGCGCCTCGGCCACCGACGTCATGCGATCAGCCCCTTCGCCCGGCCCGGTTGGCGTGCTCATGTTCGTGAAGGCGCGGTACCGCGTCAAGGGACCACGCCCGCGGTCCACCTGTGCGGGTGCGAGACTGGCCGCGGCGGGCCCCACGGCCACGGCCCGCCGGGCACGGGAAGAGGGCCGGGAAGAGGGCACGGAGGCGGACGATGGACGAGGCACGGGCGCGGGACGTACTGGCCGCGGCGGGGGTGCTGCCGGACCCGGCACGGGACGCGCGGCTGCTCTCCCTGGGCGAGAACGCGGTGTTCGCCGCCGGTGACCTGGTGGTCAAGGTGGGCCGCGACGCCGGACTGCTGGAGCGGGCCCGCCGCGAACTGGCCGTCGCCGACTGGCTGGCCGGGACGGAGGTGCCGGCGGTGCGGGCGGCCGCGCCCGAGCCGCTGCTGGTCGAGGGCCACCCGGTGACGGTGTGGCACCGGCTGCCCGAGCCGGTGCGGCCGGCCGAACCCCGCGACCTGGCGCGGCTGCTGCGGGCCGTGCACGCGCTCCCCGCGCCCGGCTTCGCCCTTCCGCCCCGTGAGCTGCTGGGCGGTGTGGAGCGCTGGCTGCGGCTCGCGGGGGACGCGATCGACCCCGGGGACGCGGCGTACCTGCGCGAGCGCCGGGACGGGTTCGCGGCGGCCGCCGCCGCGCTGACGCCCCGTCTGGCGCCGGGGCCCGTCCACGGTGACGCGCTGCCCCGCAACGTGCACGTCGGGCCCGACGGGCCGGTCCTGGTCGACCTGGAGACCTTCTCGGCGGACCTGCGCGAGCACGACCTGGTGGTCATGGCCCTCTCCCGCGACCGGTACGGGCTGGACGCGCGGGCATACGACGCGTTCACCGAGGCCTACGGGTGGGACGTGCGGGAGTGGGAGGGCTGCCCGGTGCTGCGCGGCGCCCGGGAGACGGCCAGCTGCGCGTGGGTGGCCCAGCACGCGCCGGGCAACCCGAAGGCGCTGGCGGAGTTCCGCCGCAGGGTGCGGTCGCTGCGGGAGGGGGACGAGAGCGTGCGCTGGTATCCGTTCTGAGGGCGCCCCGGCGTTCCCGGCTGCCGCGCCGGTGCCGGGCGGAACGCCGCACGGCCCGGCGGCTACGCCGGCCGGCCGTCCACCAGTTCCCGCAGCGGCCACGTCCCGTCCACCACCGCCCCGGCGTCCCCCTTGCGACGCAGGAACGCCTGGAAGTCCGCCGCCCACTGCGCGTACCACTCGATCTGGCGGCGGTGCAGTTCCGCCGGGTCCAGGGAGGCGATCTCGGGGTGGCGCTCGGCTATCGCGGTGGCGAGGCGGGCCGCGGCGAGGGCGTCCGCCGAGGCGTCGTGGGCCGCGCCGAGGACGATGCCGTACTCGGCGCAGACCGCCTCCAGGTTCCGTTTGCCGCGGCGGTAGCGGTCGACCCGGCGGTCGATGGTGTACGGGTCGACGACCGGGGCCGGGGCCGGGCCGCCGAGGCGGTCGGCGAGCGACGGCAGTCCGTGGCGGCGCAGTTCGGCGGAGAGCAGGGTGAGGTCGAAGGCCGCGTTGTAGGCGACGACCGGGACGCCCGCCCGCCAGTGGGACACCAGGACGTCCGCGATGGCGTCGGCCACCCGGTCGGCCGGGCGGCCCTCGGCCGCCGCGCGTTCGGAGCTGATGCCGTGCACGGCGACCGCGTCGGCCGGGATCTCCACGCCCGGGTCCGCCAGCCATTCCCGGCGCCCCACGGGCTCGCCGGCCCTGACCTCGATCACCGCGCCGGTGACGATGCGCGCCTCGTGCGGATCGGTCCCGGTCGTCTCCAGGTCGAAGCCGATCAGCAGTTCCCGGTGCCAGCCCATGGCGGCCCCCCTTCTCGGTGGTGCTTTCCCCCGTGGTCTCCACCCTCGCACGCGGCACTGACAACCCGGGGCGCGCGCCCCGCCCGGCGGACGGGGCGTTCAGGACACCGGCCGCGAGTCGGCCCAGGTCTGTTCGAACTCCTCGCGGTACGTCGGGAAGAGGCCGGCTTCGCCCACGTCGTCCGACCTGACCAGCCGGCTGCCGTTGCGCAGCACGAGCACCGGGGACTCCATCCCGCGCGCCCCGCGCAGGTAGGACTGCACGAGGGCGATGCCGTCGGCCCCGTCGCCGTCCACCAGGTAGGCGCTGAAGCGGGGCGTCTCGTCGTAGACCTGGATCTCGAAGGCGCCCGGGTCGCGCAGCCGGGAGCGCACCCGGCGCATGTGCAGGATGTTCATCTCCACGGAGCGGCTCAGTTCGCCCCGTTTCATACCGAGTTCGCGCTCGCGGCGCTTGACGGTGCTGGAGGCCGGGTTCAGGAAGAGCAGGCGCACCCGGCAGCCGGACTCGGCGAGGCGGATCAGGCGGCGTCCGGAGAAGTTCTGCACCAGCAGGTTGAGCCCGATGCCGATGGCGTCCAGGCGGCGGGCGCCGTCGAAGATGTCCTCGGCCGGGAACCGCCGCAGCAGCCGCACCCGGTCGGGGTGCACGGCCACGACGTCCGCGTACCGGTCGCCGACCAGGTCCTCGACCGCGTCCACGGGCAGCCGGCGCGCGGAGGGGACGTCACCGCCCGCGCCGAGCATCTCCAGCAGCCGGGCCGAGGCCCGCTCGGCCTGGTTCAGCACCGCCTGCGACAGGGCCCGGTTGCGGGAGACGACGTTGCGGCTCACCTCCAGCTCGTCCAGGGCCAGTTCGAGGTCCCGGCGCTCGTCGAAGTACGGTTCGAAGCACGGCCAGTGCTGCACCACCAGCTCGCGCAGCTGGGGCAGCGTCAGGAAGCTGAGCACGTTGTCGTCGGCCGGGTCGAGCAGATAGCCCTTGCGGCGGCTGACCTCGCGGACGGCGACCGCGCGCTGCACCCACTCCTGCCCGGCGGGCCCGGCGGCGGCCACCACCCAGTCGCCGCCGTGCACGGGTTCGTAGACGGGCCGCAGCACGGCGGCCACGACCGCCCGCATCCGCTGTTCGACGAGGTTCAGCCAGATGTAGGCCCGGCCGGCCCGCTGGGCGCGGGTGCGCACCTCGAGCCAGGCGTCGGCGTCCCAGTCCAGTTCCGGCCCGATGGACCCGGCGTCCACCGGACGGGCCAGGGACACCGCGCCGGGCGGGACCTCCGCGGAGTTCCCCTCGTGACCCTCGTCACCAGGGGGCAGCTCCAGCCCTCCCGAGCCCACCCGTGCACCGCCTTCCGTCCCCGGACCTTCCCCGTCCCAACGATCAAGGAAGGGTACTCCGGGAGCGGTGGGCGGTGCAGCCGGATGGACAGGTCGGTTCTCCGGCCGGTGTACCCAACTCCTCGACCGCCGGTGGACGTTCCGCCCCGACGGCGCGTGGGGAGCGAGCGGGTCCGCGGCGGTCGCGCCCCCGGGCGCGACCGGCGGTCCGCCGGTCCCCGCCGCGGGCGGCGCGGCGGGGCGCCGCGTCGGTCCGGACCACCGGGTGAGCGGTGGCCCGGCCGCCGGCCTCCTCGCCGGGCGAAGCGGCCGCCCCGGTGCCCGGCGGGGCGGCCGGCGGACCTCTGTTCGATCCGGCGGGCGGCACCCGGCCGGGCCCGGTCCGGCCCCGGGACCCCGCCCGGACCCCGTCCCGACTGCCCGGCGCCCCGGCCGGCCGCTCCCCCGGGCCCCGCCGATGCATCCGCCCCCGCCGGACCGGGCAGGGTGACCACGACCGGCCGGCCCGGCGGTCCCGGCCGCCGCCGGGGCCGTCCCGGCCACCCCCTTCCCGAGATGGCGGTGCACTGTTCCGCGCAGGTCCTCCCCCCGGTTTCCCCCACGTTCCCGGCGTGGATGTCGGCCCCACTGGTTCGGCACACGGCGGGTACTAGAGACGCCGTATGCACTGGTCGGTCGGTGGGAGGGACCTGCCTCACGGGAGGTTCCCCCACTTTCGGGGAGACTCGAAGTCCACGCGCCCCCCTCGGGGGCTGAACACCTGGAAGAGTCGTGTCCATGCAGGTCTGGCCTGGAGAGGCGTATCCGCTCGGTGCCACCTATGACGGCGCCGGAACCAACTTCGCGGTCTTCACGGAGGCCGCGAACCGAGTAGAGCTGTGTCTGCTGCACGACGACGGCTCGGAGACGGCGGTGGAACTCCGCGAGAGCGACGCGTTCGTCCGGCACGCGTACGTGCCGGGCATCATGCCGGGACAACGGTACGGGTTCCGGGTGCACGGCCCGTACGACCCCGGCCGCGGTCTGCGGTGCAATTCGGCGAAGCTGCTGCTCGACCCGTACGCGAAGGCGATCAGCGGGTCCGTGCGGTGGGGCGAGGAGGTGTACGGCTACCGCTTCGGCGCGCCGGACGAGCGCAACGACATGGACTCGGCGCCGCACACCATGACGTCGGTGGTGATCAACCCCTACTTCGACTGGGGCGACGACCGGCCGCCGCGCACCGAGTACCACCACACGGTGATCTACGAGGCCCACGTCAAGGGCCTGACCATGCGCCACCCCGGGCTCCCGGAGGAGCTGCGCGGCACCTACGCGGCGCTGGCACACCCGGCGATCATCGAACACCTGACCGAGCTCGGGGTGACGGCGCTGGAGCTGATGCCCGTCCACCAGTTCGTGAACGACCACCGGCTGGTCGACATGGGGCTGAACAACTACTGGGGCTACAACACCATCGGCTTCTTCGCCCCGCACAACGCGTACGCCTCCTGGGGCGACCGCGGCCAGCAGGTCCTGGAGTTCAAGTCGGCGGTCCGGGCGCTGCACGAGGCCGGGATCGAGGTCATCCTGGACGTCGTCTACAACCACACCGCCGAGGGCAACCACCTGGGGCCGACGCTGTCCTTCAAGGGCATCGACAACCCGTCCTACTACCGGCTCACCGACGACCCGCGCTACTACATGGACACCACGGGCACCGGGAACTCGCTGCTCATGCGGTCCCCGCACGTGCTCCAGCTGATCATGGACTCGCTGCGGTACTGGGTCACCGACATGCACGTCGACGGCTTCCGCTTCGACCTGGCCGCGACCCTCGCCCGGCAGTTCCACGAGGTGGACCGGCTGTCGTCGTTCTTCGACCTGGTGCAGCAGGACCCGGTGGTGTCCCAGGTGAAGCTGATCGCCGAGCCGTGGGACGTCGGCGAGGGCGGCTACCAGGTGGGGAACTTCCCGCCGCTGTGGACCGAGTGGAACGGCAAGTACCGCGACACGGTCCGCGACCTGTGGCGGGGCGAGCCGAGCACGCTGGCGGAGTTCGCCGGCCGGCTCACCGGCTCCTCGGACCTGTACCAGGACGACGGGCGCCGTCCGCTCGCCTCGATCAACTTCGTGACCTGCCACGACGGGTTCACCCTGCACGACCTGGTCAGCTACAACGACAAGCACAACGAGGCCAACGGCGAGGACAACCGGGACGGCGAGAGCCACAACCGGTCCTGGAACTGCGGGACGGAGGGCGACACCGACGACTCCGACGTCCTGGGGCTGCGCGCCCGCCAGATGCGCAACTTCATCGCCACGCTGATGCTGTCCCAGGGCGTGCCGATGATCAGTCACGGCGACGAGTTCGCGCGCACCCAGCGCGGCAACAACAACGCCTACTGCCAGGACAACGAGCTGTCCTGGGTGCAGTGGCCGCAGGACGGCAGCGACCTGCTGGAGTTCACCCGTTCGATGGTGTGGCTGCGCCGGGACCACCCGGTCCTGCGGCGCCGGCGCTTCTTCCACGGGCGGCCGGTGGAGGGCACCCACGGCGAGCTGTCCGACATCGCCTGGTTCACGCCGGAGGGCAGCGAGATGACCCAGCAGGACTGGGACTCGGCGCCCGCCTCCGCGCTGGCGGTGTTCCTGAACGGCAACGCGATCTCCGAGCCCGGGCCGCGCGGGGAGCGGATCACCGACGACTCCTTCCTGCTGATGTTCAACGCCTCGCCCGAGCCGCTGGACTTCCAGGTGCCGGTTGACCACGGCCGGCAGTGGCAGGTGGTCGTCGACACGGCCCGCCCGGAGGGGGTCCCGCCGGGGACGGGCCCGAAGGTCGAGGCCGGCGAGCGCGTCACCCTGCCGGACCGCAGCCTGATGGTGCTGCAGCGGCCCGCGTGACCGGGCCGGGAGCGGGGGCCGGCCGACGGCCCCCGCTCCTCCTCCGGTGCGAGGGCGGGCGCGCGTGCGGGGGTCCGTCGCAGGAACGGTGACACGAAAACCGGCGGGCTGGGTACGTAGCTCTCCATGACTTCTGCGCCCCCCGGCCCCCCGGTGCCCACGGCCACCTACCGGTTGCAGCTCCAGCCCGCGTTCCCGTTCGCCGCCGCCGCGGCGGCCGTACCGTACCTGGCGTCGCTCGGCGTCTCGCACCTGCACCTGTCCCCCGTGCTGGAGGCCGTCCCGGGTTCCACGCACGGCTACGACGTGGTGGACCCCACCCGCGTGCGCGAGGAGCTCGGCGGCGAGGAGGGGCTGCGCGCGCTGTCCGGCACCGCGCGGGAGCACGGGCTGGGCCTGGTGGTGGACATCGTGCCGAACCACATGGCCATGGCGCCCGGCCACAACCGGGCCCTGTGGGAGGTGCTGCGCGAGGGCCCCGCATCGCCCTACGCGCGCTGGTTCGACATCGACTGGGACGCCCAGGACGGCCGGGTGCTGCTGCCCGTGCTCGGCGGACCGCTCGGGGGCGAGCTGGACCGGCTGGTGGTCGACGGCGGCGTCCTGCGCTACCACGACCACGTCTTCCCGCTCCGCGCGGGCACCGAGCACCTGCCGCTGCCCCGGCTGCTGGCCGCGCAGTGGTACCGCCCGGTGTGGTGGCGGCTGGCCCGCACCGAGCTGAACTACCGCCGCTTCTTCAGCATCTCCGAGCTGATCGGGGTGCGGGTGGAGGACCCGGAGGTGTTCGCGGCCACCCACGCCAAGATCCTCCAGCTGCTGGCGGAGGGCGTGGTCGACGGGCTGCGGATCGACCACCCCGACGGGCTCGCCGACCCCGGCGGCTACCTGGCGCGGCTGCACGGGGCGAGCGGCGGGCGCTGGACGGTGGTGGAGAAGATCCTCGCCGACGGCGAGCGCCTGCCGGCCTCCTGGCCCGTCGCGGGCACCACCGGCTACGACGCCCTGCGCCACGTCGACGGCCTGTTCACGGACCGCGCCGGGGCCGCAGACCTGCTGGAGCGCTACCGTACCTTCGCGGCCCCGCAGGCGGACCGCGGCGGCGACTGGGACGCCACGGTCCGGCGGGCCGCCTACAAGGTCCTCACGCACGAACTGGCCACCGAGACCGACCGGCTGACCCGGGTGGCCGCCCGGCTGTGCGCGGCCTCGCCGGACCTCACCCTGCGCGACCGGGCGCCCTGGGCCCTGCGGACCGCCCTGGAGGAGCTGCTGGTGCGGCTGCGGGTCTACCGGCCGTACGACGACGAGGACGCCTCCGCCGTCATCACCCCGGAGGCCGCCGAGGAGGCCCGGCTGGCGTTCGTGGTGCCCGAGGAGGCCGAGGCCGTCGACATCGTGCGCCGGCTCCTGGTCGAGCCGCCCGGGGACCCGGCGGCCCCGGACCACGCCGACCGGGTGGAGTTCCGCACCCGGTTCGCGCAGACCTCCTCGGCCCTGCGCGCCAAGTCGGTGGAGGACACGGCGTTCTACCGCTACGTGCCGCTGCTGTCGGCGACCGAGGTGGGCGGCGATCCGGGCCGGCCGGGCGTGTCCGTGGAGGACTTCCACGCGTACTGCGCCCGCCTGCAGCGGGACTGGCCGCTCACCGGCACCGTCGTCTCCACGCACGACACCAAGCGCAGCGCCGACGTGCGCGCCGCGCTGGCCGTGCTCACGCAGTGCCCGGGGCGCTGGGCGCAGGTGCTGGCCGAGGTGACCCGGGCCGAGGGGGGCGCGCCGGACGGACAGCTGGCCTGGGCGGCCTGGCAGACGGTGTTCGGGCTGGGTCCGGCGGCGCAGGAGCGGGTCCAGGAGGCGCTGCTGAAGCACGTCCGCGAGGCCGGCATGTACACGAGCTGGACGGAGCAGGAGCCGCCGTACGAGGAGGCGGTGGCGGCCTTCGTCGCGGCGGGGCCGTGCGGGCCGCCCGGCGAGCGCGTGGCCGCCTTCCGCGAGTCGCTGGAGCCGCACGTGCGGGCCAACGTCCTCGGCACCGCGCTGGTGCACCTGACGATGCCGGGGGTGCCGGACGTCTACCAGGGCACGGAGGGCGAGTACCGGGCGCTGGTGGACCCGGACAACCGGCGCCCGGCGGCGTTCCCCACCGAGGTGCCCGGCGAGAAGGACGCGCTGACGGCGGCGGCGCTGCGGCTCCGTGCCCGGCGGCCCGGCGCCTTCGGCGCGGCGGCGGCGTACGAGCCGCTCACCGCGGACGGTCCGGCTGCCGGGCACTGCGTGGCGTTCGCGCGCTCCGGCGAGGTGGTCACGGCGGTGACCCGGCTGTCGCTGGGGCTGGCCGAGGCGGGCGGCTGGCACGGGACGCGGCTGGAGCTGCCGCCCGGGCGGTGGACGGACGTGCTGACGCCCGGCCGGGAGTTCACCGGGCACGTGCACCTCGCGGACCTCTTCGAACCGCTGCCGGTGGCGCTGCTGGAGCGTGCCGACGGGAGCTGAGCGGCCGGCGCGTGCCCGGCGGGCCGCGGCGCCGGCCGGGCCGCGGCGCCCCTCCGCCGGGACGGGTGGGGCGGCCGTCCGGGGGACGGGCCGGACGGTGCCGCGGACGGCGATCCCGGCGCGTGGCGGGGGCGCGCGTGGCGGGGGCGCGCGTGGCGGGGGCGCGCGTGGCGGGGCCGGACGCCCCGGCGGCGACCGGCGGGAGCGGACAGGCCCGCCCGGCCCGCGGACACGGCCCGGCCCGGCCCGGCCCGGCCGACGCTGCGGGAGACGGCCGGCGGGGCGCTCCGGACACGGGCGGGGCGCGGCCCGCGCGGCACCGACCGCGCCGGGCGCCCCGCGAACCCTTACCCGCCCGTGCTTGACAGTTCATCCAGGCCGTGCGGCACTGGGAGGGCGAAGCCGGGCGGAAGCAATCGGGGGTGAGTCTCCGTGCCGGAGGTGCGCTACCCCAGCGTTCCCGAACTGGTCGCGTCCGCGCGGGTGCTGGCCGCTCGGGAGCCCGGGCTCTGCGCGCTGCGGCAGATCGGCGTCTCGCGGGCCGGCCGGCCCCTGCACCTGCTGTCGGTGGGGCACGACCGCCAGGCGGTGCTGGTGGTGGCGGGCGCCCACGCCAACGAACCGGCCGGCGGCTCCACCGTGCGGTTGCTGGCCGGCCGGGTGCTGGCGGAGCGGGAGCTGCGGGCGGACACCTCCTGGCACTTCCTGCTGTGCGCGGATCCGGACGGGGCGAGCCTGCACGTCACCCCGGCGCCGCGCAGCCTGCTCGACTACCACCTGGGCTTCTACCGGCCGACGGGCGCGGAGCAGCCTGAGTGGTCACCGGCGGTGCTGCCCCCGGACCGCCTGCCGCCCGAGACGCGGGCGCTGACCGGGGTGATCGACGAGCTGCGACCGTACCTGCAGGTGACGCTGCACGGCACGGATCTGGGGGGCAGCTGGGTGCAGTTGACCGAGGACCTGCCGGGGCTGGCGGAGCCGTTCGCCAAGTCCGCGGCGCAGCTGCACATCCCGGTGGAGACGGGCGCCTCGGACGCCGCGGGCTGGCCGGCCTCGGGGCCGGGGGTGCACGTGATGCCGGGGCCGGAGCGGGGTGCGGCCTACCCGAGCATGCCGGACGACGCGCGGCACAGCACCTGGTACCACGCCCACCGGTACGGCGGGCTGACGGCCGTGGTGGAGGTGCCGATGTGGGCCAGCGACCTGGTGGACGACCCGGCACCGCACCCGGCGCCGGCGGCGGCGATACGGCGGCTGGCGGGGCGGCTGCTGCGGGACGCGTGGGAGGTGGAGCGGGTCCTGGCCGAGGCGCTGCCCCGGCTGGACGGGCCGGACGGGCCGCTGCTGCGGGCCGCGCGGTGGGCGCTGGAGCTGGTGCCGGGCCTGGCGCGGGACTGGACGCACACACCGCCGGCCGCGACGACGATGGCGTACGTGGGCAGTGTGGACGCCTTCGGACGGCGGCTGCCGCTGCGGGCGGCGGCGATGCTGCTGCGGGTGCTGCGGGAGGCGGACGACCGGGCGGCCCCGCGGCTGGAGCAGCTCGTCGCCGCCTGGTCGGAGGCGTTCGCGGAGCGGTTCCGGGCCCGCTGGGTGCCGTTGGAGCACCAGGTGGAGCACCAGTCCCGGACGGTGCTGGTGGCGGCGCGGCAGGCTCGCGGGCGAGTGGCGTGAGGCAGGGGCGGCGCCGTGGCGCCGCCCCGTCCGGTTCCGGCGCGGGCTCAGCCGTCGAGGGCGAAGACCGATCCGGTCCGGGCGTGCATCACGCACTCGCTGGAGTAGGTCTCCTCCTGGTCGACGTCCCGTCCGTTCCAGCGCCCGCGCGCGCGGGCGGTCACCGGGGCGTAGATCATCGGGCAGTGGACCGTCCTGGCCGGGACGCGGCCGATGTCGCCGTCCGCGGCCGTGAGGTCGGCGCAGGCCTGCGCGGCGTGCGCGTGTCCTCGCGGCGGGTCGCACAGCAGCAGCGTGCTGCGCGCTTCACTGGCGCGGGCGTCGCTGCGGGTGACGGTGAGGTAGAGCCAGTTGCCGGGAAGCGCGTCGCGGGCCGCCGCCTGGGCCGGCCCCGCCGCGAGGAGGCCGGCGACGGCGAGCAGGGCGCCGAGGGCCGCGGTCGCTCGGGTGGTGTGCGTCATGTCCGGTGCATCGGCACACCGTGCCGCGTTCCCCACCCCGCTCACCCGAACGGGACACCGCGCGCGACGCGGTGGCACTCGTGTTCGGGTCCGTGGAACGCCGCCCGGGCCCGCCGCCGGGCCGGTGCGTGCGGGGCGGGGTGCCGGCCGGACCGCGGCCCGCGCACGGGGCGGGGACCGGATCCGGAACGCGGGCCCGGCTCAGCGCCCGGCGAGCCGGAAGGCGGCCCGGCCGAAGGCGACCTGGTCGCCCTCGCGGACGACGACGGCGCCGATCACGCGGCGGCCGTTGACGGTGGTGCCGTTGGTGGAACCGAGGTCCCGGAGCACCCACACGCCGCCCTGGCGGCGCAGCTCGGCGTGCACGCGGGAGACCGTGTCGTGGTTCAGGCGCAGCCCGTTCGCCGGGTCGCGCCCGATGCGCAGCGGATGGCCGCCCGCCGGGTGCGGCAGCAGCAGCTTCGGCAGCCGCTCGGCCTGCCAGGCCCGGCGCAGCCGCACGGTGAAGCCGGAGACGGCCTCGACGGTGCCGAGCACCGCGCGGGAGAGGCGGTTCTCGCGGGGCAGGTCGGCGGTGAGGACGGCGAGTTCGTCGGCGCGGCGCGCGGCGAGCGCCAGCTCCATGCGGCGCACGAACGTGTCGTGCGACAGCCGGCCCACGGCGACGCCGTCTCGCAGCACCTGCAGCGCCTTGTCGCGCTCCGCGTCGGACAGCCGCGCGGGGTACGTGGGGAACTCGAAGGACGACGTCACGTTCGTGATTGTCGGACAGCGGACGGCCGGTGTCCAGGAAAGGGGGAATCGGCGCCCGCGCGCGGGCGCGTTCCACGACACCCGCCGGAAAAGGACGGACCGGAAAGCGGATTGATCGATTTCGGGGCACGATGAACGGGACGGGCTACATCACGGTGAACAGACGAAGGGGGCCGTCCGTGCAGTTCGAGGTGTGGGCACCGCAGGCGGACCGGGTGACGCTCCAGTGCGACGGCGTCACGCGCGCGATGGAACGCGATCCGGAGCGCGACGG
This sequence comes from Streptomyces sp. TG1A-8, assembly GCF_030499535.1. NCBI lineage: Bacteria > Bacillati > Actinomycetota > Actinomycetes > Kitasatosporales > Streptomycetaceae > Streptomyces > Streptomyces sp. TG1A-8. The sequence goes on from NZ_JASTLB010000001.1 coordinate 1,670,879, forward strand.
CTGGTGGCGGGGAGAGGCGGAGGCGTCCGACGGCACGCGGTACGGGTTCGCGCTGGACGGCGGCCCGGTGCTGCCCGACCCGCGCTCGCGCCGCCAGCCGGACGGCCCGGACGGCCTGAGCGCGGTCGTCGACCACGGGCGGTACGCGTGGCGTGCCGCGTGGGCCGGGCGCCCGCTGCCGGGCGCGGTCCTCTACGAGCTGCACGTGGGCACGTACACCGCCGGGGGCACCCTGGACGCGGCGGCGGACCGTCTGCAGCACCTGGTGGAACTGGGCGTCACCCACGTGGAGTTGATGCCGTTGTGCCCCTTCCCGGGGCAGCACGGCTGGGGGTACGAGGGAGTCTCGCTGTGGGCGGTGCACGAGCCCTACGGCGGCCCCGAGGCGCTGAAACGGTTCGTGGACCGGGCGCACGAACTGGGCCTGGCCGTCGTCCTGGACGTCGTGCACAACCACCTGGGACCGTCGGGCAACTACCTGCCCCTGTTCGGGCCGTACTTCACGGACACGCACCACACGCCGTGGGGTTCGGCGGTCAACCTGGACGCGCCCGGCTCGGACGAGGTGCGCGCCTACCTCCTGGACAGCGCGCTGGCCTGGCTGCGGGACTACCGGCTCGACGGGCTGCGCCTGGACGCGGTGCACGCGCTGTACGACACCCGCGCGCGCCACTTCCTGGAGGAGCTGTCGGCGGCCGTCGACGCCCTCTCCGAGGAGGTGTCGCGCCCGCTGTACCTGATCGCCGAGTCCGACCTGAACAACCCGAGGTTCATCACCCCGCGCGCGGAGAACGGCCTGGGGCTGCACGCCCAGTGGAACGACGACTTCCACCACGCCGTGCACACCGCGCTGACCGGCGAGTCCCAGGGGTACTACGCCGACTTCGCGCGCGCTCCGTTCGCCGCCCTCGCCAAGACGCTCACCGGCGGGTACTTCCACGACGGCACGTACTCGAGCTTCCGCGGCCGCGGACACGGCCGGCCGCTGGACCGGGCCCGCGTGGCCGGGCACCGGCTGCTGGGCTACAGCCAGACCCACGACCAGGTGGGCAACCGCGCCCAGGGCGACCGCCTGTCGGCCCGGCTGTCCCCCGGCCTGCTGGCCTGCGCGGCCGCGCTCGTGCTGACCGCGCCGTTCACGCCGATGCTGTTCATGGGCGAGGAGTGGGCGGCGGGCACGCCCTGGCAGTTCTTCACCGACCACACGGACCCCGAGCTGGCCGACGCGGTGCGCCGTGGCAGGCGGCGGGAGTTCGCGGCGCACGGCTGGGCCGAGGAGGACGTGCCGGACCCGCAGGACCCGGCGACCCGGGAGCGGTCCTGCCTGGACTGGTCGGAGCCGGAACGCGAGCCGCACGCGCGCGTGCTGGACTGGTACCGGCGGCTGATCGCGCTGCGCCACGCGCAGCCGGACCTCACCGACCCGGACCTCGCCGACACGAAGGTGGCCTACGACGAGGAGGCCCGCTGGCTGGCGTTCCGGCGCGGGGACCTGCGGGTGGTGGTGAACCTGGGCAAGGAGCCGGCGGCGGTCCCGCTGGGCACCGGCCGGGTGGAGGTCCTCGCCGCCTGGGATCCGGTCGGGGCGCCGGGCCCGGACGGGTTGCTGCGGGTGTCCGGCGAGTCGTGCGTGGTGCTGCGGCAGCCCTGAGCCGGCCGCCGGCTACGGTGCCGTCCCGGCGTCGTCCCCGGACCCGGTCACCCGCTCCAGCAGGATCGGCTCCTAGGCACGCCGCAGTTGCTTCCGCAGCGGCGGCAGCGGACCGGCGGCCCGGCCTTCGAGGCGGGCGGCCACGGCGCGGCCCGGCGCTGCGGCTCGGCCGGCCGGTTCGCGCCGGCCAGCGTGGTGCCGACCGCGCCCGGTCCGATCCCGCAGACCAGCAGCGCGGTGCCGGCGCACAGCCCGGATAGCAGGATCCGGGCGCGCCGGCCGGGCCGGCGCGCGGCACGCGGGTACCGGGCCGGGCCGGTGGTGGCGCACTCCCGCCGCTCCTGGCCGGGCAGCGGCTCGGGACGCGGCACGGTGTGTTCCCTCCGTTCGTCTCCGGCCGGCCTTCCGCCCGCGGTGCGGTGGGCGAGGGCGTCAGCCGGCCAGGTGGACGGGGCCCGGGACCCGGTCGGGCAGGAAGGTGTGCGCCCGGCGGCCGAGCCACTCGGCCTTGTAGCGGTCGACCTCGCGGTGCCAGTTGAGGATGCCGGCCATCCAGTTCTGCAGGTCGAGGACGTAGCCGCCCATGGCCGCGCGGGCCTCCCGGGAGAGGCCGAAGTCGTCGTACAGGACCGGGAGTTCGTGCGCGAGGACGTGCTCGAACTGCTGCATGCGCTGGTTCATCAGGTCGGCGACGACGGCGAGCGCGGACGGGTAGTCCACGCCGAAGAAGTTCTGCACGACGAGGACGGCGTTGTGCATCTCGCCCTCGTACTCGATCTCCTTCTGGTACGAGAAGATGTCGTTGAGCAGGCAGGCGTAGTCGATCGCGGCGTTCTCCAGGGAGCGCACCGGCCCGCTGCGGTACACCTCCGGCGGGATCGCCGGGCCCCGGCCCATCCGGCACATGCTCAGCGTGAGGTCGGAGCCGAAGGTGGCGCGCCGCATCTCCAGGTAGTCGACCGGATCGGGAACGCGGTTCTGCAACTGGTTGGACAGCTCCCAGACCCAGCTCTCGGTCATCTTGTCCACGGCGGACTTCAGGGTGCGTCGCTGCCCGGGCGTCATCCGCGCCGTCGTGCGCGCCCACAGGTCGGTGAGCGCGCGCTCCATCGCGTCGGCGGGCACCGGGGCCGGCTCGCCGTCGACGGGCATGCACCGCGACAGCCGGGCCGTGGTCAGGCGGGCGGCGGCCAGGTCGCGGCGGTGGCCGTAGACGAGCGGGTAGTAGTCGTCGCCGTACGTGCCCCAGGCCAGCCACTGCGCGCTGAGGTCCAGCGCCTCGGGGGTGGCGTCGGGGTCCAGGCCGGCGGAACAGAGCGCGAGGTCGTACGCGCGCAGCTTGTCCTCGTCCCAGACGCCCTCGCGGAGCATGCCGGTGCACCGCGTCCAGGTGACGAGGTTGCGGCGGGCGCGGTCGAGGTGGGGGCTCAACCGCAGCGGGTACGGCATGCGGAAGTCGGGCAGCAGGGAGGGGCCGACCTTCTGGTGGGGCAGGTGGGAGTGGCCGCGCAGGCGTTCGGCGGCGGCCGAGGCGAGCAGGGCGCCGATGTCGGCGGCGGAGGTGCCGGGGCCGCTCGGGAACTGCCAGGGCGAGCGGGCGCGGGCGCCCTGGTTCATGTAGCGGCTGGACCGCAGGTGCCATTCGTGGCCACCGGACTGCCAGTCCTGGAGCCCCTTGGTGTAGGCGGCCACCGCGGCGGCCCGGTCGGGGGTGAGTCCCTTCTCCAGGGCGAGTGCCGGGACCTCGGTGAGGGCGGTGTGCTCGAACTGGTGCAGGCGGGAGGTGAGGATGTCGTTGACGGTGTCGGCGGCCTCCTGGGTGGTGCACCCGAAGAAGGTCTCCAGCACGAGCACGCCGTTGCTGTTCTCCCCCTCGTCCTCGACCTCGCGCTGGTAGGAGAACAGGTCGTTGCGCAGGTGGACGGCGTCGGAGAACGTCTCCATGAGCACCCTGAGCGGCCGGGTCCCGGCGACCGGAGAGGGCACTTCCGCGGTCGCGTACTCCACGAGGCCCGCCGACCAGGGGGCGCCGCCGACCTTGCGGCGCATCTCGATGTACTCGACCGGGTTGGCGATCCGGCCCTCGTTGATGTTGGACAGTTCCCACAGCGACTCGTTGAGCAGGTGCTCGGTGGCGACGGAGAAGCGCCGGCGCCAGTCGACGGACATCGACGGCACCGTGCGCGCCCACAGGTCGGCGAGGCCCGCCTCGACCGGGTTCTCCGGCTCGGGCACGGGGGCGGCGGGGTCCAGCGGCATGAACAGGGGCAGGCGGTCCAGGTGGGCCTTTCCGGCGGCGCGGTCCTGGGTGCGCTTGAACATGTCCAGGAAGTGGTTGTCGAAGAAGAACACCCACACGTACCAGTCGGTGATCAGGGAGAGGGCGGGGCCGTCGCAGTCGGGGTGGGTGTAGGCGCACAGCAGCCCGTAGTCGTGCGCCTCCAGGTCGGCCCGTTCCCAGACCCCGGAGCCCTCCAGCATGCCCATCTCGCGCGCCCAGGCGGTCGAGTGGGCACGCGCCTCGTCGACGTGGGGGTTGAGCCGCGCGGGATACGGCATGTAGAAGTGCGGGAGTTCGAACGGCTGCGTCATGGCCGGGCCCTACCCGCGGCTCCGGAGCGCCATCCGCCCCGCGAGGCAGGGTCACACCATCGCGTGAACCATCGGCGAAACGCCGGACCCGGGCCGCCGGATGTGACGTCGGGCGGACCGCCCCGCACCGACGGCGCGCCCGCGGCACCGCCCCGTCCGGCGTCCGTCCGGCGGCGCCGCCTCACTGCCGCCGGGGCCGGCCCGACGGGTTCACCTGGATCAGCGCGTGCCTGCCGGAGGTGCGCCAGCGCCGGCCCTCCGCCGCGACCAGGGCCGCCTCGGCGGGCGCGGACAGGCCCGTGATCACGTCGGACTTCAAGGTGCGCAGGGCGGCGACCGGGCCGGGGAACCAGGCGGTGACGTCCTGGAAGGGCGTGGCCGGCGGCCACCACCGGTCCCCGACCAGCCGGCGGTAGTTGAGGTCGCCCTTGAAGACGGTCAGGGCGGCCGCCGCGAACTCGGCGCGCAGGTCGTCCGGCATGTCGGCGTACGGCAGCGGGGCGCAGGAGAAGGGGTGGGCCCGTACGGCGAGCCGGCCGTCGGCCATGGCCGACCAGAGCACGTGCCCGTACGCGGCGGCGGCGCCCCCGGCCGCCCGCAGCCGGTCCAGGGCGTCGACCACGTCGGTGGTGGTGGCGTCGGAGACGTAGTACGGGTACGGCTTGACGTGCAGGACCGCCCGGCCGATCCGCCCCTCGGTGAGCAGGTGGGCGATCAGCAGCAGGTCGGGGAGGAGTTCCCGGCCGGCGTTGTCCGCGACCAGGCAGAGCGTGCCGGTGCCGGCGGGCGGGAGCAGCGACCACAGGGCCGCGCTGTCGTCGGCGACCAGGGCGGGCGCCGGTTCCCGGGTCCGGGCGCCTGCGGCGGAGAGCCGGAAGCCGAGGTCGGCGCGGTTGCCCCACAGGGAGCCGTGCAGCAGGGCGTGGGCCCGTTCCTCCGCCGGGCGGTCCCCGAGCGCGTCGAGCGCGGCCAGTTCCCCGTCGGTGACGGGGGCGTCGAGTTCGGCGCGCTTGGACGGGCGGAAGGGGTCGACGCCCCGCCAGGGCCCCGGGCCGAAGTAGCCCACCGCGTCCAGCAGCCGGCGGTAGAAGTGGCTCTCGGACCACAGCCACGGCACCTCGAACCAGGACCGTCCGGCGTGGGTGTCCAGGCCCCACGCCCGCCACCGCTCCCGGTCGGCGGGATCGGCGCCGGCGGGCAGCGGCTCGATCACCCCTTCGGCGCAGCTCCTCAGCAGCCGGTCCAGCGCGCGGCGCTGGACGGGTCCGTACGGAAGGGCGTCCCGTACCTGCCGGACGATCGCGGGGTGCCGCTCGGCCAGCACGCCGTGCGGGAACGAGCCTGGTTCGTCGCCGAGGATCACGGGCGCGGAAGGGGTGTCGGGCATGCCCGTCACCGTAGCGCGGGGTTCAGCAGGTCCTGATCTCCCGCTCCAGTTGCGTGGTGAGGGTCAGGTAGCGGGGGCGGCGGTGCACCGGGACCAGGCCCCGCACCATGAGGTGCCACATCTCGGCCACCCTGCGGGGAAGCCGTGCGGGCGGTTCGAGGGAGCGGCCGGCGACGCGGGTGCCGACGAAGAAGCAGACGAGCGAGTGGGCGACCACGCCGACGTCGGTGTCGGTGTGCACGTCGGCCTCCTTGACGGCACCGGTGAACTTGCGCGTCGCGAACTCCTGCCACTCGGTGAACGGATGCCGCAGCGGCGGTCGTACGGCGACGTCCGCGGTGGCGAGCCGGAGTCCCGCGCGCGGCACCGGGTCCTCCACGGCGAGCCGGGCGATGGCGAACGTGGTGCGCATCAGGGACTCCAGTGAGGAGAGGCCGCGGCCCTCGATGTCGGCCACCACCTGCTGCGCCGCCCTCGCCTGGAGTTCCAGGATGGCGTGGGCCAGGTCCTCCTTGGCGGCGAAGTGGAAGTACAACGCCCCCTTGGTGACCTGCGCGTGGCCGACGATGTCACTCAGGCTGGTGCATTCGTAGCCCTGCCGGTCGAACAGATCGGCGGCTGCCGTGATGATCGTCGCCCGGGTCTGCTCGGCGCGTAATTGCCTCGGCATCGACTGACCCCTCCTCGCGGCTTCAACGAACGGGACACGCGGTTTGTTTTAACCCCGTGCATACGATAACTCACCCAGCGGCAAGGAGAGTCGGGTCTGTGAAAGTCCGGATCCGGCGCATGCCCGCGGCGTGTCCCGGGCACCGGTCGGCGGTGCCGTCGGCGGGCGGGCGGATCCGCGGGACGGCACCGCCCGGATCCGCGGGCTTTTCCAGTGACGCGCGGCGGTGAGCACCCCGTGTCCGGCCGTGCGCGGTTGGCCGACAACGGGCCATTTCCCGTGACTGCGGACGGTCCGCGGAAACAGCCGGGACGGTCGGTCCGCGCACCGCCGGGCCCGCACCGCGCCGGGGTGCTGGACACGGTGCGCCCGCGGCCCGTACCGGAGGCGGCGAACCCCGTTCCCGTGCCCGCCGAGGAGATGTCCCGCAGGACCCGGGCGACCGGCCGCCCGAGCGCCACGGCCGCCGCGGTGACGGCCCCGGTCCTGCTGCTGCCGTGAGCGGCCGGGCCCGCCCACGCCCACGGTGCGCCCACGGCCCCGGTCGGCCGGGTGTACGCCTGCTCCCCCGCGGGCGGCGACGCGCGGCGCTCGGCCGCCCGCCGGGCGGCGGTCGCGGCGAACGGCGCCCCCTTCACCGCGTGGGACGCCCTGCGCGTGGCAGGGGTGAACGGCCGTGACCGGCAGGTGATTCCGGACGGCCGGCTGTGCAGCGGGAACCTGCCCGCGCGCCGGGGCCTCGACCTGGCCCGCACGGACTGGCCCGCACGGACTGGCCGGCCACGCGGCCGTCCCCGGGCGGCCGGCTGACGCTGACGCACGCCTCGACGATCGCGCACACGGACACGTTCAGGCTGTACCTGACCGGGCCCGGCTACGATCCGGCGAAGCCGCTGAAGTGGTCCGACCTGCCCGCGCACCCCTTCGCCCGGGTCACCGACCCGCCGCCGACGAACGGCGCGTACCGCATCGGGGCGACCTTGCCGGCGGACCGCAGGGGCCGTCAGGTGCTGTACGCCGTCCGGCAGAACAGCAGCACGCCGGACACCTGCCACTCGTGTTCCGGCGTGGTGTTCCCGGAGGCGGAGGCGGCGGGGAACACCGGCCCGGAGGCCGTGCGCGGGACACCGGGGGAACCCCGGAAGACCCCGGGGAAGTCCGCCGCGGGCGTCGGCACGCCGGTGGCCGGGGGCACCCGCGCGGACGCGGGCCCCCCGGCCGGGCCGGTGGCGGCCGGAGCCGCCGCGGTGCTGGCGCTCAGCGGGGGCGCCGCCCTCGTTCTGCGCCTGCGCCGACGCCGAACCGGCCGTCCGGGTCGGTCGGTCCCGGTCAGTTGACGTAGACCCGGGCGCCCCCGTCGGTGACGGGGGCGTACTTGGCGGTGAAGTAGCCGTTGGAGAAGCACAGCGACGAGCCCGAGAACTTCGTGAACTGCTGGTTGGTGAAGGTGATGCTGCTGTCGGTGTTGGAGGCGGTCCCGGTCAGGCTCGGCGCCCGGTAGACGCAGCTGACGGTGCCGAGCAGGGTGCGCAGGGTGACCGTGGCCTGGATGGTGGAGCCGCTGGGCGGGGTGACGGTGAGGGTGCCCGCGGAGGTGATCGTCGCGTTGTAGGGCAGGTTGTCGATCACGATGCCGTTGACCCCGAGCACACCGGTGACGTTGCTGGTGCAGCTGCTGCTGCCGAAGGTGTGCGCGGTGACCGACTCGGTGGCCGTGCCGGGGGCGGCCGGGTTGCTGGTCGCGGTGGCGGTGAACTGGGACGACGTGCAGGACACTCCGCTGGTGCCGGTCGCGCTGGAGTAGAACGTGGCGGAGGTGCCGGTGGCCAGCGGGGCGGTCAGGGTGTCGCCGGCCGCGACGGCGGTGCCGCCGGCGCTGCCCTTGGTCAGGACGGCGCCGGCGTCGGCGGAGGCGGTGGCGGGGACGGCCGCGGCCATGGTGAGCGCGGTGACGGTTCCGGCCAGGGCGAGAAGGGCTCGGGTGCGCATGCGGGTGCCTCTCTTCTGAAGTGGGGTACAGAGCGAGGTGGAACGCAGGTGACGTGGTGCCGGTGGCGCGGTGGGGGTTCCAGGTGGTGCGGTGCGTGCCGCCGGCGCCGGTCCGCGGCGCCTTCTCCTTGCGCGACGGACCGGCGACGGTGGTCCGGCCGGACGACGGCACGGGATCCCGGAGGAGGACCTCCCGGGAGCAGCGCCGGCCGGACCGGACGAGGTGCGGCCGAACACGGACCGCGGGGGAAGCGGCCGTGCCGGTGCCACGCGGAGCTGAGCGGGTGCCGGTGAAGGGGCCGGGGACGCGGCCGATGCCGCTCGATGGATCCGGCGCCACGGATCCGGGGAGACCAGGGAGAGTTGTAGACCCGCCCGACCGCCAACGTCAAGGCACCGAGCGGGAGTCGCCGTATACGTCGACCGCGCGCGACCGGCCCGCCGGACGCCTCCGCCGACGTCGGCGCACGCTCAACACCCTTTTTTCACAACTCCCTTGACCCTTCAAAGTAACCGGCGGTAACTTCCTCGAAGGCTACTGCCGCGTAACGAGGAAGTCCTTGCACCCGCCGGGAGTGCGAGGAGGCGTGCACGGCAGCCGCGTCCGCGCCAGGACATCGCGCCACCTGAAACCCAACCCGCATTGATCTATGCCCATGGGAGCAGACATGGCCTCGTCCCCGGATTTCTCGTCCGCCGACAGCACGCCCGGGAACCCGGGAAGCGGTTCCCCCTCACCGCCCGCCGCCCCGTCCGGGACGGCGGGCGGTGAGGGACGGGGCCGGGTACGGCCGCGCCGGGCCGCCGTGATGGCGGTGCCCGCCACCCTGGTCGCCGCCGGCCTCGCGGTCCTCACCGCGCAGGGAGCGCTGGGCGTGCAGTTCGCCATCTCCGGCATGCCGTTCACGGTCACGGCGACCGAACTCAACGGCACCGGCTTCGAGCAGTTCGGCGGACTCGACAACATGGCGGACGGCAGCCCGAACGCCGGCGACACCGGCGGGCAGGTGCTCGTCGTCACCTCCGCGATCAAGAAGGCCACGCTCACCAAGCTGTGCCAGAGCGTCGACCTGGGCGGCACCAACCTGCTGATCACCGCGGGCGGCGGAGCCGAGAAGGTGACCGCCAGCGACCTCACCACCGACTCCACCGAGTTGTCCGGCAACGCGTCCTTCGACAACATCGAGATCGGCAACGACGCCAGCACCCTGGACAAGGCCAACGCCAAGGGTCCGATCGGCGTCTTCAGCCAGCAGGCGGACACCGTCCACATCGGCAACCTGCGGCAGACCAACTACGCCACCACGGCCGCCGTGTTCAAGCTGCCCGGGCTCAAGCTCCGCTTCAGCGGCTCGGGTTGCTGATCGCGATGCCGGAGCGACCGCGCCGGGGGGCGAGGACCGCCTTCCGGGAGTGGCGCGCCCACCGGCCGTTCTGGGGCGGGCTGCTGCTCACCCTGGGCGGCGGGGAGATCCTGCTCACCGAGAAGGCCTCGCTGGAGGTCGTGATGCACATCGGCATGCAGGGCCTGGCCGGCTACCTGCTGCCCGGCCTGATGGTGCTGCTCGGACTGCTGGTCCTCTTCAACCCCGCCCAGCGGCTGTTCTACTCCCTCACCGGCGTCCTGGTGTCCCTGGGCACCTGGCTCACCTCGAACCTGGGCGGCTTCTTCATCGGGCTGCTCCTGGGCGTCACCGGCAGCTGCCTCGCCTTCGGCTGGGTACCCGACCAGGAACCCCGCACCGGCCGGCGCAGGCGACGCGGGCGGACCGCCGCCGCGCGGGACCTCGGCGACGGGGCGGGCGAGCCGGCCTGAGGAGCGGCGGCCCCGTCCCCGCCCCACCGGTCCGGCCCCGCCCGGTCCGCCCGCCTTGCCCCTCTTACGTTCTTCCTGACGGCCGGGGGCTTCTGCGCCCGGGGTCCGCTCAGCGAGGATTGCTACATTGCGCACCTGGACCACCCAGGGTGAGACGTAAGAGGGCGCCGATGAGCATCACCAGCAACCGGGGTACCGATCCGACGCGCCGCCGCGGCAACCGCGGTGGCCGCCCGGACCGGCCCGCCCCGGGCGGCGGGGGCGACGGCCCCCGCTCCGCGGGCCGCGACCGCCGGCACCGGCACCGGATGCGCACGGCACTCATCGTCTGCGTGTCCTTCGTGGTGCTCGTCACCGCGGGCGCCGGCTGGCTCTACCTGAAGCTGAACGGCAACATACGGACCTTCGACTCCGGCGGCCTGTCCGACAACCGGCCCGACGCGGGCTCGTCCGAGGGCGAGAACGTCCTGGTCATCGGCTCGGACTCGCGCACCGACGGCAACGCGGCGCTCGGTGGCGGCGACAAGGACGCCGTCGGCCGCTCCGACACGACGTTCCTGCTCCACATATACGCCGACCACCGGCACGCCCTCGCGGTCTCCATACCCCGCGACACCCTGGTGACCATACCGCCCTGCAAGCTCCCGAACGGCGACTGGACCAGGACGCAGCCCGACGCCATGTTCAACGCGGCCTTCTCCGTCGGCGAGACCGACAAGGGCAACCCGGCCTGCACCCAGAACACGGTGGAGAAGCTCACCGGACTGCGCGTGGACCACACGGTCGTCGTGGACTTCAAGGGCTTCGCGGCGCTGACCGAGGTGGTGGGCGGCGTCAAGGTGTGCCTGCCCAACGACGTCTACGAGAACGACCTCGACCCCAACCGCACCACCCGTGGCAAGCTGCTGTTCGCGAAGGGCGTGCAGACCGTCTCGGGGGAGAAGGCGCTGGACTACGTCCGCATCCGGCACGGCATCGGCGACGGCTCGGACATCGGCCGGATCAAGCGCCAGCAGGCGTTCGTCTCCAGCCTGCTGAAAAAGGTCGAGGGCAACGGGCTCACCCCGGCCAAGCTGCTGCCGCTGGCCAACGCGGCGACCAGGTCGATGACCGTGGACACCGGGCTGGGCACGGCCGACAGGCTCATCTCCTTCGCGATGTCGCTGAAGGGCATCGACCTGCACAACACCAAGTTCGTGACCGTCCCCTGGAAGTTCCAGGGCTCCCGGGTGTCGGTCGTGGAACCGGACGCCGACGAACTGTGGGCCGCGCTGAAGGCCGACCGGACGATCGACGGCGCGGACGCCAGCGGCAGGGGGGGCCGGAAGAGCGCGAGCCCGGCGGCCCCGGCCTCGCCCACCGCCCCGGCGGTCTCCGGTGCGGGGATAGCCGTCGCCGTCTACAACGGCACCACCGTCAGCGGGCTCGCCGCCCAGGGCGCCGCCGCGCTCACCGCGGACGGCTTCACGGTCACCGGTACGGCGACCGCCACCTCCCAGGACCACGCGACGACGGTCGTCCAGTACGGTCCCGGCCTGGCCGCGCGGGCCCGGACGGTGGCCAGGGTCTTCCCGGGCGCGGAACTGGAGCCGATCGGCGCGGCCCGGATCAACGTCGTCCTCGGCCGGTCGTACGCCGGCGCCGCGTCCGCCTCCGCCGCGCCGACCGCGACCGCCGTACCGGGCGACGTGGCCGGCGGCGCGCGGTCCGCGGACGACGACCCCTGCGCGAACCTGACCTACGGCTGACGTCCGCCGCGGGCCGCGCGGGCCGCGAGCGGTCCGGGGCCGGTGCCCGGCCGGGCACCGCCCGGCGTGCGCGCGGTGGCCGGAGCGGGTGCCCGGGTCCCGGCCCGGCCGGACGGCAGGCCGGCGCGTCGGCCGCCTCCCGCGGGGCCGCACGGGCGCCGGCTCACAGTTCGGCCAGGCGCGGCAGCAGTTCCGCCGCCGTGGCGATGTCCCCGCTCAGCGGGCGGTCCTCGGTGCCGGACGGGAGCGCGGCCGCCGCGAGGACGAAGGCGGGGATCGACGGGGGTACCGGGCGCAGGCGCAGCGCGCGCACGGCGGCCACCAGCTCGCAGGCCAGGACGGTGGCGTAGGCGTCGGTGGCGCGTTCCGTCTGGCGGGCCGCCTGGCCGGCGAAGGTGGCGGCCTCCTCCAGTCCGTGGGAGAGGACGGCGTGGCCGGCCGAGGCGGGGGCGGCGCAGGCCCGCACCTCCGCGAGGGCCGAGTGGGCGGTGTACTCCAGGATCATCGTGCCGGAGCTGCCGGCGGGCCCGGGGGCCAGGAAGGCGGGCAGGCCGGTGAGGTCGGCGCGGCCGAGCGCGGCCAGACGGGCCGTGGAGAGCTGCGCGGTCTGCAGCAGGGCCAGGTTCAGCCCGTCCAGCGCCAGGGCGAGCGGGGCGGCGAAGAAACCGCCGTGGTGGTGGAGGCGGCCGTCGGGGGTGAGGACGGGGTTCTCGCTGGGACAGTTGATCTCGACCTCGACAACCCGGCGCAGCGCCTCGCAGGCGTCCAGGGCGACGCCGTGCCCCTGCGGAAAGACCCGGAAGCCGAACGGGTCCTGGACGCGCCGCCCGCCGGTGGGCGGGACGTCCGGCGCGGGTGCGGCCGGGTGGGCGGGTGACGGGTGGCCGGCCGGGCGGGCGGAGGACGCGTCCTGGGCCGGGACACCGGGGACCGTCCCCCCGGCCCGGCCACCCGAAGACGCCCGCTGGACCGGGAAGGCGGGAGGCCCTCCCCCGGCCGGGGTGCCGGTGGGCGCGCGGTCGGCCGGGGTTTCGGGGGACGGGCCCGCGGCCGGGGCGCGGGGTGGATCGAGCAGGCGCCGCACCTCGGCGGCCGCTCGTGCCGGGCCGGGATAGGGCCGCAGGGCGTGCACCGGGGCGGCGTAGGCCTCCGGTGAGCCGGAGACGGCGGCCAGGGACAGGGCCGCGACCGCGTGGGTGGCCCGCAGCAGGACGTCCAGTTCGTGCCCGGCGAGCGCGGCCTGCGCGAGCGCCAGCGCGTTGCTGCTGAGCAGGGCGAGGGCGTCGCCCGGCCGGAGGGCGAGCGGTGCGGGCAGCTCACCGCCGAGGGGCGGTGCGGCACCCGCGTCCGGGCCGGGGGGCCGGCCGGGCAGGCCCCACGGGTCCCCCGTCGCGTCCGGGCCGGGGGCCGGGCCGCCTGGGCGGCGGGCGGGGTCGGGCGCCCCGGTCCCGCCGCGCGGCGGGACCGGCTCCCCCGCCGTCAGCCACGGCCGTTCCCCGATGAGGGTCAGGCCGGTCTGGGCCAGGGCCGTCAGGTCGCCGGTGCCCACGCCGCCGTAGGCGTTGACGGCGGGGTGGACGCGCAGGCGCAGGGCCTCGGTGAGACCGGTGACGAAGGACGGGTGGATGCCGGAACCGCCGGCCAGGAGCTGGTTGGCGCGGACGGCGAGCATCGCGCGGACCTGGCGGACCGGCAGGAGGGGGCCCGCGCCCCCGGCGTGACTGCGCAGCAGCCGCAGGCCGTGCGCGGCCTCGTCGTCGGGGCCGACCAGGACCGAGCGGTGGGCGCCGACGCCGGTGCCCCGGCCGTACCAGCGGCCGGTGGCGGCGAGCCGGCCGGCCCTGTCGTGGGCGCGGCCCAGCCGGTCCAGGGCCCCGGGGTCGACGGCGGGGTCGGCCGTGGCGTCGGCGAGCCGGACCAGTGCCGGCAGGGCGAGGCCGGTGCCGTCGAGCACGACGCGGGTGTCCCCGGTCTCCGGGTGCACCCGCGTCGTCGCGTCCACGGTCAGGGTCCGGCCGGGTGCGTCAGCCGAGACCGGCGGACTTCAGCCAGGCCTTGGCGACGTCCAGCGGGTCCTTGTTCTGCGACTGCACCTGGGTGTCCAGGTCCAGCAGGGTCGCGGTGTCCAGCTTGGCCGAGACGGCGTTGAGCGCGTCGACGCCCTTGGGGGAGAGCGCGCTCCTGTGCACGAGCGGCTGGACGTTCTCGAACCCGAAGAGGTTCTTCGGGTCCTGCAGGACGACGAACTTCTCCTTGGCGATGGTCGGGTCCGTGGTGAAGATGTCCGCCGCCTGCACGGCGTTCCTCTTCAGCGCCGCCTGGGTGAGCGGGCCGCCCGCGTCCAGCGCCTTGAAGGACTTGAACTGCAGGCCGTACACGTCCTTCAGGCCCGCCAGGCCCTGCTGACGGGTCTGGAACTCCGGCGAGGCGCCGATGACCAGGTCCTTCGCGGCGTCCTTCAGGTCGGCGACGGAGGACTTCCCGTCCAGGCCGTACTTCTTCGCGGTGGCCGCGTTGACCGTGATCGAGTCCTTGTCCTGCGCCGGCGCGGGGTTCAGCAGGGTGAGCTTGGAGTCGAGCTTGGCCTTGATCGCGTCCGTGGTCTCCCCGAGCGTCTTGGGGGCCGCCTTGGCGTCGAGGTAGGCCAGCAGCGCGCCGTTGTACTCGGGCAGGACGGAGACGGAGCCGTTCTTGAGCAGACCGTAGGTGGTCTCCCGGCTGCCGATGTTCAGCTTGTACGTGACCTTGACGCCCTTGGCCCTGAGGGCCTCGCCGTAGATGTCCGCGAGCAGGATGCTCTCGGCGAAGTTGTTGGATCCGACGACGACGCCGTCACCGCTCGCCCCGGTGTCCGAAAGGGGATTGTCGGTCTTGCCGTCGCCGGAGGAGCCGCAGCCCGTCAGCAGGGCCGCCGCCGCGAGGGCGGCCGCCGCCACGCCTCGGTTCCTCCGGATGGACCTGCTGGTGCGGTTGGTGTAAGTCACCCGTCGATCCAAGCCAGCGGCTTCCGCGTCAGTCAAGTGTCCCCAGGTCACCGATTGGCGTCGATGCCGGACCGGTGGGCGCGTTTTCGTGACGCATTCTTGATACGGGACGAGCTGATCGACGCTTCAAGCGCGTTGTACCCTCACGGACATTGATATTCGGTCACGTTGATATCCGGTCGCAGCGGTGCGCAGGGCCCGCTTCGTGTCGTGACGTAGGCGGTTCGGGGGTGGCGACGCCCCCGGGCAAGACACCCACGAGGGAGGCCCGGTGTCCACGACCCAGGTGGACGCGCCCGCTCCGCACGCCCCGGCACCGGGCGCCCGACGGGACTTCGCCGACCGCTGGCCCTTCCGGCGCAAGCTGAACCTGCTCGTCGGCATCCCCCTCGCGGTCATCACCGTCCTGCTGTCGTACCTGATCAGCGACTTGGTGGAGCAGTCGAACAGTGCCCAGGCGGCGGCCCGGCTGGTGCGGGACAGCGCGCAGGTGGCGCGGCTGGTGGACCGTGTCGAGGCCGAGCACCAGCAGGCGATCCTGCTGTCCGCGCACTACGAGTCCGGTTCCGACAGGCCTTCCACGGCCGCCTACCGCGCGGCCCGGGAGGCGGTCGACTCCCAGGTGAGGGCGGTCCGCCGGACGTTCGGCGGGCGTCTCCCGGACCGCGAGGCACAGGCCCTGCGCCAGATCGAGGGCCTGTCGAGCCTGCGCACCTCGGTGGCGGAGGCGTACCTGCCGGCCGACAACATCGACCCGGCGTACGCCGACGCCGCCACCGGCCTGATCGACGGGCTCGGCCTGGACCGCAACCCCGACCTCGCCACCACCTTCACCGGCAACCTGCTGGACTCGCTGCTGCGCGCGGACGCCGCCCACGGCGCCTTCGAGACCAACGTGTTCGCGGCGACCACCGGGGACACCAACGCGCTGATCGAGTTCACCAACGCGGTCGGCGCCCACGACCTCTACACCCACCAGGCCGACCGCTTCACCCGCTTCGCCACCGAGGCGCAGGCCGAGCGGCTCGCCGGGATCGAGCACGCCCCGGCCCAGCGCAACATCGCCGCGTCGTACGCCGAGCTGCAGGTCGACCCCGGCAGGCTGGTGGCGGACGGCCCGCAGGCGATCCGGCGGACGGTCCAGGACGCGCTGGGCGACTACCCCGACTATCCCGCCCAGGCCGCCGCCCGACTGAAGATCACCACCGCGCTGATCGGGCAGATCGCCGACCGCGCCGACGACGCCTCCGACGCCGCCCGCCGGCACGCGGCGCTCCTGCTGGGCGGCGCGTTCCTGGGCTTCGCCCTGTGGATCGCGCTCGCGGTCCTGGTCCGCCGCTCGGTGATCCGGCCGGTGCAGGCCCTGACCGGAGCCGCGCGGGAGGTCGCCGAGGCGGCCGGCCGTGAGCTGGCGCGGGTGGCCGACGACGACACCGAGGACGACGGACCGCCCCGGCTGCGGGACGTGCCGGTCACGGCGCGCGACGAGATCGGCGCCCTGGCCGAGGCGTTCAACCGGGTGCAGGCCAGTGCCGCCGCGCTGCTGGAGCGGCAGGTGCTCAGCCGGCGCAACACCGCCGAGATGTTCGGCAACGTCGGCCGCCGCGTCAGCAACCTGACGACGCGCCAGCTCGCGCTGATCGACGCGGTGGAGCGCGGCGAGACCGACCCGGCGCTGCTGGAACGGCTGTACTCCATCGACCACATCGCCGTACGCCTGCGCCGCAACGCCGACAGCCTCATGCTGCTGGCCGGCATCCGGGAGGCGGTGCTGGACGGCGGGCCCGTGGCCCTGTCCAACGTCGTGCGGGCCGCGCTCGGGCAGATCGAGGGCTTCCGGCGGGTGCGGCTGTACGCCGCCTCGGACGCCGTGATCGAGCCGGACGCCGTCGGCGACCTCACCCTGATGATCGCCGAACTGCTGGAGAACGCCGTGTCGTTCTCCCCGGAGGGCAGTCCCGTCGAGGTGACCGTCGGCTCCGGTGCCGGGGGCGCGCACGTGGTGGTCACCGACCACGGCCTGGGCATGAGCGCCGAGCGCCTCGCCGAGGAGAACGCCCGGCTGATCCGCCGCGAGCGCCTCGACCTGGTGCCGACGAAGGTGCTGGGCCTGTTCGTGGTGGGCGCGCTGGCGCGGCGCTGGGAGATCGGGGTCGAGCTGACCCGTACCCCGGGCGGCGGTGTGACGGCGGAGGTGACCCTCCCGTCCGCCCTGCTGCTGACGACGGGCCCGGCGGCGGACACGCCCGCGGTCCGGCCGGCGGACGCCGGGACGGCGCGCAGGGACCCGGCGGACCCGGCCGCGGGGACCGGGCCGGCGGGCTCCGGCCCCTCCGGTCCGCTCCCGCGCCGGGAGCCGCACCGCCGGGAACCGGTACCGGCCGACGGGCGGGACGCCGGCGCGTCGGCCGCAGGGCCCGGCTCGGGCGCCGCGCCCGCGCCCACCGCGGCCGGCGCACGCGCCGCGCTCCCGGCTCCGGCCGGCGCGCGGGGCGCCGACCCGGTGGCCGGCCCGTCCGGGCAGGACCGGGACCGTGCCGGGCAGGCCCCGTCCGTCCCGGCCTCCCGCGGCGGGACGGGTGCGGCCCCGGAAGGCTCCGGCACCGGCCGCCCCCTGCGCCGCCGGGTCCGGGGGGCCACACTGCGCACGGCCGCCGGCGCCGCCCGGGCCGTCCCGCAGGCGGTGCGCCCGCGGGACGCCGAGGCGGAGCGCGACGAGCTGGAGGAGTTCGAGGCGGCGGTGGAACGCGCCCGGCGCGACAGCGGCGCCGCCGCGCCACGGCCCCTCGAAGCCCCGCCGGCCCCCACGCCCCCCGGTCCCGCACCCACATCCGCACCCGCACCCGCACCCGCACCCACATCCGCACCCCGAGGGACGACGCCCCCCTCGCACGAGCAGAAGCACCTTCCGGAAGGAGTCGAGCAGTGAGTACCCCGACCGGCGGCACCCCGCCGACCGACCTGCAGGCAGCCGCGGCCGACTTCACCTGGCTGCTGAACCGTTTCGCGACCGGGACCGCCGGTGTCGTCGACGCGATCGCCGTCTCCTCCGACGGCCTGCTGATCGCCGTGTCGGAGCTGCGCGAGCGCGCCCACTCCGAGCGGCTCGCGGCGATCGTCTCGGGCATCACCAGCCTGGCCGCCGGCGCCTCCGGCAACTACGGTCTGGGCGGCCTGAACAAGGTCATCATCGACCTGGAGGGCGGTCACGTGATCGTCTCCGCGATCGGCAGCGGCGCCGTCCTCGGCGTGGTCGCCGACAAGGACGCCAAACTCGGCAACATCGCCTACGAGATGACGCTGTTCGCCAACCGGGCCGGTGCCGCGCTCAGTCCGCAGCTCGTCCTCGAACTGAAGAACAGCGTCGGCGCCACGCGCTGACCGGTGCGGCCGGCCACGGAGAGGAGGAGCAGGCAGTCATGGCGGACGGCACCCCGCCCCCGGGCAGCGACCCGGTCGGCCCCGCCCCCGCCGTACGGCCGTTCCTGGTCACCGCGGGCCGGGTGGCGGACGCCTCCTCCGGCCGGGCGATGCCGGTGGAGACGCAGGTGGTGGCCACCGTCGCCGGCCTGGAGGCGCTCGGCGCACTCTCGTTCGAAAGCCGCGACATCGTTGCCGCCTGCCGGCTGCCGCAGTCGCTCGCGGAGGTCGCGGCCCGGCTGCGCCTGCACCTCAACGTGGTCCGCGTGCTCGCCGAGGACCTGCGTGACGCGGGGCGGCTGGCGGTGTACGTGCCCGACGCCGCCTCCACCCACGACGCCTCCGTCCTGCGCAGGGTTATCGATGGCCTGCGGGCCGTCCCCGACTCCCGAGGGGTACTGAGTGACACCGACTGAACCGCTCCTTCGGAGCACGGCCGCGCACACCGCCGTCCGGCCGCCGCTGCCGGTGAAGATGGTGATCGCGGGCGGCTTCGGCGTGGGCAAGACCACCGCCGTCGGCGCGATCTCGGAGATCGAGCCGCTGACCACGGAGGCGTCGATCACCGAGGTCGCGGCGGGGGTGGACGACCTCACGCACACGCCGCGCAAGACCACCACCACGGTGGCCATGGACTTCGGCTGCGTCACCATCGACCCGACGCTGAAGCTGTACCTGTTCGGCACTCCCGGGCAGGAGCGGTTCGGGTTCATGTGGGACGACATCGTGGAGGGCGCGGTCGGCGGGCTGGTCGTCGTCGACACCCGCCGCCTGGACGACTGCTACGCGGCCGTGGACTACTTCGAGCACAAGGGTGTCCCGTTCGCGGTGGCGGTCAACGCCTTCGACGGGGAGGTGGAGCACTCGCTGGACGAGGTCCGCTGGGCGCTGGACGTCTCCGACGGCGTCCCGGTCGTGGTGTTCGACGCCCGAGAGCGCGGCTCGGTGCGGGACGCGCTGCTCGTCGTGCTGGAGCTGGCGCTGGCCCGCACCGGGACGTAGCCGGCGGGTCAGTTGCTCCTGCGCACCCCCGGCGACACCGCGAGCCGGCCGATCAGCCAGAACAGCGCGAGGGTCGTGAGCGCCATCCCGGCGACCAGGGTGGCGCCGCCGACGACCTTCTCGTAGTCCTTCTGGTAGAGGCCGTCGATGATGTACCGGCCGAGGCCGCCGAGGCTGATGTAGGCGGCGATGGTGGCGGTGGAGACGATCTGGATGGTGGCCGTGAGCAGGCCGGTGAGGATCAGCGGGAGCGCGACCGGGAGTTCCACCTGGAACAGCACCCGGGATTCGGACATGCCCATGCCCCGCGCGGCGTCGACCGGGGAGGGGTCGACCGAGCGGACCGCCTCGTAGGTGGTGACCAGGATCGGCGGGACGGCCAGCGCCACCAGCGGGATCATCACCGGCAGCAGGCCGAACCCGATCCAGATGAACAGCAGCACCAGCAGGCCGAAGCTGGGCAGCGCCCGGCCCGTGGTGGCGACCAGCGCGAGGACGTTGCCGCCGCGCCCGGTGTGGCCGGTGACCAGGCCGACGGGCAGTGCGATCACGGCGGCGATCGCCAGGGCCTGCAGGGTGTACCGGACGTGCTCGGCGACCCGGGTGGGGATGCCGTCGTAGCCGTGCCAGTGGGCGCCGTCGCTCAGGAAGGCGTGGACGAAGTGCAGTACGTTCACCGGGCGGCGCCCTTCCTCGGCATCCAGGGGGTCAGCAGCAGCCGGACGAGGATCAGCACGGCGTCGGCGAGGACGGCCAGCGCCGCGATGGTCAGCACCGAGGTCACGGCGAGTTCGGGGCGGTGGTAGATGCTGGCGTCGTTGAGCAGGTTGCCCAGGGCGCCCTGGTTGCCGATGAGCATGCCGACGCTGACGAGGGAGATGCTCGACACGGTGGCCACCCGCAGTCCCGCGATGATCGCCGGTACGGCGATGGGGAGCTGGACCTGGAAGTAACGCCGCACGGGCCCCAGGCCCATGGCGGTGGCGGCGGCCAGGGTCTCCGGCGGCACCGAGCGGACGCCGTCCACGATCGCCGGCACCAGCACCACCAGGCTGTAGAGGGCGAGCGGGATCATCACCGTGGTCTCGGTCTGGCCGGTGTAGTCGATGAGCACCACGAAGAAGGCCAGCGACGGGATGGCGTACAGCACGGTGGTGACGCCGAGGACGGGCGGGTACAGCCAGCGGAAGCGCACGCACAGCTGGGCCAGGGGCAGCGAGACGAGCAGCCCGGCCAGCACCGGCAGCAGGGCCTCGCGCAGGTGCAGGCCGATCAGTCCGGCGTAACTGTGCTGGAGGTCGCTGGGGATGTCGAAGAAGCCGCTCACCGCACGGCCTTCGCGTCGGCACGGTCCGCCACCCGGCCGTGGGCGGCGCGGATCGCCTCCCCGATGGTCTGCTGGGAGACGACGCCGAGGGCGCGTCCCCCGCCGTCCACCGCGACCGCCCACCCGGTCGGCGAGAGCACGGCCCCGTCGAGCGCGGCGCGCAGCGAGTCGGTGCCGGGCACGAACGGCCGCCCGTAAGGCAGCAGCCGCCCGGGGTCGATCGCGCCGGCGGTGAGGTCGTCCGGCGCGCCCCAGCCGAGCGGCCTGCCGTCGGGACCGGTCACGAGGAGGTAGGGGGCGGCCGCGGCCGCGGACCGCTCGGCGAGCTGCGCCGCGCCCGCGTCGATCGCGACGACGGGCGCGCTGAGCAGCCGCAGTTCCCCGGACGGGAAGAAGGACAGCCGGCGGATGCCCCGGTCGGCGCCGAGGAAGTCCTCCACGAAGGCGTCGGCGGGCGCGCTGAGCAGTTCGGCGGGCGGGGCGAACTGGGCCAGCCGGCCGCCGGTGCGCAGCACGGCGACCATCGTGCCGATCTTGATCGCCTCGTCGATGTCGTGGGTGACGAAGACGATGGTCTTGCCCAGTTCGTCCTGCAGGCGCAGGAGTTCGTCCTGCAGGCCCTTGCGCACGACGGGGTCGACGGCGGAGAAGGGCTCGTCCATCAGCAGCACCGGCGGATCGGCGGCGAGCGCCCGGGCCACGCCGACGCGCTGCTGCTGGCCCCCGGAGAGCTGGTACGGGTACCGCGTGGCCAGCGCGGTGTCCAGCCCGACCCGTTCCATCAGTTCCGCGGCGCGCGCCCGCGCCTTCTGCCTGCTCCAGCCCAGCAGGCGGGGCACGGTGGCGATGTTGTCGACGATGGTGCGGTGCTGGAAGAGCCCGGCGTTCTGGATGACGTACCCCATCGACCGACGCAGGGTGTTGACCGGCTGCTGCCGGACGTCCTTGCCGTCGAGGAGGATGCTGCCCTCGGTGGGCTCCACCATCCGGTTGATCATCCGCAGTGTGGTCGTCTTGCCGCAGCCCGAGGGGCCGACGAGGACGGTGATCGAGCGGTCCGGTACCTCCAAGGACAGCCGGTCGACCGCGACCGTGCCGTCCGGGTACCGCTTCGTGACTGAATCTATCCGTATCAAAACGCCGAATACCCTCCGGGTCTGGCAGATTTCTGCCCTCTTTCGGCCACGGTCTTCGATGCGCAGGCCGCTGCGGGGAGAGTCTAGACCGCGAGTGTCCCGGCGCTCCGGCGGCCACGGCGGGCGCCGTGTCCGCACGGGGCACCGGTGACCGGCGCGCCGCCCCCGTACGGGGCCGGGAGGGCGGCCGGACGAGCCCGCCGGGTGCGCGGCGGCCGGGCCCCGCACCGGCCGGGCCCGGCCGCGCGCCGTGCTCGCTCAGCCCCCGTCGGTGGCCAGCCGCAGCGAGACGGAGTTGATGCAGTACCGCTGGTCGGTCGGGGTCGGATAGCCCTCGCCCGCGAAGACGTGGCCCAGGTGGGAACCGCAGCGGGCGCAGCGGACCTCGGTGCGGACCATGCCGTGGGAGCGGTCCTCGACCAGTTCCACCGCGTCGGTGTCCTTCGGGTCGTAGAAACTCGGCCAGCCGCAGTGCGACTCGAACTTGGTGCCGGAGGTGAACAGCTCGGCACCGCAGGCCCGGCAGGAGTAGACGCCCTCGGCCCTGGTGTCCGTGTACTCGCCGGTGAAGGCCGGCTCGGTGGCCCCCTGGCGCAGTACGGCGTACTCCGTCGGGGTCAGCTCCGCCCGCCACTGCTCGTCCGGCTTCTCCACGTCGTACGACATCGAGCCTCAGCCCCTTCCGTGCTGCCTACCGCCGTGCGAGGCGGTCCAGGATCCGCGGGCCCAGGTCGGTCACGTCACCTGCGCCCATGGTGAGAACGAGATCACCGGGCTTCGCCATTCCCGCGACCAGCTCGGGGATCTCCGTCCCGTCGGGCACGGCGGTGACGTCGGCGCCCGCCGCGCGCGCGGCCTCGACGATCAGCTCGCTGGTCACGCCGGGGATCGGGTCCTCGCGGGCCGGGTAGACGTCCAGGACGGCGGAGGCGTCCGCGAGGGCCAGCGCCCGGCCCATCTCCTCGCCCAGCTCCTGGGTGCGGGAGAACAGGTGCGGCTGGAAGACGACGAGGATGCGCGCGTCACCGGCGGCCCCCCGCATGGCCTCCAGGTCGGCGGTCATCTCCGTGGGGTGGTGGGCGTAGGAGTCGATCACCTGGACGCCGGCCGCCTCGCCCTTGAGCTGCAGGCGCCGCTTGACCCCGGTGTACGCGGCGAGCGCGGGCGCCAGCTCGCCGGCCGGGATGCCGAGGGCGGCGCCGGCGGTGAGCGCGGCGACGGCGTTGAGGGCGTAGTGCCGGCCGGGTACGGAGACCGTGAAGGTCAGCTCCTGTCCGTCCAGCCGGGCGGTGACCCGGCTGCGCAGCCCCTGCGGCACGATCGACAGGACCCGGACGTCGGCGTCCTCGGCCTCGCCGTACGTCACCGTCCGCACCGATCCGGCCAGCCGCCGGGTCAGCTCGCGGGCGCCCTCGTGGTCGGCGGAGACCACCAGCGTGCCGCCGGGCACGATCCGGCCGGCGAAGGTCTCGAAGGACGCGTGGATCTCGTCCATCGAGGCGTAGTTGGCGTGGTGGTCCAGCTCGACGTTGAGGACGATGGCGACCTCGGGCGCGTACTTGTGGAAGCTGCGGTCCGACTCGTCCGCCTCGGCGACGAAGAGGTCGCCCTCGCCGTGCAGCGCGTTCGAGCCGGGCGCGTCCAGGTCGCCGCCGATGGCGTACGACGGCCGCAGCCCCAGCTCGGTGAGGGAGACCGCCAGCATGGAGGTGGTGGTGGTCTTGCCGTGGGTGCCGGCCACCGCGACGGGCCGCGCCCCCTCCATCAGCGCGGCCAGCGCGTCGGCCCGGTGCACCACGGGGATGCCCAGCCCGGCGGCGCGGACCAGCTCCGGGTTGTCCTCGCGGATCGCCGACGACACGACGACGCAGCTGGCGTCGTCGGCGAGGTGCGCGGCGGCGTGCCCGACGTGCACGGTGACGCCCAGCGCCCGCAGCGCCCCGACGGTCGCCGACTCCTTGGCGTCGCTGCCGGTGACCTGGGCCCCGCGCTGCGCGAGGATCTTCGCGATCCCCGACATCCCGGCGCCGCCGATGCCGATGAAGTGCGGTCGGTCCATGGCGGCAGGAAGTCCGGGTGCCATGCGCTTTTCTCCCCAAGATCCGGTACGAGGCTGAGCAGCCCTAGCCTATGCGCTGGAGCGCCGGGTGCCGCGCGGGGGACGCACCGCTCCCCGGTCCGGTCCGGACGAGGGACCTGCCCTGCCCGGTCCGGACGAGGGACCCTAGGCCTTGCTGTGGGAGAACAGCTTCAGCACCGGTACGCCCACCCGGTGCCGCGCCCGCGAGGCCCAGTCACGGTGGAAGAACTCCTCCACGTAGTGCGGGTCGGTCAGCACGATCACCTCGTCCGCGCGCACCTCGGCGACCAGCCCCTTCAGCGCGTCCAGCGGGTGCTCCTCGACCAGCCGCCCCTCCGCCCCGCTGCCCGCCGCACGCAGGGCCTGCAAGGACACCTCCAGGGCCCGCTGCCCGACGCTCTTGGCCTCTTCGCCCTCGGGGGTCTCCCCCTCGCGGACGGCTTCGTCCAGTTCGCCGAGCGCGACGTCGTCGATGGCCCGCAGCAGGCGGTCCGCCTGGTCCCCGCGGGGCTGGAGCAGCACGTGGAAGACGACCGGCTCGTCCCCGTGCAAGGTGGTGACGAACTCCACGTCGGCGGACGTCAGGGCCTTCTCGATCATCAGAACGCTTGTGAACACCCGGCGCCTCTTTCTCCTTCGGGGCCCGTCGGCCCTGCGTCCTCCGCGGGCCCGGCAGGGCCCTGCGGAAACCATCCTGCCCCGTGAGCGGACGAGTAGTACCGGACGGGGGGCCGCCCGCCGGAAGTGAAACGGAACGGTCGATTCCACCGATGTCAGACACGCTGGTAGCGGCTGAACAGGAATCCGTCCTCCTCCAGCAGGGACACGAGTGCGAAGCGGTGCGGGACGGCGACGGACGGGCCCCGGGCGATGCGCTGCGCGTCGCCCGCGGTCAGCATCGGCGAGACGGTCAGGCACAGCTCGTCGAGCACACGGGCGGCGACCAGCTGGCCCAGCAGCCGGGGCCCGCCCTCGGTGAGCAGCCGGGTGTGGCCGAGGGCGGCGAGGGCGTCCACCGCGCGGGCGGGGTCGACGGTCCCGCCCGCGCCGGCGACGACCACGCGGGCGCCGGCCCGCTCGGCGGCGGCCACGCGGTCCGGGTCCGCGGCGGCGCCGGTGAGCACGAGCGTGGGCACCAGGGGCGAGGTGAACAGCGGCAGGGAGAAGTCCAGCTCCAGTCCCGCGCTGACGATCGCGACGGCCGGAACCGGGGCCTGTCCGGCGGCCGCTCGGGCGGCCGCGAACTCCGCACGCGCGCGGGCCGGGCGGTACCCCTCCTGCCGTACCGTTTCCGCACCGACCAGGACGACGTCCGCCAGCGCCCGCAGCGTGCCGAAGATCCGCATGTCGGCGGCGCTGGAGATCGGCTGCGAGCGCCCCTCGTGCTGGGCCGCGCCGTCCAGGGACGAGACCATGTTGGCCCTCAGCCACGGCCGGGGGTCGCCGGCGGGGGGTTCCGGGTAGGCGTAGGCGGCGGCCAGCTCGGCGAGGCCCCACTCGTGCCCCCCGCCCCCGGCCGCACCGTCCCCCGGCGTCCCGCCCCGGGCGGGAGCTGCTGTTTCGTCGGTCACAGGGAACAGGCGTCGCATGCCGTGCAGTGTGACACGGCGCTTAGCATGGGTGACCGTGTCCTCCTCCTCCACCGCCCCCGGAACCGGCCCCCTGACCGGCGCGGAACCGCTGTCCCTGTGCTCGCGCGAGCCCCGCGTCCCCGCGGACCGGCTGGTCGCCGAGATGGTGCCGCCGCCCCGCTTCGACTCGGTCCGCTTCTCGACGTACGTCCCGGACGCCGGCCGGCCGAGCCAGACCGAGGCCGTACGGGTGCTGGAGGGTTTCGCGGCCGGGCTCGGCGGCGCGCAGCCCCCGGGCACCGGCCGGCGCGGCCTGTTCGGGTTCGGCAGGTCCAGGGCGTCCAGGACCCCGGCCGGCCCCCGCGGCGTCTACCTCGACGGCGGCTACGGCGTCGGCAAGACCCACCTGCTCGCCTCCCTCTGGCACGCCGCCCCCGCCGAGCCCGCCCGCAAGGCGTTCGGCACCTTCGTGGAGCTGACCAACCTGGTCGGCGCCCTCGGCTTCCAGGAGACGGTGCGGACCCTGTCCGGTCACAGCCTGCTATGCATCGACGAGTTCGAGCTGGACGACCCCGGCGACACGGTCCTGGTGTCGACGCTGCTCGGCAGGCTGGTCGAGGCGGGCGTGGCGCTCGCCGCCACCTCCAACACGCTGCCCGGCAGGCTCGGCGAGGGCCGGTTCGCGGCGGCCGACTTCCTGCGCGAGATCCAGGGCCTGTCGGCCCACTTCCGCACCCTGCGCATCGACGGCGAGGACTACCGGCACCGCGGCCTGCCTAAGGCGCCGGCGCCGTTCACCGACGAGGAGGTCGCGAAGGCGGCCCGCGCCACCGCGGGCGCCTCCCTGGACGGCTTCCCGCAGCTGCTGGAGCACCTGGCCAGGGTGCACCCGAGCCGGTACGGCGCGCTGACCGACGGGGTGACGGCGGTGTGCCTCACCGGCGTGCGGCCGGTACCGGACCAGTCGACGGCGCTGCGGCTGGTGGTGCTGGCCGACCGGCTCTACGACCGGGAGGTCCCGGTGCTGGCCTCGGGCCTGCCGTTCGACCGGCTGTTCAGCGAGGAGATGCTGAACGGCGGCTACCGCAAGAAGTACTTCCGCGCGATGTCCCGGCTCACCGCGCTGGCCCGGGAGGCCGAGGGGCTCGTCACCCCGTAGCGACCGTGCGCACCACCGTCCACTAAACGGCCACCCCTTCGCGGGTCAAGGGCCGTTTCTCGCCATGCGACCCGCACTTTTCACGCTCTTTCACGCGCGCAACCCGCCGTTGACCCCGCAAAGGACTGCGGACGGCTAACGTACTTCTTGACCAACCGTTGACCAAGACTTGGTCAGCGCAAAAGACGTGGACGTCGGGGAGGTGGGCCCATGTTCCGAGGCACGGGGGCCCGGACCGCACTCGCCCTCCTCGCCGCCGCCCTGCTCGCCCTGCAGTTCCTCGCACCCACGGGAACCTTCGCTTCCGCGCACACACTCGGTCATGCGAAGGCCAAGGCCGGGCCTGGAATCACCCCCTCCACGCAGCCGGCGCGCGCCGGAGCGGACACCCTCCGCGAGCCGCGCCACCCGCATCGGCCCGTGACCACCGTGCCGTGCCTGCGCGACCGGCAGCGCGGCCCCGCCTCCGCCGGGGCACCCGAGCGCGCGCCGATATCCCGGCAGGCCGCCGCACCGCACCCGCCCGGCGCGTGCGGTGCCCCGCACGAGCACGCCACGAGACCCCCCGGGGCCCGCACTCCGGCGGCCCTCCAGGTCCTGCGCTGCTGAGAGCGGGCCCCCGCTCTCCCTCCCCTCCCCCACGGCCGGCGTCCCGCTCCCGGGACCGCCGCGCCCACCCCATGACCGTCGTCCGAGTCCGACGCGCCGCCACGGCGCGCCAGGAGGAGTCCGCCCATCATGCAGCCCCTCATCGACAACGCCCGTACGTTCGGACAGCGCCCTGAGGAGTTCGCCGAACTCGCCGGGGGCCAGTCCCCGCAGGCGCTGTTCATCACCTGCTCCGACTCCCGGGTCGTCCCGGCCCTGATCACGGGCGCCCGCCCCGGCGAGCTGTTCGAGCTGCGCACCGCGGGCAACATCGTCCCGCCGTACGACTCGCCGCATCCCACCGGCGAGGCCGCCACCATCGAGTACGCCGTGGAGGTGCTCGGCGTCCGCGACATCGTCGTCTGCGGCCACTCGCACTGCGGCGCCGTCGGCGCGCTCGTGCGCGGCGACGACCTGACCGCCGTGCCCGCCGTGCGCGACTGGCTGGCACACGCCACTCCGCGCCCGGTCGGGGCGGCCGAGGACCCGGAGGTCGCCGAGGGCGTCCAGAGCCACGTCCTGACCCAGCTGCTGCGGCTGCGTTCGTACCCGTGCGTGGAGCGGAAGCTGGCACGGGGCGGGCTCGGCCTGCACGGCTGGTACTACGAGGTGCACACCGGCACCGTCCGCACGCACCGTCCGCAGACCGACACCTTCGAAGCCCTGTGAGCGCGCCGATGAGCAGCAACACCACCGCACGCACGTCCCGTTTACCCTTCCTGCGGCAGGACTTCGCCGCCTCCCTCGTCGTCTTCCTGGTCGCGCTGCCGCTGTGCGTGGGCGTGGCCGTCGCCTCCGGGGTGCCGGCGGAACTGGGCCTGGTCACCGGCATCGTGGGCGGCCTCGTCACCGGCCTGATGCGCGGCAGCAGCCTGCAGGTGTCGGGGCCGGCCGCCGGACTGACCGTGCTCGTCTTCGAGGCGGTCGAGGAGTTCGGGCTGCCGATGCTCGGCCTCCTCGTGCTCACCACCGGTCTGCTCCAGGTCCTCATGGGGGCACTGCGGCTGGGCCGGTACTTCCGGGCCATCTCGGTGTCGGTCGTCGAGGGCATGCTGGCCGGAATCGGCCTGGTGCTGATAGCCGGTCAGCTCTACCCGGCCATGGCGACGAAGGCCCCCGACTCGGGCCTGGGCAAGATGGCCGGCCTGCCGGGGGCGTTCGCGGACGCCCTCGGCAACGGGGACGCGCTCGTCCCGCTCGCCCTGTGCGCGGGCACGGTGGCGGTCCTGGTCCTGTGGAAGCACCTGCCGGCGAAGGTGCGGACGGTGCCCGGTCCGCTCGCCGCGGTGGGGCTCGCCACGCTGGCCGTGCTCGCGCTGGACCTGCCGGTGGCGACCGTGGAGGTGAA
Organism: Streptomyces sp. TG1A-8; assembly: GCF_030499535.1. Lineage (NCBI taxonomy): Bacteria > Bacillati > Actinomycetota > Actinomycetes > Kitasatosporales > Streptomycetaceae > Streptomyces > Streptomyces sp. TG1A-8. The sequence goes on from NZ_JASTLB010000001.1 coordinate 1,699,407, forward strand.
GGGGCTGCTGGACGCGGTCCAGCCGCCGCCGCTCGGCTCCGTCACCGAACTGGCGGGCCTCGGGGTGCTCGGCACGGTCGTGGCGTTCACGCTGATCGCGTCCGCCGAGTCGCTGTTCAGCGCGGCGGCCGTGGACCGGCTGCACGACGGCCCGCGCACCCGCTACGACCAGGAGCTGATGGCCCAGGGCGCGGGCAACACCGTGTGCGGGCTGCTCGGCGCGCTGCCCATGACCGCGGTGATCGTGCGCAGCGCGGCCAACGTCCAGGCGGGCGCCCGGACGAAGGCCTCGCGCGTCCTGCACGGCGTGTGGCTGCTGCTGTTCGCCGCGCTGCTGCCGGGCGTGCTCGCCTACTTCCCCGTCCCGGCCCTGGCCGGCGTGCTGATCCACGCGGGCGCCAAGCTGGTGCCGGTCCGGACGCTGGCGGTGCTGTGGCGTGAACACCGGGGCGAGGCGCTGATCCTCATGGTCACGGCCGTGTCGATCGTCGCCGTCAGCATGTTCGAGGGCGTGCTCGTCGGGTTGGCGCTGTCGGTCGTCAAGACGGCGTGGGAGGCCTCGCACATCAAGCTGGAGGTGGTCGACGGGGGCACCGGCCCGGTCCGGGCGTCCCTGTCGGGCAACGCCACCTTCCTGCGGCTGCCGAGGATCCTCGACACCCTGGAGTCGCTGCCCCAGGACCGCCCGGTGCGGCTGGACCTCAGCGGCCTGCACCACCTGGACCACGCCTGCCGCACGGCCCTGGAGAACTGGGCCCAGCGGCACAGCGCGGCGGGCACGGAACCGGTGCGGGTCACCGCGCTGCGGCTCGGGGCCGCGCCCCGGCCCGTCGAGGCGGCGGGAGGCACGGGGGCCTGAGACACCGCGGCCCGGGCGCCGCCCATGGCTTCCGCCCCGAACCGGGCATATCGTGGCACCAGCGGACACAACAGGCCTCTTCGAGGAGGTCCCCATGCTCCAGATCCTGCTGAGTGCCCTCGTGGCGGTCGCCTGCGCCGGCCTCGTGTACCTGGCGATGGCGGCGCGGGTGGTCAAGCAGTACGAACGGGGGGTGCTGTTCCGGCTGGGGCGGGTCACGGGAGAGGTGCGGTCGCCCGGGCTGACGCTGGTCATTCCCTTCGTGGACCGGCTGCACAAGGTCAACATGCAGATCGTCACGCTGCCGGTCCCCGCCCAGGAGGGCATCACCCGCGACAACGTGACCGTGCGCGTGGACGCGGTCGTCTACTTCCGGGTGGTCGACGCGGCCAGCGCGCTGGTGAAGGTTGAGGACTACCGGTTCGCGGTCTCGCAGATGGCCCAGACCTCGCTCAGGTCGATCATCGGCAAGAGCGACCTGGACGACCTGCTGTCCAACCGGGAGCAGCTCAACCAGGGCCTGGAGCTGATGATCGACAGTCCGGCCGTCGGCTGGGGCATCCAGGTCGACCGGGTGGAGATCAAGGACGTGTCCCTGCCGGACACGATGAAGCGGTCCATGGCCCGCCAGGCCGAGGCGGACCGCGAGCGCCGGGCCCGGATCATCAACGCCGACGCCGAGTTGCAGGCCTCCCGGAAGCTGGCCGAGGCCGCCGAGCAGATGTCCGAGACCCCGGCCGCCCTCCAACTGCGGCTGCTGCAGACGATCGTGGCGGTCGCGGCGGAGAAGAACTCCACCCTCGTCCTGCCGTTCCCGGTGGAGCTGCTGCGCTTCCTGGAGCGGGCGCAGCTGCCCGTGCCGGACGGGCAGGCGGGAACGCGCTCCGGCTAGGCCCCGCTCCGGCGGAGCGCGCCAGTGTCCGTGCCGGGGCCCCGGCACGGACACTGGCGCGCTCCGCCGGAGCGGCGCACCATCGAGGTCCGGCCGCCGATCGGGCCGCCGGGGCAGCCGGTCCGGAAGGGGCACCGCATGACGAAGAAGGGGGCCGGGGAGCAGGAGCTGCGGACGCGGCTGCGCCTGCCGCCCGGCGAGCCGGTCGACCTGTCCGCGCACGACACCCGGGCGACCCCGGGCGACCCCGGTGGCAAGGACGCCGCGCTCGCGCAGACCGGGCGCATGGGCAGGCGCCTGGCCGCCCTGCAGGACCGGCTGTGGGCGGCGTCCACCGCGGGCGACCGCCGCCGGGTGCTGCTGGTGCTGCAGGGCATGGACACCAGCGGCAAGGGCGGCACGGTCAAGCACGTGGCCGGCCTGCTGAACCCGGCCGGCTGCCGGGTCCGGGCCTTCAGGGCGCCCACCGCCGAGGAGCGCGCGCACGACTTCCTGTGGCGGGTGCGGCGCGCGCTGCCGCGGCCCGGGGAGATCGGCATCTTCGACCGCTCGCACTACGAGGACGTCCTGGTCGCCCGGGTGCGGCACCTCGCCGTGCCCGCCGAGATCGGCAGCCGCTACGGCCGGATCAACGACTTCGAGCGGTCCCTCGCCGACGACGGCGTGACCGTCGTCAAGTGCTTCCTGCACCTCTCCGCGCAGGAGCAGCGGCGGCGCCTGCTGCGCCGCCTGGACCGGCCCGACAAGCGCTGGAAGTTCGACCCCGGTGACATCGAGGACCGCGCGCTGTGGCCCGCCTACCAGGAGGCGTACGCGACCGTGCTGGAGCGCTGCGCCGGACCGCACGCGCCCTGGTACCTGGTGCCGGCGGACCGCAAGTGGTACCGCAACTGGGCGGTCTGCCGGCTGCTGCTGGAGCACCTGCGGGACCTCGACCCCCGGTACCCGGAGGCGGACTTCGACGTGGCCGCCTGCCGGGAGCGGCTGACGCGGCACACGTGAGGCGGGCCGGGCGGGTACCCGGCGCCCATGCGCGAGATGCGGCGGATCACCGAGTCGTACTGGCTCAGGACCGCCCCCGGACCGTCCCGTCCCGCCCTGGCCGGCGACCTCGACGTCGACGTGGCCGTCGTCACCGGCGAGCACTTCACCCCGGCACCGGCGACCCGGCCGCCGGCTTCGACCGCCTCGCCGCCTGGGCGGTGCCCGTGGCGCGGGGCCGCCGTGCGGGTGACGGCGGCCCGCGCCACGGACGTATCGGAACACACAACCGGATATCGAGTCCTATTTTCATACGGTGATCGCACCAGTACGCCGCGTCGCCGCCCTCTGCGCCCTGGGCGCGGCCCTCGCCGCCTGCGGCACCGCGGGCGCCCCGGCCGCCGACCGCCCGGCCCCCGCCCGGGCCTCCGGTCCCGCCCCCGCCACCCCGTCCGCCGCGCGGCCCCCGGTGCTCGCCCCCGGCCCGGGCGGCCTGACACCCGTCTTCGCCCACGGCCCGCGCACCCTGGGCAGGACCGTCGCGCTGACCTTCGACGCCGACATGACCGCCGACCAGGGGCCCCGCGCCGCCTCCGGCGAGCACTTCGACAACCCCGGGCTGATCGGTGCCCTGCGCGCGCTGGAGGTGCCGGCGACGGTCTTCATGACCGGCCGCTGGGCCGACCAGTACCCGGACCAGGCCCGCTCCCTGGGCCACGACCCGCAGTTCGAGATCGCCAACCACTCCTACAGCCACTACGCGTTCACCGCCGACTGCTACGGCCTGCCGACCGTCTCCGGCGACCGGATGCGGGCGGACGTCGAGCGGGCGTACACCTCCCTGCGCAACGCCGGGGTGCCCCACCCGCTGCCGTACTTCCGCTTCCCCGGCGGCTGCTACGACGACGAGGCGCTGCGCGCGCTCAGCGCGTCCGGGGTGACCGCGGTGCAGTGGGACGTGGTGGGCGGGGACGCGTTCGCCACGGACGCCGACGCGGTCGTTTGGCAGGTGCTGGACGGGGTGCGGCCCGGATCGGTCGTCGTCCTGCACTGCACCCGCAGCGCCGCCCCGACCACCGAGCGGGTCGTGCGCGCGGTCGTACCGGAGCTGCGCGGGCGGGGCTACCGGTTCGTGAAGGTCTCCGAGCTGATCGGCGAGAGCGGCGGCCACCGGTGAGCGTCCTACCCTCGGGGACATGAGCGAGGAGGACGGCACCGCGTACTGCACGACCGCCGGACCGGCCGGACCCGCCGGACCGGCCCCGGCCGACGGCCCGCCGTACGCGGAGTGCGTGCTGTGCCGGGAGCCGACGGAGTACCCGGAGTCGTACCGGGGCATCACCCTGTGCCCCGTCTGCGAGTGGCAGGAGGCGCAGCGCACGGCCTGTTCGGGGTGAGCGCGGGGCGGCGGGCGGGGCCCCTTAGGGTGGGCTCCCGTGAACCACGTTCCCACGCCCCCGGGCGACAGTCCCTTCCGGCCCGGGCGCACGCCCCGCGACGAGGCGCCGCAGTACGTGCTGCCCCTGGTGGTGCGGATCGAGCGCGGCGCTCCCCCCGCCCGGACGGACGCGCTGGAGACCGCCGCGCGCGCGGTGGTGCTCCTGCTCGGCGACGAGCGGGCGACCGGGGACGGGGAGTGGGCCCGGGCGGTGCGGGACTGGGAGGACGCCCGGATACGGAAGGTCGTCCGGCGCGCCCGGGGCGCCGAGTGGCGGCGGGCCGGGGCACTGCCCGGCATCACGGTGACCGGCAGGTCCGCGGAGGTGCGGGTCTTCGTGCCCGTCCCGCTGGACGGCTGGCCCAAGGACCTGGCGAAGCTCCAGGTCTCCGGCACGGAGCTGGACGATCCCGAGCCGCCCGCCGGGGCCGACCCCGCCCAGCCGGTGCTGTGGCTGAACCCGGACCTGGAGATGTCGGCCGGCAAGGCGATGGCCCAGGCGGGCCACGGGGCCCAGCTGGCCTGGTGGGCGCTGCCGGACGAGGCGCGCGCGGCCTGGCGGGACGCGGGCTTCCCGCTGGCGGTACGGACCGCCGGGCCCGCCCACTGGCGCCGGCTGACCGGCGCCGGGCTGCCGCTGGTGCGGGACGCGGGCTTCACGGAGATCGCACCGGGCTCCTGCACGGTGGTCGCCGACCACCCCGCGCTGCGGTAGGCCCTGGACGGGCACCGGGCGGCCGGGCCGGTGCACCGGCGCAGCCCGGCACGGGCGGGGGCGGGCGTGCCCGTTCCCTTCTCCCCTCCCCCGCTCCCCCGCTCCCCCGCTCCCCGGGAACCTCAAATGTTGCTCTGAAGGCGGGGCACCGGGGGTTCCGGGGCGGTCGGCGGGGTCATACCCCCTGCACGCGCAGGAGGGGGACGGGTCATGCGGGGACTGGGTACGGGGATCGGCTGGCGGCCGGAGATCGCGGACGCCGTGGAGCGCATGCCGGGCATCGACTGGGTGGAGGTCGTGGCGGAGAACGTCTGTCCCGGCCACCTGCCCGAGTCGCTGCTCCGGCTGCGCGAGCGCGGGGTGACCGTGGTCCCGCACGGCGTCTCCCTCGGCCTCGGCGGCGCCGGCCGGCCCGACGAGGAGCGGCTGGCGGCGCTCGCCGAGCGGGCGGAGGCACTGGGCGCGCCGCTGGTCACCGAGCACATCGCGTTCGTCCGGGCGGGCGGCCCGCTCACCGCCTCCCCGCCCCTGGAGGCGGGCCACCTGCTGCCCGTGCCGCGCACCCGGGACGCCCTCGACGTGCTGTGCGAGAACGTGCGGATCGCGCAGGAGGCGCTGCCGGTGCCGCTGGCCCTGGAGAACATCGCCGCGCTGTTCTCCTGGCCGGGCGAGGAGATGAGCGAGGGGCGCTTCCTCGCCGAGCTGGTCGAGCGGACCGGCGTACGGCTGCTCATCGACGTGGCCAACCTGCACACCAACCGCGTGAACCGGGGCGAGGACCCGGTGCGGACACTGGACGCGCTGCCCCTGGAGGCCCTGGCCTACGTGCACGTCGCGGGCGGTTTCGAGCGCGACGGGGTCTGGCACGACAGCCACGCCCACCCCGTGCCGCGCCCGGTGCTCGACATCCTGGCCGACCTCGCCGCGCGGACCGTGCCGCCCGGCGTGCTGCTGGAACGGGACGAAGACTTCCCCGGGCCGGCGGAGCTGGAGGAAGAACTGGAGGCGATCCGGCACGCCGTGCGGGCGGGGCGCGGGCGCTCCGGGACGGACGCGGGGCGGCCGGCGCCCGCGGGGCGGGCGGACGCCGCCGGACCGGCGGGTGACAACGCCGGTCCGGCGGGGGGTGTCGCCGTCCCGGTACCGCCGCGGGCCCGGGAGCGGCTCGGCGTCGCGCAGACCGCGGTGCTGTCCTCGCTGGTGGCGGGAACGCCGGTGCCGGAGGGGTTCGACCGGGTGCGGATGCGGGTGCAGGCGCGGGCACTCGCGGCGAAGCGGGCGGACGTGGTCGCGAAGGTGGCGCCCGAGCTGCCGGTGATCCTCGGGGAGGGGTACCGGGAGGCGTTCCTGGAATACGCGTGCCGGCGGCCGATGAGCGGGGGGTACCGGCGGGACGCGCTGGACTTCGCGGGGCTGCTGCTGAAGACCGGGCGGCCGGCGGACGCCGGGGCCCGGCGCGCGCTGCGGGCCTGGTGGCTGGACCGGGCCGGCCCGGCGCCCGGGTCCCGCGGCCGGCTGGCGGCACGGGCCCGGAAGGCGCTCCTGCGCGGGAGCTGAGCGGACCGGGCCGCTCCCCGGCGCCGGCGGGGAGCGGCGGCCGGCGGGGGCGCCGTCGCGCGGAGTGCGGGCCGTCGGCCCGCGGCCTCCCGCACGGACCCGGCCCGCGCCCGGGGACGGCCCGCGGGCCGGGGCGGCCGTCCGCGTAATATGCCAATCCCGCACCCGGCGTCCCCCGGTGTGCGGTGCAGGAGGCACCATGCGACCGCGTCCCCCCGTCGAGGGCCGGGGCCCGCTCAGCGGCACCGGACTCGTCATCACCGCTCTGGCGGCGACAGCCGTCGCGCTGCTCTACCCCCTCTGGTCGTACGCCGACCGCCCGGCGGCGGCCGGTGCGGGCGTGCTGAGCGCGCGGACCGTGACGACCCCGTACGGCCCGCTGTCCGCGCAGGACCGGGACTTCGTCACCAAGGTCCGCCTCGCCGGCCTGTGGGAGCTGCCCGCCGGACAGCTCGCGGAGCGCAAGGGGACCACCCGGGCCGTGCGCGAGGCGGGCCATCACCTCGTGAACGGGCACACCGCGCTGGACGCCCACGCCCGGACCGTCGCCTCCCGGCTCGGTGTCCGCCTGCCCAACGAGCCCAACGCGCAGCAGGAGCAGTGGCTCGCCACCCTGACCGAGGCCCGGGGCCAGGAGTTCGACCGGCGGTTCGCGGACATCCTGCGGCTCGCGCACGGCCGGGTGTTCTCCCTGGTCGCGCAGGTCCGGGCCGGCACCCGGAACGCACTGGTGCGGGACCTCGCCGACGACGCCAACGCGACCGTCCTGGACCACATCAGGATCCTGGAGGCGACGGGTTACGTCGACTTCTCGGCGCTCGCCCGGGACCTGGCCCGATCCCCGTCGCCCGTGCCCCCGCCCCCGGCGGTCGACCCCGCCTCCGCGGTTCCGGTCACGCCCTCCCCGTCCGCGCCGGACGCGCTGCCGCCCGCCACCGCCGCCCCGCCGCCGTCCGGCACCCCCTGACCCGCGGGCGGAACGGAACGTGACCCGCCGACGCCCGGTCCGGATGCTGAACAGGGCATGGCGGTTCCCGGTCCGTCGGCACAGGAACACGTCATGTTCTGGCTTCTCCTGCTGCTCCTGGCCCGGGCCCTGGCCGGGCTCGCGTGCGTCCGCCTGTGCCTGGCGGCCGTCCGCGCCGCGGAGGGGGACCGGGCCGCACACCGGCGCCGGACCGCGGGCACGGCCTGCCGCTGTACGGGGCGGCGTTCCTCTCCGGCGGCCCCGCGCGGGTCGTCGACCCGACCATGGCCGCCATGGCCCGCGGGCGGCGGCTGCTGCTCGCGCACACCGGCTGGGTCACCGTGGTGGTCCGGCGGTCCGACGTCGGGCGGTCCTTCCTCGTCTCCGTCGCCGTGCGGGGCGTCCGCGCGGTCGGTGGACCGGAACCGCGCGCGGCCTTCGCCCACCGCGAGTAGTCCGGCGGGAACGGGGCGGGCTCCCGGGGCGCACGGGGAGCACGGGCGACGACACCGGCCGGCCGGTGCTTGCCTTCAGCGGCGGCCGGCCGAAACATCCCTTGTGCTGACGCCGGGCCGTGGCAGCCGTGCCATCGCCGCCGTGCTCCGAAGGGATACGCGATGAGAACCGCCGCCTTGTACACGGCCGCCGGTGCCTTGCTCCTGACCACCCTGGCCGCGGCCCCGGCGGGCGGCGCCACCCCGGGCGCGGGCCCGTCGGGCACGGCCGAGACGCGCGGGGTCGCGGTGGCCGCGGCCCGCGCCCGGGCGGCCGGCGTCGACTTCGGCAGGTGCTCCGCCGGGCAGGACGCGCCCGGCGGCATGCAGTGCGGCACGGTGCGCGTGCCGCTCGACTACGCCCGTCCGGACGGCGAGCGGATCGAACTGACCGTCAGCCGGGTGCGGGCCACGCACAGGGACCCGCACAACGGCAGGCGGAGGGTGCCCCGGCAGGGTGCCCTGGTCCACAACCCCGGCGGCCCCGGCGCCTCCAGCACGTACTTCCCCCTGATCGGCGTGTTCCCCGAGTGGAGGCGGATCGCCGCCGCCTACGACCTCGTCGGCTACGCCCCGCGCGGAGTGGCGCCTTCGGCGCCGCTGTCCTGCGTGGACCCCGGGCACTTCTTCGAGGGGCCCACCCAGGCGCCGGCGCACCCCTCGGAGGCGTACAAGCGGCAGCGCGTCGCGCAGGCCAAGGCGTACGCGCGCGGCTGCGCCCGGCGCTCCGGCGCCGGGCTGCGCTTCTACACCTCCCTCAACAACGCCCGCGACCTGGACGTGCTGCGGGCGGCGCTGGGCGAGGACCGGCTGACCTTCATGGGAGTCTCGTACGGCACCTACATCGGCGCGCTGTACGCGACCCTGTTCCCCTCGCACGTGCGGCGGATGGTGCTGGACGCGGCGGTGGACCCGGACCCGGCGCGCGTGTGGTACCGCGACAACCTCGACCAGTCGGCCGCGTTCGAGGGTCGCTGGGCGGACTTCCGCGCCTGGGTCGCCCGGCACCACGACGTGTACCGGCTGGGCCGCACGGCGGCGCGGGTGCAGCGCTCCTACGACACCGCGGGCGAGCGGCTGGCGGCGCGGGCGGCGGGCGGCCGGGTCGGCCCCGGGCAACTGCACAACGCGTTCCTCACGACCGGCTACTACGACGACTACTGGCCGAGCCGGGCCGCCGCCCTGTCGGCCTACCTGCGGGGCGACGCCGGACCGCTGGTCCGGCTGGCCGCGCCGGACCCGGGGACGGCCACCGGGGCGGAGAACGGCAGCGCCGTCTACACGGCCGTCGAGTGCAACGACGCGCCCTGGCCGGCCCAGTGGCGGGTGTGGGACCGCGACAACACGCGGCTCGCGCGCGTGGCGCCCTTCGAGACCTGGGACAACGTCTGGACGAACCTGCCGTGCGCCTACTGGCCGGCGCCCCGGCAGCAGCCGCTGGACGTGCGCACCGGGCCCGGCCGGACGCCGCCGGTGCTGATCCTGGCCGCCGAGCGGGACGCCGCCACGCCGTACGCGGGGGCGCTGGAGATGAACCGGCGGCTGGCCGGCTCGGCCCTGGTGACCGAGCGGGGCGCGGGCTCGCACGGCATCGGCGGCGGCCCGAACCCGTGCGTCAACGCGCACCTGGAGGCCTACCTGCTGGCAGGCCGCGTGCCGGGGCGGCGCGCCACCTGCGCACCGCACCCGGAACCGGAGCCGCAGGCCCCGTCCGGCCGCGCGGCCGGGGGCACCCCGCCCGTCCCCCGGACGGGCGGGGGCGCCTAGGCGAGCCCGGCGACCAGCTCGGCGATGTCCTTGCGGCGCCCGGTGAAGAAGGGCACCTCCTCGCGGACGTGCCTGCGGGCCTCGGAGCCGCGCAGGTGGCGCATGAGGTCGACGATGCGGTATAGCTCGTCGGCCTCGAAGGCGAGGATCCACTCGTAGTCGCCGAGGGAGAACGAGGCGACCGTGTTGGCTCGCACGTCCGGGTAGCCGCGGGCCATCTTGCCGTGGTCGGCGAGCATGCGGCGGCGGTCCTCGTCGGGCAGCAGGTACCAGTCGTAGGAGCGCACGAACGGGTAGACGCTCACGTAGTTGCGGGGCGTCTCGTCGGCGAGGAACGCCGGGATGTGCGAGCGGTTGAACTCGGCGGGGCGGTGCAGCGCCATGTTCGACCAGACCGGCTCCAGGGCGCGGCCCAGCTTCGTGCGGCGGAAGAGGTTGTACGCCTCCTGGAGCTGGTCGCTGGTCTCGGCGTGCCACCAGATCATGAGGTCGGCGTCGGCGCGCAGGCCGGAGACGTCGTAGGTGCCGCGGACCGTCACGTCCTTGGCGGCGAGCTGGTCGAACAGCTCCTGGACCTCGTCGGCGTGACCCGCGCGGTCCGCCGGCAGCACGTCCTTCAGCCTGAAGACCGACCACAGGGTGTAGCGGATGACCTCGTTGAGGTCCTTGGCCAGCTTGCCCTTGTTCGGGACCCTGCCGGACTCGGTGGTGGGGGCGTCGTCACTCATGGGCCCTATTCTCCCGCCCCGCCGTGCGGGCCCTGCACCGGGTTCGCCGTCGGCTCCGCGACCGCGCGGAGGTCGCCCGCGAGCTGGTCCACGGCGGCGTACGCGCTCGCGACGCACGCCGGGATGCCCACCCCGTCGTACTGCGCGCCGCACACCGCGAGGCCCGGCAGCGCGGCGACGTGCCCGCGGACGCGGGCCACGCGCGCGTGGTGGCCCACCGGGTACTGGGGCAGCCCGTCGGTCCAGCGGGTGACGCGGGTCTCCAGCGGGACGGCGTCCAGGCCGGTGGCCTCGCGCAGGTCGTGCCGCGAGACCTCGGCCAGCTCGGCGTCCTCGCGCTGGAGCACCTCCGTCTCGCCGTGGCGCCCCACGGAGGTGCGCACCACGACCACCCCGGGGTCCTCGTCGGCGATCCAGCCCCACTTCTGCGAGGCGAAGGTCGAGGCCTTGATGGTGTGCCCGTCGACGGGCGGCACGAGGAAGCCGCTGCCCTCCGGCAGGGCCAGGTCGGCGCGGCGGTAGGCGAGGGTGACCAGGGCCATGGAGGCGTACTCGACGGCGGCCAGCTCGGCGGCGGCCCCCGGGGACTCGGCGCGCAGCAGGGCGGCGGCGGCCGGGGCGGGTACGGCGAGGACGACCGCGTCGGCGTGCAGCGTCCGCTCCCCCGCGGTGACCCGCCAGCCGCCAAAGGCCTCCCGCCGCAGCCCGGTGACCGGCGTGCCGGTCAGGATCTCGCCGCCGCGGGCCCGCACCGACGCGGCGACCGCGAGCGGCAGCCGGCCCACGCCGCCCTCGATGCCCATGAAGACCGGGCCGGTCCGCCGGCCGGCCGCGGCCCCGGCCTGGACGTCGCGGACGGCCGCCGTCAGGGAGTCGTGGTCGCGGACCGCCCGGAAGAGCTGCGGGACGGCCGAGCGCATCGAGATGCGGTAGGCGTCGCCCGCGTACACCCCGCCCAGCAGCGGCTCCACCAGGCGGTCGACGACCTCGCGGCCGAGCCGCGCCGCCACGTACTCGCCCACGGCCACGTCGTCGCCGACCTCCGTGCGCGGCAGCTCGGCGTCGCGCTCGATGCGGGCCAGCCCCTCGTCGGACAGGACGCCGGCCAGGGCGGCGGCGGTGCCGGGGACGCCCATGACGTGGCCCTTGGGCATGGGGCGCAGGGCACCGCGGGTCCAGATCGAGGCGGTCGCGGTGGCCGGCGGCCGGAGCAGGCCGGCCAGACCCACCTCGCGTGCGAGGTCGACGGCCTCGGGACGGCGGGCGAGCATCGACTCGGCGCCCAGGTCGACCCGGACGCCCGCGATCTCGCCGGGCAGCAGCTTGCCGCCGACCCGGCCGGAGGCCTCCAGGACGGTCACGCGCGCGCCGCGCCCCAGCAGCCGGTGGGCGGCGGCCAGTCCGGCGACACCGGCTCCGGCGACGACGACGTGTCCCGTGCTCCTACCCGTTGCGCTCATGGCCCCACTCTCTCAAACGCCCCGGACGCCCCCGCGCCGGCCCGGGGCGGGCGCGCCCCGCGCCGCGCTCCCGCCGGCAGCCGGCCGCACGGGGCGCGCCCGCCCCGTAGCGTGTTCGCATGAGCATGAGCGGTGGGCGGGGCGGGACGGAACGGCTGGTCGTGATCGGCGGTGACGCCGCAGGCATGTCGGCGGCGTCGCGGGCGCGCCGGACGCGGAAGCCGGACGAGCTGGAGATCGTGGCGTTCGAACGCGGGGGCTTCACCTCCTACTCGGCGTGCGGCATCCCGTACTGGGTGGGCGGCGCCGTCGCCGAGCGGGACCGGCTGATCGCCCGCACCCCCGAGGAGCACCGCGCACGCGGGATCGACCTGCGGCTGCGCACCGAGGTCACCGGGATCGACGTGGCCGGGCAGCGGGTGCGCGCGCGTGACCTCGACTCCGGCGCGGAGTCCTGGACCTCCTACGACAAGCTCGTCATCGCCACCGGCGCCCGTCCGATCCGCCCCGACATGCCGGGCGCGGACGCCCCCGGTGTGCACGGCGTGCAGACGCTGGGCGACGGGCAGGCCCTCCTGGACACCCTCACGCGCACCCGCGGCCGGCGGGCCGTGGTGGTGGGGGCGGGTTACATCGGCGTCGAGATGGCCGAGGCGCTCATCGACCGCGGTTTCGAGGTGACGGTCGTCAACCGTGGCGAGGAGCCCATGGCGACCCTCGACCCGGACATGGGCCGCCTGGTGCACCGGGCCATGGAGGGCCTGGGGATCACCATGGTCAACGGCTCGGAGGTCACCGGGCTGCTCACGGGCGCCGACGGCCGGGTCCGCGCGGTGGCCACGCGCGACGCCGAGCACCCCGCGGACGTCGTGGTGATGGGCATCGGCGTCCGTCCCGAGACCGCCCTCGCCCGGTCGGCGGGCCTCCCCCTGGGCGCCCACGGCGGGCTGCTCACCGACCTCGCGATGCGCGTGCGCGGCCACGCGAACATCTGGGCGGGCGGCGACTGCGTCGAGGTGCTGAACCTGGTCTCCGGCCAGCACCAGTACGTTCCGCTGGGCACGCACGCCAACAAGCACGGGCAGGTCATCGGCACCAACGCGGGCGGCGGTTACGCCACCTTCCCGGGCGTCGTCGGCACGGCGGTCAGCAAGGTCTGCGACCTGGAGATCGCCCGCACCGGCCTGCGCGAGAAGGACGCCCGCCGCGCCGGCCTCCAGTACGAGAGCGTCACCGTCGAGTCGACCAGCCGCGCCGGCTACTACCCCGGTGCCTCGCCCATGACGGTCAAGATGCTCGCCGAACGCCGCACGGGCCGCCTGCTCGGCGTCCAGATCGTCGGCAGGGAGGGCGCGGGCAAGCGCGTGGACGTCGCGGCGGTGGCCCTGACCGCGCGGATGACGGTGGAACAGATGACGTCCCTGGACCTGGGGTACGCCCCGCCCTTCTCGCCGGTCTGGGACCCGGTCCTGGCCGCGGCGAGGAAGGCGACGGCGAAGGTCCGCACGGGCGCCTAGAGGGCCCGTCGTCCGGGCCGGGCCGGACCCCGCGGGCCCCGCCCGGTCCGGACGAGGGGCCTCAGGCCGATCCGCTGATCCGCGGCAGGGAGGCCACGGAGGCGCCGGAGGGGACGGCGGCGGGCTGCTCCGCGGCGGCCGCCCGGCGTGCGCCGCGCCGGGGCGCACCGACCGCGGCCGGTGGCCCCCGGCCTCGTCCAGCGTCACCGGCCGTCCCGCCTGCGCCGCCGGCCGCCCCGCCTCCTGGCCGAGCCGCGCGGCGTCCTCCCAGGGCGGCCGCACCACCAGGGAGATCTCCGCCTCGCCGTCGGGCAGGGCCTGCACCGCAGGGGGCACCCGTTCGCTCATCGTCCGGTCCTCACGTCGGCTGCGGGGACATACGCGCGCCTCCCCGGCCGCGTTCACCGATTCGCACGTCCGATCGGGGGCACTACTCCCATGTGGTCATCCCCGTCCATGACGTGAATCCGGTGCGGCGCACCCCCGTGGTGACGTACGCCCTCATCGCCGCCTGCGTCCTCGTCTTCCTCGTCACGCCCGGCACCGCCGGTTCCGCGGCCGGGGGCGGCGGCCTGGCCCAGCTGTGCCACCTCCAGGCCTTCGTGGACCACTACGCGGCGGTCCCGCGGGAGCTGATCCACCATCGGATGCCGGGAGTCGTCCCGACCGGGGAGGTGGGCGTGGGCCCCCAGGGCCCGGGCTGCGTGGTGGGTCCGCCGTCCTACGACAAGTCCCCGGTCCTGTCGGTGCTCACGGCGATGTTCCTGCACGGCGGCTGGCTCCACCTGCTGGGCAACATGCTCTTCCTGCTGGTCTTCGGCAACAACGTCGAGGACCGGATGGGCCACGTCCGCTTCCTGCTCTTCTACGTCGTCTGCGGCTACGCGGCCGGCTACGGCTTCGCCCTGTTCAACGCCGACTCGGGCGAGCCGCTGATCGGCGCGTCCGGGGCGATCGCCGGGGTGCTCGGCGCCTACCTGGTGCTGTATCCGCGGGCCAGGGTCTGGGTGCTGGTCCCGTTCCTGGTCTTCCTGCCGCTCAGGCTGCCGGCCTGGCTGGTGCTGGGCCTCTGGTTCGTGCTCCAGGCGGTCTACTCCTCCGGGCACGGCGTCTCGGGCGGCGCGACGGTGGCGTACGCCGCCCACGTGGTCGGCTTCGTGGCGGGCATGCTGCTCGCCTGGCCGCTCAAGCCGGGCACCCCGCCCCCGCCGGAGCCGCAGGGCCTGCTGTTCGGCAGGCGCGCCCGGCCCCGGCAGGTGTGGTGAGCGGGTCCGCTCAGCGGGCGGTGCGCGTGTGCACGTACTCCACGAGCCGGGTCAGCGCGTCCGGGTCGGTGTTCGGCGGGACGCCGTGGCCGAGGTTGAAGACGTGGCCCTCCAGGCCCGCGGCCGCGTCCAGCACCTCGCCGGCCCGGGCCTCGACGGTCTCCCTGCCGGTGAACAGGACCGTCGGGTCGAGGTTGCCCTGGAGCGCCTTGCCGGGCCCGACGCGGCGCTGGGCCTCGTCCAGCGGGACGCGCCAGTCGACGCCGACGACGTCCGCGCCGGCCTCGCCCATGAGCGGCAGCAGTTCGCCGGTGCCGACCCCGAAGTGGATGCGCGGGACGCCGTAGTCCGCGACGGCCCGGAAGACCTTCGACGAGGCGGGCATGACCGAGCGGCGGTAGTCGGCCGGGGACAGCGCGCCGGCCCAGGAGTCGAAGAGCTGGACGGCCGAGGCGCCCGCCTCGATCTGCACCTTCAGGAAGGCGGCCGTGATGTCGGCGAGGCGGTCCAGCAGGTCGGCCCACAGGGCGGGGTCGCCGTACATCATCGCCTTGGCGTTCTCGTACGTGCGGGAGGGGCCGCCCTCGACCAGGTAGCTCGCCAGGGTGAAGGGCGCGCCCGCGAAGCCGATCAGCGGGGTGCCGCCCAGCTCGCGGATGAGCAGGCCGATCGCCTCGGTGACGTAGGAGACGTCCTCGGGGGTGAGGTCGCGCAGCCGGGCGAGGTCGGCGCGGGTGCGGACGGGCTGCTCGACCACGGGGCCGACGCCGGGTTTGATGTCGAGGTCCAGGCCGATGGCCTTGAGCGGGACGACGATGTCGCTGAAGTAGATCGCCGCGTCCACGCCGTGCCGGCGCACCGGCTGCAGCGTGATCTCGGTGACCAGTTCGGGCCGCATGCAGGACTCGAGCATCGGGACGCCCTCGCGCACCTTGCGGTACTCGGGCAGGGAACGGCCGGCCTGGCGCATGAACCACACGGGGGTGTGCGGCACGGGCTCGCGCCTGCACGCCTTGAGGAAGGCGCTGTCGTACGTCGCTGTCTGCTGCTGGCCCGTGGGGGTCGCGTTGGCACTCACGGGGGCAAGTCTCGCACGGTGCGCGGTGCCCGCCTTCCGCCCCGGCCGGGCCCAACCGCCGGGCGCGGGGTGTCTAGACCGGCACCGGGCGCCGCTTCCCCTTACCCTTCCCGCATGGCTGCGGCTCACGGACGAATGTCGGACAGCGCTGACGGAGCGGGCGACGCGAAGGACGGCGGGGAGGCGGACGCGCACGCGGGCAGTGCGCCGCCGGCCTTCCGGGCCGCGGTGGAAGCCCTGTGCGGCGCCCGGCTGCGGCCGCAGGTCGAGGTGGAGCCGACGCCCGCCCCGCAGCGCCTCGCCCCGTTCGCGTACGCGCTGGAGGCCGTGGTGGCCGACGGCGGGCAGGACCTCGCCGACGGGCGGCTGGTGCTGCTGCACAACCCGGCCGGGCACGACGCCTGGCGGGGCACGTTCCGGCTGGTGACACTGGTGCGCGCGGAGCTGGAGCCGGAGATGGCGGCCGATCCGCTGCTGCCGGAGGTGTGCTGGTCGTGGCTGACCGGGGCGCTGCAGTCGCGCGGGCTGACGTACGGCGAACCGAGCGGCACGGTCACGCGCGCCGGCTCGCACTACTTCGGCGGGCTGTCCGAGCGCCCTCCGGCCTCGCAGATCGAGATCCGCGCCTCCTGGACGCCGCGCGAGGGGCTGGGCGGCGTGCCGGACACCGCCGCTCACCTCGCCTCCTGGTGCGATCTGCTGGCCCAGGTCGGCGGACTGCCGCCGGCCGGTCCGGGTGACGCCTCGGTGGTGACCCTGCCGCAGCGCAGGGACCCGCAGTCCCGCTGAGCCCCCGCCCCGCCGCACCCCGGACCGGGCCGCCGGGCCGGTCCGGCGGGCCCGCGCGGCCCCCGTGGCGCCCGGGCCCGCCGCGGCCCGCGCACCCCCGTGATCCCGTGACCGTCACCGGTCGTCCCCGTCCACCTCCCACGGGTGGCGTATTGACCATCTCTTTGTCGATACGGCCACTTTCCGCACTCAAGTCGCACCGGCCCGAACCGACTTGATCTTCGGATGATCGATCGCGTGTCCGAATTGTACGGATTGTTTCTCACCAGATCGTGATCGTTCTCTAAAGGCGGACGGGTTTGCTGCCGAAGACGACTGTGACCTTGAAAGCACGGTTCGTCCCGGCTTCATCCCCAAAGCCGGCCCCGTCCCCCACCCAGGAGGCCTGGTGTCCGTTCTCCTCGAGCAGCCCGCAAGCCTGGTCGCCTACCGCCCGAACAAGCCGACCGCCATGGTGGTCGTGGCCGACCCGCGCGTCCGCTCCACCGTCACCCGCCACCTGTGGGCGCTCGGTGTGCGCGACGTCATCGAGGCCTCGTCCGTCGCGGAGGCTCGTCCCCGCATCGGCAACCCCCGCGACATCTGCGTCGCCGACGTCCACCTGCCCGACGGCTCCGGCCTGACCCTGTTGTCCGAAACCCGCGCCGCCGGCTGGCCCAACGGGCTGGCCCTGTCCGCCGCCGACGACATCGGCGCCGTCCGCAACGCCCTCGCCGGAGGCGTCAAGGGCTACGTCGTCACCGGCACCCGCACGAACCTCGGGCTCCCCGCCCGGCCGGGCGCCGGCCCCCTCGGTGCCGCCGCCCGCATGCACCGCCGCCCCCCGGGTGCCCCGAGCCACCCGGGCGGCTACCGCGAACTGTCCGGACGCGAGGTCGAGGTGTTGCGGCTGGTCGCGGAAGGACAGTCGAACAAGGCGATCGGCGTCTCGATGGGCCTGTCCGCGCTGACCGTGAAGAGCCACCTGGCCCGCATCGCCCGCAAACTCGGCACGGGCGACCGGGCCGGCATGGTGGCGGTGGCCCTGCGCACGGGGATCATCCACTGATCCACCCGGACGCACCGGCGATTCACTCTTGCGAACCGGACATTTCACTTACCTGACTGGTTTACGACCCCCTGGCGCCCGTCGGCGGAACGTTCCGTCGACGGGCGCCGTCGCCGCACGGATACCCTTGACAGGTGACCGACGCCCAAGAGACCGCAGCAGACAGTCCCGTGCGCACCGCCGGAGGCACGCCTCCCGACGACGCCGGAGCCGCTGCGGCGAAGGCGCCGACCCCGCTGCTCGAACCCCGCGAGGGCATCCCGCCGGTGATCGCCGACGCCGCCGCCCTCGCCGGGGTGACCGCCGCCTTCGCCGCCGGCTCCGGCCCCGTGGCCGTCGACGCCGAGCGGGCCTCCGGCTACCGCTACGGCCAGCGCGCCTACCTGGTCCAGCTGCGCCGCGAGGGCGCCGGCACCGCACTGATCGACCCGGTGGCCTGCCCGGACCTGTCCGGCCTCGGCGAGGCCCTGTCCGGCGCCGAGTGGGTGCTGCACGCCGCCACCCAGGACCTGCCCTGCCTGCGGGAGATAGGCATGGTGCCCACGCGGCTCTTCGACACCGAGCTGGCCGGCCGGCTCGCCGGGTTCCCCCGGGTCGGCCTCGGCGCCATGGTCGAGGGCGTCCTCGGCTTCGTCCTGGAGAAGGGCCACAGCGCCGTCGACTGGTCCACCCGCCCGCTGCCCGAGCCGTGGCTGCGCTACGCGGCGCTGGACGTGGAACTCCTCGTCGACCTGCGGGACGCCCTGGAGAAGGAGTTGGAGCGGCAGGGCAAGCTGGAGTGGGCCCGGCAGGAGTTCGACGCGATCGCCGCCGCACCGCCCGCCGAGCCGAGGAAGGACCCCTGGCGCCGCACGTCCGGGATGCACAAGGTGCGGCGGCGCAGGCAGCTCGCCGTCGTGCGGGAGCTGTGGCAGACCCGGGACCGGATCGCCCAGCGCAGGGACGTCTCGCCGGGCAAGGTGCTGTCCGACGCGGCGATCGTGGAGGCCGCGCTCGCCCTGCCCCCCGACGTGCACGCGCTGGCCGCGCTCAACGGGTTCGGGCACCGGGTGGGCCGGCGGCAGCTGGAGCAGTGGCAGGCGGCGGTGGACCGGGCCAGGGCCCTGCCCGAGACGGCCCTGCCGCAGCCCGGGCAGCAGGTGGCCGGACCGCCGCCGCCCCGGGCCTGGGCCGACAAGGACCCCGCCGCGGCGGCCCGGCTGTCCGCGGCCCGGGCCGGGGTCTCGGCGCTGGCCGAGCGGCTCGCCATGCCCCAGGAGAACCTGGTGTCCCCGGACACCGTGCGGCGCATCTGCTGGGAGCCGCCCCAGGCCGTCGGCGCCGAGTCCGTCGGGGCCGCGCTCACCGGGTACGGCGCCCGGCCGTGGCAGGTGGAGCTGGTCACGCCCGTGCTGGTCGCGGCGCTGTCCGGCACGGCCGCGTAACCGCCGTCACGACCGGCCACCGGCGCCGGTCGCGGGACGGTGCGCGTGGTCCGCGGGCCCGCGGCGGACGGACCGGGGCGTCGAGATCACGCCAAGATCCGGGCGGGGCGGGCGGAGTCCCCGCGCTCCCCGTGCCGCCGGGCGGCCGGCGGACCCGCCGGTGTGACCTTCGCCGCTCGGACCGTCAGGACTGGGCAGCTACGTTACTCATAAGTAGCATGGTTCCTGAGCGCGCGCTCAGCGCAACGCAGCAGTGCCACCCCGCACCCTGGAGGAGAGCCATCGTGCCTCGTACCGTCAGGGACGTCGTCTTCGTAGACGGCGTCCGCACCCCGTTCGGCAAGGCGGGCCCGAAGGGCATCTACCACGAGACCCGTGCCGACGACCTCGTCGTGAAGGCGATCCGGGAGCTGCTGCGCCGCAACCCCGGTCTGGACCCGAAGCGGATCGACGAGGTCGCCATCGCCGCGACCACCCAGATCGGCGACCAGGGCCTGACCCTCGGCCGCACCGCCGGCATCCTCGCGGGCCTGCCGCAGTCCGTCCCCGGCTACTCGATCGACCGCATGTGCGCCGGCGCGCTGACCGCCGTGACGACCACCGCCGGTTCGATCGCCTTCGGCGCCTACGACGCCGTCATCGCCGGCGGCGTGGAGCACATGGGCCGCCACCCCATGGGCGAGGGCGTGGACCCCAACCCGCGCTTCGTCTCCGAGAAGCTGGTCGACGAGTCCGCCCTGTTCATGGGCATGACGGCGGAGAACCTGCACGATCGCTACCCGTCGATCACCAAGCTGCGCGCCGACGAGTACGCGGTCCGCTCGCAGGAGAAGGCCGCCAAGGCGTACGCCAACGGCAGGATCCAGGCCGACCTGGTGCCGATCTCGGTGCGCCGGACCAGCCCCGAGGGCGGCGAGACCGGCTGGGGTCTGGTCACCGCCGACGAGCCGATGCGCCCGGGCACGACCCTGGAGAACCTGGCGGGCCTCAAGACGCCGTTCCGCGTCCACGGCCGGGTCACCGCCGGCAACGCGGCCGGCCTGAACGACGGCGCCACCGCGTCGGTCATCGCGAGCGAGGACTTCGCCCGCGAGAACGGCCTGCCGGTCAAGATGCGCCTCGTCTCCTACGCCTTCGCGGGCGTCGAGCCCGAGGTCATGGGCTACGGCCCGATCCCGGCGACCGAGAAGGCCCTCGCCAAGGCGGGCCTGTCGATCTCCGACATCGGCCTGTTCGAGATCAACGAGGCCTTCGCCGTCCAGGTCCTGGCCTTCCTGGAGCACTACGGCATCGCGGACGACGACGAGCGCGTCAACCAGTACGGCGGCGCGATCGCCTTCGGCCACCCGCTGGCCTCCTCCGGCGTGCGTCTGATGACGCAGCTGGCCCGCCAGTTCGAGGAGCAGCCGCACGTCCGCTACGGCGTGACCACCATGTGCGTCGGCTTCGGCATGGGCGCGACGGTCATCTGGGAGAACCCGCACTTCGACGGAGGCGACAAGTGAGCACCACCGCTGAACTCCTGAAGGGCGCGGCCGAGCTGTTCCCGGACGAGGTCGTCACGCAGGCGCACGTACGCCACTTCGACCTGCCGCTCGGCGCCGGGCGGTTCGCGCTCATCACGCTGGACAACGGCCTGGACCACACCAAGCCGACCACCTTCGGCCCGGCCTCGCTGGCGAACCTGGACGCGGCGGTCGACCAGGTCGAGAAGGAGGCCGCGGACGGCGCGATCGCCGGCGTCGGCATCACCGGCAAGCCGTTCATCTTCGCGGTCGGCGCCGACCTCAAGGGCGTCGAGCTGCTGAAGGACCGCGACGACGCGCTGGCCATCGGCAGGGGCGGCCACGAGGTCTTCAAGCGGCTGTCGAAGCTGGCCGTGCCGACCTTCGCCTACTACAACGGCGCGGCGATGGGCGGCGGCGTCGAGGTCGGCCTGCACTGCTCGTACCGGACCGTCTCCAAGGCGATCCCGGCGTTCTCCCTGCCCGAGGTCTTCCTGGGCCTGGTCCCGGGCTGGGGCGGCTGCACGCTGCTGCCGAACCTGATCGGCGCCGACAAGGCCGTCCAGGTGGTCATCGAGAACGCCCTGAACCAGAACCGGCAGCTGAAGGGGCAGCAGGTCTTCGACCTGGGCATCGCCGACGCCCTGTTCGAGGGCGCCGACTTCCTGGAGCAGTCGCTGATCTGGACCGCCCAGGTACTCAAGGGCGACATCGAGGTCGAGCGTCCGGTGATCGACCGCGGCGAGGCCTGGGACCAGGCCGTCGCCAAGGGCCGCTTCGTCGCGGACTCCAAGGTGCACGGCGCGGCCCCGGCCGCCTACCGCGCCCTCGACATCATCGCCGCCGCCAGGAACGGCGACCTGCAGCAGGGCTACGACGCCGAGGACCAGGCGCTCGCCGACCTCATCATGGGCGGTGAACTGCGCGCCGGCATCTACGCGTTCAACCTGGTGCAGAAGCGCGGCAAGCGTCCCGCGGGCGCCCCGGACAAGAACCTGGCGCGTCCGGTGACCAAGGTCGGCGTGGTGGGCGCGGGCCTGATGGCCTCGCAGCTCGCGCTGCTGTTCCTGCGCCGCCTGGAGGTGCCCGTCGTACTGACGGACATCGACCAGGAGCGCGTCGACAAGGGCGTGGGCTACGTCCACGCCGAGATCGACAAGCTGCTCGGCAAGGGCCGGATCAACCAGGACAAGGCCAACCGCCTCAAGGCGCTGGTCACCGGCGTCCTGGACAAGGCCGAGGGCTTCTCCGACGCCGACTTCGTCATCGAAGCGGTCTTCGAGGAGATCGGTGTCAAGCAGCAGGTGTTCGCGGAGGTCGAGGCGGTCGCCCCGGCGCACGCGATCCTCGCCACGAACACCTCGTCCCTGTCGGTGACCGAGATGGCCTCCGGGCTGCGGCACCCCGAGCGGGTCGTCGGCTTCCACTTCTTCAACCCGGTCGCCGTGCTGCCCCTGCTGGAGATCGTCCGCGGTGAGCGGACGGACGACGCCTCGCTCGCGACCGCGTTCGCGGTGGCCAAGAAGCTGAAGAAGACCGCGGTCCTGGTCAAGGACGCCCCGGCGTTCGTCGTGAACCGCATCCTGACCCGCTTCATGGGCGAGATCCAGAACGTCATCGACGAGGGCACCCCGGTCAAGGTCGCGGAGACGGCGGTGGAGCCGCTGGGCCTGCCGATGTCCCCGCTGGTGCTGCTGGAGCTGGTCGGCCCGGCCATCGGCCTGCACGTCTCGGAGACCCTCCACCGGGCCTTCCCGGACCGCTTCGCCGTCTCCCCGAACCTGAAGGCGGTCGTCGAGGCCGGCAAGCGCGGCTTCTACGTGTACGACAGCGGCAGGCCCGAACTGGACCCGGAGGTCGCCGCGCTGCTCAAGCAGGGCGACACGGTCCTGACGGAGGAGCAGGTGCGCGCCCGCGTCCTGGACGCGGTGGCGCAGGAGATCGGCCTGATGCTCGACGAGGGCGTCGTCGCCGAGGCGCAGGACATCGACCTGTGCCTCATCACCGGTGCCGGCTGGCCCTTCCACCTGGGCGGCATCACGCCGTACCTGGACCGCGAGGGCGTCTCGGAGCGGGTGAACGGCAAGCCGTTCCTGGCCCCGGGCGTGGCGAGCGTCCCGGCGTGACCCGGTAGCGCGTGCCGGGAGGGCCCCCGCTCCGGCGGGGGCCCTCCGCGCGTTCAGACCTCCCGCCACGCCTCCAGCGCGAGCCCCGGCTCGTCCTTGCGCCGGGTCAGCAGGAGCCGCCCGGCCGACGGGGACGACGTCGCCGCCACCACCCGGCCGTCCTCGTCGGTCGCGAGCGACACCAGCGCGTCCGGCGGCAGCCGGGGACCCGACTCCGTCCACCACGCGCCCGCGGACTCCCGCTCCGTGGGGTACGCGGCGAAGGCCACCCGGCCGCTCGCCGCACGCTGGGCCAGCAGGGTGCAGTCGTGGCCGTCGAGGTCGCAGCGGACCGCCGAGACCGGTCCGGGGCCCGCCGCGGGCAGCAGGCCGACCGGCTCGGCGCCGGGGCGCCATGCGCACAGGGCACCCGCGTCGTCGGTGTAGAAGAGGGTCGTGCGCTCCGGGGAGGTGGCCAGGGCGTACAGGCTGCCGGGGCGGACCGGGGTCTCCACCGCCTCCTGCAGGACCGGCCGGCCGCCCGGCTCCTCCTGGCACCAGTGCAGGAGGGCACCGGGGACGGCCGCGTACAGCTCGACCCGGCCGGACTCCCCCGTCAGCGCCGCCAGCCCGTCGTGGACCCCGCCGCCCTTGAGGTCCTGCCAGGCCTGCCAGCCGCCCTTCTCCTTCTGGGCCAGCAGGCTCACGCCGCCGCCCGCGTTGCGCACGAAGACGTGGGCGCGGCCCTGCGCGTCGACGGCGACGGCGGGGGTGCCGGTGCGCCCGCCCTTCTTGTCCGGGTGCCCGACCGGGGTCCAGTCCAGGGCGGCGAGGTGCGCGCGGAAGTGGGTGGAGTGCACCAGGCCCGACTCGCCCTTGACCGTGGGCCGCCAGGAGACGAGGTGGGCGTAGCCGTCGGCGCCCTGGCCGACGGCGAGCACGGGGTGCAGCCTCTGGTCGCCGCCCACCCTGCGCGGGGCGGACCAGGGGCCGCCGGGACCGCGCTCCGCACGGCACAGGACGGCGTCGCCCGAGAGCTGGTGGACACTGAGCCGGCCGTCGCGGCCGCGAAGGAGCCAGTCGCCGTTCACCGGTTTACTGTAAGCCGCCCCGGGAGGCGTCCGGGGGTCCGCCCCGCCCGGGCGCCGTGGGACCCTTGGCCCATGGAGGACTCGCTCGGAACCCGCGGCCCGGACGGCCCGCTGCTCGTGATCGTGGACGGCGCGAACGTCGTCGGTTCCCGGCCCGACGGCTGGTGGCGGGACCGCCGGGGCGCCGCCGAGCGGCTGCGGGACCGGCTGGCCCGCCAGGGGCTGCCCGGCCGTCCGGCTGCGGTGGAGATCGTGCTGGTCGTCGAGGGCGCGGCCCGCGGGGTGGAGTCCGTGCCGGGGGTACGGGTGGAGGCGGCGCCCGGCAGCGGGGACGACCGGATCGTGGAACTGGCCGCCGAACAGCCGGGCCGACCCCGGCTGGTGGTCACGGCCGATCGGGAACTGCGGCGCAGGGTGGGTGAGTTGGGCGCGGGGGTGACCGGGCCGCGCGCGGTCCTCGGCTGAGCCGGCCTCCCGGCCGCCGGCAACGCGCGGGGGCCGGCGGGGGGCTACGGCGTCCTTCCGGACGGGGACTTCGGGGCCCCGCCCGCCGCGGGGTCCGGGCGCCGGGCCAGGCGGCTGTGCGTGCGGCCGTAGGCGAAGTACACCACGAAGCCGAGCAGCATCCAGCCGGCGAACCGCAGCCAGGTCTCGGCGGGCAGGTTGAGCATCAGCCACAGCGAGGCGCACACCGACACGATCGGCAGGACGGGGACCAGCGGGGTGCGGAAGGCGCGGGGCAGGTCGGGGCGCGCCCGGCGCAGGAGGATCACGCTGACGGCGACGACGACGAACGCGAACAGCGTGCCGATGTTGACCAGTTCGGCCAGCTCGCTCAGGCTGGTGAAGCCCGCGACGACCGCGATGACCACACCCAGCAGGATGGTCGGCCGGTGCGGGGTCCCGAAGCGCGGGTGGACCCGGGAGAAGAAGCGCGGCAGCAGCCCGTCGCGGCTCATCGCGAAGAACACCCGGGTCTGGCCGAGCAGCAGGATCATGCACACGGTGGTCAGGCCGACGGCGGCGCCGAAGCTGATCACGCCCGCGAACCAGGGGTGCCCGATGGACTTGAACGCGTCGGCGAGCGGGGCCTGCACCGACAGCTTGCTGTACTTCTGCATCCCGGTGACGACGGTGGAGACCGCGACGTACAGCACGGTGCAGATCAGCAGCGAGCCGAGGATGCCGCGCGGCATGTCCCGCTGCGGGTTGCGGGTCTCCTCGGCGGCGGTGGCGACGATGTCGAAGCCGATGAACGCGAAGAACACCACCGAGGCGGCGGTGAAGACGCCCATCACGCCGAAGTTGGACGGCGCCCAGCCGAACATCAGCTGGATCAGCGGCGCCTTGAGGTTGCCGGCCGCCTCGACCGACTGGGCCCCGGGGACGAACGGCCGGTAGTTGTCGCCCTTGACGAAGAAGGCGCCGGCGATGATCACGATGAGGACGACGGCCACCTTGACGGCGACGACGAGCGAGGTGATCCGGGCGGACAGCTTCATGCCGACGACGAGGACGGCGGTGAGCACCAGGATCAGGGCGGCGGCGAGGACGTCGAAGCCGAAGCCGTGGGCGCCGTCGCGGCCGGCCAGGTAGCCCGGCAGGTGCCAGCCGGCGTTGTCCAGCAGGGAGCGGATGTAGCCGGACCAGCCGACCGCCACCACCGCCGTGCCCAGCGCGAACTCCAGGACCAGGTCCCAGCCGATGATCCAGGCGGGCAGTTCGCCCAGGGAGGCGTAGGAGAAGGTGTAGGCGGAGCCCGCCACGGGGACCGTGGAGGCGAACTCGGCGTAGCAGAGGGCGGCCAGCGCGCAGACCACGCCGGCCACCACGAACGCCAGGGACACCGCCGGGCCGGCGTTGTTCTTGGCCACCTGTCCGGTGAGGACGAAGATGCCGGTGCCGATGATGACACCGACGCCGAAGACGGTCAGGTCCAGTGCGGACAGGGACTTCCTGAGCGAGTGCTCGGGCTCCTCGGTGTCCCGGATGGACTGCTCGACGTTCTTCGTCCTGAAGAGCGTGCTCACGTGCCTACCTCCCACGCTTGCCGGCCTCGACATGATCGAGAGGACCGGGACCGCGTATGCCCCGGCACAGGCAGGTTCACGCAAACGGGCCGGTTCCGCCACCGCTGGGCGGGGCGGGACCGGCCCGGGAGGGCGCTTCGGTCAGTCGCGCGCGGGCTCCACGGAGTCCACCGCGGTGCCCGTTCGGTCGAACCGGCCGTCGAGCTTGGAGACCAGCCCCGTGACCTGGCGGGCGATGTCCGGGGCGGTCAGCCCGATCTCGGCCATGACCTCGGCGCGGGAGGCGTGGTCGAGGAAGCGCGGCGGGATGCCGAAGTCGCGCAGCGGCACGTCGACGCCGGCGTCGCGCAGGGCCTGGGCGATCGTGGAGCCGACACCGCCGACGCGGCTGTTGTCCTCGACGGTGACGACGACCCGGTGCCGCTCGGCCAGCGGGGCCATGGCCTCGTCGACGGGCTTGACCCAGCGGGGGTCGACCACGGTGGTGGAGATGCCCTGCCGGTCGAGGAGGGCGGCGACCTCCAGGCACATCGGCGCGAGGGCGCCCACGGAGACGAGCAGGACGTCCGGCCGGTCGGTGCCCGGCTCGCGCAGCACGTCCATGCCGCCGACGCGGCCCACGGCCGGCACGGCGGGCCCGACGGCGCCCTTGGAGAAGCGCACCACGGTGGGCGCGTCCTCGACGGCGACGGCCTCGCGCAACTGGGCGCGGACCTGGTCGGCGTCGCGCGGGGCGGCCAGCCTCAGGCCGGGGACGACCTGCAGGATCGACATGTCCCACATGCCGTTGTGGGAGGCGCCGTCGGTGCCGGTGATGCCGGCCCGGTCCAGGACGAAGGTCACCCCGCACTTGTGCAGGGCCACGTCCATGAGGACCTGGTCGAAGGCGCGGTTGAGGAAGGTGGCGTACACGGCGAAGACCGGGTGGACGCCGGCGTGCGCCAGGCCGGCGGCCGACACGGCGCCGTGCTGTTCGGCGATGCCGACGTCGTACACCCGCTCGGGGAACCGCTTGGCGAACTTGTCGAGGCCCACCGGCTGCAGCATGGCCGCGGTGATGGCGACGACGTCCTCGCGCTCCTCGCCGAGCCTGACCATCTCCTCGCCGAACACGGAGGTCCAGTCGGCGCCCGAGGAGGCGATCGGCAGGCCGGTGTCCGGGTGGATCCTGCCGACGGCGTGGAAGCGGTCGGCCTCGTCCTGGAGGGCGGGCTGGTAGCCGCGGCCCTTCTCGGTCAGGCAGTGCACGATCACCGGCCCGCCGAACCGCTTGGCCCGCGCCAGCGCGGACTCCAGGGCCTCGATGTCGTGGCCGTCGATCGGGCCGACGTACTTCAGGCCGAGGTCCTCGAACATGCCCTGCGGGGCGATGAAGTCCTTCAGGCCCTTCTTGGCGCCGTGGAGGGTGTCGTACAGCGGCCTGCCGACGACCGGGGTGCGCTCCAGCACCTCCCTGGTCCGGGCCAGGAAGCGCTCGTAGCCGTCGGTGGTGCGCAGGGTCGCCAGGTGGTTGGCGAGGCCGCCGATGGTCGGCGCGTACGACCGCTCGTTGTCGTTGACGACGATGACCAGGGGGCGGTCCTTGGCGTCCGCGATGTTGTTCAGCGCCTCCCAGGCCATGCCGCCGGTCAGCGCGCCGTCACCGATGACGGCGACGACGCGGCTGTCCCGCTTCATGAGCTGGTTGGCCTTGGCGATGCCGTCGGCCCAGCCCAGCACGGTGGAGGCGTGGCTGTTCTCGATGAC
Source organism: Streptomyces sp. TG1A-8 (assembly GCF_030499535.1). Classification (NCBI taxonomy): domain Bacteria; kingdom Bacillati; phylum Actinomycetota; class Actinomycetes; order Kitasatosporales; family Streptomycetaceae; genus Streptomyces; species Streptomyces sp. TG1A-8. The sequence goes on from NZ_JASTLB010000001.1 coordinate 1,726,863, forward strand.
GTCGTGCTCGGACTCGGCCTGCGAGGGGTAGCCGGACAGGCCGCCCTTCATCTTCAGCCGGGAGAAGTCCTGCCGGCCGGTGAGGAGTTTGTGCACGTAGGACTGGTGGCCGGTGTCCCACAGCACCTTGTCCCTGGGTGACTGGAAGACGCGGTGCAGGGCGATGGTCAGTTCCACCACACCGAGGTTGGGGCCGAGGTGGCCGCCGGTCTTGGCGACGGCGTCGACGAGGAAGGTCCGGATCTCCCCTGCCAGCTGGTCCAGCTGCTCCAGGCTGAGCCGGTCCAGATCGCGCGGTCCCCTGATGCGGGTCAGCAGCGGCACCCGTGCCTCCTTGCAGTAGAACTGTTCGAGCTGTTGCCGGGCCCGTCGAGTCTAATGTTCCGCCACGACGGGACACGACAGCGCCCGGCACCTTTAGCGGTGCCGGGCGCTGTGCGTCGTCCGGGGTGACGGGTCGCTACGCGCGTCCCGCCGTCTTCTGGGTCTTGCGGGTCACCGCGTCGATGACGACGGTCGCCAGCAGGACGCCACCGGTGATCATGTACTGGACCGGTGAGGCGATGCCCTCCAGGGCGAGGCCGTACTGGATCGAGACGATCACGAGCACGCCGAGCAGCGCGTTCCAGGTGCGGCCGCGGCCGCCGAAGAGGGACGTGCCGCCGATCACGGCCGCCGCGATGGCGTTCATCAGCAGGTCACCGCCGCCCGCGCCCTGGTTGGCGGAGGCGATCTTGGAGGCGATGAACAGGCCGCCGACGGCCGCGAACGTGCCGGAGATCGCGAAGACCGAGATCCGGACCATCTCCACGTTGATGCCGGCGCGGCGGGAGGCCTCGACGCTGCCGCCGAGCGCGAACACCTTGCGGCCGTAGGCGGTGCGGCGCAGCACGAAGTCGGTCACGAACAGGACCGCGACGAAGATCACCACGGCCAGCGGCAGGCCCTTGTACTGGTTGAAGACGATCGCCGCGGCGAACGAGACGACGGCCAGCAGCACGGTGCGCAGGATGGTGTCGCTCAGCGGCTTCGACGGCACACCGGCGGTCTCGCGGCGCTTGTTGTCGTAGAAGGAGCTGAGGAAGTACAGCACGGTCACCACCGCGGCCAGACCGTAGGCGGCGGCCACGTCGGAGAAGTAGTAGCTGGTCAGCTTGGCGACCAGGCCGTCGCTGTCCAGGTTGATCGTGCCGTTGTCGCCCAGGATCTTGAGCATGAGGCCGTTCCAGAACAGCAGGCCGGCCAGGGTGACGGCGAACGCCGGCACACCGATCTTCGCGAAGAAGAAGCCGTGGATGGCCCCGGCCACCGCGCCGGTGAGGATGGCCAGCACGAAGGCCAGCACCTCGTTCATGCCGTGGGTGACGTTCAGCACCGCGAAGGTGGCGCCCGCGACTCCGGAGACCGAGCCGACCGACAGGTCGATCTCGCCCAGCAGCAGCACGAAGACGATGCCGACGGCGATCATGCCCGTGCCGACCATGGCGACGGAGATGTCGGAGAGGTTGCCCGCGGTGAGGAAGTTGGAGTTCAGGCTCTGGAAGATGACCCAGATGACCACCAGACCGACGACGACCGGGAGGGAGCCCAGGTCACCGGCCTTCATCTTGCGCTTGAACTCGGTGACGTAGCCCGCGAAGCCCTGTTCGCGCACCAGCAGCCGGGGGTCGACGACGGTGGCCGCGCCGGCCGCCGCCTCGGGGTTCTCCACGACGTGGTCCCCGGGGGGCGTGGAGGTCTTGTCGATGCTCACTTCTTGATCTCCCCATTGGTGCGCGCCGCACGACGGGTCACGGCGTTGTCCGTGGCGCCGGTGATGGCGGAGATGATCTCTTCCTGCGAGGTCGACTTGACCTCGAAGACGCCGTTGTTGCGACCCAGGCGAAGGACGGCCACCTTGTCGGCGACGGCCTTGACGTCGGCCATGTTGTGGCTGATGAGGATCACGGCGTGACCGCGCTCCCGCAGCCGCTCGACCAGGTCGAGCACCTGGGCGGTCTGCTCGACGCCGAGGGCCGCGGTGGGCTCGTCGAGGATCACCAGCCTGGGCTCGCCCAGCATGGACCGGGCGATGGCCACGACCTGGCGCTGACCGCCAGAGAGCGAGGCGATCGGGATGCGGACGCTCGGAATGCGGATCGAGAGCTGGTCCAGGAGTTCGCGCGAGCGCCGCTCCATCTCCACCTCGTCCAGCACGCCGCGCCGGCGGATCTCACGGCCCAGGTACAGGTTGCCGACGACGTCGATGTTGTCGCACAGCGCGAGGTCCTGGTAGACCGTCGCGATGCCCAGGTTCTGGGCGTCGTGCGGCTTGCTGACCTGGACGGCCTTGCCTTCCCACTCGATGACGCCCTCATCGATGGGGTGCACGCCGGCGATCGTCTTGACCAGCGTGGACTTTCCGGCGCCGTTGTCGCCCACCAGGGCGACCACCTCACCGGCGTGGACCTCAAGCTCTACGTCGGTGAGCGCCTGGACGGCACCGAACCGCTTGGAGACCCCGCGCAACGCCAGCACGGGCGTAGCGGACACGTGAACCATCTCCTTCGCCGCCTGACCCGGCGGGAGGTTGTGCAGAAAGGGGGATGTTCCGTCCGGCGCCCCGCAACGAGCTTGCGGGGCTGTCTGATGCGCGGGACGCCGGCGGAGCTTTGGTGCGCCCGGTCCGGCCGGGGGATTCAGTGGCGAATCCGCCCCGGCGGGCGGGCGCGGTCGTCGCCTACTTGAGGCCGATCTTGGCGCAGGCGGCCTTGTACTGCGCGGTGCAGATGTCGGCGACAGTGTAGACGCCGTCCTTGATGACCGTGTCCTTGATGTTGTCCTTGGTCAGCGAGGTGACGGGGACCAGGACGGACGGGACGCCCTTGGTGGTGGGGCTGTCGACCTTGTCCTTGGCGACGGAGTCGAGCGCCTTGCCCTGGGCCAGGTCGACGGCCATCTCGGCGGCCGCGGCGGCCTCGGGGGCGTACGGCTTGTAGACGCTCATGAACTGCTGACCGGCGACGATGCGCTGCACGCCCGCGAGTTCCGCGTCCTGGCCGGTGACCGGCACGGAGATGCCGGCGGCCTTCAGGGCGGTGATGATACCGCCGGCCATGCCGTCGTTGGCGGAGTAGACGCCGACGATGTTCTTCTTGCCGAGCGCGGAGATGGCACCCTCCATGTTGGAGTTGGCGTTCTCCGGCTTCCACTCCTTGGTGTCGTACTCCTTGCCGATGTTCACCTTGCCGTCGAGCACCTCGTGGGCGCCCTGCTTGAACTGCGCGGCGTTGGGGTCGGTGGAGGAGCCGTTCATCATGACGATCTTGCCGGACTTGGCCTTGGAGCCGAGCGCCTTCAGCAGCGCCTCGCCCTGGGTCTTGCCGACGGTCACGTTGTCGAACGAGGTGTAGGCGTCGATCGGGCCCTGCGCCAGGCGGTCGTAGGCGACGACCGGGATGCCGGCGTCCTTCGCCTTCTGGACCGAGCTCCTGATGGCGGCCGCGTCCACGGCGTCGACGATCAGCACGTCCACCTTGTTGGTGATCATGGTCTCGACCTGCTGGTTCTGCAGGCTGGCGTCCTGCTTGGCGTTGGCGTAGACGACCTTGCCCTTGTTGTTCGTCAGCTCCGCGACCTTCTTCTCGATCAGCGGGCGGTCGAACTTCTCGTAACGGGCGGTCTGGTTCTCCGGCAGGAGCAGACCCACCTTGATGTCGTCACCCTTCTTCGCACTGCCGGACTCCTTGGCGGAGCCCCCACTGGACTCCTTGGCGGAGCCGCAGGCGGCGAGCGAGACGGCCATGGCACCAGCAGCAACGGCGAAAGCCGCACGACGCATACGCGTGTTCACTTCAGAAACCTCCCTGACGAGGCCGCGTCGTTGCGGCCGAGGTGGCTGGAAGTCAACTCGGCCACACGTGCGACGTCAAGAAGTAAATCCTTAACGAGATGGCAACGGTGCCATCCGTTTTCTAAGTGAAGGCAGGGGTAGTGACGGGCAGGGCGCCTACCGCAGAGCCGTCCAGAAGGGTCGAATCACCCATCTCGCTCAGGGCCAGCGCCAGTGCGCCGAGGACCTCCGCGCGTCCCCCAAGTGCCCCTGGGAGAACGGACAGTTGACGCGCCGCGCTGGGGATGGCGTAGCGGCCGACGGACTCCCTGATGGGTGCGAGCACCAGCTCCCCGGCCTCGGCGAGGTCGCCGCCCAGGACCACCCGGCTCGGGTTCAGCAGGTTGCACAAATTGGCCACTCCGCTGCCGATGTGGCGGCCGACGTCGGCGACCACGCGGCGGCAGCCCGGGTCCCCGTCCCTGGCCAGCCGCACGACGCCCTCCAGCGTCAGACCGGTGCCGTGGCTGGGCTGGAGCAGCGGGAGCACGTACCGCGCGGCCGTGAACGTCTCCAGGCAGCCGCGGTTGCCGCAGCGGCAGACCGGGCCGGCCTCGTCGAGCGTGATGTGACCGATCTCGCCGGCGGTGCCGCCCGGGCCGCGGTAGATCCTCCCGTTGATCACCAGGCCGGCGCCGACCCCGCTGGCGACCTTGATGTAGGCGAGGTCGCGGACGCCCCTGCCGCTGCCCCAGACGAGTTCGCCGAGGGCGCCGAGGTTGGCGTCGTTGTCCACGTGCACGGGCACGCCGAGCCGCTCGTGCAGTTCCTCGGCGGGCCTGGTGCCGCCCCAGCCGGGCAGGATCGCGGTGGACCCGAGGGTGCCCGACTCCACGTCGATCGGGCCGGGCACGCCGAGCCCCACGCCCGCGACCTTGGACCGGTCCACCCCGGTGGCCTCGATCAGGCGGTTGACCAGCTCCTCCGCCCGGTCGAAGCCCTGCGTGGAGGAGGCGTCCACGTCCAGCGGCTCGGATTCCTCGGCCAGCACCTGGTGCGCGAGGTTCCCGATCGCGACGCGCAGGTGCGTGTGTCCGAAGTCGACGCCGATCACGATGCCGGCGTCCCCGCTCAGCGACACGCTGCGGGCCCGCCGGCCGCCGGCCGACGTGGGCGTGACCTCGACGGTGCCGCCGTCCTTCAGCTCCCGCACGATGTTGGAGACCGTCGCGGCGGACAGGCCGGTCGTGCGCGCGATCTCCGCCTGCGTGAGCGACCCGGCCAGCCGCACCGCCCGTACGACTCGTTCCAGGTTGGCTCGGTGCAGCGACGACTGCGACCCCGGAGTCTCCATCGACCCATCCACTCCCGCCTCGGCCGGGCGGCCCCTGTGCCACCCGTGGCCCAGGTCACATCCGCGGAACCGGGCCACTTACAAGTTATGAACTCCAAGCTGTGCCGAACGGGTTACCGCAGTCAAGTCCTTGACGGAAATCGCTCTCGCTTCCCCCGTCCCGCGCCGGACACCTCCCGGACACGTCCGCGCCACTCCCGAGCAGGGCGGGTGTGCCTCCGCGGGCGCGTCCGGCAGGGGGGTTGGGGCGGCGGGCGGAACCGTGCGCGATGGTCCCCGGCTCGTTCGGAAGCGGAATCCAGGAGGCGGACCGTGACCGGGTTGTGACCGGGGCCGGACGGCCCCGGAGGGAATCGCAGCTGTGAAGCGCGGGCCCGCCGACGGCCGGCCCGGCCGGGTTCCGGAGGTCCGGCGGGCGGGCCCGGCCGGACCCGTGGTGGCCACCGGGGCGGCCGGCCGGACCCGCGGCCGCGCACCTAGGCCGGCTCCGCCGCCGGGTCCGGGAGGCGGAAGGGGGCCGTACGGGTGAACCGCCGGTGGATGCCCGGCGGGGCCGGCGGGGCGCAGGGACCGGCCGCGGTGCGGCCGGGGCCGAGGACGCGCCTGCCGGGGTCGGTGCCCGGGACCGCAGGGAGCACGGACCGGTTCGACTGCCCCGGGAGGCCGAGGACCCCCGCGCCGACCGGCCCCGGCCCGGCCGTCGGGAGCACGAGCCGGAAGAGGGGGCGCGGGACGCGCCGTCCGCGGAGGCCGCCCCCGCCGCCGAGGCGGGCGGGGTGCGCGGGAACGCCGCCGGGGAGGAGGCGGTGAACGGCGGCGGGCGGCGCGGGCCGGGACCGGGCCGTGGGCCGCGTCCAGCAGACCCGTGTCGTTCACGACGCGGAACAGCGGGACCGGTGCGGGCGTGACCGGGAAGCCCGTGCCGTCGGCGGACAGGTGGTGGAGGAGGCGGTTGCCGGGGCAGGCGGAGCGCTGCCCGCCGCGCCCTTCCTCCCGGCCTTCCCGCGGACCGCGGACGTCCCGTCCCAGGCCTGCGGGCACCCCCCGTCCAGCGCGCCCGGCAGCGCGGCGGGGTCCGCCGGCTGGTCCCTGCCGGAACCGCCGCCGCCGAAGAGGGCGGGTTCCACGCCGGCGGCGTCGTCGGCGCCGAGTGGGTCCCCGGCGGACCGCTCGGTCCGGCCACGTCGGCCGACGCCCGTGGAGCCGGGTGGTGCGGAAGTGGACCCGTGCCCATGTCCTCGCCCCGCCGCGGGACTCGGGCGGTGGACCGGGCCCTCCCCGGCACCGCGGGCGGACGGTGCGGGGCGCGCGGGGAGGCGCCGACGGGCGCGGTCCGGTTCCGGCCGGCGGGGCGGGGCCGAACGCGGGACCGGTCCCGGGTCCTCTCCGAGCCCTCGCGGGAACATGAGAGGCCGATGAGTGTCACGTGGGGGAAATTCCCGACATAGGCCCCTGAATGCCACACCCAACACCCTTGACACCATGGGCCAATTGACGCCCTACTAGTTCCTGCGCACCGACGTTGACAACGTTGTCCAGAGCGGTCGCAGTGAGGGGAATCCGTAAATGCAGCGAAGAACGCGGCACAGATGGGGCCCGGCGGTCGTCCTCACGGCCGCCTTCGCCATGGCCGTCGGCACCCAGGGCGCAGCGGTCGCCCTGCCGGCCAAGGCGCGGGCCGCGGACCGGGAGTTCGCATCCTCGTTCGAGGCGGACGATCCGGCACCGGACTGGCTGAACACCGTGGACACGGGGCCGGACGGGAGCAAGCGCGCCTCGGGCGTGGACGGTGGTTACAGTACCGGCATTCCGGGCAACGTGACGGACCACGTCACCGACGTGCGGGCCAGCGGCGAGAACGCGCCGGCGGGCGAGGTGAAGGAGAACCTCGTCGACGGCGAACCCGGCACCAAGTGGCTGGCCTTCGCGTCCACCGGCTGGGCCGAGTTCGACCTGGACCGGCCCGTCAAACTGGTGACGTACGCGCTGACGTCGGCCAACGACTACGCCGAGCGCGACCCGCGGGACTGGACGCTCCAGGGCTCGGCGGACGGCAAGGACTGGAAGACGCTCGACAGCCGCTCCGGCGAGTCCTTCCCGGAGCGGTTCCAGACGAAGTCCTACGACCTCGCCGAGCCGGCCGAGTACCAGCACTTCCGGCTGAACGTGACGAAGAACAACGGCGCGTCGGGCGTGCTGCAACTCGCCGACGTGCAGTTCTCGACCGGCGGTACGGGCGGCCCGGTGCCGCAGGACATGCTGTCCCTGGTCGACAAGGGCCCGAGCGGTTCGCCGACGGCCAAGTCGGGGGCCGGTTTCACCGGGAAGCGGGCCCTGCGCTACGCCGGACGGCACACCGCCGGCGGCCGAGCCTACTCGTACAACAAGGTCTTCGACGTGAACGTGAAGGTCGGCCGCGACACCGGACTGTCGTACCGCGTCTTCCCGTCGATGGCCGACGGCGACCGCGACTACGACGCCACCAACGTCTCCGTCGACCTCGCCTTCACCGACGGCACCTACCTCAGCGACCTGGGCGCGCTCGACCAGCACGGTTTCCCGCTGACACCGCGCGGGCAGGGCGACGCGAAGGTGCTGTACGTCAACCAGTGGAACAACGTGTCCTCGCGGATCGGCTCAGTGGCGGCCGGCAAGACCGTCGACCGGATCCTGCTGGCGTACGACTCGCCGGACGGCCCGGCCAAGTTCCGCGGCTGGATCGACGACGTGGTGCTCGGGGCCCTGGCACCGCAGAAGCCCAAGGCGCACCTGTCGGACTACGCGCTGACCACCCGGGGCACCAACTCCAGCGGCAGTTTCTCCCGGGGCAACAACTTCCCGGCGACCGCGCTCCCGCACGGGTTCAACTTCTGGACGCCGGTGACCAACGCGTCGTCGCTGAGCTGGCTGTACGAGTACGCACGTGCGAACAACGAGGACAACCTGCCCACCGTCCAGGCGTTCAGCGCGAGCCACGAGCCGAGCCCCTGGATGGGCGACCGGCAGACCTTCCAGCTGATGCCCTCGGCCGCGTCCGGCACCCCGGACACCGGCCGCGAGGCACGGGAGCTGGCCTTCCGGCACGAGAACGAGACCGCGCGGCCGTACTACTACGGGGTCCGCTTCGAGAACGGCCTGAAGGCGGAGATAGCCCCGACGGACCACGCCGCCGCGCTGCGCTTCACCTACCCGGGTGACGACGCGAGCGTCGTGTTCGACAACGTCACCGAGCAGGCGGGCCTGACCCTGGACAAGGAGCACGGGACCGTCACCGGCTACTCCGACGTGAAGTCCGGGCTGTCCACCGGCGCCACGCGGCTGTTCGTGTACGGCGAGTTCGACAAGCCGGTGACGGACGGCACCTCCAGCGGGGTCAAGGGGTACCTGCGCTTCGACGCGGGCGCCGACCGCACCGTCACGCTGCGGCTGGCGACCTCCCTGATCAGCGTGGACCAGGCGAAGGACAACCTGCGCCAGGAGATCCCCGGCGGCACGTCCTTCGGCACCGTCGAGGCGCGCGCCCAGCGGGCCTGGGACCGGCTGCTCGGCAAGGTCGAGGTGCAGGGCGCGACCCCGGACCAGCTGACCACGCTGTACTCCAGCATGTACCGGCTGTACCTGTACCCGAACTCGGGCTTCGAGAAGGTCGACGGCAAGGACCGGTACGCCTCGCCGTTCTCCGCCATGCCGGGCCCGGACACGCCGACGCACACCGGTGCGAAGATCGTCGACGGCAAGGTGTACGTCAACAACGGCTTTTGGGACACCTACCGGACCACCTGGCCCGCCTACTCGCTGCTGACGCCCTCCCAGGCCGGTGAGATGGTCGACGGGTTCGTGCAGCAGTACAAGGACGGCGGCTGGACCTCGCGCTGGTCCTCCCCCGGTTACGCCGACCTGATGACCGGCACCTCCTCGGACGTGGCCTTCGCCGACGCCTACGTCAAGGGCGTGAAGTTCGACGCGAAGGCGGCGTACGACGCGGCGGTCAAGAACGCGACGGTCGTCCCGCCGTCCTCCGGGGTGGGCCGCAAGGGCATGAGCACCTCGCCCTTCCTCGGCTACACCAGCACCGACACGGGCGAGGGCCTGTCGTGGGCGATGGAGGGGTACGTCAACGACTACGGCATCGCCAAGATGGGCGAGGCGCTGTACCGGAAGACCGGTGAGAAGCGCTACAAGGAGGAGTCCGCGTACTTCCTCAACCGCGCCCGGGACTACGTGAACCTGTTCGACTCCAAGGCGGGCTTCTTCCAGGGCCGCGACGCCAAGGGCGACTGGCGGGTCGACTCCGCCAAGTACGACCCCCGCGTGTGGGGCTACGACTACACGGAGACCAACGGCTGGGGCTACGCCTTCACCGCCCCGCAGGACAGCCGGGGCCTGGCCAACCTGTACGGCGGCCGGTCCGGCCTCGCGGAGAAGCTCGACGAGTACTTCGCCACGCCGGAGACGGCCTCGCCGGACTTCGTCGGCTCCTACGGCGGTGTCATCCACGAGATGACCGAGGCGCGCGACGTCCGGATGGGCATGTACGGCCACTCCAACCAGGTCGCCCACCACGTGATCTACATGTACGACGCGGCCGGCGAGCCCTGGAAGGCGCAGGCGAACGTCCGCGAGGCGCTGTCCCGCCTCTACACCGGCAGCGAGATCGGGCAGGGCTACCACGGCGACGAGGACAACGGCGAGCAGTCGGCCTGGTACCTGTTCTCCTCGCTCGGCTTCTACCCGCTGGTCATGGGCGGCGGCGAGTACGCCATCGGCTCCCCGCTGTTCAAGAAGGCGACCGTGCACCTGGAGAACGGCCGGGACCTGGTCGTCAAGGCACCCCGCAACAGCACGAAGAACATCTACGTGCAGGGCGTGAAGGTCAACGGCCGGGCCTGGACCTCGACGGCGCTGCCGCACTCGCTGCTGGCCAGGGGCGGGGTGCTGGAGTTCGCCATGGGCCCCGAGCCCTCCAGGTGGGGCACGGGCAAGAACGCCGCCCCGGCCTCCGTCACGCAGGACGACGGGGTGCCCACGCCGCGCGCGGACGTGCTCAAGGGTGACGGCGCCCTGTTCGACAACACGTCGGCGACGAGCGCGGCGGTCACCTCGGTGGACCTGCCGACGCAGGGCACGGCCGAGCCCGTCCAGTACACGCTGACCTCGGCGGCCGACCACACGAAGGCGCCGACCGGCTGGACCCTGCAGGGCTCGGCGGACGGCACGACCTGGAAGACGCTGGACCACCGCTCCGGCGAGTCGTTCCGGTGGGACCGGCAGACCAGGGCGTTCACCATCGCCGAGCCGGGCGCGTACGCCGAGTACCGCCTGGTGCTCGACGGCGAGTCGACGCTCGCGGAGGTGGAACTGCTGGCCTGACGCGGCACGGGCACGGGGAAGGGGCGGGTCCCGTTCGGGACCCGCCCCTTCGTGCCGTGCGCTCCGCTCAGCTCATGGCCGAGCGCTCAGCTCGTGGCCAGGGCGAACACGTGCAGGTCCGTGTCGCGCGGGAGCCGGACGCTCCTGACGGCCTTGCCGTCCGGCGCGGTGAACGGCTCGGTGGCGAAGACGTAGGTCGCCACCGGGTCCTTGTCGGCGCCGGCGACATTGCGGTACGAGGTCTTCGCGACGACCTCGTTACCGTACTGGACGGTGCCGCCCCCGCCGCCGACGGTCCAGTCGGTGAAGGAGAGGTCGGCCGTGCCGGTGGTGCCGTCGGTGTAGGTGACGGTGGCCTTGGTCTGCTGGTTGCCGTTGACGGCGCTGCCGATGAACGACAACGCGCTCGCCGGTTCGGCCAGTTCGATGGTCTGGCCGGACGCGGAGGCGTTGTCCGGGCGGCCGGCGGGCGAGCCGGGCCAGGTGAAGGCGAGGCCGTCGGCCGTGTGCCGCTCGCCCGGGGCGAGGCCGGCCGCCGCGAGGGCCTGGCGGGAGTAGCTCCAGCCACCGCCGTCGTAGTCGGCCTCGTCGTGGTCGCCCTCGTCGTCCGAGACACCGGTGTTGTCGTAGGCGGCGAGCAGGGTGCCCGGTGCGGCCACGGTGAGCGCGACCGGCTGCTCGTAGGAGGTGCCGTCCGAGGTCACCGTGACCTTGACGTCGTAGAAGCCCTGGGCGGCGTCCTCGGCCGCGCCGAGCGTGATCTGCTGCGAGCCGTCGGTGACGGTCCCCTCGGCGGGCGAGGCGGTGACCCCCGCGGGGGTCTCCACCCGGAAGCGGACCTCGGGCCCGGTGCCGCCGCCCAGCGCCAGCGCGCGGATGTCGATCTTCGTGCTGTCACCGGGGGCGACCGTGGCGGCGGTGGGTCCGACGCCGATCTGGTAGGGCTGCTCGCCCTGCCGGAAGGAGGGCGGCGGGGAACCGGCGCCCCAGGCGCGGTCGGCGGTGCCGGACAGGGTGTAGTCCAGGCGGCCGCCGTCCCGGACGAAGGAGGCCGGCAGCCAGGGCCGGTCGCTGGTGCGGCCGTCGACCTTCAGGGACCGGACGTAGGGCGCGCCGGCCGCCGCTCCGCCCGCGTGGATGGAGATGTCGTTGCCGCGCGGGCGGTGGATCTCCACCCGCTCGAACAGCGGGGAGGCGAGGACGAGTTCGGCGCGGGAGGGGACCTGCGGGTACATGCCGAGCGCGGAGAAGACGTACCAGGCCGACATCGCGCCGAGGTCGTCGTTGCCCGGGATGCCCTCGGGCCGGGTCGACCACAGCTGCCGCATCGCCGCCCGGACGGTCTCCTGCGTCTTGTAGGGGGCACCCGCGTAGTCGTACAGGTAGGGCACGTTGATGGACGGCTCGTTGTCCATCTCGGACTTGGTGCCGCCGGTGCCGGTGAAGGCCCAGCCGCCGTCGGAGGTGTGGAAGAAGGAGTCGAGCCGGGCGAGGGCCTTGTCGGTGCCGCCCATCGCCGCGAAGAGCCCGGCGGGGTCGTGCTGGACCATCCAGGTGTACTGGGCGGCCGTGCCCTCCACGAAGCCGTTGCCGGTGTCCGGGGTGAAGCCGGTGACCCAGCTGCCGTCGGCCTTGCGGTTGGCGATGTAGCCGCCGCTCGGGTCGGCGGCGATGTTGAAGTTGTTCTGCCACCACTGGGCGCGGCGGGCGAAGGCGTCCGCCGTGTCCTTGCGCCCCGCCGCCGCGGCGAGCTGGGAGAGGGAGAAGTCGGCCGTGGACATCTCCAGCGTCTCGGCGGCCCCGCCCCAGGCGTTGGAGACGCTGGGCATGTAGTGCAGCTTGAGGTACTTGTCCAGGGAGGGGCGCTGGCCCGCCGACAGCACCGGCTTGCCGGCCGCCGACAGGTCCTGCTCCGTCGGTACGGTCGCCGCCTTCACCAGGGAGTCCAGGGCGCCGCGCAGGTCGAAGTCCGTGCCGCCGAAGGCCCGGATGCCGGCCAGCGCGGTGGGCGACGGGTCGCCGTTCATGACGTGGGTGCCGCTCGCGCCGTGCAGCCAGCGGTCCCAGGTCCCGCCGTTCTGCCGGGCCAGTTCGTACAGGGACTGGGCGATGTCGGAGCCGGTGCGCGGGTCGAGGAGGGTCAGCAGTTGCACCTGGTCGCGGTAGACGTCCCAGCCGGAGAAGGTGCCGTACTGGGCGCGGTGGCCGCGGCCCACGCGGTGCACCTTGCCGTCGCTGCCCCGGTAGCGGCCGTCGGCGTCGCTGATGACGTTGGGGTGCAGCAGGGAGTGGTAGAGGGCGGTGTAGAAGGTGGTGCGGTCGGTGTCCGAGCCGCCGCCGACCCGGACGGCGGCCAGGCGGTCGCGCCAGGCGCGGCGGGCCGCGTCCTCGACGGCGCCGAAGGACTTCCGCGCCGGGTTCTCCGCCCGCAGGTTGGCCTCGGCGGCCGCCCGGCTGACGTAGGAGATGCCGACCTTGGCGTTCACCGGTCCGGAGCCCGGCGCGAACCGGACGTAGCCGCCGGCGCCCTTGCCCGCGACGGGCAGGCCGCCCCGGGAGAAGCCGCCGGTGCCTCCGGACGCCTTCCGGGAGCCCGGGCTGAGCCGGTCGTCCTGCCAGGTGCCGGTGGCCGTGAAGGCGCGGTCGAAGCGGGCGGTGAAGTACAGCGTGTAGTAGGAGCGCTGGCCTTCGGGGTCGAGGTAGCCGCAGAAGTTGCCGGAGGTGACCGAGCCGGAGATCGTGCGGGTCCGCGGGTCGATGGTGACCGAGGAATCCTCGGAGCCCACCTCGGAGTTGGCGGTGCGGACCAGCAACGAGGCCGGTTTGCCGGCCGGGTAGGTGAAGCGGGCCGAGCCCGTGCGGGCGGTCGCGGTGAGGTCGGCGGTGATGCCGGAGGCCAGGCCCACCTTGTAGTGGCCGGGCTCGGCGGTCTCGTCGGAGTGGCTGAAGTCGGAGGCGTAGACGGCGTCCTTGGTGTCGCTCGCCGGGGACGAGGTCACCTCGCCCGCGTACGGGAAGAACGGGATGTCGCCGCTGCCGCCCGCGCAGCCGGTGCCGGACATGTGGGTCAGGCTGAAGCCGCGGATGCGGGTGGCGTCGTACTGGTAGCCGCCGGGCGCGGCCGTTCTCGTCGCGTCGCCGCGCGTGTTCTCCGGACTCCACGAGAGCATGCCGAAGGGCACGACGGCGCCCGGGAAGACGTTGCCGCCGTTCTTGGTGCCGATCAGCGGATCGACGTACGCCGTCGGGTCCTTGACGAGGTCGGGGGGTGCGGCGGTCGCCGCCAGGGCGGGGGTGGCGCCGCCGGTCGCGAGCACCGCGGCCAGCAGCAGGGACGTCGGTCGGAATCGCATGACGCGGCCCTTCCTCCTCACGGACGGGTCGCGCACCACGGGTCACACAAGCCGCAGGGACAGTAACCCGTGCCACCCGCGCCGCGGAAGACCGCGTGCGCCTGCGCGGGCGCACGGCCGGGCCGCCGGGCCGGGCCGTCCCGAATGGCTTGACATCGTTGTCCGTTGAGACGGTAGAGTCATGTACAGAACACAAGACAACGTTGTCGCGCGCCTTGTGTCCCACAAGCCAGCACCATCCGGCCGGGCGTCCGGACCTCCCTCGCCCGCCCGGTTCGCCGATCCGGTGCGTACCGCTCCCGGATCCGCCCCGAGCCGCTCCCGCCCCCGGGCGGGGGCGGCTGCGTCGTTCGTTTCCGGCCAGGCGCGCCCCCACCGCAGGACGCGTGACGGGGCTGCTCCGTGCGGCGGGCCGCGGTGCACCGTGCCGGGGAGCGCTCCCGTCACCGCGTGCCCGTGGAGGCGGCGCGCGGTGACGGGGCCGTGAGCGCATCGCGCCGCCCCCGGGACACCGGCCGGGCGCCGTGGCGGTGGGTGACCGGCGCCGTCCGGCCCGCACCCCGGACAGGGCGGAGGGCCGCACCCCGCCGGGGGTGCGGCCCTCCGCCGCCGTACCGCTCGCCCGCGCGCTTACTTGCGGATCAGGCTGCGCAGCACGTACTGCATGATGCCGCCGTTGCGGTAGTAGTCGGCCTCACCGGGGGTGTCGATGCGGACGACCGCGTCGAACTCGACACCGGTGTCGGTGGTGACCTTGACGGTGCGCGGCGTGGTGCCGTCGTTCAGCTCGGTCACGCCGGAGACGGAGAAGGTCTCCTCGCCGGTCAGGCCGAGCGACTCGGCGGAGTCGCCCTCCGGGAACTGCAGCGGCAGGACGCCCATGCCGATGAGGTTCGAGCGGTGGATGCGCTCGTAGGACTCGGCGATGACGGCCTTGACGCCGAGCAGCGCGGTGCCCTTGGCCGCCCAGTCGCGGGACGAGCCCGAGCCGTACTCCTTGCCGGCCAGGACGACCAGCGGGACGCCCTGCTCGATGTAGTTGCGGGAGGCGTCGTAGATGAAGGAGACCGGACCGCCGTCCTGCGTGAAGTCGCGGGTGTAGCCGCCCTCGGTGCCCGGCGCGATCTGGTTGCGCAGGCGGATGTTGGCGAACGTGCCGCGGATCATGACCTCGTGGTTGCCCCGGCGCGAGCCGTAGGAGTTGAAGTCACGGCGCTCCACACCGTGCTCGGTGAGGTACTTGCCCGCCGGGGTGTCGGCCTTGATGGCGCCGGCCGGGGAGATGTGGTCGGTGGTGACCGAGTCGCCCAGCTTGGCCAGGACCCGGGCGCCGGAGATGTCCTCGACCGGGGCCGGCTGCGTGCCCATGCCCTCGAAGTACGGGGGCTTGCGGACGTAGGTGGACTCCGGGTCCCACTCAAAGGTGTCGCCGGTCGGGACCGGGAGCGCCTGCCACTGGGCGTCGCCCGCGAAGACGTCGGCGTAGGACTTGGTGAACATGTCCTCGCCGATGGCGCTCGCCACGACCTCGTTGACCTCGGCCTCGGAGGGCCAGATGTCCTTCAGGTGGACCGGGTTGCCGTCCTGGTCGGTGCCCAGGGCGTCACGGGTGATGTCCACCTTCATGGAGCCCGCGAGGGCGTACGCGACGACCAGCGGCGGGGACGCCAGGTAGTTCATCTTGACGTCGGGGTTGATGCGGCCCTCGAAGTTCCGGTTGCCGGAGAGGACCGAGACGACGGCGAGGTCGTTGTCGTTGACGGCCTGGGAGACCTCCTCCGGCAGCGGGCCGGAGTTGCCGATGCAGGTGGTGCAGCCGTAGCCGACGAGGTTGAAGCCGACCTTGTCGAGGTACGGCGTCAGGCCCGCCTTCTCGAAGTAGTCGGTGACGACCTTGGAACCCGGGGCGAGCGTGGTCTTGACCCACGGCTTGCGGGTCAGGCCCTTCTCGACCGCCTTCTTGGCCACCAGGGCGGCGGCGACCATGACGTACGGGTTGGAGGTGTTGGTGCAGGAGGTGATGGCGGCGACCGTCACCGCACCGTGGTCCAGCTCGTAGCTCGTGCCGTCGGGGGCGGTGACGGAGACCGGGTTGGACGGGCCGGGGCCGGGCACGACGGCGGAGTGCCGCGGGGCGCCGGCGCCGTTCTCCTGGTGGCCGTAGGCGGGGGCGTCGCTGGCCGGGAAGGACTCGGCGCTCGCCTCGTCGACCGGGGACTCGACGCCGTGCGGCTTCTCCTGCGCCGGGACGCCCGGCTCGCGGTCGTCGCCGCCGGTGATGCCGGCCTGCACGTAGTTGAGCACGTCGCTGTTGAACTGCTCGGCGGCGGCGGAGAGTTCGATGCGGTCCTGCGGGCGCTTCGGGCCGGCGATGGACGGGACGACCGTGGACAGGTCCAGTTCGAGCTTCTCGGAGAAGTCCGGCTCGGCCTGCGGGTCCAGCCAGAGGCCCTGCTGCTTGGCGTAGGCCTCGACGAGCGCGACCTGCTGCTCCGAACGGCCGGTCAGGCGCAGGTAGTTCAGGGTCTCGTCGTCGATCGGGAAGATCGCGGCGGTGGAGCCGAACTCCGGGGACATGTTGCCGATGGTGGCGCGGTTGGCCAGGGAGGTGGCCGCCACGCCCTCGCCGTAGAACTCCACGAACTTGCCGACCACACCGTGCTTGCGGAGCATCTCGGTGATGGTGAGCACGAGGTCGGTGGCGGTGGTGCCGGGCTGCAGCTCACCGGTGAGCTTGAAGCCGACGACGCGCGGGATGAGCATGGAGACCGGCTGGCCGAGCATGGCGGCCTCGGCCTCGATGCCGCCGACGCCCCAGCCGAGGACGCCGAGGCCGTTGACCATGGTGGTGTGCGAGTCGGTGCCGACCAGGGTGTCCGGGTAGGCCTTGCCGTCGCGGACCATCACGACACGGGCCAGGTGCTCGATGTTCACCTGGTGGACGATGCCGGTGCCCGGCGGGACGACCTTGAACTCGTCGAAGGCGGTCTGGCCCCAGCGCAGGAACTGGTAGCGCTCCTTGTTGCGGCCGTACTCCAGGTCGACGTTCTGCTTGAAGGCGTCGTTGGTGCCGAACTTGTCGGCGATGACGGAGTGGTCGATGACCAGCTCGGCCGGCGCCAGCGGGTTGATCTTCGCCGGGTCGCCGCCCAGCTCCTTGACGGCCTCGCGCATGGTCGCGAGGTCCACGACGCAGGGGACGCCGGTGAAGTCCTGCATGATCACGCGGGCCGGCGTGAACTGGATCTCCTGGGACGGCTGGGCCTGGGAGTCCCAGGTGCCGAGGGCGCGGATGTGGTCGGCGGTGATGTTCGCGCCGTCCTCCGTGCGGAGCAGGTTCTCCAGCAGGACCTTGAGGCTGTACGGCAGGCGGGCCGAACCCTCCACCTTGTCCAGCCGGAAGATCTCGTACGACTCGTCGCCCACCTGCAGCGTGCTGCGGGCGTCGAAGCTGTTCGCCGACACGACAGTCTCCTTCATTGATGTGCGCGTACCACCGTCAATCGTGCCGCCACGCCGGCTTGGCCGATCCGGTGAGGCCAGGCTAAGTTAGGCAACCCTTACCGGAGTGGCGGCTACGGTGCGCCTCGGCAGATATCTCGATGTCGAGATAACTCTAGTACATGGGGCGCGAATGGTCATGCCCGGCTTCCCCGGGGCGCGCCACGGAGGGCTCCCGCACGGCCGGCACCGGTCCCGCACGGGCCGGCCGGCCGCCGGGCCGGCAAGGCCGGACGGGCGGGCCGGCCGGCCGGACAGGCGAACGGCCAGTCGATCGGTCGGCCAGTCGGCCAGTCGGCCGGAGCGCAGCGCCCGGCGGCCGGCGGCCGGCGGCCGGTGGCCGGCGACCGGTGGCCGGCGACCGGTGGCCGGTGGCCGGTGGCCGGTGGCCGGTGGCCGGTGGCCGGTGGCCGGTGGCCGGTGGCCGGTGGCCGGTGGCCGGTGGAGGAAACCCACGGGACGGCTTCCGTGCCGCTTCGCCGCGGCGGGCGCGACGGCGGCGGCGTCCGCCGTGCCATTCCACCGGCGAGCGGGGGTATCCGTCGGACACCGGGGTTCTCCCGGTGTCCGACGGAAGGAGACATCCGCGCCGCTCACGTTCCGCAAGAGCTTCCGCATCCTGCCCGGGGTGCGCCTGAACATCAACCGGCACTCCTGGTCCCTCACCACCGGCGGGGACCACGGCCCGCGACACACCCACAGCAGCACCGGGCGTCGTACGACATCGATGGATTTGCCCGGACCTTTCGGATGGCGTCGTACCCGTACCCCCAGGAGTCGTTGACAGGCCGTCACCCGAATGGCCCCCCTGAGAGGTGCGATCTCATATCTGAGATAACCTCACCCTCATGGCAGACGACTACCTCGTACGCATCGGCCGGCTCATCCGTGACGCCCGGCAACACCGGGGCTGGACACAGGCGCAGCTCGCGGAAGCGCTGGGCACCAGCCAGAGCGCGGTCAACCGCATCGAGCGCGGGAACCAGAACATCAGCCTTGAGATGATCGCCCGCATCGGTGAGGCCCTGGACAGCGAGATCGTGTCGCTGGGCTACGCGGGCCCGATGCACCTGCGCGTCGTCGGGGGCCGCCGCCTCTCCGGCGCCATCGACGTGAAGACCAGCAAGAACGCCTGTGTCGCCCTGCTGTGCGCCTCGCTGCTGAACAAGGGACGCACGGTGCTGCGCCGGGTGGCGCGCATCGAGGAGGTGTACCGCCTGCTGGAGGTGCTCAACTCCATCGGCGTGCGCTCCCGTTGGATCAACGACGGGGTCGACCTGGAACTGGTGCCGCCGGCCGAGCTGGAGATGGCCGCGATCGACGCGGAGGCGGCCGTCCGCACCCGCTCGATCATCATGTTCCTCGGTCCACTGCTGCACCGCATGGACCGCTTCAAGCTGCCGTACGCCGGCGGCTGCGACCTGGGCACGCGGACCATCGAGCCGCACATGATCGCGCTGCGCCGGTTCGGCCTGGACGTCGCGGCCACCGAGGGGCAGTACCACGCGCAGGTGGACCGCACGGTCCGGCCCGACCGGCCGATCGTGCTGACCGAGCGCGGCGACACCGTGACGGAGAACGCGCTGCTCGCGGCCGCCCGGCACGACGGCGTCACGGTCATCCGCAACGCCTCCTCCAACTACATGGTCCAGGACCTGTGCTTCTTCCTGGAGGCCCTGGGCGTCCGGGTCGACGGCATCGGCACCACCACGCTGACCGTGCACGGCGTGCCGACCATCGACGTCGACGTCGACTACTCCCCCTCCGAGGACCCGGTCGAGGCGATGAGCCTGCTGGCCGCCGCCGTCGTCACCGAGTCGGAGCTGACGGTGCGCCGGGTGCCGATCGAGTTCCTGGAGATCGAGCTGGCGGTCCTGGAGGAGATGGGCCTCGACCACGACCGGTCACCGGAGTACTTCGCGGACAACGGCCGCACCCGCCTCGTGGACCTCACGGTCCGGCCCTCCAAGCTGGAGGCGCCGATCGACAAGATCCACCCGATGCCCTTCCCGGGCCTGAACATCGACAACGTCCCGTTCTTCGCGGCCATCGCGGCGGTCGCGCAGGGCCAGACCCTCATCCACGACTGGGTCTACGACAACCGCGCCATCTACCTGACGGACCTCAACCGCCTCGGTGGCCGCCTGCAGTTGCTGGACCCGCACCGCGTCCTGGTCGAGGGCCCGACCCGCTGGCGCGCCGCCGAGATGATGTGCCCGCCGGCCCTGCGCCCCGCCGTGGTCGTCCTGCTGGCGATGATGGCGGCCGAGGGCACGTCGGTCCTGCGCAACGTGTACGTCATCAACCGGGGTTACGAGGACCTCGCGGAACGCCTGAACTCGATCGGGGCGCAGATCGAGATCTTCCGGGACATCTGAGTTGCAGATACCGCCACACCCCTTCTGACCCCTATGAATGCCGGTCTAAGGGCCTGTCGGAGAACACCATGTGGGCGAGTAGAGCGCCGACCTGTGGAACCAGGTTCAAAACCACCAGGTTAATCCTCTGCGAGCCCCAGGAGCCGCCCCGCAATCGGCCTTTGGCTTCGATCGACTGCAGGGCCGCGGACTATCGGGCCAGCGCGCCTCCATCGCGGAGGCGGCAGTTCCCAGGAGCTCCGGCACTGTGTGTGAGCGACTGCGTGCTCGACGGGGCCGCGGCCCTGCCCGTGCGGGAGGTACCAGGTGGTTACGCAGAACGGTGGGCGCCTGGTGCCTCAGGCGCCGTGGGCCCCCGGCGCGCCGTATCGGGCGAGCATGGTCAGCACCGCTTCGTCGACCGCGTTGGTGATGGCGGAGTCGTCGGGCTCCCATCGCGCGAGCAGCATCCGTGGCCAGAACACGTAGTTGGAGATCATCCCGAGGAACTGCGTCGCCGCCGTCTCCGCATCGTCAAGCCGGGCTGCACCAGCGGCGTTCTCCGCCGCCAGATAGCGGCGGACCGATTCGAAGTAGGGCATCTTGCCGAGCTTGAATTGAGTCTCGCCAAGCTCCGGGAAGCGCGGCACCTCGGCGATGACGATGCGGAAGAGGGCGGCCATGCCGGGCTGGGTGAGGAGCGCCACGTATCGGCGTCCGATGGTCTCAAGCCCTGCGCGCAGGTTCCCTGGCTCGGGGAGGGGCGCCTCCTCGTCGTCGACCTTCCAGTATTCGGTGACGATCGCCTCGAACAGGGCCGCCTTGGTGGTGAACTGCTTGAACAGAGTCGCCCTCGACACTCCGGCCGCCTCGGCGATGCGGGCCAGCGAGGTGCCGTCGTAGCCGGAGTCGAGGAACAGCTTCGTCGCCGCCTCGATGATGGACGTCCGCTTCTGCGCTGCTACGCGCCGGTGGTATTCCGAAGGCTGTGCCGTCATGCCCTCCAGTATGCCTCCCACTGCGAGATGAGTCACTTGACTCACCCACGGTCCCGCTCCTACCTTGAGAGGAGAGGTGAGTCACTCGGCTCACCGTTAGCGTAAGCCTGGAAGGAAGCATCATGGGACGCTTTGAGGGCCAGACCGTCATCGTCACGGGCGGCAGCGGGGGCATGGGCGGCAGTCATGTGCAGGGCTACCACGCCGAGGGGGCGAACGTCGTCATCGCCGGCCGCGACGACGACGCCGGCCGCGATCTCGCTGCTCGGCTCGGTCATCGGGCTCTGTCCGTTCACCTGGATGTCGCCAGCGAGGACGACTGGGCGGCGGTGGTGCGAGAAGTCGAGGGCCGCTTCGGGCCGATCGCCATCCTGGTGAACAACGCGGGCGTCCAGAACCCGGCGGCCCCTATCGAGCACACCGAACTCCGCACCTGGGAGCACACCTTCAGCGTCAACGTCACCGGCCAGTTCCTCGGCATCAGGGCCGTGGCTCCGTCGATGCGCAGGGGCGGTGGCGGAACCATCGTCAACATCGCCTCGACCATGGCCCACGGCGGCACGGCCTTCTACGCCCCCTACACCGCCAGCAAGTGGGCCGTGCGCGGGCTGACCAAGACGGCCGCGCTGGAGCTGGGGCGGGACAACATCCGGGTCAACTCCATCCACCCCGGCGTCGTCTCCACACCGCTGATCAACGAACCCACCGTCGCAGGCCAGCCGCCCATCGCGGACTCCTACTCGCCCGATCCCTTCGCCATCCCCCGCCTCGCCGAACCCTCTGAGATCACCCGCCTGTTGCTCTTCATCACCTCCCAGGACGCATCTTTCGCCACGGGCTCGGAATTCGTCCTGGACGGAGGCCTGCTGCTCGGTCCTGCACTCCGGCCCGAAGCCGACATCGCAGCTTGAGCCGGCACTGCAGTACGGAGCGTGCAGTCGCGGGCACCCGTCTTGTTCAAGGCGAAGCGATCTTGCCTTGCGACGACGACGGGCTGGGGCAGTTGTGATCACGGCGTCCGAGCCGTCCTGGACAGCTCCATTCACTGGGGCGAGGCCGCGCTGCTTCGGCAGGTTGGTGGCCGCGTTGCGACGGGAGGGCGCGGATGCGATGCGGCGGGGCCGTCCGTGGAGCCTGCCGCTGGAGGGCCGCGTGCTGCTCGTGACAACGTACCGGCGCACAAACTTGACGATATGCCGGCTTGTCCCGCTCTTCGGCAACTCGAAGTCCGCGGCCGACCGCATCATCGACCACCTCGGCCCCCGGCTCGCGCTTCAGCCTCGTCGGTGGTTCCAGGGACACCGTGCTCCTCGTGGACGGCACCCCGGTGCCGACTCGCCACCGTTCGACCGCCGAACGGTTCAAAAACTACCGCTGCTCGACTGCCCATCAGGTCATGATCGACGCCGTCACCCGCTTGGTCGTCGTGGTCGGCCGACCGCTGCCCGGCAATCGCCATGACTCCGCGACCGGGAGGGATCCGGCGCCAAGGCCGTCGTGGACACCACCACGACGATTGCCGATGGCGGCCTCCAGGGCACCGGACTGGTGATCCCGCACCGGCGAGCGGCCGGGCAAGCCGAACTCCCGGCCTGGAAAGAGGAACACAACCGGTCCCCTAAACAGGTTCGCACCCGCATGGAACACACCTTCGCCCGCATGAAGACCTGGAAGATCCTGCACGACTGTCGCCTCAGAGGCGACGACATCCACCACGCCATGCTCGGCATCGCCCGCCCATACAACCCGGCCCTTGCCAACGCCCTCCCCCGCCCTCCCCACCGACGTAGGCGTGTAGGAACGCGAGCAACTTTCAACGCTCCGCAAGAAGTACGCGGCTCGCACCGCCCCGGCTGCCAAGAACGCCCAGCCAGCGAAGTCGAAACCGGCAGGGCGTACGGACGGCAGGAAACCCGCCTCGAAGAAGCCCGCGGCGAAGAGCGCGACGCAGAAGCCGAAGTCCGCACCGGTGCGTGACCTCGGTGACCGCCTCGTCAACCGCACGGCCCTCGGCTACGG
Source organism: Streptomyces sp. TG1A-8 (assembly GCF_030499535.1). Taxonomy (NCBI): domain Bacteria; kingdom Bacillati; phylum Actinomycetota; class Actinomycetes; order Kitasatosporales; family Streptomycetaceae; genus Streptomyces; species Streptomyces sp. TG1A-8. The sequence goes on from NZ_JASTLB010000001.1 coordinate 1,749,626, forward strand.
CCCCCCGGTTCGCGTCGGAGGGCGACCGGGACACCGCGCGCCTGGTCCGGCTGGTGGACGCCGCCGCCGAGCGCCTGCGCCCGGGCGTCGACGTGTCGTACGGCTACTACCCCGACCGCCCCTCGTACCTCTCCCCTGGCCGTGGCGACGTGCTCCCCGAACCGCGTGATGCCCGAACTGGGCTGCCCGTGCGCGTAGTCGAGAACCGGGACCACCGCCCCGCGCCGCACCGCGAAGACTCCGCACGGCGACCTGAGCCCGTCATCCGACGTGACGGACGGTCCGGCGCACCGAGCACTTCCCGCGTCCGTACGCTGATCCTGCGCACGGCGGTTCCGGTCCACCCCGCGCCACTGATGGAGCGAATGCGACCTCGTCGACGTCTACGCGGCCAGCGCCGGGAACACCACCACCGACCCGTCCTTGTCGCGGGCCATCTCGATCGCCACGTCCGTCGCGCGGCTGTCGGCCACGGCGCCGTCGCCCAGCCGGTGAAGGCGGTGCGCGGCGCGCAGCAGGCGATCGACCTCGCTGGTGGTGAAGACGGGGCGCCGACCGCTCGGGCGGGCCAGTTCGAGTGACGCCAGGCGTACCAGGACACCGGCGATGCCGGACTCCAGTGCGTCGAGGCTCTGCTGTTCGCGTCGGAGTGCGCGGGTGAAGTTCTCGAACGGGTTGCCGGGTTCGCCCTGGGCGTGCTCGACCGCCTGGAGGACGGCGACCCGCCGCTTCAGGGCGATGGCCAGGGACGCGAGTTCGAGGTGGGCGCGGAACGTGCCTCCGTGGTCGTCGATGCCGGGGAACGACTCCGTCAGGACTGCGAGTTCGATGGGCTCGCCCTCGGGCAGTGCGTCGAGCGCGCTCCGCCACCCGGCAAGACGGCCCTCGGCCTTGCTCAGCGCCGTGTCGAGGGTGTGCACCGCCGAGTCGAGTCCCAGCGAGAGGCCGAGTCTGCCCTGGTCGAGCAGAACGGCCGTGGCCTTGTCGACGGCGGCGCGGCAGCCGTTGAGTGCGCTGTGCTCGTCGTCGAGCTTGTCCTGCTGGAGTTGCTCCAGCAGTTCCGTGATGTGCTCGATGGCCTGCTGACGCTTGTGGTCGGCGTGCGCGCTCACCCCCACCGCCACGGCCATGAGCACCAGCGGAGCGGCCACGGTGAGCGCCGTACCGCCGACGGCCGCGGCACCCGCGGTTGCACCGGCCCCGCCGGCCGTGCCCGCTGCCGCCGCTCCTCCGACCGGTACGAAACTCGCTTTGGCGGCAATCCTGCCGTTCGTCGAGTTCACGAGGGCACCGAAGACGCCACCGGTCGATCCCTTCGGCACCATCGGGCGCACGAGGCCCTGACCGAACTGGGCGGCGACCTTCGCCGGGACCACCATGCGGTACAGGTTCTCGCCGGAGGCAGTCGCTTTGGCCGTCGTGAGGGAACTTCGCGACGCCTGGGTGAGGAACTGCGACAGGTGCTGCGCCAAGGGACTCACGGCGTCGAGCGGGATGCCACGCCCACGGTCGATCTTGTCGGGCAGGGGATGTATTTCGAGTGTGACGACCGGCTCGTCGGCCAGGACGGCCAGCACGCCGCGCAGTTCGGCCAGGCGCTCGGCCGTCATCGACTCGCCCGCGGTCAACGCCGGCACCCGGACGTCACCGGTCGCCAGCGTCCACACCGGCACGGCCGTCTTGCGGTCGTCAGTCATTGTCTCCCCCTTGCTTCCCCGGACAGTTTAGGGCTGGCGTCCGACAGGAACCGGCGCCCGTCAGTCCAGCAACCGCTCGGCGCGATCCGGGACGCCGCGGAGGTGCCGGCCGCCGGCCACCATGGCGTGGAGGAGGCGATGCCCTTCGGTGCGGCTGCGTGCGGCAAAAGCCGCTCCGCGGTTCCGCGTCTTCCTGATCACCGGGCGGGCCGAGGGGTGGCGCCCGTGACGTGCGGTCCGGCGGCCGGGCCGTGGCGGTCCTCCCGTACCGGCCGGTCCGCCGCCGCGGGCCCCGTCGGAGGGGGCCCGCGGCGGCGGACGTCACGGCGGTCGCCGGGGCGTGGCTCAGCGGGGTGCCGGCTCCAGGACCTCGACCACGTTGACCAGCTTGGCGAGCTGCTGGGAGAGCTGGCCGATCGCCCGTTCCTCGACGTGGGCGACGATCGTCATCCGGGACCGGCCCGGCCGGCCGGTCGGGGCGACGGCGAGCGATTCGATGTTGTAGCCCCGCCGGGAGAACAGGGTGGCGGCGCGGACGAGCACGCCCGGCTTGTCCTGGACCACGGCGGTGAAGGTGTGCTGCGGCATGGTTGCCCCTCTCCGGGTGCCGGGGTGGTCAGTCGGTCTCGTCGCCGAAGTCGGGACGGAGGTCCCGGGCCGCCATGATCTCGTCGTTGCTGGTGCCGGCGGCGACCATCGGCCAGACCATGGCGTCCTCGTGCACGATCAGATCCACCACGACGGGACGGTCGTTGACCGCGTTGGCCTTCTCGATGACCGCGTCGAGCTCGGCCGGGTCCTCACAGCGCAGGCCGACGCAGCCCATCGCCTCGGCCAGCATGACGAAGTCCGGGATGCGGGTGCCCGGGGCCACCGGCCGTGTGCCGCCGGCCGAGGTGGAGGCGCGGTCCGCGGTGGGGGCGGAGCCGGGTGCGGACGGGCCGGAGTGCAGCGCGGTGTTGGAGTAGCGCTGGTCGTAGAAGAGGGTCTGCCACTGCCGGACCATGCCCAGTACACCGTTGTTGATGACCGCGACCTTGATGGGGATGCCGTTGAGCGCGCAGGTGACCAGTTCCTGGTTGGTCATCTGGAAGCAGCCGTCTCCGTCGATCGCCCACACGGTGGCCTCCGGCCGGCCGGCCTTGGCGCCCATCGCGGCGGGGACGGCATAGCCCATCGTCCCCGCGCCGCCGGAGTTCAGCCAGCGGCCGGGTTGCTCGAAGTCGATGAACTGCGAGGCCCACATCTGGTGCTGGCCGACGCCTGCGGTGAAGATCGTGCCCTCCGGGGCGAGCCGGCCGATGCGCTCGATGGCCTGCTGCGGTGACAGGCGGCCCTCGGGTGCCGGGTCGTAGCCGAGCGGGTAGCGGGTCCGCCAGTTCTCCAGCCTCTGCCACCAGGCCGCGTAGTCGCCCCGGTGGCCCGCCTCGTGCCGGGCCCGGACGCCCAGGACGAGGTCGGCCAGCACGTCGCGGGCGTCACCGACGATCGGCAGGTCCGCCTGTCGGTTCTTGCCGATCTCGGCCGGGTCGATGTCCGCGTGCACGACCTTGGCGTGGGGGGCGAAGCTGTCCGGCCGGCCGGTCACCCGGTCGTCGAAGCGGGTGCCGACCGCGAGGATCAGGTCGGACTTCTGCAGGGCGGTCACCGCGGCGACCGTGCCGTGCATGCCGGGCATGCCCAGGTGCTGCGGATGGCTGTCCGGGAGGGCACCCAGCGCCATCAGCGTGGTGACGACCGGCACCCCGGTCAGCTCCACCAGGGTCCTCAGCTCCTCGCAGGCGCCGGCCTTGACCACGCCCCCACCGACGTACAGCACCGGGCGTTCGGCCGCCAGGAGCAGTTGGGCGGCCTCGCGGATCTGCTTGGCGTGCGGCTTGCCGACCGGGCGGTAGCCGGCCAGGTCGGTCCGCGGCGGCCAGCGGAAGGTCGTCGTCCCCTGGAGGGCGTCCTTGGTGATGTCGACCAGAACCGGTCCGGGACGGCCGGTGGCAGCGATGTGGAAGGCCTCGCTGATCACCCGGGGGATGTCGTCCGGATCGGTGACCAGGTAGTTGTGCTTGGTGATCGGCAGGGTGATGCCGCAGATGTCCGCTTCCTGGAAGGAGTCGGTGCCGATCATCGTGGAGGGCACCTGGCCGGTGATGGCGACGACCGGCACCGAGTCCATGTAGGCGTCGGCGATCGCGGTGACCAGGTTGGTGGCCCCCGGACCGGAGGTGGCCATGCAGACGCCCACGGCGCCGGTGGCCTGGGCGTAGCCGGTGGCCGCGTGGCCGGCGCCCTGTTCGTGGCGGACCAGGACGTGACGGACCCGGGTGGAGTCCATCAGCGGATCGTAGGCGGGGAGGACGGCCCCGCCCGGAATGCCGAAGACGGTGTTCACCCCGGCCTCTTCGAGGGAACGGATGAGTGCCTGGGCGCCCGTCACCCCGGCCTCCGTGATGCCGGCCGAGGGCGGGACGTCGGCGGTGGTGACGGCGTCCGGTCGGTACGCGGGATCCGGTGTGTAGGTGCTCATCTGGCCAACCTCTCGGTTTCGTCGACGAATGGGTCCCGCCGGGCAGGGCGGGGTTTTACCGGGGCCTGGCCTGCGCTGGTGTGCGCCGGCTCGGGCCGCCGGGCCGTTGTCGTGAGAACCGGGGCAGCAGGGTCTGTCTCCGCGCCGGTTGCCGGTGCCGCGTGCTGAGGGGTGGTCCAGCGGGCGGTGCGGCACCGCACCGTCAAGCAGCGGTCGGATCTCCGGTCGTCCGAGCCGCGGGGCCGCGAAGCGGCCGTGTCTCAGTCTCCGTGCGCCGCGGCGCGCGCCGTGATCCGCAGGAAGAGCAGGGCGGCGACCGCCAGGATCGCTCCGAGGCCGTACACGGTCGTCGTTCCGACCGGGAGTGCGACGCCTCCGAGTACGGTGCCCAGGCCGATGCCCAGGTAGATCCCCGAGGAGTTCAGGGAGACCACCAGAGGGGCTTCCTGCGGGGCGACCTCGATCAGCCGGTGCTGCTGCGGCGGCGTCTGGCACCAACTGCTCGCGCCCCAGAGCATGACCAGCAGGCCGACCACGGGCAGCAGCGAACCGTGGGTGGCGGCGATCCAGGCCAGCAGTCCGAGGGCGAGTGCCATGCTGACGTATCCGGCGGTCAGGACCCGGACGGAGCCCCAGCGGTCGGTGGCGTAGCCGGCCGCCATGTTGCCGAGCACGGCGCCCAGGCCGTACAGGAAGAGCATCCACAAGGTCGCGCTCTCGGGGACCCGCACGGCCTTCAGCACCGGGACGCTGTAGGCGTAGGCGGTGTAGCTGGCTCCCATGCCGAGCACCGTGAGCGGCAGTACGGCCAGCACGGTCGGCCGGCGCAGCACGGCGAGCCGGGTGCGCAGCGGCACCCGCGGGTTGCCGGGCAGCTCCGGCATGATCAGCCGCACGCCGACGGCGACGAGCAGGCACAGCCCGGCCACCACGCCGAGGGCGCTCCGCCAGCCCAGCCAGTGGCTTATCAGGTTGCCGAGGGGGACCCCCAGCGCGGTCGCGACGGTCAGGCCGCCGATGACCACGGCCAGGGCTCGGGCCCGTAGCTCCGGGCGCACCAGGGCGGCGCTCACCGCGCCGGCGTTGGGGGTGTAGGCGGCCGCGCCGGCGGCCGCGATGATCCGGCTGGCGATCAGCACGGCGAGGTTCGGTGCCAGCGCCGAGAGGAGATTGGCCACGCCGAGCGTGAGCAGTGCGGCGATCAGCAGGACCCGCCGCGGCAGCCGCGCGGTCAAGGTGGCGAGCACCGGCGACAGGACGGCGTAGGCGGCGGCGAACACGGTGATCGACTGTCCGGCCGCCGCCACCGACACGTGCAGCGAGTCGGCCATGGACGGCAGGAACCCGGCGACGACGAAGGCGTCCGTGCCGACGGCGAAGGTGCCTAGGGCCAGCACCATGGTCGACGACAGTCCGCCCGGTTGAGGCGGGTTCTCGCCGTCAGCCGTCGGACGACCGGACGGAATCGAGACACTCGACATCCAGATTCTCCTTGTAGGCGTGCCCCGCCGGTGGCGCGGGGCACTGGTGATTCAGCGGGCCGTGTGCTCGTAATGGCGCCGAGTACGGTCCGCGGCTCTGGGCGGCGCGGTGGCCATGATGTCCGCCAGCGTCTGCGCGGCGAGTTCGCGGCGCCATGCCAGCTCGGCCCTGCGCATGGCGGTGGCGATGCCGCAGGCCCGCTGGAACTCCCGGGCGGGTGCGCCCGCTCCTTCTCCCCGCTGGCGGATCTCGGTGCAGCGGAAGACGTCGTCGGGACCTTCGATGGCGGTGACGACGTCCATGAGAGTGATCCGCTCGGGGGGGCGGGCCATCCGGAAACCGCCCCTGGCCCCCGGCGTCGAACTGAGGATGCCGGCCCTGACCAACGCCTGCAGCTGCTTGTTCAGATAGGCGGGCGGCAGGTCGAACCAGACCGCCAGTTTCGCCGCCGGCACCGGTTCCTCGTCCCCGACCCACGCCAGTGTCAGGCAGCAGTGCAGCCCCCACTCGACTCCCTCGCTCATCCGCATAACCGGGACACTACACCTCCAGATTCCCACTCCACACGTCCACCGGGAAAACGTCATGCCGCGCGCGCTCGGCGGCGGTCGCCGGAGGGGCCGGTGCGGTCAGGCGTCCAGGTGCGGGAGGAGGAGCACTCGCCTGCCGTGCAGCTCGCCCCGCTCCATCCGGCGGTGGACCTCGGCGGCGGCGCTCAGCGGGAGCGCCTCGGTGCACCGGGGGCGGAGGCGGCCCGCGGCGAGGAGCCGGTTGATGGCGACGGCCGCCTCGGCGAGCTCGGCACCGGTCGCGTGGGAGATGACGAAGCCGACGATGGAGCAGTCCTTCATGTAGAGCGGCCCCACCGGGAGGACCGGTCGCGAGCGGGCGCCGGCCAGCAGCACGATCCGGCCGCGGGCGGCGAGCACGTCGACGGCGGTGGTCAGGTCGTTGGTGCCGGAGGTGTCGAGGTAGACGTCGACGCCATGGGGGCTGACCTCGTCGATCCGCTTGGCGAGGTCGGGATCGCGGTAGTCCAGGACCTCCGCCGCGCCCAGGTCGCGGCAGTGCGTGGCGTCACGCGCGGAGGCCGTGGCTATCACCCGGGCGCCGGCCTCGACGGCCAGCACGATCAGCGCGCTGCCGACGTTCCCCGCCGCGCCGGCCACCAGGACGGTCTCACCGGCCCGGACCCGGCCGTGGGTGAACAGGCCCAGGTAGGCGGTGGCGGCCGGATGCACCGTGGCGACCGCGTCGGCCGGGTCCACGCCCTCGGGGAGGTGATAGAGGCGGTCGACCGGGACCACGGCCCGCTCGGCGGCGGCGCCCTGCCGGCCGCCGTGGCCGAGGCTGTTGGACCAGACCAGGTCGCCGACGGCGAACCCGGGGGCCCCCGGCCCGGCCTGGACGACCGTGCCGACCAGGTCACGGCTGATCACGAGCGGGAACCCGGCCGGGGTCCGGAAGATGCCGGAGCGGACCAGGGTGTCCACCGGGTTGACGGTGGCGGCCAGGACGTCGACCAGGACGTCGGTCGGTCCCGCCGTGGGGGTGGGCATCTCACCGTAGTGGATGTTCTCCGGCGGTCCGAGGGTCTCGATGAAGGCTGCACGCATGGTCACCGAGTCTTCCACCGCTCGGCGGGACGGGACCTCGGGCAGCGGAATATCCGTCAACTGGGCCTGCCGCCCCGCACCCCGGTGGTCCGCCACCACCGTCGGCGGGGCGGACATTCGGACATGCGAAGCCGCTCCACCCCCCGACCGGTGGTCCGACCACCAACAGCCGCAGAAGGTGGGTGTTCTGTGCACCTGGGCCGGATCGGAAGCGCTGCCTACCGTCTAGGCGTCTGAACAGGTGTTTGATTGTCCGAGGCGAGGGGATCTCGAATGCGCGGCAGCACCCTGCACACGGAGGACACGCGAAGGCACGAGAACGCGGCGGTGCGCGCCCACGACCGGGGCGTCGTGCTCACCGAGCTGTGCTCGTTCCTGTTCGCGTCGCTCCCCCGGGCCGATCAGCGGCGCAAGGGTGTCGAGTACCTGCGGGGGCTCCTGGAGGCCGAGGGCCGCAAGTCGATCCGCAACATCGCACGGCTGATCGGCGGCCGGGCCACCGAGCAGAACCTGCACCACTTCATCAGCAGCTCGACCTGGGACTGGGGCCCGGTCCGCGAGACGCTGGCGAACCATCTGGTACGGGTGGCGCCGCCGCAGGCCTGGGTGGTGCGGCCCACCGTGATCCCGAAGACGGGGGAACACTCGGTCGGCGTGGACCGCAGGTTCATCCCCTCGCTGGGCCAGGTGCTCAACGCGCAGCAGGCGATCGGTGTCTGGTCCACGTCGGACGAGGTGAGCATGCCGGTGAACTGGCGGCTCCACCTCTCGCAGGCGTGGCTCGACGACGTACCGCGGCGCAAGCAGGTGTCGATCCCGGAGAGCGTGAACGCCCAGACGCTGGGGGCGTGCGCGGTCGAGACGCTCCTGGAGCCGCTGTCGGCATGGCGGTTACCGGTGCGGCCCGTGGTGATGGACGCGCGGGAGATGGACGCCATGCGGATCGTGCGACGGTTGCGGGCCGCCGGTCTGCCGTTCGTGGTCCGGGTCGACAGCACCGTGCCGCTGTGCCCCGCCGAGTCGGCGCCGGCCGGCCACAGCGCGGACGCGCTGCCGGCCCAGCAGATCCTCGATGTCTCCCGGAACCTGCGGCGGCCGGTGATGTGGACGGACCACGGTGGACAGCCGGGGCTGCGGACCAGCCTGGTCGCCGGTGTCCGGGTCCGGGTGCCGTCTCCCGGCCGGCGGCTGACGCTGCCGGGCCGCCGCGCGGCCGGGGGCGAGGAGGACCTGCTGCTGCTGGGGGCGGGCACCCAGGGCCGTCGCTGGCCGCGCGAGTTCTGGCTCACCGATCGCACGGCGGTACCGCCGGCGCTGCCGTTCCGGCTGAGCCGGCTGACCCGCCGGGTCGACCAGGACTTCACCGAGATCGCCGACAAGGTGGGGATCAGGGACTTCGCCGGGCGTTCGTTCGACGGCTGGCACCGCCACGTGACGCTGGCCTCGGCCGCCCACGCGGTCGTCGCACTGGCCCGGACCGGTGACCGGCAACTGCGCTGCGCCTCCTGAGCCGCCGGACCGCAGGCCGGGGCGGAGCCGGCCGGAGCAGGCCGGGACGTGCCGGCCGGCCGGGTTCGGGTGTTACGCCCGGTCCGCCGTCCCCGGCGCGGCGGTGGGGGCCCGCTGTTCCATCAGTACTTGGCGGATGCGGGACAGCCTGAGCGCGAGCTGCACTTCGAGCGCGCGTTCGGGCTGTTGCCAGTCCCGTCCCAGCAGATCGCTGACCCGCTCCAGCCGGCGGGCGACCGTGTTCGGGTGGACGTGCAGTCTCTGGGCCGCGCGGGTCGGGCTGTTGCCCGTCTCGAAGTAGGCGCCGAGGGTCCGGGCGAGTTCGGTGAAGCGCTGCCGGTCGTAGGCGAGGAGGGGACCGATCACCGAGTCGACGAAACCCGCGACGTCGCGGTCGTCGGCGAGCAGCACGCCGAGGAAACCCAGGTCGCGTGCGGAGGCCGAGCGTCCGACACTGCCGAGAGCCGTCATCGCGTCGAGGCAGCGCAGCGCCTCGCGGTGGCAGCCGGAGACCGAGGCCGCGTCGGAGACCGGCCCGGCGCCCGCAACCGTCACCGGTTCGTCGAACAGGGGTGACAGCTCGTCGCAGACCGCCGAGGCGGCGGCGCCCGGATCGGTGCCCGGCAGGAACAGCACGACGCTGTCGCTGTGGACGCTCTTGAGCCCGTTCATCCGGTGGGCGTACGAGGAAGCCCAGGTGTAGGTTTTGCCGTGGGCCTCGCCCTCGGAACGGGCGATCACCACGACGTGGGGCGAGTTCAGGTCGATGCCGAGTCGGCGGGCGCGTTCCTCCAGCTGCTGCGGGGGACGTTGCGGAACGGCGAGCAGGTCTTCGAGGAGTTCGTCGTGGGCACGGCCCTGGGCAATGGCGGTCCGGCTGGTCTCCAGCAGCAACTGGACCGCGGCGGCCCGGGCGACCAGCCCGAGCAGCCGGTGGTTCCGTTCGGGGGGCGGGTGTTCGGGCTTCAGCAGCAGCGTGCCGAGGTATTCGCGGCCCGCGCTGATCGGCACGGCCCACATGCCGCCGTCGACTTCCACCGGCTCGTCGGCGGTGCGGGCGTCCATGGTGGCCACCGCGGTGGCGGCGGCCTCGCTCTCGGGCATCTGGCCGACCGTGGTGAGGGGGGTGCCGTTGGCCGCGTAGATCCGCAGGCTGCCGTGGAGGTGCCGGCTCGCCGCCCGGGCCAGGGTGTGCAGTTCCGCCCCGCTCAGCGCCTGGTCGACCAGCTCGCGGTGGATCCGCCCCAGCTCGCGGGCGAGTTGCAGGGCCTGGGTGGTCCGGGCGTTCTCCCGGGCCAGCTTCCGCAGGGTGGATCTGGTCTCGTCCAGCACCTGGGCACGTTCGATGGCCAGGCCGGCCAGGTGGCCCAGGGAGCTGATCAGGGAGACCTCGTCCCGGGTGAAGTAGCGCACGTTGCGGTCGGCCACGTAGAGGACGCCGCAGGGGCGGGTGCCGTGGCTCAGCGGGACGGCCATGATCGCGCGCAGCCCCTCGGCCCTGACCACCTCGTCGAGGCCCGCGCTGTGCTCTATCCCGCTGTCGTCGAGGTAGTCCGGGGTCCAGACCGGCCCGAGGTTGGCCATCGCGGCGTTTCCCAGGCCGGCCTCATCGGGCAGCCGAAGACCGATGTTGAGGGTGGAGATGTGCCCGTCGGAGGCGCGTACGTAGGAGACCCCGTCCTCCGGACGCGGTAAGCTGATGTACGACATGTCGACGCCGAACAGGACGCGTGACCGCCTGGTGACGACCCCGAGCACGGTGTCGAGGTCGTTGGGGGCGACCAGGTCGCGGGTGGTGTCGAGCAGCGCGGACAGTCCCGCCTCACGCTGCTGACGGCGCTCCCGCTGGGAGTGGATGCTCAGGCCCAGCCGGGTGGCGCGCTCCAGGCTCCTCAGCTCGGCTTCGGGGGCGTTCTCGCGGCGCGCCTGGGCCATGAGCGACTCCAGACGGGCCAGCGGTGCCTCCCCCGCCAGTAGCTCCAGTACGGCCAACGCGCCGCGATCTTCCCGCGCACCCTGGTGTGTCACGGCTCCCCCTCCCCCTGCACCGAAGCCGCACGACTGCTGCCACAGTGATCAAAAAGTTACTGAGCAGGGCGTCGGGCGTCAACGAATCGTTGGACATGTCCAGTGGCTGGACGGTAGTGGGGGCGCCGCGGCCGGTGGTTCGACGTGTTGCCGGGGCGCCTTCCGCAGGAGTCGCGGTACGGGCAGAATTCGGTCGGGGACCGGCGCGACCGCGGCGCCGGAGGAACGGTTCGGCCGCAGGGGGAACGGAATGAACGTCATTCAGGACTACCGTCGGTCCTTGGAGCGGAGCCGGCAGGCGCTGGCCCGCGAGGACTGGCCGGCCACCTTCACCCTGTGCGGCCGGGAGTGGGATCTCCTTCGGGGGGTGTTCGCACCGGTGTACTCCCCGACCACGGAGTTCTCCATGCGGCTGATGGGCCTCGCGGACCCGGCGGCGAGACCGCGGACCGGCTCGTTCCTCGAGATCGGCTGCGGAAGCGGGGTGATCGCCGTGGCGAGCGCCCTGAGCGGCTGCGACCGCGTGGTGGCCGTGGACATCAACGAGGCCGCGGTCCGCAACACGGCGATCAACGCCGAGCGGCACGGCGTCCGGGAACGGGTCAGGAGTGTGCGCAGCGACCTGTTCGCCGGCCTGGCGGCGGACGAGCGCTTCGAGACGGTCTTCTGGCACTCCAACTACGTCCTGGCACCTGCGGAGTACGAGTACCGGACCGTGCTGGAACGCGGCTACGTGGACCCGGGATACGCGACGCACCGCCGGTTCCTGGCCGAGGCGCCGCGCTGGCTGGCCCCGGGTGGATCCGTACTGCTGCATTTCAGCGGGCGGGGCGATCTGGCCGGCCTGCTCCGGATCGCCGACGAGTGCGGCCGCGCGCTCGAGGTGCTGCGCAGTGCCGTGTTCCGTGAGGGGGAGCACGAGGTGGAGCACATGCTGATGGAGGTGAGGACGGTGACCTGAGCGGGCGTCAGGGGGGTCGGACGACCCGGGCGCCGGCACGCGGCCGGAGGGTGCGGTGCGCACCGCCTGTCCGGGGTCAACGGCCGGGAGCCCGAAGCGGTGGCCGACGACGCCCCCGGTGGCGGCCGAGACACCTGTCGGGGCCCGACGACGTGGTGCTCTCCCCCGGGCCGGGTGATCCGGCCCGGGCCGCCGGCCCCGGCACCTGCCACGAGGTGCTGGAGCACGGAGGACCGCCGGTGCCGGGGTGCGCCCGGGCCGTCAGGGGTCGGCCGCGCTGCGCGGTGCCCGGGACGGCCGTGCACCGGAGCCGTACCGCGGGGGCCGTCACGACTTCCTGATCCGCCGAAGCGCGCAGCACCACCCACGGGCCGCCCCGCCGGGTTCTGGGCGGGGGCGGCACCCTCCCGCGGCCGGCCGTCGGTCCGGCCCGTCCTCCGGCCCGTCCCCTCCCGCTCGCCGCCAGCCGTGCCACCCGGGCCCGTGCCCGCCGCGCCGGACCTGATGGAGTACCCGCCACCTGACGAAGTGCGGTGGGAGCCGTTGGCGGCACCGACCGCCGTGTCCCACGATCAGGACGAACCACAGCCGTCCGGCAACCCGCAGATCGTCGCCGGTCCCAGGCCCTTTCCCGCCAGTCGAGGGAGCATTCCGGCCATGACCGATGCCGTCGCCGCCCGCCCGGGCCCCACCGGCAACGCACGGCACCACGCACGGGGGCCACAGGTGGCCTGAGCACCACGGTCCGGCCCGCTCCCGCCATCGGCCGGGCAGCAGCCGCACCCTTCGCACCGCACCGCAGCCGCCTTCACATCCGTGCCGGGCGCAGCTTTCGCCGGGCACCTTCTCGCGAGGCACCGCGGGGGTCACCGCGCCCACCGCACTTTCGCTCTGGGAGACGCTCATGGTCACCGCACTGACCGCTGTCCGGTCCAAACCGGCTCTGCAGCAGCCCGACTGGGCCGACGACGAACGCATGCTCGACGTCAGGAAGGAGTTGACCGAAAGACCGCCCCTGGTGAACGCCGTGGACGTGCGCCGATTGCGCTCCCTGCTCGCCGAGGTGGCGGCCGGCACGTCACAGGTGGTGCAGACGGGCGACTGCGCGGAGGACCCGGTGGAGTGCTCGGCCGGCTACGTCGCCCGCAAGAGCGGCCTGCTCGACGTCCTGGCGGGCATCGTGAAGATGGCCACCCACCAGCCGGTGGTCCGGGTCGGCCGGATGGCGGGCCAGTTCGCCAAGCCCCGCTCCTGCCCGACCGAGCGGGTCGGCGGCATCGAACTCCCCGTCTACCGCGGGCACATGGTCAACAGCCCGGAGCCCGACCCGAAGCTGCGGCGGCCCGACCCGCGGCGGCTGCTCTCCTGCTACGAGGCCGCGAGCAAGGCCATGACCCACCTGGGCTGGCTGAACCCGGGCGGACGCTCGACCATCTGCCCGCCGGTGTGGAGCAGCCACGAGGCGCTGCTGCTGGACTACGAACTGCCGATGATCCGTCAGGGCGACGACGGACGGCTGCTGCTCACCTCGACCCACTGGCCGTGGATCGGCGAACGGACCCGCGGGGTGGACGGCGCCCACGTCGCGATGCTCGCCGGTGTCGTCAACCCGGTGGCGTGCAAGGTGGGCCCCGGCACGCTGGTGGAGGAACTGCTGGCGCTGTGCGCGCTGCTCGACCCCGAGCGCGACCCGGGCCGGCTCACGCTCATCGCCCGGATGGGCGCCGGCTCGGTCGCCGACCGGTTGCCCCCTCTGGTCAGGGCCGTCAGGGCCGCCGGACATCCGGTCATCTGGCTCACCGACCCGATGCACGGCAACACCGTCACCACGCCCGGTGGCCTCAAGACGCGCTTCGTGGACACCGTCGTGCGTGAGGTCCAGGACTTCCAGTCGGCGGTTCGGTCCGCCGGCGGCGTGGCCGGCGGGCTGCACCTGGAGACCACCCCCGACGACGTCACCGAGTGCGTCCTCAACGGGTCCGAGGAGGGCAGCGTCGGCGACAAGTACACCAGTTTCTGCGATCCGCGGCTCAACCCCGGCCAGGCCGTGTCCGTGGTCTCCGCCTGGCGGGGCTGACGGCGGGCCCGTGAACGAACCCAACCGACAACGGCCGGCCCGGCACCGGGCCGGCCGGCAGGGAGGTCCGAGACATGTTGAACAATGTCGCCCTGGTCACCGGAGCGGCGGGGGGCATCGGCGCGGCCGTCGTCCGGGCCCTGGCCGAACGCGGCGCGGTCGTGGCCGCCGTCGACCGGAACGCCGATGCGCTGCGGGAGACCGTCGCCAAGCTGGTGGCGGAGGACGACCTGCGGGTCGAGGCATTCGCGGTGGACGTCACCGACAGCGCCGCGGTCGATGCGCTGGTCGACACGGTGGAGCGGGACCTGGGCCCGGTGGACCACCTGGTCAACGCCGCGGGCGTGCTGCGCCTGGGCGAGGTCAGGGACCTCACGGACGAGGACTGGCGGGCCACCTTCGCGGTCAACGTGAACGGCGTGTTCCACGTGTCCCGCGCGGTGGTCGCACGGATGCTCCCGCGCCGCCGCGGCGCCCTCGTCACCGTCGCCTCCAACGCCGCGAGCACGCCGCGCGCCGAGATGGCCGCGTACGCCGCCTCCAAGGCGGCCGCGACGATGTTCACCAAGAGCCTGGGACTGGAGGTCGCCAAGTACGGCATCCGCTGCAACCTGGTGGCACCGGGCTCGACCGACACCCCGATGCTCAGCTCGATGTGGCACGACGAGTCGGGCCCGAAGGGCACCATCGAGGGCCGGCCGGAGGCGTACCGGGTGGGCATTCCGCTGGGCAAGCTGGCGCGGCCCTCGGACATCGCCGCCGCGGTGGTCTTCCTCCTCTCCGACCAGGCCGGCCACATCACCCTGCACGACCTCACCGTCGACGGCGGTGCCGGACTCGGTGCCTGAACGACCCGCCCGGCGGCCCCCACCGGCTCCCGGTGGGGGCCGCCCCCGGCCACCCGCGCCCCCGTACGTGTACAGAAGAGGAGACAGACGCCATGGCAGGGTTACCGACCATCGAGCCCTATGCGATGCCGACAGCGGGCGACCTGCCCGGCAACACCGCGAAGTGGACCGTGGACCCGGACCGTGCGGTGCTGCTCGTCCACGACATGCAGCGCTACTTCCTGAAGCCCTTCCCCCCTCGCAGTCCCCGGGCGGTGAACTGGTGCACAACGCCGCCATGCTGCGCGAGCGGGCCGCGGCGCTGGGCGTACCGGTCGCCTACACGGCCCAGCCGGGTGGGATGACCACGGAGCAGCGCGGTCTGCTGATGGACTTCTGGGGCCCGGGCATGCGGGTGGACCCGGTCGACCGCGAGGTCGTCGAGCCGCTCGCACCGACGCCGGAGGACTGGACGTTCACCAAGTGGCGCTACAGCGCCTTCTTCAACTCCGGCCTGCTGGACCGGATGCGTGCCGCCGGTCGCGACCAGCTCGTCATCTGCGGCGTGTACGCGCACGTCGGGGTGCTGATGACCGCCGTCGAGGCGTTCACCCACGACATCCAGCCGTTCCTGGTCGCCGACGCGGTGGCCGACTTCTCCGCCGGCGACCACCGGCTCGCCCTGGAGTACGCCGCCAGGCGCTGCGCGATGGTGGTCACCGCCAAGGGGGTCCTCGCATGAGACCGGACACCGTACGGCCGGACATCCTGCAGCGGGTGCTCGCGCCGCAGCCGCCGCCCGCCTTCGCCCTGCTGTACCGGCCCGAGACGACCGGCCGGGGAACGCTGGAGGTACTGCTCGGCGAGGTCACGACACCGGCCACGCTGGATCGGATTCCGCTGACCGGGCCGGGTGGGCCGACCGGATCGACGCAGGACGGCGCCCGCCACGAGGTGCTGGCGGTCGTCCCCTACCGGCAGATCGCCGAGCGTGGCTTCGAGTCCACCGACGACGGCTCCCCGCTGATCGCCATCACCGTGACCGAGCAGGCCACCGTGGAACTCGCCGAGGCACTGGCGCGGATCCCGGACACGCCCATCGTGCTGGCCGGCGGTCACTTCGACATCGACGACGACGAGTACGCCGACATCGTCCGCCGGGTGATCGCCGACGAGATCGGCCGGGGCGAGGGGGCGAACTTCGTCATCAAGCGGTCCTTCGTCGCCGACATCACCGGCTACACGCCGGCCGCCGCGCTGACCTTCTTCCGCCGTCTGGTGGAGCGCGAGACGGGCGCCTACTGGACGTTCGTGGTGCACACCGGCGAGCGGACCTTCGTCGGCGCCACTCCGGAGCGGCACATCAGCCTCAGCGACGGCGTCGCGGTGATGAACCCGATCAGCGGCACCTACCGCTACCCGGCCTCCGGGCCGACACTGCCCGAGGTGATGGACTTCCTCGCCGACCGCAAGGAGACCGACGAGCTCTACATGGTGGTCGACGAAGAGCTCAAGATGATGGCCCGGATCTGCGACTCCGGTGGCCGGGTGGTCGGACCGTACCTCAAGGAGATGGCCCGGCTGGCGCACACCGAGTACTTCATCGAGGGCCGCAGCGACCGCGACCCGCGCGAGATCCTGCGCGAGACGATGTTCGCGCCCACCGTCACCGGCAGTCCGCTGGAGAGCGCCGCCCGGGTCATCGGCCGGTACGAGCCCGCCGGCCGCGGCTACTACAGCGGCGTGGTCGCTCTGATCGGGCGGGACGGGCGGGGTGCTCGCACCCTGGACTCCTCGATCCTGATCCGCACCGCGGACATCGACCGCTCCGGCCGGCTCTCCATCGGTGTCGGCGCCACGCTGGTCCGTCACTCCGACCCGGCCTGCGAGGTCGCCGAGACCCGGGCCAAGGCGGCCGGCCTGCTGGCGGCACTGGAGGCCGACGGGCCGCGGAGCTTCGCCGACCACCCGAGCGTGCGTGCCGCCCTGGAGCGGCGCAACCGGTCCATCGCGGACTTCTGGCTCGCCGAGGGCGGGTCCGGGAGCCCGCACCCGGAGCAACTCGCCGGGCGCCGGGTGCTGGTGATCGACGCCGAGGACACCTTCACCTCGATGATCGAACACCAACTGCGGTCGCTCGGACTGGAGGTGGCGGTGCGCCGGTTCGACGAGCACTACTCCTTCGACGGGTACGACCTGGTGATCGCGGGTCCCGGACCGGGTGACCCGCGGGCGACCGACCACCCCAAGATCGCCCATCTGCGGTCCGCGGTGCTGGAGCTGCTCGACCAACGGCGGCCGTTCCTCGCGGTCTGCCTGAGCCACCAGGTGCTGAGCAGTCTGCTCGGCTTCGAACTCGTCCGCCGCGACGTCCCGAACCAGGGCGTCCAGCGGGAGATCGACCTGTTCGGCTCCCGCGAGCGGGTCGGCTTCTACAACACCTTCGCCGCCCACAGCGCGCGGGAGGAGGCCGAGGCCGGGCGGGTGGGGGTGATCGAGGTGAGCCGCGACCCGGAGAGCGGTGAGGTGCACGCGCTGCGTGGCCCGCACTTCGCCTCGATGCAGTTCCACGCCGAGTCGGTGCTGACCCAGGACGGTCCCCGGATCGTCGCCGGTCTGATCACCGAGGTACTGCACGCGACCGCGGTGTCGGCCGGGTGAGGGACCTCGTCCCCGGGCACCGGGCGGGCTTCGGCCCGGCCGGTGCCGCCCTCTCCCGCCCGCCGGGCGGTGACGCCGGCCGGCCGGTGGCCGTGGGCTCCGGAGGAGCCCGGGGGCCTCACCCGGCCCGTGCACAAGGACCCCCGGGGGTCCCCGTCCAAGAAGGACGCGGCTGCCCCCGCGGGGAGGACCCCGCGGGGGGCAGCCGCGTCCGGCTCACCTCACCGCGCCGGCGGGTCGTCCTGCGGGCCCGCCAGCTGCCGGGACAGCTCCAGCCTCTTGACCTTGGTGGTGGCGGTGTGCGGCAGTTCGTCCAGCCGGCGCTGCACCGGTTCCGCCAGCGCCGGCAGACCGGCGACCGCCGCACGCCACCGGGCTGGGTCCAGCGGCCGGTCCTCGCGCAGGCACACCACGGGTATCGGGGCACCGCTCCCACCGGGGACGATGATGACCTCGAGCAGCTCCGGGAGCCTGGTGAAGAGCTTGTCCTCGATCTCCAGGGTGCTGCTGATGCCCGGGATCTCGTCGACCTCCCGATCCAGCAGGTGCAGGCAGCCCCACTTGGTGCGGTAGCCGAGGTCGCCCATCCGCCACCAGCCGTCCGGGGAGAACTGGTCGTCGAACCGCTCCTGCTCGCCGAAGTACGTGACGATCTGCCCGCCGCTGCGCACCTCGATGTGGCCCGGCGAGCTCTTGGTCGGCGGCAGTCCGTCCCGGCTCACCACCCGTACCTCGGTCATCCCGGGGAAGGTCCGGCCCACGCACCTGCCGTCGGCGCCGGCCCGGTGGCGCCGGGTGTAGGTACGGGCGGCGATGGCACCGGTCTCGCTCTGCCCGTACGTCTGCGCGAAGAACGGCATGGTCCGCCTCGACGCCCCCAGCAGGGTGTCCACGGTACGGGGGTGGATGGCGTCGAAGGTGTTGCTGAAGCACCTGACCTTCGCGAGCGGCTCGGCCGGATGGTCCGCCAGCGTCTCCCAGTGCAGCAGCGTGTTGGGGTGGGACTCGATCACGCCCGGGGGAACCCGGGCGAACAGCTCGGCCGCACGAGCCGCGTCGTCGTCCCGCATCACGATGAGCGGATGGCCGCGCAGGGCGAACAGCGCCGTTCCACTGATCATCCGGGAGTGTGCGAACGAGACGTGGACGGCGACGGGTTCACGCCGTCCCACCGGGGCCAGGAGCACCGACTGCGGGCGGCAACGGGCCTGGATCGTGATCCCGGTCTGGACCGCGAGCTTCGGCAGGCCGGTGGTTCCCGACGTGTGGGTGATGAGCGCGGGCAGGTCCTGCGGCATGGTCACCGGAGGCACGCGTTCGGCCCCCGCCAGGGACGCGAGGGACGTCCCGCCCGGGAAACCGCCGACCGCCACCAGCACCCGTTCGGTCGACCCGAACACCTCGGGGGGGAGTTCCTGCTCCAGTTTCACCTGGTCGGTGACGAGCGTGGGGCGTCCCAGCCGCTGGAGCAGCCGGGTGACGGTGGCGCCGTCCAGCTTCGGCGAGAGCAGCACCGGCACCCCGCCGACGCGCGCGACGCTGTAGGCGAGCAGGGAGATGTCGAAGCTGTCCGACTTGTGGATGACCACGCGTTCGCCGGGCCGCACCTGTGCCGCCCAGAGCCGGGAGGCGAAGTCGTCGACCAGTTCGGCGATCTCCGTCAGGGTCACCCGGCGGCCCAGCTCGGGCGCGATGTCGAGATCGTGGTCCAGGTAGACGGGGCTCGCCGGGTGGCGTGCGGCCGCCCGGTCGAAGACCGTACCCAGCTGGATGCCCTTGTTGCCGAGCCGTTGCAAGAACATGCGTCTCTTCCCGTTCGGTAGGTCTCGGAACGCCGTGTGCCCGGTCCTCGGCCGCCCGGGGATCCCTCCGGCCGGTCGGATGCCGGGCGCATCGCGGCCCACGAGGTCGGGCCCGAGGAGCAGCGGTCGGCGACCTGGCGCTCGGGCGTCCGGCGCAAACCGGCGCACCACCGCATGCCGAGCAGTCGCACGGGTCACCCGACTCCGCGCGGCAGGTCCCCGGTCGGTGGTCGAAGGAATTTCGCCGTCCCATCCTCCGGCGGCGGTTCGATGACGCCAACGGAGAACACCGCACTGTGTCAACTCGGTCCCGGCAACCCGTTCACCGGCCCCGTCCGGCCGCCGGACACCGTCGTGCCCGGTGCCGTCCAGGCCCCGGTGCGGTCACTTGACAAGGTCGGGCGGGACGTATTGCCCGGCCCCTCCCGCCCGCGGGAGGCTTGGCCGCGCCGAGGCCGCGTTCCCCGCGGCGTTCCCGACGCCTTTTCCTTCGACGTTCCTTCGACGTTCCTTCGACGTTCCGTCCGGTGGCCCCGCGGCATGTCCCTTCGACTTCGCCCCGGACGCGGCGGGTGGTACCGAGGCCTTGAGGAGGCAGGCCCCGGCCGCGGGCAGCCCACCCCGTCCGCAAGGGGCGCGGCTCCTCCACGGGCCCTTCCGGACGGCCCGCCGCGGGCGCATGTCCGCCGGCGGGTGCCGAAGCACCCCGAACGCGGGCACGCCCGCAGCGCATCGCCCCGCGCTCCCAGCTCCGATCGGCGCCGTCTTCCACAGGGGCGCGCATCGCACAGGAGAGGACACATGACCGCCAGCACCTACCGTCCGGCCCGTCCGGCCGACGGCCGATGGATCGACGATTGGCGCCCTGACGACCCGCGGTTCTGGAACGGTCCGGGCCGCCGCATCGCCCGCCGGAACCTGATCTGGTCGATCCTCTCCGAGCACCTGGGTTTCACCGTCTGGACGCTGTGGAGCGTGGTCGCGGTCGAACTCGGCGACCACGCCTTCTCCACCGACCAGTTGTTCTGGCTGGTCGCCCTGCCCAATCTGGTCGGCGCCCTGCTGCGGGTGCCGTACACCTTCGCGCCGGCCCGGTTCGGCGGCCGCAACTGGACCGTGGCCAGCACCCTGCTGCTGATCATCCCGGCCGGCCTGCTCGGCATCACCGTCCACGACCCCGACACGCCGTACTGGGTGTTCCTGCTGGCCGCCGCGACCGCCGGGGTCGGCGGAGGCAACTTCGCCTCCAGCATGGCCAACATCACCCACTTCTACCCGAGGTCGAGACAGGGCGCCGCACTCGGCCTCAACGCGGCCGGCGGGAACATCGGCGTCAGCTCGGTCCAGGTGGTCGTGCCCTGGGTCATCACCGGCTTCGGCCTCGCCGCGGCCGGCCTGGTGTGGCTGCCGCTGATCCTGCTCGCGGCGTACGGGGCGTTCCGGGGCATGGACAACCTGCGCGGTGCCAGCTCCACCGCGGCGGACCAGCTGCGGGTCGCGGGCAGCACCGACACCTGGATCCTGTCGGTGCTCTACGTGGGCACCTTCGGTTCCTTCATCGGCTACGCGACCGCGCTGCCGCTGCTGATCGAGGTGGAGTTCCCGGAGGCGGGCCTCGCCAGGGTCGTCCTCCTCGGCGCCCTGATCGGATCCTGTGCCCGGCCGGTCGGCGGCCGGCTGGCCGACCGCTGGGGCGGCGCCCGGGTGACGCTGTGGAACTTCGCCGTGATGGCAGTGGGCGCGCTCGGTGTCGTGGTCTCGCTGCGGGTCCACGGCTACCCGCTCTTCCTCGGCTCGTTCCTGCTGCTGTTCGTCACCGCGGGCATCGGAAACGGGTCCATCTACCGAATGATCCCGGCTGTCTTCGCCGCCCGCTCGGCCCGGCTCCGGCAGCCACCGGACCCTGCCGGCGAACAGGCCGCGGCCGCCCGGGGCCGGCGCGACAGCGCCGCGGCACTGGGCATCACCTCGGCGATCGGCGCTCTTGGTGGTTTCGTGGTCAACCGGGCCTTCGGCACATCGGTCGCGGCCACCGGGACCACCGGGGGCGCGCTGCTCGTCTTCGCCGGCTTCTACCTGGGCTGCCTGGGTCTGACCTGGCTCCGCTACCTGCGGCGCGGCGCAGCCACCCGCTCGGTGCCGGCCCGGGTGGACCTCCGTGTCTGAGCCCGGACCGGGGGCGTTCGGACCCGGGCCGGCACCGCAGACGCCGCCCACCGCGACGCACTGCCCGTACTGCGCGCTGCAGTGCGGCATGTGGCTGGAACCCGGACCGGACGGCAGGACCACCGTCCGGCCCCGGGCGCTGGCCATCCGCCCGGGCGGCCCACCGGGCCGGGCCGCACTCTGCCAGAAGGGCTGGACCTCGGTGGAACTGCTCGACTCGCCCGAACGGCTGCGCACCCCGCTCGTCCGCCGTGCCGGCGAGCTCCTCCCCGCCTCCTGGGACGCGGCCATGGACCTGATCGTCCGGCGGATCCGGGAGATCCAGCGGCAGGCCGGCCCGGACGCCGTCGCGGTCTTCGGCGGCGGCGGTCTGACCAACGAGAAGGCCTACGCCCTGGGCAAGTTCGCCCGGGTCGCGCTGGGCTCCGCCAACATCGACTACAACGGCCGGTTCTGCATGTCATCGGCCGCCGCCGCGGCCAACCGGGCCTTCGGCCTGGACCGGGGCATGCCCTTCCCCCTGGCCGACGTCGCCGAGGCCGACGCAATCCTGCTGGTCGGCTCCAACCCGGCCGAGACCATGCCCCCCTTCACCCAGCACCTGGTGGCGGGCGGTGCGCTCGTCGTCGTCGACCCGCGCCGTACCCCCACCGCCGAACAGGCCGCCCTGCACCTCCAGCCGACCCCCGGCACCGACCTGGCCCTCGCGTGCGGACTGCTGCACATCGCCATCGCGCTCGGGCACCTCGACGAGAAGTACATCGCCCGCCGCACCACCGGCTTCGACGAGGTCCGCCGGGTGGTCGCCAACTACTGGCCGGAGCGGGTGGAGCGGATCACCGGCGTACCGCTGCCCGACCAGCGGCGGGCCGTCCAGATCCTGGCCGGCGCCGAGCGGGCGATGGTGCTCACCGCACGGGGCGCGGAGCAGCACAGCAAGGGCACCGACACCGTGTCGGCCTTCGTCAACCTGGCCCTGGCCCTCGGCCTGCCCGGCACCCCCGGCTCCGGCTACGCCTCCCTGACCGGTCAGGGCAACGGCCAGGGCGGCCGCGAGCACGGCCAGAAGGCCGACCAGCTGCCCGGCTACCGCCGGATCGACGACCCCGCGGCCCGGCGGCACATCGCCGAGGTCTGGGACGTGCCGGAGGCATCCCTGCCCGGCCCCGGGCGCAGCGCGTACGAGCTGCTGGACTCGCTGGGCACCCCGGCCGGACCGCGCGGGCTGCTGGTCTTCGGCAGCAACCCCGCCGTCTCCGCCCCCAACGCCCGGCACATCGGGGAGCGGCTGCGCTCGTTGGAGCTGCTGGTCGTCTCCGACCTGGTCCGCAGTGAGACCGCCGAACTCGCCGACGTCGTCCTGCCGACCACGCAGTGGGCCGAGGAGGACGGCACGATGACCAACCTGGAGGGCCGGGTGCTGCGCCGCCGCAGGATGCGGCCTCCGCCGCCCGGCGTCCGCACCGATCTGGAGGTGATCGCGGACCTGGCCGCCCGGCTGGGCCACGCCGCGCGCTTCCCCGCCGAGCCCGAAGCCGTCTTCGAGGAGCTGCGCCGGGCCAGCCGCGGCGGGATCGCGGACTACTCGGGCGTCAGCTACCGCCGGATCGAAGAGGAGGACGGCGTTTACTGGCCGAGCCCGCAGCCCGCGGAGGGCACGGCCCCGGGCGGCGCCGGCAGTGCCGCCGGAGGCACACCGCGGATGTTCCTGGACGCCTTCGCCCACCCGGACGGCCGTGCCCGGTTCGTCCCGGTCGAGTACCGTCCCGCGGCGGAGGAGCCCGACGAGGAGTACCCGCTGTACCTGTCCACCGGCCGGATCATGCAGCACTACCAGAGCGGTGCCCAGACCCGTCGGGTGCCGACCCTCCTGGCGGGCGCGCCCAGGCCGTTCGTCGAGCTGCATCCCGACCTCGCGGCCGGCCTCGGCATCGAGGAGGGGCAGCCGGTACGGGTGGTGAGCCGGCGCGGGACCGCCCGGGCCGAGGCCCGGCTGAGCACGGCCATCCGGCGCGACACCGTCTTCATGCCGTTCCACTGGAGCGGCCCCGGCCGGGCCAACACCCTGGTCGGCTCCGCCCTCGATCCACAGTCCCGGATGCCCGAGTTCAAGGTGTCCGCCGTCCGATTGGAGCCGGTCACGTGCGACAAGTAGTGATCGTGGGCAACGGCATGGCCGGCCACCGGGTCGCCGCCGAGCTGCTCAGCAGCAGCCCCGGGGTACGGATCACGGTGTTCGGCGCGGAGCCGCACGCCCCCTACAACCGGGTGCTGCTGACCAACCTGCTGGCCGGAAAGGCCGACGAGCGGAGCATCCGGCTGCCGGAACTGGCGCCCGGGGCCACCGTGCGGGCCGGTGTCGAGGTCACCGGCATCGACCGCGAGGCGTGCACGGTGACGGCCGCCGACTCCAGTGTCACCGGCTACGACGCGCTGGTGCTGGCCACCGGCGGCTCGGCGCTGCTGCCACCGGTCGGGGGACTGCGCCGCGACGACGGACGGCTGCTGCCCGGGATCACCGGCCTGCGCACCCTCGACGACTGCCGGGAGGTGTTCCGGCTGGTCGCCGAGGTGGCCCGGCGCACCGGCGGGGGCCCGGCACGGGTGCTGGTCCTCGGCGGCGGCCTGCTCGGTCTGGAGGCCGCCCGCGGCCTGGTGCAGCGGGGCATCGAGGCGGAGATCCTGCAGGCCGACCCCTGGCTGATGAGCCGCCAGCTGGACGCCGCCGGCGGCCGGGCCCTGCTGCGCGGCCTGACCGGGCTGGGGGTGGCCGTCCGGGTCGGGGTACGGGTCGCCTCGGTGGTCGGGGACGGCCGGTTCGAGGGGGTGCGGTGCTCGGACGGGCAGCTGATCCCCGGGGACGTGCTGATCGTCGCCTGCGGTATGCGCCCGGCCACCACGCTGGCGGCGGACGCCGGACTGCCGGTCGAGCGGGGGATCGTGGTCGACGACCTGATGCGCACCGCCGATCCCCGGATCTTCGCGGTCGGGGACTGCGCCGAGCACCGCGGGACGCTCTACGGCCTGGTCCAGCCCGCCTGGGAGCAGGCCCGGGTGGCGGCCCGGACGATCGCCGCCCTCCCCGGCGTCAGGCCGTTCCGGGGCAGCAGGGTCGTGACCCGGCTCAAGACCACCGGCATCGACCTGGCCACCATGGGCGAGGTCGGCGCGGACGGCTCCGGGGAGGGCGAGGAGGTGCTCAGTTACTGCGACTCCGGCCGGAACGTCTACCAGAAGGTGGTCGTCCGGGACGGCCGGGTGGCGGGTGCGATCCTGGTCGGCGGCAGTGCCGCCCTCGGCACCATCACCCAGCTCTTCGACCGGCGGGCCGCCGTGCCGCAGGACCGGCGGCTGCTGCTCTTCCCGGAACTGGCCGGGACGGCCGGGACCGGCGCCTCGACCGGCCTGGCCGCCGACGCGCTGGTCTGCCAGTGCAACGGCGTGCCCAGGGAGGAGGTCCTCCGGCACGGCGCGGCCGGCTCACGGACGGTCGAGTCCATCGCCACCGCGACCCGGGCCACGACCGGCTGCGGCGGCTGCCGACCACTGATCGAGGAGCTTCTCGCGGGGCTCGCCCACCCCGGCGGCACCGGCTGACCCGCCCGCCCACGGGTGGTTCCGGCAGGGGCCGGACGTGCTGGGCGGATGCCGACGGCGGTGGGGTCACCGGGATTCACCGGTGACCCCACCGCCGTCAGCGCCCCTTGCGCCACCGCACCAGGTCACCCGCCCTGGCCCCGGGCAGCCAGCAACCTGACCAGCTCCAGCCGCTTGATCTTGGTCGTGGCGGTCTGCGGCAGGTCCCCCAGCCTCCACTGCACCGGGTCCGCCATCGGCGGCAGGGGGGCCGCCGCGCGCTTCCAGGCCGCCAGGTCCAGCGGCTTGTCGCCCTTGGTGCACACCACCGGCACGGCCCGGCCGTCCGCACCGGGGACGATGATGACCTCGGCCAGTTCCTCCAGCGTGCCGAACAGCGTGTCCTCGGCGGCGAGCGTGCTGCCGAAGCCGTCGATCAGGTCGACCTCGCGGTCCAGCAGGTGCACGCAGCCCCACTTGGTGCGGTAGCCGACATCGCCCATCCGCCACCAGCCGTCCCGGGACACCTGGGCGTCATAGCGCTCCTGCTCGCCCAGGTAGGTGACGATCCGTCCGTCACTGCGGACCTCTATGTATCCCGGGTTCCGCTCGGACGGCGGGTTCCCGTCACGGCTGACGACGCGGACGTCGGTCATGCCGGGGAAGGGCATGCCGACACAGCGGCCGTCGTCCTCCAGCGTACGGCGCCTGGTGAAGGCGCGTACCACCGCCGGACCCACCTCGCTCTGCCCGTAGAGCTGGCCGAACAGCGGCGAGGTGCGCCGGCTGGCCCGCAGCAGCCGGTGCACGGTGCGCGGGTGGATCGCGTCGAAGGTGCTGCTGAAGAGCTTGACGTTGGACATCGGGCCGCGTGGATCGTCCGCCAGCCCCTCCCACTCCATGAAGGAGTTGGGGTGCGCCTCCAGGATGCCCGGCTTCAACCGGGCGAACAGGTCGCCGATGTGCTCCGGGTCCGACTCGCGGAGCACCACCAGCGGGAACCCGCGGTGGAGCGCGATGGCGAGCGCGGTGATGAGCCGGGAGTGCACGAAGGAAACGTGTATCGCGACGGTCTCCCGGCCCCGGATCAACGGCCGCAGGACGGACGCCTGCGGGCGGTAACGCGACTGGAGGCTGAAGCCGGTGTGCACGGCCAGCTTCGGCAGGCCGGTCGTGCCCGAGGTATGGGTGATCAGGGTGGGCCGGGAGGCGGGCGCGATGACCGGGGCGACGCGCCCGGCCCCGGCCAGCGACCCCAGTTCGACGGCGTTGCGGTGGCTGCCGGAGGTCAGTACCACCTGCTCGGCGAGGTCGAAGACGGCCGCCGGCAGCTCGTTCTCCACCTTGGCCAGGTCGGTGACGAGGAACGGTCTGACCGTCCGGCGCACCAGCTCGGCTACGGTCTCCCCGTCGAGCTTCGGCGAGAGCAGCACCGGGACGCCGCCGATACGGGCCACCGCGCAGGCCAGCAGGGTGATGTCGAAGCCGTCGGACTTGAAGACGACCACGCGCCGGCCGGGGCGGACCTTCGCGGCCCACAGCCGTGCGGCGATGTCGTCCACCAGATCGGCCACTTCCGCGATGGTCGCCCGGCGGCCCAGCTGCGGGGCGATGTCCAGGTCGTGGTCCAGGATCAGTACGTTCGACCCGTGCCGGGCGGCGGCCCGCTCGAAGAGCCTCCCGAGTTGAATGCCCTGGTTTCCGATGCGTTGAAGAAGCACCTGCCCGCCCTCTCAGCCGCGCTACGCGATGCCGTTCCTGGAACAGTGGAAGGTCGTACGGGAACCCGTGGTGAGCCGTTTCGGAAAGGACGTGTCACTGCTTCTCGATGACGGCCTTGACACGTTCCAAAGTGGCCGCGAGATCACCGGCGACCTTGTCGCCCCACTCCTTGAAGAACTGCTGCTTCCGCGTCTCGTCCATTTCCGCGGTGATGCCGAGGATGCCTTCGGTGGCGGTGTCCATCCGGAAGTGATGGGTCAGCACGCTGCCCCCGGCCGCGGCCTCGATGTCGAAGGCCCAGACACTGCTCTGCTTCCGCCCTGCGGAGTCGTGCATCGCCCAGCGGAAGGTGCGCCCCGGCTCGGCGGCCACGACTTCGGCGTAGGTGGTCCATGTCCCGCGGACCACCGGCGCCCAGCTCACGACATCCGGGCTTCGCAGGTTCTCGCCCCGGAACACCGCGCCCACGGTGGCCGGCTCGCCGACGACCCAGGTGCCGCCCTGGCATTCCGGACTCCACTCCCCGCTGCGCGGGAGGCAGCTGATCAGCTCATAGATTTCCTGTGGCGTGGCCGAAATGCGGATCTCGGCGCTGGACCGGAAAAGCGGCTCGGTTGCCCTGCTGGTTTCACCCATGCCGGGAATGGTGGCAGAGCCGTCCCGGCACAGGTCAAAGCCCCGATCGCTGGTACGTCAAGTTGCGCGGTCCGGCTGCGCGCCGCCACCGCCGGCCGGTACGAGGTCCCGGACGAAGTGCAACGCCGCGATCGACATGCGTCGAGCGTGGTAGAAACGGTGCGCACCGTGGTTGGACACCCCGGAGTCGAGCTCGATCCGGACGCACCCGGCGTCCCGCGCCCGCGCCTCCAACTCGGCCATCAGTCGCGCACCGACGCCACCGGAACGCGCCTCGGGACGGGTCACCAGGTCGTCGACGAAGAGCAACCGGCCACGGCTGGTCGCCAGCACCCGGTGCGCGGCAACCGCGAGGCAGCGCCCGCCACCGTCATAGGCAGCGGTGAACACCAGTCCCTGCAGGTGCGCTTCGGCGGCGAACTCCCGGAACCCGAGCGCCGTCAGACCCGGCCGCAGACCACGGATCAGCGGGGCTACGTCGGACATCATGGCGGGCTGGTCCGGCGTCAGGTCGACCACGGTCAGTTCCACACCGATCACTCTACGGCCGACCGACTCGGAACTCCCGCCGGCCCGTTCGTCCCAGCCGCTCGGCCCGTTCGAAGCCGGGGGTTCCCGACCGGCGCTCGGAACCCGGTCGCACGGCAGGCCGACCGGGCCCCTGCGGCGCGTCACCACGCGGACCGGGGCGATCACCGATGGACGCAGGCCAGCCGGCACCGCACCCGCACGCCCGGCATGGGACCTGCGTGGACCTGCGTGGACCTGCGTGGAGGGGAAGAAGCGGCCGGGGCGGTGCGGGTTCCCTGCCACGCGGCGAGGTCCCCTCGCGTGAACCCCGTCAGCGACGCGTCAGTGCGGGGTCAGCGGGACCTGTCACGGTGGTGACCGTGAACGGCACGGGAGACCGGGGGCCGGACACGGGGAGAGGTGCCCGGAGTGGTTGATCGGGGACCGACGAGCACGTCTCGAGGTCGGGCCGCCCCGGCGGCCCACGCAGGTTCGAATCCTGCCCTCTCCGCCGACGCCGCGCGCCCTGCCGGCTTCCACGCCGCGGACGACGGGCCTGCGGCCCGGTCCGTGCGGTCGCTGCCGGGCGGCACCGGTTCCTTCGCGGCCGGCGGTCCACGGGCGCGCCCTCCCGGCGCCGGGAGACCGCCGTGCAGGACGGTGCCCCGCGCGGGGCCCGGACGTGCCGGGCGCGGCCGGCCCCGGCCACCCGCGGTCCGGACGACCGGTAGGACCGGTAGGACCGGTAAGGCCAGCGCCGGTTCCGGCGTCCAGTACAACCACCCCCCTCCCCGCCCCCGCCCCCGCCGACGTCGGGGTCGGGGTCGCGGGTGACGCCTGGGGCGCCCCCTGCGTCCGGATCGCCTCGCACCACGCCGTGCCCCGGCCCCCGGGGGGCCGGTGGCCCGGTCCGGGGGACCGACGGGACGACCCGAGGGGGCCGGCGGGACGGCGCACCCGGGCCCGTTCGCGGAGCCGGAGAAAAATCCGGGCGGCGATGTCGAGAATCCGCGGCCTGCTTCGTCCCCGCAGTGAACGCGACCACAATGGGCCGCACCAACACCCAGGAGAAGCACGATGGCCAAGTACTTGCTGCTCAAGCACTACCGCGGCGCCCCGGCCGCGGTCAACGACGTGCCCATGGACCGGTGGACGCCGGAGGAGGTCTCGGCGCACATGCAGTACATGAGCGACTTCGCGGTCCGGCTCGAGGGGACCGGCGAGTTCGTCGACGGCCAGGCGCTCGCCCCCGAGGGGGCGTGGGTCCGGTACGACGGCGAGGGGCGTCCGCCGGTGACCGACGGCCCGTTCGCCGAGACCAAGGACCTCATCGCCGGCTGGATGGTGATCGACGTCGACAGCTACGAGCGCGCCGTCGAACTGGCCGGGGAGCTGTCGGCCGCCCCCGGGGCGGGCGGGAAGCCGATCCACGAGTGGCTGGAGGTGCGTCCGTTCCTGACCGCGCCGCCCACCATCACGGAGTGACCCCCGAGGTGGACGAGTCCCTGCTCCGCAGCCTCACGCCGGGCGTGCTCGCCGTCCTCGTGCGCCGCGGAGCCGATTTCGCGGCGGCCGAGGACGCGGTGCAGGACGCGCTGGTCGAGGCGGTCCGCGTCTGGCCGGCCGACCCCCCGCGGGATGCGAAGGGCTGGCTGGTCACCGTGGCCTGGCGCCGGTTCCTCGACGCGACCCGGGCGGACGCCGCCCGCCGCCGGCGCGAGGACCTCGTCGACGAGGAGCCGGCGTCCGGGCCCGCGCCCGCGGTGGACGACACGCTCCAGCTCTACTTCCTGTGCGCCCACCCGTCGCTGACGCCGGCGTCCGCGGTCGCGCTCACGCTGCGCGCCGTCGGCGGGCTGACCACCCGCCAGATCGCCCGGGCCTACCTGGTGCCCGAGGCGACCATGGCGCAGCGCATCAGCCGGGCCAAGCGCACCGTCTCCGGCGTGCGGTTCGACCGGCCCGGCGACGTCGCCACCGTGCTGCGCGTCCTCTACCTGGTCTTCAACGAGGGCTACTCCGGTGACGTCGACCTCGCCACCGAGGCCATCCGGCTCACCCGGCAGCTCGCGGCCCGGGTCGACCACCCCGAGGTGGCGGGGCTGCTCGCCCTCATGCTGCTCCACCACGCCCGGCGCGCCGCCCGGACCGCGCCCGACGGCAGCCTGGTGCCGCTCGCCGAGCAGGACCGCGGCCGGTGGGACACCCGGGCGATCGCCGAGGGCGTCGGGATCCTCCAGGCGGCCCTCGCCCGCGACCGGCTGGGCGAGTTCCAGGCCCAGGCCGCCGTCGCGGCGCTGCACGCCGACGCGCCCACCGCCGAGGAGACCGACTGGGTGCAGATCGTCGAGTGGTACGACGAGCTCGCGCGCCTGACCGACAGCCCGGTCGTCCGGCTCAACCGCGCGGTGGCCGTCGGCGAGGCCGACGGGCCGCGCGCCGGTCTGGCCGCGCTCGCGGCACTGGACGACTCGCTGCCCCGCCACGCCGCGGTGGCGGCGTACCTCCACGAACGCGACGGCGACCTGGTGACGGCGGCGCGGCTGTACGCCGAGGCGGCGCGGAAGGCGTCCAGCCTCGCCGAGCGCGACCACCTGACGCGCCGGGCCGCCCGGCTCAACGCCCGCGGCTGCCGCTGACGGGCCGGTGCCCGGATGCGTCCGCGCGGGCGGGGCCCCGCACCGCTCGGTCCGGACGGTGCGGGGCCCCGGGCTGCCGCCCCGCAGCCGGGCCGCCGGCGGCCGGCGCACCGGCCGGAGCGGGACGCGGCGGCCGGCGTCCGGTCCGCGGGCCGTCGCGTCGGGCGGGCCGCGGGACGTGTCCCGCGGGGACGCGGGCATACGGCCGCGGGGGGCCCGGCCCTCTCCGTCCCGGTCCGCCACCGAAGCGCGAGCGTCCACGCCGCGCCCCGCGCGGCGGTCCCTCCCCACCCGTACGGCAGGGCGCGGCCGTCGCCTCCGGCCGGGAAGTAATCGTTCGCACGCGCGCGAGGCCCGCACCTACCATGCCGGTCATGGCAAAGGCTCCCGTTCTCACGCCCCGGGCGGACGACTTCCCGCGCTGGTACCAGGACCTGATCGGCAAGGCCGAGCTGGCCGACAACGGCCCGGTGCGCGGCACCATGGTGATCCGACCGTACGGCTACGGGCTGTGGGAGCGGATGCAGGCCGAGATGGACGCCCGGATCAAGGCGGCGGGCGCCCGGAACGCCTACTTCCCGCTGCTGATCCCGCAGTCCCACCTCTCCAGGGAGGCCGACCACGTCGAGGGCTTCGCACCCGAGCTGGCGGTGGTCACGCACGGGGGTGGCAAGGAGCTGGAGGAGCCGGCGGTGGTCCGGCCCACCTCCGAGACGATCGTCAACGACTACTTCTCCAAGTGGGTGCAGAGCTACCGCGACCTGCCCCTGCTGATCAACCAGTGGGCCAACGTGGTCCGCTGGGAGCTGCGGCCCCGCCTGTTCCTGCGCACGACCGAGTTCCTGTGGCAGGAGGGGCACACCGCGCACGCCACGTACGAGGAGGCGCGCGACTTCGCCGCGCACATCCAGCGGGACGTCTACGGCGACTTCCTGGCGAACGTCCTCGCCATGGACTTCGTCGCCGGCCGCAAGACGGCCCGGGAGCGCTTCGCCGGTGCCGTCAACACGCTCACGCTGGAGAGCATGATGGGCGACGGCAAGGCCCTGCAGATGGCGACCAGCCACGAGCTGGGCCAGAACTTCGCGAAGGCGTCCCACACCCGCTACCTGTCCAGGGACGGCTCCCAGGAGTACGTCTGGCAGACCTCCTGGGGTTCGACCACCCGGATGATCGGCGCCCTCGTCATGGCGCACGGCGACGACGACGGCCTCCGCGTCCCGCCGCGGCTGGCCCAGGTGCAGGCGGTCGTCCTGGCGGTCAAGGACGACGGGGCGGTCCTGGCCGAGGTCCGGCGGATCAGTGACCGGCTGGCGGCGGCGGGGGTCCGCGTGCAGGTCGACGACCGCACCGACACGCCGTTCGGCCGCCGCGCGGTCGACTGGGAGCTCAAGGGGGTGCCCGTACGGATCGAGGTCGGGCCGCGTGATCTGCGGGACGGCACCGCGGTGCTGGTCCGCCGCATCACGGGGAGCAGGGGACCGGTGGCCGTCGATGCGCTGCCCGGGATCGTGCCCGGGGTGCTGGCGGACGACCAGGCGCTGCTGCTGGCGCAGTCCCGCCGGCGCCGCGAGGACCGTACCGTCGAGGTGACGACGGTCGGCGAGGCCGTGGAGGCCGCGGGCTCCGGCTGGGCGCGCATCCCCTGGGCCGCGCTGGGTCCGGCGGGCGAGGCGGAGCTGGCCGAGCGGGGCGTGTCCGTGCGGTGCCTGCTGGCCGCGGACGGCTCGGTCCCCACGAGCGACGACCAGCCGGGCAACGTCGCCGTGGTGGCACGCGCCTACTGACGTCCCGGACCGGCGTGCGCAGGGGCCCGGCGCCCGTGGTCCGCGTGGATCACGGGCGCCGGGCCCCTGCGCCCGTCCGGCGGGGCCGCCGTGGCGTCCGGCCGCCGCAGGCGGCCCCCCTCGTCGGCCGGGGCCCCGCGCCGCTACTCGAAGAACTTCAGGCTCCAGCCGGTGTCGGTGTGGGAGCCGGGGACGTTGGCGCGGCTGTAGGTGGTGTTGCCCCACCAGCAGAACGAACCGGTGTACCAGTAGCGGTTGTCCCAGCTGTACGGCGTGCCCTTCGGCACCGCGTGGAACATCAGGGGGAAGGTCGGCCCGGCCGGCGGGCTGGTGCCGATGTCGCCGTTGAGCAGGACGAAGCTGTGGTGCCCGGGACCGTTGACGTGGAGGGTCGGGTCCCAGCCGCGCATCATGGTCGCGGAGTTGGAGCCGAACAGGCAGCCGTTCGACTTGTACCAGTCCCACACGTACGTCGGGTCGCCGCCGGCCCGCAGCCGCAGGTCGGCCAGGCAGTACTGCTCGCTCCAGCTGCCGTTGGCCGAGTAGACGATGTGCAGCTGCCCGTTGGGGTCCTTGATCGCCTCGGGCGCCTCGTTGATGAACGGGTTGCCGACCACCCGCTCCCAGCTCTCGCGCGGCTGCGAGATGACGTACCGCGCTCCGGTCGGCGTGGTGGGGCTGCTCATCCGGGCGATGTAGAGGTTCTGCTCGACGTTGGTGTCGCCGGCCCAGCCCGACCAGACAAACCAGCGCTGCCCGTTGAAGGTGAACATGGTCCCGTCGATGGCCCACTTGTCGTCCGGCAGGGCCAGCTTCGTCTCGGTTCCGTAGCCGGTGTCCGGGCTGGCGGAGCTGATCACGTACATCCGGTGGGCCGATCCGCCGCCGGCCGAGAAGTAGATGTAGTAGCGGCCGCCGTCCATGACGAGTTCCGGAGCCCAGACCTCACCGCGGCCCCGGGTGTCCGACCAGACCTGCCGGGCCGGCGCCGAGGCGAGGGCGTCCGTCGACGCGGCCTGCCGCACGACGATGCCACCGCCGGTCGACTGGACCGAGATGTAGGTGGTGCCGACCCGGATGACGCTCGGGTCGGCGGCCCGCAGAGCGGTCTGTCCCGCCTGGGCGGGGCCGGCGGACGTCAGCGACATCGCGATGGCGAGGACGCCGGACAGCACGAAGGCCGCCGCACCGGAAAGACAGCGAGAGAGTCTCATGGTTCCGTTCCCTGGTCGGCCCGCGCGGCACCGCCGGGCCGACCGGGACACGGCACGAGGACGGCGACCGGCCGGCGCCGCGCCGGAGGGGTCTGCGGAGGTGGGCCCGGCTGCCGAGGTCCCGCACCGCCGTGCCGGGGCACATCTCCTGAGAGCGCTCTCACAGCATCCGAGATTGCAGAGGACATGTCAATAGGTCCGCTGCGGCGGGGACGCACGTCCCCGCGCGGCTGCCCGGCGGGTGGGTGCCCGTGGGACGGCACGGCCGGCACCGGGACGACCGGTGCCGGCCTGGGCCCGCCCGCCGGGGTTCAGCCCGCGACGACGGCCTCCGCGGCCGCCACGCCGCAGACCCGGGCGGCGCCGTGGGTGGCGACGTGCAGGGCGCCGCGCGGCGGGGCCTGCGGCACCCCCATCTCGACCACCACGGTGTCCGGGCGGGCGGCGAGCAGCGCGTCGAGCGCGGCGCCCATCCAGCCGTGCCGGTGCTCGTCGCGCACCACGGCCACGATCCGGCGGCCCTCCGCGGCGGCCAGCGCGGCGGGTCCCGCGCCGTCGCCGCAGAAGGTGCCGGCCGTGCTGCCGGGCAGCAGCCGCTCCAGCTCGGCGGCCACGCCCCAGGGGGTCTCGGCGCCGACGGCGATGTTGGGGGCCGGGTTGAAGCGGGCGACGTACACCGGCTGCGTGACCGGCCCGGCGGCGCCGGCGCGGGTCACCGCCAGGGCGCGGCGGGCCGCGACCAGACCGATCTCCGGTTCGGGCACGGCGGTGTCCGCGCCGCTTCGCGCCCCGGCCGTCCAGCGTGCCAGCTCGCGCACCCGGGCGGCGGCGTCGTGCAGGCGCTCCTCGGGCAGTTCGCCGGAGCGCACGGCGGCCACGAGCGCGTCCCGCAGCCCGAGCACGGTGCCCTCGTCGCACAGGCCGCCGCCGACGCAGATCGCGTCCGCGCCCGCCGCGATGGCGAGGACCACGCCGTGCTCCAGGCCGTAGGTGCCGGAGATGGCCCGCATCTCCATGCCGTCGGTGACGATCAGGCCCCGGTAGCCGAGTTCACCGCGCAGCAGGTCGGTCAGGACGCGCCGGGACAGGGTGCCGGGGCGGTCCGGGTCGAGGGCGGGCACCAGGATGTGCGCGCTCATCACGGCCCGGGTGCCGGCCTCGATGGCCGCGCGGAAGGGGGCCAGTTCCCGGGCGCGCAGGGTGTCGGCGTCGACGTCGATGCGCGGGAGGGCGTGGTGGGAGTCGACGTTGGTGTCGCCGTGCCCGGGGAAGTGCTTGGTGCAGGCGGCGACGCCGGTCGACTGCAGGCCCTGGACCCAGGCGGCGGTGTGCCGGGCCACCAGGCCGGGGCCGGCGCCGAAGGAGCGGACGCCGATGACGGGGTTGTCGGGGTTGGCGTTGACGTCGGCGGAGGGCGCCCAGTCGAAGTTGACCCCGCAGGCGGCCAGGCGCCGGCCCAGTTCGCGGGCCACGCCCCGGGTGAGGTCCGGGTCGTCGACGGCGCCGAGGGCGTGGCTGCCGGGGAAGGAGGAGCCGGTGCGCACCTCCAGGCGGGTGACGTCGCCGCTCTCCTCGTCGATGGCGACCAGCAGGTCCTCGCGCTCGGCGCGCAGCGCGGCGGTCAGCGCGGTGACCTGCTCCTCGGTGACGACGTTGCGGCCGAACAGGGCGACGGAGGCCAGTCCCTCGCCGAGGCGGCGGCGCACCCAGTCCGGCGCGGTGGTGCCGTCGAAGCCCGGCTGCAGCACCGCGAGCGCGTCCCGCGTCAGGGTGTCGGGGCCGGTTGCGAGTGTGGTCATCGGCGGTGTCATCCCTTCACGGCGCCGTCGGTGAGACCGCCGACAGCCTTGCGTTGCAGGAAGATGAAGAGGATCAGGATGGGCAGCGCGAACAGGGACGAGGCGGCCATGGTGGCTCCCCAGTCGTCGCCGAAGGCGGTCTGGAACTGCGACAGCCACAGCGGCAGGGTCTGCTTCTCGATGTCCTTGTTGAGGATCAGGACGAGCGGGAACTCGTTCCAGGCGGTGATGAAGCCGAACAGCGAGGTGGCCATCAGGCCGGGCGCCAGCAGCGGGAGGATCACCCGGACGAAGGCCTGGGTGCGGGTGCACCCGTCGACCATCGCGGACTCCTCCAGCTCCTTGGGCACGGCGGCGACGTAGCCGCGCAGCGTCAGGATGGTCAGCGGCAGCACCATGACCGCGTAGAAGACGGTGAGCGGGACCAGGCTGTCGAGCATGTCGTTGTCGCGGACCAGCATGTAGATGGCGATGACCATGACCTCCCAGGGGGCCATCTGCGCCAGCATGAAGGTCACGACGAAGCCGCGCCGGCCCTTGAACCGCATCCGCGCGAGGGCGAAGGCCGCGAACAGGGCGATGACCAGCGACAGGAGCACCGAACACACCGTGACGGTGATCGAGTTGGCGACCAGGGTCCAGAAGTGGTCGGCGTCCACGGCCCTGCCGAAGTGGCCGAGGGTGATGTCGGTCGGGAACCAGACCGGGTCCTCGGAGATGATGTCGCCGGTCGGCTTGAGGGACGTGGCGAACATCCAGTAGACGGGGAACGCGAAGCCGGCGAAGAGGATGACGGCGGTCGCGTTGGGCCAGATACGGCCGAAGACGGAGCGCTTCACAGCTCGTCCTCCTCTTGCTTGAGCACCATGCGCAGGTAGTACGAGGTGATGGCCAGCAGGACCAGGATGGTCAGGAAGGAGATCGCCGCGCCGACGCCGAAGTGCTGGTTGCCGACGCCCTGGACGAACGCGTAGATGGGCAGGGTCTCGGTGAGGTGGTCGGGGCCGCCCTCGTTCATCGCGAAGATCTGCGGGAACGCCTTGAACACCCAGATGACCTCCAGGAAGGTCGTGGCGTACAGGAACGGCCGGAGGAAGGGGAAGGTCACCGAGGTGAAGCTCTTCCAGGCACCGGCACCGTCCAGGGAGGCGGCCTCGTACAGCTCCCGGGGGACGGTGGTGGTGGCGGCGTAGAGGTTGATGGCCACGAACGGGATCGACTGCCAGACGATGAGCAGCGTGACCACGGAGAAGGTGGAGAACTGCGAGCCGAACCAGTTGTAGTCGGCCATGGAGTGCCAGCCCAGCTTGTCCAGCACCCAGTTGACGACGCCGAAGCGCTGGGCGAACAGCCACTGGTAGACGGTGGTGGCGGCGATGACGGGCATGGCCCAGGCCAGGACGAGCCCGAGCATGAGCAGCAGTCGCATGCCGCGCCCGAGGCGGGCGAGCAGCAGCCCGGTCAGGGTGCCGAGCAGCATGATCAGTACGACGTTGGCCGCGGTGAAGGCGACCGAGCGCTCCACGACGTGCCAGAAGTCCGAACCGCTCAGGACCTCCTGGTAGTTGTCGAAGCCGTTCCACTCGGTGAGGTGCTGGATGAGCTGGCGCGGGTTGAGGTTCTGGAACGACAGCATGCCGTTCTTGACCAGGGGCCAGCCGAGCAGGATCAGTGTGGCCAGCAGCGCGGGCAGCAGGAGCAGGTAGGGGGTGGCGGTGCGGCGGCCGGACGAGGGCCGCGGGGCGTGGTCCTCACCCCTTGACGCCGGTGCCGGGGCTTTGCGGACAGCGGGCTCCCCGGCCGTGTCCGTGCCTTCGGTCTGCACTGACATGAGTTGCCATCTCTTCCGTGGCCGTACCGGCGGTACGAACGACGTCTGTGCCGGGGGCTCCGCCCTGGGGCGCGCCCCCGGCGCGGGTCATCAGTTCTGCTGGGCCAGACGCTTGTTGATCTCGCCCTCGACCTGCTTGGCGGCGGCCGCCGGGGACTTACCGCCCAGCACCGCGGTCATGTAGGACTTGATCGGGTTGGGGCTGTTCTCCACCGCGGCCCACTCGGGGATCAGCGGGGTGGTGCCGCCGGCCGCGGCGCCCGGCGCGGCGGCCTCGGCGACGGCGTTGCCCTTGAGGCCGGCTTCCAGGGACTGCTTGTTGGGGATGACTCCGTTGAGCTTGGCCAGCTCGCCCTCGTAGGTGTCGGACAGGGCGACCTTCAGGAACTCCTTGGCGAGCGCCTGCTTCTTGCTGCCCTGGGCGACGGCGAGGTTGGAGCCGCCGAGGAAGACGCCCTCGGGCTTGTCCGCGCTCTCACCGGGGATGGTGAAGTAGCCGAGGTCCTTCTCGATGGACTTGTTGGCCTGGACGGCGGTGCCGGCCTCCCAGCCCATGCCGATGAAGGCGCCGGTCTTGCCCTTGGCGAAGACCTGGGCCTGCTGCGGGGTGGCCTCGTCCTTGTCCTTGGGGGCCTTGGAGTAGGAGGCGTACTTCTTGTAGATCTCCATGGCCGCGGCGACCTTCGGGTCGCCCAGGTTGGAGACGTACTTGTCGCCGTCCTTCTTCACCAGGTCCGCGCCCTGCCCGATGGTGAGGCCGTCGAAGAAGTACCAGTTCTGGCCGGGCATGTAGAGCGGCTCTGCGTCGGTCTTCTTGCCGATGGCGTCCAGGTCCTCGAAGAACTCGGCCCGGGTCTTGGGGGTGTCCTTGAGGCCGGCCTCGGCCCAGATCTTCTTGTTGTAGATGACGACGCGGTTGGCGAAGTACCACGGGGCGGCGTACTGCTTGCCGTCGTAGACGGAGGACTGGGAGACCGACGGCGTCCAGTCGGTGCCGATCTGCTGCTTCAGGTCGCCCAGCTCGGCGAGGCCGCCGGTGGCGGCGTAGGCCGGGGTCTGGGTGTTGCCGACCTCCAGGACGTCCGGCGGGCTGGACTCGGAGAGGGCGGTGGTGATCTTCTGCTGGATCCCGTCCCACTTCTGGATCTCGAACTTCAGCTTGGCGCCGGTCTTCTTCTCGAAGGCGGCCGTGACGTCCTTGGTCCACTTGTCGGGCGCGGACCCGTCCATCGTCCAGACGGTCAGCGTCTGACCCTTGAAGCTGTCCGGTCCCGCGTTCTTGCCACTGTCGTCGCCGTCATCCCCACCACACGCCGAGACGGAGACCATCATGCCCGCGATCACGATCGCGGCCGCAAGCTTGCGCTTCACGCCACCCTCCTCAGGGATGCCACTAACCCCCCACGCCCTCGGCGGTGACCTGCGAAACGACGCTGTTGCGCGTAGGGCTCGGGACCTGGCCACTAATGGTGTAGACCAGTACGGTGGAGCTTGGCCTAGACCTTTTGAGGTGTCAAGGGTGGTTCGGACAGCCGATCACGGCCGTTACGAGAAAGACACCGGAGCGCACGCCTCCCCTTGTGCGGACCTGGACCAATGGACTGGACCACTCACTCTGGTTGGACTAGACCATGGGGCGGTGATCGCTATAACGGGAGACCGTCCACACAGCCGGGAAGGCAGGCATGACCCCTGACGCCAGCAGCGCCCAGCATTCCAGGGGGGCGCCCGGCCGCACCGCGCGCGTGCCGAAGTACTACCGGATCAAACAGCAGGTGCTGGAGATGACCCGGGCGCTCCAGCCCGGTTCGGCCATGCCCGCCGAGCGCCTGCTCGCCGTCCGGTTCGGCACCTCGCGCACCACCATCCGGCAGGCCCTGCAGGAACTCGTCGGGGAGGGCCGCCTCGACCGCATCCAGGGCAAGGGCACCTTCGTCGCGCAGCCCAAGCTGTACCGCACCCTCCAGCTCACCTCCCACACCGAGGACATGCGGGCCCAGGGCCTCGAACCGGCCTCGCAGGTGCTGGACATCGGGGAGGTGCCGGCGGACGGGAAGCTGTCGGAGCTGCTCGGCACCGGTCCGGGCGAACCGGTCCTGCGCGTCGAGCGGCTGCGGCTGGCCGGCGGCGCCCCGATGGCGATCGAGACGACCCACCTGTCGGTGCGGCGCTTCCCCGGACTGCGCCGGTCCCTGGCCACCTGCCCGTCGCTGTACACGGTGCTCGCCGAGGTGTACGGCGTCCATCTGGCGGAGGCCGACGAGACCATCGAGACCTCCCTGTCGACACCGCGCGAGGCCCAGCTCCTCGGCACCGACGTGGGCCTGCCGATGCTGCTGCTGTCCCGGCACTCCCGGGACGCCGGGGGCACGCCGGTGGAGTGGGCACGCTCGGTGTACCGGGGCTCGCGCTACAAGTTCGTCGCGGCCCTGCGCCGGCCGCCCCACCCGCGCCCCGGCGCCCGGTGACCGGCCGGGAAGGTGACGGGCGGTGACCGTCCTGCCGCACGCCGCGGCCTGCCCGGGCAGCCTGGCCGCCGCACCGGTGAGCGCCCGCGCCCGGCCGCACCGGTGAGGACCCGCGAGGCGGTCCGCCCGACCCAGGGCGGGCCGGCCGGGCGCTCGGGGCCGAGCGTGCGGCCTGCCGCCGGCGCTGCACATCGCCGGGCCGTGGCCCACCGCGCGCCCGCACCGGGCACCGCGCGGCCCCGCGGACCGGCTCGCCGACGAGCGGGACGGGCCGCGCGCGGACGCCCCGTCCCCGCGCACGGGCGTCACCGCCCACCACCGGCTGCCGCCGCCCCGGTGCGGGCAGCGCCGCACCGGCCCGGACCCTGCCCGGCGGCTTCGGCGTCGACGGCCCGCCGGAGCGGGGGGGTGCCTCTATGTCTTTCGTCAAGCGAGGCGTGGGGTTCTGGGTTCGTAGAAGGTGCCGTCGCGGAGCATGGCGAACAGCACGCTGGTGCGGTGGCGGGCCAGTCGGAGAAGCGCCTGGGTGTGGGTCTTTCCGCG
This sequence comes from Streptomyces sp. TG1A-8, assembly GCF_030499535.1. Classification (NCBI taxonomy): domain Bacteria; kingdom Bacillati; phylum Actinomycetota; class Actinomycetes; order Kitasatosporales; family Streptomycetaceae; genus Streptomyces; species Streptomyces sp. TG1A-8. Next base: position 1,789,698 of record NZ_JASTLB010000001.1, read on the forward strand.
GGCCCGGCATCGGTCGTAGTAGGTGCGGGAGGCGGGATCGTGCAGGGCGGCGAACGCGGACAGGAACATCGCGCGTTTGAGTTGCCGGTTGCCGCCTCTGGGTGCGTGTTCGCCGTGGATCGAGGTCCCGGACGACTTGGTCGTCGGGGCGAGGCCGGCGTAGGAAGCCAGGTGAGCGGCGGTGGGGAAGCTGGACCCGTCGCCGACGGTGACCAGCAGCGTGGCGGCGGTCCTGACCGCGACCCCGGGAATCGAGGTCAGGACCGGGGAAAGAGGGTGAGCCTCCAGCAGCTGTCCGATCTGCGCTTCCAGGGCTCGTCGCTGTTCGTGGACGGCCGCGAGGGAACGGGCCAGGGACGGGATCACGATGTCGAGGGTGCCGGTGCCCGGGACCACGACGGTCTGCTCGTCGAGCGCGTCGAAGACCTCGTCGATCAGCCGGGCGGCCATGCGCGGGGCCTTGGGCCGGATCACCTCAACGAGCCTGTGGCGACCGGCCTTTCGCAGCGCGGTGGGGGATCCATAGCGTTCCAGCAGCCAGGTCACGGCCTGGTGGTCCAGGCGTGGGCCAAGGACGCGTTCCAGGCTGGGGTGGAACTGGGTGAGCAGGCCGCGTATCCGGTTGGAGGTGCGGGTTGCCTCGGCGGCGAGGTCCTGGTCGAAGCCGACCAGCACGGTCAGCTCGGCGGTGATCTCGTCGGTCAACTGGAGCGAGCGCAGGGTGTGCGGCATGGTCCGTGCGGCGTCCGCGATCACCGCGGCGTCCTTCGCGTCGGTCTTCGCCTCGCCCGGGTAGAGATCGGCGATCCGCCGCATCGAGAGTCCGGGCAGGTAGGCGACCTTGCAGCCGGCGTCCCGGGCGACGGTCAAGGGCAGGGCTCCGATGGAAGCGGGCTGGTCCACGATGACCAGCACGGTGCCGAACTTCGCGGCCAGCTTGTCGAAGACAGCCCGCAGCTTCGGCTCGCTGTTGGGCAGCTGCTTGTCGAAGACTTTCTTGCCGGCCGGGGTGAGACCGTGCCCGTGATGGGCGCTCTTGCCGACGTCCAAGCCAAGGAAGACGCCCACGTCGTCGATGTCGTCCAACCCATCCTCCGGAACGGGGTTCGTGCGGTGCTGGCCAGGGCGTTGGCGTCGTATGCGCGCATCCACGTTATGCAGACCTGCCGCCTGCAAGCGGCCGGGCATTGCGCCAGGCCAGGCGGTAGTCGGACCTCTCATCAGCGTCTCCAACGGCGCCTCTCGGGCCCGGTGACACCACCCCCCAGGTCATCCGTTCGACAGGGGGAACAGTCATGCCGGGCCCGGAAGCCAGCGGCCCTCTTGCAGGACCGCGAAGAACATAACGGGGGGCGCACCCGCGGGCCCGCCGTGGACCTGCTGGAGGAGCTGCTGCACCGGCGGGTGAGCGGGGAGGGCGCGCCGGACCGGGACGGGCGGGCCCGCTTCCGCCCGCACGACGCGGTCCGGCGGTACGGGACCCACGGCGCCGGGGCGGCGCACCCGCCGCCCGCCCGGCGGGGAGCGGCGCCGCGGCGCGCTCAGTCCAGGAACGCCGTCTCGATCCAGCGGCGCACCGCCCGCGGGCGCATCCGGTGCAGACGGTCGACGGTGTCGGCGACCTGCGGGGAGCCGCCGACCGACAGGAACTTCTCGCGCACCAGGTCCGCGTGGCCCGTCCGGGTCTCCGGACCGGCGGCGCCCACCGGGATCAGCCGGGTGCGCGAGACGGTGCGGCCGTCCGTCAGCCGCACGGTGACCCGGGCGCCGGTCGCCTTGGTGGCGCGGGAGAAGTCCCGGTCGTCGGCCTGCAGCGCGCCGACGAGGTCCACGAGTTCGTCGCCGCCGAAGCCGCGCAGCCAGGGCACGGCCAGGTCCCCGGCCTCGCGCACCGCCTCGCCGAACGGCGCGTCGGACAGGAACAGCTCCCGGGTCATCTCCGTGTCGTGCTCCAGCCGTATCCGCTTGGCCAGTGCCCACCGGTCGGGGTCGTCCAGGCGCGGCGCGGAGAAGTCGTCCACCGTGAACCCGCCGGTGAGCAGGGTGGTGGCGACCGGGTAGGGCACGTCGAGGACCAGCGCGCCCAGCGGGGAGCCGGGGCCGGTGACGTACTGGGCGGCCCGCTCCCCCGCGAACAGCGTGTACAGGGATGCCTCCACGACGACCTCGGCGACGTCCTGCGGCCGCACCGCGCCGAGCTCCTTGTGGATCTCGGCGGCGCAGTCCACCGCGGCGTCGATGCCGGGCCCGCCGGGGTGCATCTTGAACGACAGGGTGTCCGTGTGCCAGCGCCGGCCCAGTCCCTTGGCCACCGCCTGCGGCAGCGGCACGGTCGCGAACCGGGCCAGGAAGCCGTCCCGGTGCTCCATGATGTCCGGGGCTCCGCGCAGGCCCGCGTGGGCCGCGTCGCAGGCGTCCATCGCGGTGCGCACCGGGGTGAAGGTGTTGAACAGGCGGGCGTCACTGGCCAGGAAGGCGCGCATGAGCGGCCAGTTGGGCATGGCGAAGGCCAGCCCGAAGGCGTTCTCGAAGAGGGCGGCCGGGGCCCGGTCGCAGTGCAGGCGCCCGGCGACCGCGCCGGCCAGGTGGGTGTGCACGGCGCTCTGGCCGCGCAGCGGGCCCAGGGTCGCGGAGGCGGTGATGCGGGCCGCGCACTCGTTGGCCGCCACGACCGCGGTGAGCAGCGAGAGTCCGTCCAGCCGGCGGGCGTAGGCGAAGGCGAGCGGGACGGCGACCGTGGAGTTGGACAGGTGGCCGGCGTACGCGGTGTCGTCCAGGTTGAGCCAGGAGCCGAGCGCCGCGAACACTCCGGCGGCCTGCCGCGGGTCGCGCTGCATGGGGTGCCCGAAGGCGGCCACCAGCTTCCTGCCGAGCGGGTGCTGCAGGCCCGCCCGGATCGAGGCGACCTGGGACAGCACCTGGCTCGCGGCGAGCTTCAGCACCCGGCACGGGATGTGCTGCGGGCGCAGTGTGGCCGCCCAGTGGGAGAGCTCGCGCAGCGGGGTGTCGGCCGGCGGGCGGCCGCGGCCGGACCGGGGCAGGGCGTGCGCCTGGTCGGCCCAGTCGGCGCACAGCGCCCGGGCGACGCTCTCCGCGAGGACAGCGGTCATGGCGGGTACCTTCCTGGTGCCTGCTGGGGGCCGGGGGTGAACATGACTGCGGGAGCACCGGCACGCCGGTGCTCCCGCGGTACGTGCCGGAGGTCAGGCGGCCGGGACCTTGTCCAGGAAGCCGTAGACCGCCTTGATCTTGCCCTCGCCGTCGGTGACCAGGACGTCGAAGCCGATCGCGATCGGCTCGGCGCCCGGCTCGGTCACCAGGCCCCACTGGAAGCGGGCCTGGTCGTGGTGGGCGTCGACGGTGCCGTGCAGTTCGAAGGTCAGGCCCTTGAACTGGTCGCGGGCGCCGGCCACCACGGCCCCGAAGCCCTCGTGACCCTCGACCGCGGCGAGCGGGTCGATGTACGGGGCGTCGGCGGTGAACAGCTCGGCGATGGCCGCCGCGCGCTTGTCGGCGTCCGCCTCGTTCCAGATGTCGAGGTAACGGGAGACGGTGGTGGTCAGGTCGCTCATGCGGGCGTTCTCCTCTGTGACTTGCTTGACTTGTTCTTCCGACAGGTGGCTTCGTGAGGGCTTCAGGGGGTGGCCGGCGCCCAGACGGGGAGGGCTCCGGGGAGCACCTCGAAGGTGGCCGAGGCACCGATGCCGTGCTGGTACTCGCCGTCGTGCTCCAGCGGGAGCCGGCGGCCGTCGGTGCGCTCGACGGTGATGCGGCGGCCCCGCGCGTACACGGTGGCCGGGTGGTCCAGGTGGGCGGCGTTCAGGGTCAGGTCGGGCACGTCCGCGGCGGCGACGGCGCCACCGATCACGCAGACGTCGAGCAGGCCGTCGTCGAGCAGCGAGCCGGGCATCACGTGGAACCGGCCGCCGCGGTAGGGACCGCCGCCGACGTTGGCGAGGATGGTGGGCCCCTCGTGCACCACGCGGCCGTCGACGGTGACCCGGCCGGGGTACGGCTCGTAGCCGGCCGCCGTGTCGGCGAAGGCGCGCACGTAGCGCTCCCGGCCGCTCAGCGGCAGCTCGCGGGCGGTGATCAGCGCGTCGGCGATCACGCCCGAGCAGGCGCCCAGGTAGACGTAGTTGCGGGTTTCGGCGAGGCGGGCCAGGTCCAGCCGGCGCAGGCGGGCGCTGCCGCCGACGCCGGAGTCGGTCAGGATCGCCTTCAGCGCCTCGCTCCAGGGCCGCTCGCCCCAGAGCATCTTGTAACCGGAGTTGCCGGTGCCGCCGGGCACCACCGCGAGGGTGGCGTCGCCGGTGACGGGGACGAGTCCCTGGACGGCCTCGCGGACGGTGCCGTCGCCGCCGATGGCGACGACCAGGTCGGGCGCCCCGTCGGGCCGCTGCAGGGCCCGGCGTACGGCGACGGTGGCGTCGCCGGGGCCGGTGGTGAGGTGGACCTCGGTGTGCTCCAGGCAGGAGGCGCACAGCTCGCGCACCTCTTCGACCAGCTCGGGCGAGTGGCTGCCGGATGCGGGGTTGCCCAGGACGAGGGCCCGGGTGGGAGCCGGGGCTGCGGTGTCTGCCATGCGGGCGTACTCCTTCGTCGGACAGGGGGCACCGGAGAGGACCGGGCGGGATGCGCCCCGGCGTCGCGGCGTTCCCCACTGTGCCGGGAGGCACTGTCACGGCGCTGACGCGCCACTGACACGGGGCGCGGCCCGAACACGCGAACGTCCGGCCCCCCAGGGCGGGGGCCGGACGCGGTGCGGACACGGCGGGTGTCACTCCTTGACGAACGCCAGCAGGTCGGCGTTCAGGCGCTCGGCGTGGGTGGCGAACAACCCGTGCGCGGCGCCCTCGTAGGTGAGCAGCCTGCTGTCCGGTATCAGCTCCGCGGTCCGCGGACCGCACAGTGCGTAGGGCGCGCCCAGGTCGGCGGTCCCGTGGATCACCAGGGTGGGCACCGTGACCGCCGCCGTCTCCGCGCGCTGGTCGGTGGTGAACAGCGTGCGGTAGACCTCGGTCCCGGCTCTCGGCGAGGTGTCCAGGCACAGGTTGATCAGCCAGCCGGCCAGTTGCCCGGAGATCGGCAGGCCCTGCGGGTCCGGGTCCGGGCGGCCGGTGAAGAACGGCCAGGTGAGGGCGTCCAGCCAGGCGGCCCGGTCGGTGCGGATGGCCTGCTCCACCTGGTCGAGGAGCGCCGGGTCGAGCCCGTCGGGGTTGTCCGGGGCGTTCAGCAGGAACGGGGTCGTGGACGCGACCAGGGCCAGCTTCGAGACCCGGTCGGTGCCGTGGCGGGACAGGTAGCGCACGCACTCCCCGCCGCCGACCGCGTAGCCGACCAGCACGGCGTCCCTCAGGTCGAGGTGGTCGAGCAGGTCGGCGAGGTCGTCGGCCAGGGTGTCGTAGTCGTACCCGTCCCACGGGACGTCCGAGCGGCCGCTGCCGCGCCGGTCGTAGGTGATGCAGCGCAACCCGTTCCCGGCGAGGAACGGCGCCTGGAACTCCCACATGCGGGAGTCGGCCATGGCCACGCCGAGCAGGACGACGGGCCGGCCGGCGCCCCAGTCGCTGTAGTGCAGCCGGGTCCCGTCCCGGGCGGTGAGGTGCGGCATGTTCCCTGCCTCCTTCTGTGGTGGCGGCCGGGCGTTCAGTCCCTGGCGGCGCGGCCGGGGGCGGCCAGCACCAGCAGGGAGGCGAGGACGCCCAGGCAGATCAGCGGGATGAGAGTGGTGGTGAACGCGTGCGGGTAGGCGCCGGCCTTGCCGCCCGCGTCCGCGAGCGCGGGGAAGAACACCGCGCCGGCGATCGCCACGCCGACGGCGGCCCCGCCCTCCTGGGCCGTGTTGAGCAGGCCCGAGGCGGCGGCCGCGTGCTCGGGCACCGCTCCGCCGAGGACCAGGTTGGTCAGCGGGCCGGTGGTCAGGCCCATGCCGAGCCCGGCGACCAGCAGCATGGGCAGCAGCAACAGCACCGAGCCGCTCAGGTCCAGCTCCCGCACCGTCAGGGCGATCGCGCTGTAGCCGACGGCCAGGGTCAGCGGGCCGGCGGCCACCCGGCGGGCGGTCACCGAGGCGGCGAAGCGGGCCGAGACGAGCGAGGCCCCGAAGTAGCCCGCGCCCAGCGCCAGGAACAGCAGTCCGGACTCCAGCGGGCTCAGGCCCCGGCCCAGCTGCAGGTAGAGGGCGAGGGTGAAGAAGAACGAGCCCATGGCGAGGAAGTACACGACCGTCGCGAGCAGGCCCACCGAGAACAGCCGGGAGCGGAACATGCCCGGCTCGACCAGCGGGCCGCGACCGGCGGCGGCCCGGCGGCGCAGGTGCCAGACGGTCACCGCGAGCAGGACGGCCGCCCCGGCCAGCGACTCCCACACCCACACCGGCCAGTCGCGCTCCTGGCCCTCGAGCAGCGCGAACACCACCAGTGCGAGGGTCGCCGTGACCAGCAGCGCGCCGGTCAGGTCGAGCCTGGTGCCGCCCTGGCCGCGCGACTCGGGGATCGTGCGGCGGGTGAAGGCGAGGGAGGCCAGGCACAACGGGACGTTGATCAGGAAGATCGTGCGCCAGCTCAGGCCGGCCATGTCGACCGTGATCAGGGCTCCGCCGATGAACTGGCCGAAGACGCCGGCGAGTCCGATGACCAGGCCGTAGACGTTGAAGGCGCGGTCGCGGGCCTCGCCCGTGTACACGGTGCCGATGATGCCGAGCACCTGCGGGACCATCAGTGCCGCGGAGGCGCCCTGGGCGATGCGGGCCACGGCGAGGACGGTCACCGTGGGCGCCAGGCTGCACGCGGCCGAGGCCACCATGAACAGGACCATGCCGAGGGCGAACATCCGCCGGCGGCCGTAGAGGTCCCCGAGCCGGCCGCCGGTGATCAGGCCCGAGGTGAACGCCACGCCGTAGCCGACGACGATCAGCTGGGCCTGGGCGGCGGTGGCGTCCAGGTCGGCCTTGATGGCGGGGACGGCCACGTTGGCGATGAAGAAGTCCAGCACCGTGATGAACGTGCCGACGAGCACCACCAGCAGGGCACCGGCCGAGGGGGCGGCGGCCGGCGCGCCGACGGGTTCCGTCCGCTCGTGCTCCTGCGCCGCGACTTCCGGGCTCAGTTCAGAAGTCATGACGACTCCGTTTCCTTGATTTTTCAGTGTGGGTTGTGCGGTGCACCGGGGTTCCTCCGGTCACCAGGTCACGGGCAGGTGGGTCACCCCGTGGAAGACGGTGCCGCGGCGGAACAGCGTGCGCGGGTCGGCCGCGAGGCGCAGGCCCGGGAATCGGCGCAGCAGGGAGCGCAGCGCCAGCTCCATCTCCAGGCGGGCCAGCGGGGCGCCCTGGCAATAGTGCGGGCCGAAGCCCCACTGCAGGTGCCCGCTGGTGTCGCGGCGCGGGTCGATGCGGTGCGGACAGGCGAAGACGGACTCGTCGTGGTTGCCGGCGGGCACCGAGATGACGACGGCGTCGCCCTTCTCGACCGTCACGCCGCCGAGTTCCAGGTCCTCGGTCGCGAGGCGGACCATGGCGTCCTGGGAGATGGACCAGTAGCGCATGGACTCCTCGATGAAGTTGGGGATCAGCGCGCCGTCGTCGGCGGTGACCTGGGCGCGCAGTTCGTCGTCGCGCAGCAGCGCGAGGACGTTCAGGCCGATCTGGTTGGTGGTGGTCTCGTGGCCCGCGACGAGCACCAGGCGGGCGATGCCCACGAGTTCGTCGAGGGTGAGGGCGCCGGTCGCGTGGTGGTTGACGACGAGGCGGCTGATCAGGTCGTCCCCGGGGTCGGTGAGCTTGCGCAGGGCCAGCTTGGCGAGGTACTCGGACATCTCCGTGAACGCGGCCAGGGAGACGGCCGGGTCCTCCTGGGAGATGGTGACGCGGGTCTTCTCGACGAAGAACGGGGAGTCCTCCTCCGGCACGCCGAGCAGGCGCGCGATGACCAGCGTGGGCAGGGCCCGGGAGAAGACGGCGTGCAGGTCGGCGGGTTGCGGCTGGGTGGCCAGCTCGTCCAGGAGCTCGTCCACCAGCCGCTGCACCGGTTCGCGCAGCCGCTTGACGCGGCGGGCGGTGAACTCGGTCTGGATCATGCCGCGCAGCCGTGCGTGCTCGGGGTCGTCCAGGCGCAGGAAGGAACTGGGGTTGCCACCGGGCGGGACCTGGATGCGCACGGGAGCGCCCGGTAAGGTCTCGTCGGCGCTCAGGCGCGGGTCGGCCAGGGCCTGGCGCACGTCGGCGTAGCGGGTCACCAGCCAGGCGAGCCGGGACTCCGCCGCACCGGCCGGGAGACGCACCACGCAGGGCGGAGCGGTGCGCAGTTCGGCCAGGACGGGCGGCGGATCGCCGTCCTCGGTCCGGGCGAAGGGCCAGTCGAGGATGTCGGTGTGGTCCGCGAGTGACATGTTGGTCCTCCAGGATGGGGGGGCACAGGTGTTCCTCGGCACCGACTGTCTTTCTGCACTGGACGCGGACGCGGTTCGACGGGTGCGAACGGGCACGGGCGGGCACGAGCGGGCCGCCCGGGGAGACGCCTGTCTCCGGGCCGTACGCGGACGTCGTGCGCCACCTTCGCGCACGGCGCTGACACGGCGCTGACACGGGTCCCGGCAGGAACCCGTGCGAGTCGGTGGGAGGAGCGGTTAGCGCGCGGCGGTGACCGCGCTCCGGGGGGTCCGGGCGTCCGTGGCCCGCGGGGGCGAGGACCGGGAACGGCGTCCGGACTGGGCTCCGCTGCGAGGGCAACGACCCCGCAGGCCCTCGGGCCGGCGGCCGAGGCGGCCTGGAGCGTTGCGCGGAGCGGGGGTGCGGGCCATGTCGGACGCTCTCCTCACGTGGGACGTACCGGCGGCGGACCGGAGTGCCGGCGGGCGCGTGCGGTGCTCATGACTCTGTCAAGAAGCCCTGACCTGGAACTGATCCGTGGCTGACGGGGGCCGGTGGCCGGGCCGCCCGCGCCGCGCTGTCCGCCGGTTCCGCTCCGGTGGGCGTCGACGGCCCCGCTGGGCCGTCCCGTACCGGTGCGGTGCGGGCCGGGAACGCCACAACGCGTGGCGGGGCGCGGGACGGCCCCCGGACGGCAGTCGTCCTTCGGGTCACTGTCCCGCGCCCCGCTGACACGGTGCGAGGTGCCTCGGCGGGCTCCGCCGGGCTCAGCGTGCCTTCTGGGCGACGAGCCGCTGCAGGCGGTGCGCGAAGTGCGCGGTGACGGCCTGGGCGTGCGTGTCGATGTAGAAGTGGCCGCCCTCGTACTCGTTGTGGCCGAGGTACGCCGGCGTGCGGCCGGCCCAGTGGGACATGGCGTCCGGGGCCTCCTGGAGCGGGTCGCTGCGGCCGCCGTACGAGGCGAGCGGGCAGGTGACGCCGGCGCCGTCGTCCTCGTACTGGGCGGCGACCCGCAGGTCGGCGCGCAGCGCCGGGACGACCAGGGCGAGCATCTCCGGGTTGTCGTAGATCTCCGCCGGGAACGAGCCCAACTTCTTGATCCACTCGACCAGTTCGGTCTCCGGCATGCGGCTCTGCTCCTCCGTCGGCTGGAAGAAGCCCTCGGGCGACCAGCCGGACATGCCGACCATCACCGGAGCCGGACCGCCCTCCTCCTCCATGCGGATCGCCAGCCGGAACGCCAGCTGGGCGCCCAGGCAGTGGCCGAAGAAGGCGAAGGGCCGCTCGTCCAGGTCGTCGAGCACCGCCTCGTGCAGGGCGTCGAGCAGCGGCCAGAACTCCTCGTACGTCGGCTCGTCACGGCGGTTGTGACGGCCGGGCAGGGTCACCGCCTGCGGGGAGATGTCCGGCGGCAGCAGGCTCTCCCAGTCGCGGTAGATGATGGCGCCGCTGCCCGCGTGGGGCAGCAGGAACAGCCGGATCGAGGCGTCGGGCGAGGGCTCCACGGGGTGGAACCACTGCCCCGCGCGGGACATCTGGCTGCCGATGGTGCCGATGGCGGTGCTCACGTCTGCGTACTCCCAACGGTGGTGGACGGGCCGAGGGCGCGTACCGCGGGCAGCAGCACCTCGGCGATCTCCTTCAGCTGCGGCTCGGGGTCGAGGGATCCGATCCGTACGACCAGGTGCCGGGCACCGGCGCGGACGTACCCGCCGAGCCACTCGGCGCACTTCTCGGCGCTGCCCCAGGCGTAGGCCTGGATGGTCCGCATCTGGTCCAGGGAGCGGCCGTAGTAGTGGCTGATGTAGTGCTCCAGTTCGGCCTTGGCGGCGGCCTCGTCGCTGTTGACGGTGACCGTCGCGTACAGCGCCGGGGTGACCGTGCGGCCGGCCTCCGCCGCGAGTTCGGCGATGCGGCGGCGGGCGCGGCCGTAGGCCTCGACGTCGGGCAGGAAGGGCAGCCAGCCGTCGTAGCGGGTCGCCGCCCGGGCGAGCACCTTGGGGGTGTCGCTGCCGGCCAGCCACAGGGGCGGACCGCCGGGGACCGCGGGGGACGGCAGGCGGTCGAGGTTCTCCGTCTGCCAGAACCGGCCCTGGAACTCGGCGGGCTCGCCCTCCTCGCCGGAGCGCCAGGCCGTGCGCCACAGCGCGGTGATCTCGTCGAGGCGGCCGACGCGGCCCTGGAAGGAGGCGCCGACGGAGGCGAACTCCTCCTCGGTCTCGGCCATGGGGAAGCCCGAGCCGAGACCGAGGACCAGCCGGCCGGCGGCGACGTGGCTGAGGCTCGCGATCATGTTCGCGCCGATGAGGGGGTGGCGCAGGGCCGGGGTGAGGGCCGCGGTGCCGACCGTGATGCGCTGCGTGGCCGCCGCCGCGGCCGACAGGACGACCAGGGGGTCGAGGCGGGGGCGGGCGGTGAGGGAGTCCCCGGCCCACAGCGAGTCAAAGCCGAGCGCCTCCGCCTGCCGGGCGAAGTCGAGCAGGGGGGCCGCGGCGTAGGTGCCGTTGATGGCCTGCTCCCGGGTGGGCAGCAGGATGCCGATCTGCAGGGGGGCGTTCGGGTCGCCCGCGGGCTGCGGGCCGGTGGAGGTCGGCCGCGCGGTTTCCCGCGCCCCCGTGGGGCTGTCGGCGGAGTTGGAGGACATCTGCTTCCTTTCGTGCAGTCGACGGGTCGTCAGACGACCGTTTCCGACAACGCGTCCCTGGCCGGTGCGGCCAGTTGCTCACGCACCGCGCGGCGCAGGATCTTGCCCGACGGGTTGCGGGGCAGGGACTCGGCGAAGTGATAGGTGCCGGGGATCTTGTAGTCGGCTATGCGCCCGCGCAGGGACAGCAGCAGTTCGCGCGGGGTGGCCCTGGCCCCGGGGCGCAGGACGACCACCGCGTGGACGCTCTCGCCCCAGCGGTCGTCGGGCAGCCCGACCACGGCCGCGTCGGCCACCGCCGGGTGCGCGGCGAGCGCCTTCTCGACCTCGGCCGGGTAGATGTTCTGGCCGGCGACGATGATCGTGTCGTTGATGCGGTCGCACAGGTGGACGTAGCCGTCCTCGTCCAGGTAGCCGGCGTCCCCCATGTGCAGCCACTCCCCCACCAGGGTGCGGGCGGTGGCCTCGGGCAGGTTCCAGTAGCCGAGCATCCGGGAGGGGGCGCGGACGCAGATCTGGCCGATGGCGCCGGGCGGGAGCGTCTCGCCGCCGGGGCCGACCACCTTGACCTCGTTGCCGGGGCACGGCTTGCCGACCGAGGTGAGGACGGTGCTGCCGGTGTGGTGGTCCCCGGGCGGCAGGCACACGGCCACGCTGCCGGTCTCGGTGCTGGCGTAGATCTGCGCGAACTCGCACCGGTAGGTCTCCAGGCACTGCTTGAGCAGCGTCTCGGACATGGGCGCGGCACCGTAGGCGATCTTGCGGAGCGAGACGAACGCCTCCGGGCCCGCGCCGCGTTCGGCCGCCATCGCCTGGAGCATCGCCGGTGCGGCGAAGGTCGTCGTGACCCGGTGGGTGCGGATGAGGCGCACGGCCTCCTGCGGGTCGAACTGCGGCATGATCACATTGGTGCCGCCGGCGTTGAACGTGTGCAGGAACCAGCCGATGCCGGCCACGCCGAAGCCCGGCAGGGAGATCAGGGCGACGTCGTCGGGCCGCCAGTCGATCCAGTCCGCGCCCTGTTCGCGGCTCGCGTGCGGCAGCGTGAAGAAGCTGCGGTGGGCGAGGACCGCGCCCTTGGGCAGGCCGGTGGTGCCGCTGGTGTAGATCTGGACGACCGCGTCGTCCGGGCCGGTGCCGGGCGTGAGGTCGGTGTCGGGCTGGTCGGTGCCGGGCGTGAGGTCGGTGTCGGGCTGGTCGGCGGACCAGGCGGGCAGGCCCGCGCCGCGGGCGGGCTCGCCGTCGGCGTCGGTGCCGTCGACCCGGATCACCCTGCGCAGGCCGCGCAGCTGGTGGCGGACGGTGGCGACGGTGTCCCAGAACTCGTCGTCGACGAAGATGAGGGCGGCGCCGGAGTCGCGCAGGATGTGGTCGACCTCGCTCGGCGTCAGCCGCCAGTTGACCGGTACCAGGACCGCGCCGGCCTTGGCGCAGGCGATCATCACCAGGTAGTAGTTCGCCGACTCGCGGCCCAGGTAGGCGACCCGGTCGCCGCGCCGGACCCCGCTGGTGTGCAGGGCGTGCGCGGCGCGGTTGCTCTCCCGGTGCAGCTTCTCGTAGGTGGTGACGCGGCCCTCGCAGATGATCGCCGGGTGGTCCGGGCGGCTTCCGGCGTGGGCCCGGGATGAGTGGTGGAGCGTCCAGCGCTCCCTCGGTGTGTCGGTCATCGTGGTTTCCCGTCCCTTGCGTGACGTCACGCCGCCGGCACCGGGCCGAGCTGCCCGTCGACGAACTGGGCCAGCGCGCGGACCGTGGGGTGGTCGTGGGTGAGGGAGGCCGGCAGGGGCAGTCGGAAGGTCTGCTCCAGCCCGGCCTTGACCTGCTGGGCCATCAGCGAGTCCAGGCCCAGCGAGACGAACTCGGTGGACACCTCCAGCTCGTCGCCCTCCTCCAGGTGCAGGACGGCGGCGACCTTCTCGCGGACCACTCCGGTGACGGCGGCCAGGCGTTCGGCCGGGGGCAGCGCGGCGAGCGCGCCGAGGTCGAGGCCGGTGCCGTCGTCCTCGGAGGTCTGCCGGGCGAGCCGGTCGTAGAACAGGTCGCCGGTGACGCTGCCCGAGACGTAGCGGTCCCAGTCGAACTCGCCGACGATCCGCTGGGTGCGCGGCCGTCCCCACAGCCGGGCCAGGGTGTCCAGGGCCCGGGTCGGGGAGAAGAAGCGGACGCCGCTGCGTTCGATCTCCTGGCTGAGGTGCTCCTCCAGCCGGGCCGACATGCCGACCCGGGCCCAGGCGCCCCAGTTCACCGACAGTCCCGGCACCCCGCGCCGGCTGCGCCACTCGGCGAGCGCGTCGAGCGCGGCGCTGGCGGCGGCGTAGTGGCCCTGGGTGGCGCCGCCGAGGACGGAGGCGATGGAGGAGTAGGTGACGAAGAACTCCAGCTCGGGGAAGGACTCCTCGGCCGCCTCGTGCAGCAGCCAGCCGCCGTAGGCCTTCGCCGCCAGCTGGGCGTCGATGGACTCCCAGGTCAGCTCGGAGACCAGCTTCTTGTCGTAGGAGCCGGCCGCGTGCACGATCCCGCCGAGCGGGTAGGGGCCGGCCCCGATCCGCCGCACCAGGCGCTGGACGTCCTCCGGGCGGCCGACGTCGGCGCGCACGACGTCGAGTTCGGCGTCGGCGGCGAGGTCGGCGAGGACCGGCGAGGCCTCCTCGGTGGCCCGGCCGCTGCGGCTGACCAGGGTCAGGTGGCGGGCGCCCAGCGCGACCAGCTTGCGGGCGGTGACCAGGCCCAGGCCGCCGAGACCGCCGGTGACCAGGTAGGTGCGGTCGGCGCGCAGGCTCGCGGGGCCCTCCTGCACGGGGTCGGCGTGCTCCTCGGCCGGGTCCGCCGGCAGCGTCACCCAGGCACGTCCGGCGGGGTCCGCGAGGGCGGTGCGCAGGGCCTCGCCCGTCTCGTCCAGCCGGAAGCGGGGCGCGGTGTCGTCGGAGCCGGTGACGTGGACGGCGGCGACCGCGGGGACGGTGAGCGTGGAGCGGAAGGTGCCGGTGTGCCGGACGAGGACCTCGTCACCGGGGGCGAAGCCGGTGCCCCCGGCGGCGGTGAGCACCGTGCCGCGGGCCGACCGGCCGAGCAGCGGCGGGGGTTCCTCCCCGGTGCCCTCCTCCTGGGCGCGCTCGGCGCGGCCGGTGTCCAGGGCGGCGCGGGCGTCCTCGACGGTCAGGCCGACGGCGCGCACCCGGACCTGGACCTCGTCGGGACCCGGTGCCCGGTCGGTGGCCGGGGCCAGGACCAGGTCGGACAGGTCGCCGGAGTCGGGGGCGCGCAGTTCGAACCCGCCGCTCCAGGTGAGGGTGGAGTCACCGGCGAGCAGCCGGCGCACGTAGCGGCGGCCCGGGCGGTGGGCGACCTGGTACTCGCCGGCCGGCTCGGTGCGCCACTCCTCGGCGAGCGGGGCGAGGCCGCTGCCCGGGGCGAGGTCGACCAGGGTGGCCCGGTACTGCGGGTACTCGGTCAGCAGCACCCGGCCGAAGCCCCACAGAGTGGCGGCGCCGAGGTGGCCGCCGTCGCCGGCCGGGTCGCCGGGCAGCCACTGGGCCCCCTCGGTGACCAGCCACAGCCGGGGCGGCCGGGACATGCCGGACGCGTCCAGCGCGCCGATCAGCGTGAGCAGTTCGCGGTAGTTGTCCTCGCACTCGGCGCGCAGCCGGCCGGCCGACATCGGCGCCGGGAGCTGCCGCCAGATCCGGCAGACGTCGGTGACGGTGGGGTCCTCCAGGGCGGCCTTGAGGTCGGTGGGGTCCGGCAGCCAGGTGACCTTCAGACCGGGCTCGGCGGCGAGCTCGGCGGCGCGCACGGCGGACGGGTCCAGCAGGACGACGTGCCGGGCCGGCGCGTCCTCCCTCGCCGGCAGGGCGCGGCGCACCCAGTCGGGGCGGTGCAGGAACCGGCGGCGGCCGGTGCGGTCCTCGGGCCGGGCCATGCGGACGCCGAGCAGTTCGGCGACCGGGTCGCCGTTCTCCAGCAGCAGCACGTCGGCCAGCCGCCCGTCCAGCTCGCCGCGGACGCGGGCGAGGACGCGCAGGTCCTCGCCGCGCGGCTTGCGGAAGTGCCGTACGGAGGCGATCTCGCGGGGCTCGAACACCGGGCCCTCGGGGTCGAGGACGACCAGCGCCTGGACGGCGGCCTCCAGCAGCTCCGCCGGGACGTGCTCGACGGCGGTGGCGTCGCGGCCGGTCAGCTCGCCGGTGACCAGGCCGTCGTCGTGCCGGGCGGCGCGCAGCAGCAGCCGCATGCGGGGGCCCTGCGGGCGGCCGACGGAGGCGAGGTCGGTGTAGATGTCCTCGTCGTCGATCCGCTGGCCGGCGGGGGCCAGCGAGGCGTCCAGCTCGGCCAGCTCGGAGACCGGCACGAGGGGTTCGGGTCCGGCGGCGACGACGGCGGTGGCGTGCAGGTTCTCCTCGCCGCCGGCGACCGTGAACACCTCGATCCCGGCGCCGCCGCCGGGGCGGGGCCGCCAGCGGGTGGTCAGCGTGGTCGGGGTCTCGGCGGGCAGCTCCAGCGGGGCGAGCAGCCTGAGGTCGCGGACGGCGGAGCGGGCGTGGCCCTGGACGGCGTCCTGGACGGCCAGCAGCAGGTCGACGTAGGCGCCGGCGGGCAGGACGGTACGGCCGCCGTCGGCGCGGTCGGCGAGCGCGCCGAGTTCCTCGGTGGTGAACTCCGCGGTGAACTCCCGCACTCCGCTGGCGAAGCGCTCCTCGGTGCCGAGCAGCAGGTGCCGCGCGGTGCCGCTCGCGGCGGAGCGGCGCGGGGTGACGGAGGGCAGCCAGTACCGCTTGCGCTGGAAGGCGTACGTCGGCAGGTCCACGCGGCCGGGCGCGGGGTGGCCGGCGTGGTAGTCCGCCCAGGAGACGCCGAGGCCGGCCGCGTAGTAGTCGGCGAGCGCGGTCAGGGTGGTGGCGGTGGTGGTGTCGCGGCGGCGCAGGCTGGCCAGCCACAGGTGGTCCTCGACGGTGACGCTCCGCCGGGCGAGCGCGGTGAGCCCGGCCTGCGGGCCGACCTCGATCAGGGCGTGCCGGCCCCGCTTGGCGACGGCCCGGATGCCGTCGAGGAAGCGGACGGGCTCGCCGATGTGCCGCACCCAGTACTCGGGGTTGCCGATCTCGCGGAACCGGGCCAGGCGTCCGGTGACGTTGGAGATCAGGCTGATCTTCGGCTCGTGGAAGGCGATGCCGTCGAGGGCGGCGCGGAAGTCGTCGTAGACCTCGGCCATCAGCGGGGAGTGGAAGGCGTGCGAGACCTTGAGGCGCTCGACGCGGATCCCGCGCCCGGCGAGGAGGGCGGTGACCTCCTCCAGGGCGGCGGTGGCACCGGAGATCACCGTCTGGTCGGGGGCGTTGATCCCGGCCAGGGCGAGGTCGTCGCGGCCCTCCAGCAGGGGGGCGACCTCCTCGGCGGGCGCGGCGACGGCGGCCATGCCGCCCTCGGCGCGCACCGCCTGCATCAACCGGGCGCGGGCCGCGACGAGCCGGACGGCGTCGGGCAGGTCGAACAGACCGGCCACGGCGGCGGCGACGACCTCGCCGATGCTGTGCCCGAGGAGCACGTTCGGACGCACGCCCCAGGCCATCCACTGCTGGGCGAGGGCGTACTCCAGGGTGAACAGGGCGGGCTGGGTGTACTCGGTGCGGTCGACGGCCGCCGGGTCGGCGGCGGTGCCGAGGAGCAGCTCGCGCACGGAGCGGCCGAGGTGCTCGGCGAACAGCCGGTCGCAGGTGTCGACGTGGTCGCGGAAGACGGGGAGGGCCGCGTAGAGTGCGGCGCCCATGCCGGCGTACTGGGAGCCCTGGCCGGTGAACATGAACGCGGTCTTGCGGATGCCGGAGGGGCCCTCGTGCTCGGCCCCGGCGGCGCGGTCGAGGAGCTTGGCCAGCGCGGCGCGGTCGGCGACGGGGGCTGCGACGCGGTAGGGGTGGTGGGCGCGGGTGGTGTTGGCGCTGTGGCACAGCGCCGACAGCGGCACGTCCGGCCGCTCGTCCAGCAGCCTGCGGTAGTGCGCGGCCAGCTCGCGCAGGGCGGCGGCGTTCTTCGCGGACAGGGTGAACAGCGGGGCGGCACCCCCCTCGGCGGGCCGCTCGGCCGGTTCGGGCGCCTGCTCCAGGACCACGGCGCCGATGGTGCCGGCGAATCCGAAGCTGTTGACGACCGCGCGGCGGACCTCGGCCCGCCACGGCTCGCACGCGGTGGGCACCCGCACCGGGTAGAGGTCCCAGGGGATGCGCCCGGACGGCGTGTTCAGGTTGACGTGCGGGTAGATGGTGCCCGAGCGCAGCTGCAGCACGGTCTTGATGACGCCGACGATGCCGGAGGCGGGCTCCATGTGCCCCAGGTTGGTCTTCACCGAACCGACCAGCACCGGACGGTCCTTGGTGTGGGAGTCGACGAACACGTCGCCGATGGCGCCGAACTCGATGGGGTCGCCGAGCGGGGTGCCGGTGCCGTGCGCCTCGACGTACTGGATGTCCTCGGGCGCGAGGCGGGCGGCGGCCAGCGCGCTGCGGATGACCTTCTCCTGCGCGGGGCCGTTGGGCACGGTCAGGCCGGCGCTGTCGCCGTCCTGGCCGACGGCGGTGCCGCGGACCACGGCGAGCACCCGGTCGCCGTCGCGCTGGGCGGCGGACAGCAGCTTGAGGACGACGATCCCGCAGCCCTCGGCGCGGGCGTAGCCGTCGGCGGCCTCGTCGAAGGTCTTGCACTGGCCGTCCGGGGACAGCATCTGCGCGTTGGAGAACATCACCGGGATGCGCGGGTGGTGCAGGGCGTTGACGCCGCCGCACAGCGCGATGTCGGTCTCGCCGGCGCGCAGTGCCTGCACGGCGAGGTGCAGCGCGACCAGTGAGGAGGAGCAGGCGGTGTCCACGCTCATGCTCGGACCGCGCCAGCCGAGGAAGTACGACAGCCGGCCGGACAGCGGGAACATGGTGATGCCGGAGGCCAGGTGGCCGTCCAGCTCCTCGTACGGCAGCGAGTCCAGTTCGAGCGCGTAGTCGATGGAGCTGGCGCCGATGTACACGCCGCCGTTGCCGCGGCGCAGCGGCGCCGGGTCGATGCCGGCGTGCTCCAGGGCCTGCCAGGCCGTCTCCAGCAGCAGCCGCTGCTGGGGGTCCATGTAGCGGGCTTCCTTCGGGGAGATGTTGAAGAAGCCGGCGTCGAACAGGTCGATGCGGTCGAGGAAACCGCCGCCCGAGGCGCGGATCTTGCCCTTGTCGTCGGGGCCCTGGGGGGTGAACGCCTCGACGTCCCAGCGGTCCCGGGGGATCGGGCCGATTCCGCTGCGGCCCTCCCTGAGGAAGGCGTCGAACTCGTCGGGCGAGCCGCTGCCGCCGGGGAACCGCAGACCGATTCCGACGATCGCTACCGGCTCGGGCGCCTGCTCTGATTCCGTACGCGGCATGGAGCGACTCCTCAGCTTTCCTGGATGGCCTGGGTCAGGTGGTCCACGAGATGGGCGATCGTCGGCTCGTTGAAGAGCACGTTGACGTTGATCGACAGGTCCAGGATCTGCTCCAGGCTCTGCCGTATCTCGGTCAGCCGCAGCGAGGTGAGGCCGAGATCGAAATAACTGATGTCGAGCGGGAGGTCCTCGGACTCCTCCATGAGGAGGACGGTCCTGAATTTCTCGATGACGAGTGACTCGATTTCTTCGGCGAGTTCACTGCGCGGCAGATCGCGCAGCTGCTGGATCGTGCTGTCGACGGGTGGCATGCGCCTCATGCAAGCAGCGCCGACTGACGCACCGCTGACGGGCGGGGCCGGCCCGTTGGCCGGATCGGTGCGGTCAGTGAGGTGTCAGCGCGGGGTCAGATTCCGCTGTCAGGCTCGCATTGCTTCAAGAAATCCACACGCCATATCCGAAAGGCTGAAGATGCTTCGCGAAGCCGCGCAGGAGGAGAGTGCTGAGGCACCTTCCGGATTGAAGAGCTATGACCTCTACATCGCGGGCAAGGACGTCGCCGGAGACGGATGGGTCTACACCGTCAGCGGACGATCCCTGCTGGAGGACGTTTTCACGAGCGTCAGCCTGAAGCGCTCCCTGGAACAGGATCCCGAGTCCGAAGCGGCCCGGCACCCCTACGTCGTCGGGCGCTGCGCGATCGCGGACGACTCCGCCATCGACCTGGCCACGCAGGCGGCCGCCGCGGCCGCGCCCGACTGGGCGGCCGTACCGCTGGAGCGGCGGATGCGGCTGGGTACCCGGTTCCGGGAGGAACTCATCAAGCACGAGGACGAGTTCCTGCGGATGCTCGTCGCCGAGTCGCACCCGGTGAAGCTGGCCCGCTGGGAGCTGAGCTGTCTGCTGCAGATCTACGCGCCCGGTTCCCTGCGCTGGTACATGAAGCAGATGCGGGTCGAGAAGGAGTACAACGGCCGCAGGCTGATCCTGCACCGCCAGCCGGACGGCGTGGTCGCCTTCAACCCGCCGCAGAACGCCCCGCTGCCGAGCGCCGCGCTGTGCGTGCTGGCGCTGATGGCCGGCAACGCCGTGGTGGTGCGGGCGCCCCGCAGCATCGCGCTGTCCACCATGTGGCTGCTGCGGGACATCGTCGCCCCGCTGCTGGAGGAGATCGACGCGCCGGCCGGTGTGCTCAACGCGGTGTGCTCCAACCCGAAGCAGACCATGGACCGCTGGGTCGCCGACCCCCTGATCAACGACATCTTCTACATCGGCGGCAGCCAGGAGGGCCTGCGCTTCGAGCAGCAGTGCGTGGCGCACGGCAAGAAGCCGATCCTGGAGCTGGCCGGCAACGACGGCATCGTGGTCTGGAAGGACGCCGACGTGAAGTGGGCGGCCGAGGCGATCACGGAGGCCTTCTACGGCTCCGGGCAGATCTGCATGGTCCCCAACTACGTGCTGGTCCACCCGGACATCGCCGAGGACCTGATCGACGAGATCAAGGAACAGGTCAAGGGCATCAGGCCGGGCCTGCCCGAGGAGGAGGACGTGCTGCTGTCGCCGGTCAGGCGCAGCGAGCGGTTCTTCCGGCTGCTGCGGCAGGCGCTGGACAACGGCGCCGAGCTGGTCACCGGCGGCCACCGCACCGAGGTCGACGGCACCGTCTCCGAGACGGGCGTGTTCCTGCAGCCGACGGTGGTGCGGGTGGAGGGCCTGGACCGGGCACGGACCTACGACGTGGTCCGCGAGGAGACGTTCTTCCCGCTGATCCCGGTCGTGGTCCCCGAACGCGACCACGACGACGCGCTGCTGGAGTCCTTCCTGCAGTTCGTCAACAGCAACGACTACGGGCTGCGCAACTCCCTGTGGTCGCGCTCGGACCACATCATCGAAACCTTCGTGCGCCGGGTGGTCAACGGCGGCCTGCTGAAGGTCAACGACTCCCACATCGGCTTCCTGCCCTACCTGCCGAGCCACGGCGGCACCGGCCGCACCGGCGGCGCCTTCGGCGAGGCCAACTACCCGATGCTCAAGACCTCCCATGTCCAGGGAGTCAGCATCGCCCGCGACGTGAGTCCGTACGACGCGGTCTTCGGCGCCTGACCGCCCCCCACCCAGACCTGCGGAGGTTTCCCGTGCGTTCCCTCGATGCCGCCCGGACCGCCTGCGAGCGGTTCCACCCCGGACTGCTCAAGGAGCTGGAGCAGATTCCGTACGCCGAGCGGGAGCGGCCCGGCAGCCCGGTGATCGACCTGTTCCGCATCCACGGCGGGGTGGGCCTGCTCATCCCCGAGTCCTACGGCGGTCACGGCGCCGCCCCGCTGGAGGCGCTGCGCGTGCAGCTCGCCCTCGGCGCGGTGTCCCCGTCGCTGGCCGCGGCCGTGTCCATGCACCACTTCACCGCCGCCATGCTGTACTCGCTGGCGGTCAAGTCCGGCCGGCTCACCACCGCGCAGACCGAACTGCTGTACCGGATCGTGCCCGAGCAGCAGGTGATGGCCTCCGGCTGGGCCGAGGGCCGTACCGCGCAGAACATCCTCAAGCCGGCCGTGACCGCGCGTCCGGTGGAGGGCGGGTTCCTGCTGTCCGGGTCGAAGAAGCCGTGCAGCCTGTCCCGTTCGATGAGCCTGCTCACGGCGTCCATCGCGATCCACGGCGAGGACGGCGGCGAGCCGGAGCTGGCGCTCGCGCTGGTCCCGGCCGACGCGCCCGGCATGTCGGTGCACGACTTCTGGGGCAACGACCTGCTGGCGGGCGCGGAGAGCGACGAGGTGCGTCTGGAGGACGTGTTCGTCCCGGCCGAGATGGTCGTCCGGGCCGGCGCCGACGACCCGACCCGCCTCGACGACCTGCAGTCGGCCGGGTTCGTCTGGTTCGAGATGCTCATCTCGGCCGGGTACGCCGGCTCCGCCGCCGCCCTGGTGGAGCAGGTGCTGGAGCGCAAGCGGGGCAGCGCCGAGGAGCGGGCCGCGCTCGCCGTCGACATGGAGGCCGCGCTGGCGCTGCTGGAGGGCGTGGCCCGCGGCACCGGCCAGGAGCCCGGCGACGAGGAGTCGGTGGCCCGGGTGCTGGTGGCCCGGTACGCCGTGCAGAACGCGCTGCCGGACATCGTGGCCCGCGCCCTGGAACTGCTCGGCGGTCTGGACTTCATCAACAACACCGCCAGCGCCCAGGCGGCCGCCGCGACCCGCGCCCTGGCCTTCCACCCGCCCTCCCGCATCGCCGCCGCGGAGCCGCTGCTGCGGTACTTCGACGGGGGCCCACTGGTCCTGGCCTGATCCCCCACCCCCACTCCTTGGAGCGACAGTGACCGTCATTCAGGATTCCCCGGCGGCGACGGCCGCCGACAACGAGGCGGAGATCCTCGGCCTGTACCGGGCCCACCTCAGCAAGGGCCGGGCCACGCTCGCCGAGCTGTTCGGCAGCCACATGGAGACGGCGTCCGAGGGCGCCTGGCTCACCACCAGCGACGGTGAGCGCTTCCTGAACGCCGGCGGCTACGGCGTGTTCATCATGGGCGCCCGGCACCCGATCGTCATGGAGGAGGTGGAGCGCCAGCTGCGCACCCACCCCACCGCGACCCGCATCCTGCTGGAGCCGACGGTGGCCCGCGCCGCCGAGGCCCTGGTCTCCGTGCTGCCGCCCGGCCTGGACCGCGTGCACTTCGCGCTGTCCGGCGCGGAGGCGGTCGAGACCGGCCTGAAGCTGGCCCGCGCGGGCGGTTTCAAGCGGACCGTCTCGATGCGCGGCGGCTACCACGGCAAGACCCTCGGCGCGCTGTCGGCGACCGCGAAGGACGTCTACCAGGCACCGTTCCGCCCGCTCGTGCCCGACTTCCTGCACCTGCCCTTCGGGGACGCCGACGCCCTGGAGGCCGAGCTCGCCGCCCACCCGGGCCAGGTGTGCGTGATCCTGGAGCCGGTGCAGGGCGAGGGCGGGGTCATCATCCCGCCGAAGGGCTACCTCAAGCGGGTCGAGGAACTGGTCCGCGAGTACGAGGGCTTCCTCATCCTCGACGAGGTGCAGTCCGGCTTCGGCCGGCTCGGCGAGTGGTGGGGCGCCGACATCGAGGGCGTCGTCCCGGACGTCCTGCTCACCGGCAAGGCGCTCGGCGGCGGGGTGATGCCGGTGTCGGCGGCCGTCGCCACCCGCAAGGCGTTCCGCCCCTTCGACAAGGACCCCTACGTCCACACCGCCACCTTCTCCGGGCAGCCGGTGCTGATGGCCGCGGTGCAGGGCGCGATCCGGGCCGTCAAGGAGGAGCGCCTGGTCACCCGGGCCATGGACCTCGGTGCCCGGCTGCTGCCGCGGATCGCGGAGGTCGCCCACCGCAACATCCCCGAACTGGTCGTGGACGTGCGCGGCAAGGGTCTGCTCATCGGTGTGGAGCTCGTGGAGGCCGGCCTGGCCGGCGAGCTGCTGATCGAGCTGTTCAACCACGGCGTGGTCGCCAACCACTCCATGAACGGCAGCTCGGTGGTGCGGTTCACCCCGCCCGCCGTGCTGGACGACACCGACGTGGACTTCCTCGTCAACTCCTTCGACCTGGCCACCCGCGACCTCATCCGGGGCGCGGCCAAGATGCCGGAAGGCGGTAACTGATCGTGCGACACGTCGAACTCGATGCCCTGATACCCGCGGAGCAGGCCGAAGAGGTCCTGCACGCCGTACGTCGCTGGGAGAAGTACCCGGACCTGGCGCCCCACGTCAACGCGACCACCGTGCACGCCTCCTACCCCGACCCGAAGGCCTCCTCCAGCTGGGAGCTGCACTTCCGCAGCGGCCTGCTGCGCTGGACCGAGGACGACGTGGTGCTGCCGGAGAGCGGCGAGATCCGCTTCGAGCAGTCCGACGGCGACTTCGACTCGTTCTCCGGGACCTGGACGGTCCGGCAGGACGGCGCGGACGTGACCGTCCGCTTCGACGCCGACTTCGACTTCGGCATCCCGAGCCTGGAGGGCATCCTCGACCCGATCGCCGAGCGGGTCATCAAGGAGACCGTCGCCTGGGCGCTGACCGGACTGTACCCGGCGGTCCGCATCCAGGGCGGCGTCGAACTCACCGAGCCCGCCGCGGTCGGCGCCTAGGACCGCACGAGGAGCTGACCATGGACCAGGCGAACCCCTTCGAGACACCGCGCACGTACTCGCTGCACCGCGCCGAGTACCTGGTGGGTCTCGCCGTCACCACCGGCCTGATCGTCTACCACTTCGGCGACATCCGCTGGCTGCCGGCGCTCGGACTGTTCCTCTACATCGACCTGATCGGCTACATCCCGGGTGCCGTCGCGTTCCGCAGGAGCGGTGGCCGGCCGATCCACAAGGCGTACTACGTCCTGTACAACGTCATGCACAGCCTCATCACGCAGGGCGCGGTGGCCGCGCTGTGGTGCTGGCTGGTCAAGCCCGAGTGGGCGCTGCTCGTGCTGCCGTTCCACCTGTTCGGCGACCGCGGCCTGTTCGGCAACTTCATGAAGTCCTTCGCACTGCCCTTCGAACCGGTGCGCCAGGAGGGCTACCTGCGGCTGCTGGACGACCTGGGCCTGCCCCACCCCAAGCCGGTCGGGCACGCCATGGACCCGGTGCCCGTCGGGCACGTCCCGGCGCGGCCGGTCGTCCGGGAGACGGAGGCCGTGCGATGACGACGGCCACCGACGTACGGCGTCCCGTCCGGCAGGACCCGGCGGAGCGCCGGCGGGCCCTGTACCACCTGGCGTCCCCGGTGTCGGTGCTGACCACCGGCCCCGAGGAGCGGATGCACGGCACCACCGCGAGCACGGTCACCCTCGTCTCGCGCGAGCCCCTGCTCGTCGGGGTCGCGCTGCGGGCGGGCTCGTCCTTCGCGCGGCTGGCCGCCGCCGAGGGCCGGTTCGCGATCAACGTGCTCGCCGGCGACCAGGCCGACGTGGCCCGGCGGTTCGCCGACAGCGGCCGGCCCGACGGCGAGGCGGCCTTCGCGGGCCTGGCCTGGACGGCGGACCCGTACGCGCACGCCCCGCTGGTCGCGGGCGCGCTCGCCCACTACGTGTGCCGCTTCCACTCCGCGCACGCGGCCGGCGACAGCGAGCTGCTGCTCGGCTACGTCGTCCGCGCCACCGCGGACGAGGGACTGCCGCTGTTCAGTTACGCCGGCGCGCTGTACGCCGGCTCCCTGCGCCCGGCGAAGGAGACCGCCGCATCATGACCGCACCCATTGCCCCCGAGGCCGACTGGGAGAAGGCACCCGGTCTGCTCGACGGCGCGAAGGAACTCACCCTCGGCCCCGAGGAGTGCGACCTCGCCTACTGGATCACCTCGGTGGCCCAGGGCACGCTGCGCGACCGCGGGGCGACCGGCCACCACGAGAACGCGATCACCCCGGACTTCCTGAAGGCACCCGGCCCGCTGCGCGAGGCACTGGTGCTGGAGTTCGGCTTCCGGGCGCTGGCGGAGGAGCTGGCCACCCGGCTGCTCGGCCACTACGTGTCGATCGCGCCCGGCATCCCGGAGATGGAGTTCTACGCCACCCAGCTGCTGGACGAGGCCCGGCACGCCCGGGTCTTCCGCCAGCACCTGGTGGAGCTGGGCGTGCCGGCCGGGACCCTGCTGAAGGACATCGACGAGATGGCCCGGGACTACCGCAAGCGGGTCCTCGACCCGGTGGTGGACTTCACCCTGGACATCGTCCGCGACCAGGCCGACTTCCCCGGCGGGGTGGCCGTGTTCGCCATCATCATCGAAGGGGTGCTCGCCCCGGCCGCCGAGCTGAGCGAGCGCAAGTGGACCCCGCTGTCCCCGGCGACCGGGGAGATCTCGCGCGGCACCGCCATCGACGAGATCCGCCACCTGACCGTGGCCAGCACCATCCTGCGCGACCACGTGATCGCGCACCCGGAGTACCGGCCGCGGCTGCTGGAGATCCTGCGCGCCGGCGTGAAGCTGTGGGACGAGATCCCGGACCGGGAGTTCGTCATCCACCGCGAGGAACTGTTCCAGGAGGGCATGTTCCAGCACGCCGACAAGATCGGGGACTACGAGATCTGGCCGGGCGTGCGGCTGCTCGACACCACCGCCGAGCAGCGCTACGACATGGCCGAGCAGTGGACCGACGAGATGGCCGAGGTCCGCATGAAGTACATGGGCCTGCCCGTCGAGGTCCTCTCCTCGGAGGCCGGCGCATGAGTACCGGGCGGGCCGCGGTGATCACCGGCATCGGGTCGTACGTCCCGCCCAACGTGGTGACCAACGACGACCTGGCCGCCCGGCTGGACACCTCCGACGCGTGGATCCGGTCGCGCACCGGGATCGCCGAGCGGTGCGTGGTGACGCCCGGCACCTCCACGGGCAACCTCGCGGTGGAGGCGGGCCTGCGGGCGCTGAAGTCGGCGGGCGACGAGCGGGTGGAGGCGGTGGTGCTGGCCACCACCACCCCGGACCAGCCGTGCCCGGCGACCGCTCCGCAGGTGGCCGCCCGGCTGGGGCTCGGACAGGTGCCCGCCTTCGACGTGGCGGCCGTCTGCTCCGGCTTCCTGTACGGACTGGCCTCGGCCGCGGGGCTGATCGCGGCCGGGATCGCGGACCGGGTGCTGCTGATCGCGGCGGACGCCTTCACCACGATCATCAACCCGGAGGACCGCACCACCGCGGTCATCTTCGCGGACGGCGCGGGCGCGGTGGTGCTGCGCGCCGGCTCGGCCGGGGAGCCGGGGGCGATCGGCCCGCTGGTGCTCGGCAGCGACGGCGAGCTGAGCCATCTGATCGAGGTGCCGGCGGGCGGCTCCCGGCAGCGTTCCTCGGGCCGGCCGGGCGATCCCGAGGACTACTTCTTCCGGATGCTCGGCCGGGACACCTACCGGCACGCGGTGGAACGCATGACCGCCGCGTCCACCGAGGCGGCCGGGCGCACCGGCTGGCGGCTGGCGGACGTCGACCGGTTCGTGGCGCACCAGGCCAACGCCCGCATCCTGGAGGCCGTCTCGGACCGGCTCGGCATCCCCGCCGAGCGCCGGCTGAGCAACATCGCGCGGGTCGGCAACACCGGCGCGGCCTCGATCCCGCTGCTGCTGGCCGAGGCGACCGCCGAGGGGTCGCTCGCCGCGGGCCACCGGGTGCTGCTCACCGCGTTCGGCGGAGGCCTGTCGTGGGGCGCGGCCACCGTCACCTGGCCGGAGCTGCAGACCACCTGACCGGCCGTCAGTCATCCGTCAGTCATTCACACCGATTCAGCGGTACGCGCGGTGCGTACGCCGTCGAAAGGAACCGACATGCTGGAGCAGCTCAAGGAAATCCTGTCCAACAAGCTCAAGGTGTCGCCCGAGTCGATCACTCCGGAGGCCACCCGGGAGGACATCGAACTGGACTCGCTGGCCGTGGTGGAGCTGTCGCTGCTGCTGAAGTCCGAGCTGGACCTGGACATCAGCGACGACGACCTGCTGGAGGCCGAGACCGTGGCCGACATGGTCCGGCTCATGGAGGATCGGAGCGCGAAGGTCTGATGGCCGGCATGGACATCGCCGTCACCGGACTCGGTCTGGTCACCCCGGGTGGCATCGGGGTCGGGCCGAGCTGGGCGGCGGTCTGCGACGGCAGGCCGGCCGCCGCCTTCGACCCGGTGCTGGCGGACAACCCCGTGAAGATCTCCTGCCGGGTGCCCGGTTTCGACCCCGAGGCACTGCTGAGCGCGCGCCGCGCCCACCGCCTGGACAGGTTCGTGCAGTTCGCCCTGGTCGCCGCGCACGAGGCGGTGGCCGACGCGGGCCTGGACCCGCAGACCTGGGACGGTGCCCGGGTGGGCGTGGTGCTGGGCTGCGCCGACGGCGGTCCGGGCACCGTCGAGGAGCAGCACGACGTGCTGCGCGAGCAGGGCGCCGACCGGGTGTCGCCGCTGCTGCTGCCCATGCAGCTGCCGAACATGCTGGCCGGTCAGACGGCCATCGAGTTCGGGGCGACCGGGCCCAACCTGGTGGTGGCCACCGCCTGCGCCTCGGGCGCGACCGCCATCGGGACGGCCCGGGACCTGCTGGCGCTCGGCCGGTGCGACATCGTGCTGGCCGGCGGCAGCGAGGCCATGATCACCCCTCTGGTCATGGCCGGGTTCGCCCAGATGGGCGCGCTGTCCGGGCGGCACGACGATCCGGCGTCCGCGTCCCGTCCGTTCGACGCGGACCGGGACGGCTTCGTCGCCGGGGAGGGCTCCGGGATCCTCGTGATGGAGCGCGTCGCGGACGCCCGGGCCCGGGGCGCGCACATCCACGGCCGCATCATCGGGTACGGCGCCACCGCCGACGCCCACCACATGACGTCGCCGCACCCGGACGGCGCCGGCATCGAGGCGGCCGTGCGCGCGGCCCTCGCCGACGCGGGCGCCGACCCGGACGACGTGCAGCACGTCAACGCCCACGGGACCTCGACCCCGCTGAACGACCTGTCCGAGGCCCGCATGATCCGGCGGACCCTGCGCGGGGACCCGCTGGTCACGTCCACGAAGGGAGTCACCGGTCACCTGCTCGGCGCGGCCGGCGCGGTCGAGGCCGCGTTCACCGTGCTGAGCGTGGAGCACGAAGTGGTTCCGCCGATCGCCAACCTGGTCATGCCCGATCCCCGGATCGAGGTCAAGCTGGCGCAGACCCTCACCGAGATGCCCATCGACCTGGCACTGAGCAACTCGCTCGGGTTCGGCGGGCAGAACACCGCTCTCGCCATCGCACCGGCCTGAGCGTCCGCCCGGGCCGGCGGCCGGCCGGGGCGCGCCGTCCCGGCCGGCCGCGTGCCCACGCGGCCGGGCCACCCACGGGTGCGGCCCGGCGCCCCGGGCCCGGCTGCGCCGCCCGCACCGACAGCCGTCCGCTGGTTCATCCGCGGGCGGCTGTCCCCGTTCCGCCCTCCTCTCCCCAGCTCTGGAGTCCCCATGTCCACCAACGGTTCCCCGCCACCGTCGGGCCGGCTCGGTACCGGACACATCCTGTTCCTCATCGTCGCCGCCGCGGCACCGCTGTCCGCCATGGTCGGCACCGTCCCGCTCGCCTTCGCCCTCGGCGACGGAGCGGGCGTGCCCGCGGCCTTCCTGTTCGCCGGGATCACCCTGCTGTGCTTCTCGGCCGGGTACGCGGTCAGTGCCCGGCGCACCGGCGGCTCGGGCGGTTTCTACGCCTCCGTCGCCGACGGACTGGGCCGGCCGCCCGCGGTCGCGGCCGGGTACGTCGCCCTGCTCTCCTACAACTGCGCGACCATCGGCCTGGCGGGCGCGCTCGGCTACTTCACCCAGTTGGTGCTCGCCGCGCACGGGCTGACCGTGTCCTGGCAGTGGTGCGCGGCCGTCGGCCTGCTGCTGACCGCCGTGCTCGGCTACCGGGAGATCGCGCTCAGCGCCCGGGTGCTGGCCCTGCTGATGCTCGGCGAGATCGGGGTGCTGGCCGCCCTGGACGTGGCGATCCTCGCCCGGCACGGCGTGCACGCCCTGCCCACCGCCTCCTTCGCCCCGCACACCGCGGCCGGGCACGGCGTGGGGGTCTCGTTGATGTTCGCCTTCGTGTCGTTCATCGGCTTCGAGTCGGCCGCCCTGTACGGCAAGGAGGCGAAGGACCCGCGGCGCAGCGTGCCGCGCGCCACCTACGCGGCGGTCGTCCTGATCGCCGGTTTCTACGCCCTGACCAGCTGGCTGGCGGTGGGCGCGATCGGCAGCGACCGGGTGCGGGAGGTCGCCGGCGAGCAGATGGGCGACCTGTTCTTCGTGCTCGGTGACGACTTCCTCGGCACGGCGGGCAGCACGGGCCTGCAGATCCTGCTGTGCACCAGCCTGTTCGCGGCGACGCTGGCCCTGCACAGCGCCGCCAACCGCTACGCCCAGGTCCTCGCCGAGGACGGCCTGCTGCCCGGCTCCCTGGCCGTCGAGCACCCCCGGCACCGCTCCCCGCACCGGGCGAGCCTCGCGCAGAGCGCGCTGACCGCGCTGGTCGTGGCCGGGTTCGCGCTGGCCGGCCTGGACCCGTACGCCGACCTGACCACCAGCATGCTCGGTCTGGGCACGCTCGGCATCGTCGCCCTGCAGGCGCTGGCCGCGCTGTCGGTGCTCGGGCTGCGCCGGCGCACGGGCGGCGGGCACTGGTGGCGGGAGACGGCGGCCCCGCTGCTGGGCTTCGCGGGCCTGGCCGCCTCGGTGTGGCTGGTGGTCGGCAACTTCGACATGCTCACCGGCTCGCCGTCGAAGGTGATCGCCGTCCTGCCCTGGCTGCTGCCGCTGGTCGCCCTCGGCGGCCTGGTCCACGCCGCCCGGCTGCGCTCGGCCCACCCGCTGCGCTACCGCCTGCTCGGCACCCGCCACACCGGGTCCGCCGCCCCCGACCCCTCCCCCGCCTCCCCCGCCCTGTCAGGAGACCGCCATGCATGACCCGCACGAGCTGATCGAGGCCGGCCCGGACGCCGTACGGCGCCTGGCCCGCCGCCGCCACGACCTCGACCTGGACGCCCTGGCCACCGCGCTGAGCGCCCGCTCGGCCGCGCAGGGCGAGGTCACCCGGTTGCGCACCGAGCTGAACCGCTCGGCCAAGGCCCGCCGCTCCGGGCCGCCCACCGAGGCGGAGAAGGAGGCGGCCCGTGCGCTGCGCGCCGAGGTGCAGCGGGCGGAGGCCACCGCCCGCACCGCCGCCGGGGAGCTGACCGAGCTGCTGCTCGGCATCCCCAACCTGCCGCTGGACACGGTCCCGGACGGCGACTCGGAGAAGGAGGCCGTGGAGGTGCGGCGCGGGGGTCCGGACCCGCGTCCGGCCGAGGGCGCCCGGCACCACGCCGAGATCGGCGAGGCGCTCGGCATCCTCGACCCCCCCGCCGCGGCGAAGCTCTCCGGTGCCCGGTTCAGCGTCGCGCACGGTGCCGGGGCCCGGCTGGAGCGGGCCCTGGGGGACTTCTTCCTCGACCTGCACACCCGCGAGCACGGCTACACCGAGCAGTCGGTGCCGTTCCTGGTCAGCCGGGACACCATGACCGGGACCGGGCAGCTGCCGAAGTTCGAGGAGGACCTGTTCCGCACCCAGGTCGGCGACCGGGAGCTGTTCCTGATCCCGACCGCCGAGGTGCCGCTGACCAACCTGGTGGCCGGACAGCTCCTGGACGCGCGGTCCCTGCCGTACGCGTTCACCGCCCGCACCCCCTGCTTCCGGGCGGAGGCGGGGGCCTACGGCCGCGACACCCGGGGCGTGCTGCGGCTGCACCAGTTCGAGAAGGTGGAGCTGGTGCGGATCTGCGCGCCGGAGGAGGCGCAGGAGCAGCTGGAGTTGATGGCCGGGCACGCCGAGGAGTGCCTGCGCCGGCTGGAGCTGTCCTTCCGCACCGTGCTGCTGCCCGCGGGCGACATGGGCTTCTCGGCCCGGATGACGTACGACATCGAGGTGTGGCTGCCGGGCGGCGGCGCCTACCGGGAGATCTCCTCGGTGTCCGACTGCGGCACCTTCCAGGCCCGCCGCGCGGACATCCGGGTCAAGCGGGCCGACGGGCGCAAGACGCCGGCCGTCACGCTGAACGGTTCGGCGCTGCCGGTCGGCCGCACGGTGGCCGCCCTGCTGGAGCAGGGCGTGCAGGACGACGGTTCGGTGGTCCTGCCGCAGGCGCTGGTGCCGTACACCGGGTTCCGGCGGATCCTGCCGGGCGGGGAGACCGAGTAACCGCAGCGCGAAGGGGCGGGAGCCGAGGCGCGTCCTCGGCTCCCGCCCCTTCGCGCTGCGGTTCACGCGCCCGTCATGTGCACCCCGCCGTCGACGTGCACGACCTCTCCGGTGGTGCGCGGGAAGAAGTCCGACAGCAGGGCGACCACCCCGCGGGCGGCCGGCTCCGGGTCGGTGAGGTCCCAGCCGGCCGGGGCACGGCCGGTCGTCCACACGTCGGCGAGTTCGGCGAAGCCCGGGATGGACTTGGCGGCCATGGAGCGCAGCGGCCCCGCCGCGACGAGGTTGCAGCGGATGCCCCGGCCGCCGAGGTCGCGGGCGAGGTAGCGGCTGGTGGACTCCAGGGCGGCCTTGGCGACGCCCATCCAGTCGTAGTGCGGCCAGGCGACGGTCGCGTCGAAGGTGAGCCCGACGACCGAGCCGCCGCGCCGCTCCAGCAGCGGCAGGCAGGCCGTGGTCAGCGACTTCAGGGAGTACGCCGACACGTGCACGGCCGTCGACACGTCGTCCCAGGTGCCGTCCAGGAAGGAGAAGGCGCCCTGGGGGCCGTAGGCGATGGAGTGCACGACGCCGTCGAGGGAGTCGGCGTGCTCGCCGATGCGGCCGGCGAGGCCGTCCAGGTGGCCCTGGTCGGTGACGTCCAGCTCGATCACCGGGGCGGGCCGGGGCAGCTTGCCCGCGAACCGTTCGATCAGGGAGAGCCGGCCGAAGCCGGTCAGCAGCACCTCGGCGCCCTCCTCCTGGGCGATGCGGGCCACGTGGAAGGCGATGGAGGCGTCGGTGACCACTCCGGTCACCAGGATCCGCT
Source organism: Streptomyces sp. TG1A-8 (assembly GCF_030499535.1). Classification (NCBI taxonomy): domain Bacteria; kingdom Bacillati; phylum Actinomycetota; class Actinomycetes; order Kitasatosporales; family Streptomycetaceae; genus Streptomyces; species Streptomyces sp. TG1A-8. The sequence continues at coordinate 1,821,545 of NZ_JASTLB010000001.1, forward strand.
TGCCGGCGAGGATGCCGCTCATCCGACCGACACCCCCTCGGGCAGCGCGCTGACCAGCGGCGAGTCGTGGTCCAGGGCGCCGACGGCGCTGCCGCCGCCGGGTGAGCCGAGCTGTGCGAAGAAGGCGGCGTTGGAGGCCGCGTGGTCCTCGCCCCACTCCCCGGGCAGGTCGTCCTGGAAGTAGATGGCGTCGACCGGGCACACCGGCTCGCAGGCGCCGCAGTCGACGCATTCGTCCGGATGGATGTACAGGGCGCGGCGGCCCTCGTAGATGCAGTCCACGGGGCATTCCTCGACGCAGGAACGGTCCTTGACGTCGACGCAGGGCAGCCCGATGACGTAGGCCATGCTCAACTCCTCGGGTGGGCCGTGGTGGGCGGGAAAGGGGTTCACTTCACCGCGGTGCCGGTGGTGCGCTCACCGAGGGTCAGCACGGTGAGCGCGAGGACGGCCATGGCGGCGGCGATCACGCCGAACAGCGCGCCGGGGCCGTGCGCGTCCAGGACCGGCAGCAGCACGAACGGCAGCGCGCCGGCGCTGAGCTTGGACAGCGAGTAGGCGGCGCCGGAGGCGGTGGCGCGGATCGCGGTGGGGTACTGCTCGGACAGGTAGACGTGCGAGACGCTGGAGAAGACGTTGCTGAACAGCGTGTAGGCGAAGCCGCACGTGACGATCAGCGCGGCCGACCCGGCGTAGGCGAAGCCGAGTCCGGCGACGACCATGGCGGTCGCCGACAGGGCGACCAGGGTGCGGCGTTCGACGCGGTCCACGACGGGCAGGACGAGGGCGGAGCCCACCGGGTAGCCGATGAAGGACAGCGCGGTGAAGCCCAGGCCGGCGACGATGCCGTAGCCCTTGGCCGCGACGATCTGCGGGGCGAGCGTGCCGAAGCCGTAGTAGCCGACGACCGACAGCACGCAGAACACCCACAGCACGAGGGTGCGGCGGAGCATGCCGGGGCCGAGGACGTCCCGCAGCCGGGACTCCCCGGCGACCGGGTCGGCCTCCGCGTGCGCGGGCGTCTCGAGCGGCAGCCCGCGCCCGGCCGCCTCCGCCTCCATCAGGGACACCAGGTGCTCGGCCTCCGCGGTCCGGCCGGTGGCGGCCAGCCAGCGCGGGGACTCGATCAGCTGCCGGCGCAGCACCCACACCACGGCCGAGCCGAGCGCGCCGAGCACGAACAGCCAGCGCCAGCCGGCCACGCCCAGCGGGGTCAGCGGCACCAGCCACAGCGCGGCGAAGCCCACCGCGGGCACCCCGCAGAAGGCCAGGGTGTAGGCCCAGGCGATGAACCGGCCCCGCTTCCTCGCGGGCAGCACGTCGGCCAGGTAGCAGTCGGACAGGGCCTGTTCGGCGCCGATGCCGACGCCGGCCAGGAAACGGGTGACGATCAGCCACGTGGCGTTCGGGGAGAAGGCGCCGAGCAGGGAGAAGACGGAGTAGATCGCGAGGTTGAGGAGGAAGGCGCGGCGCCGGCCGTAGCGGTCGGCGACCCGGCCGAGGGTCAGGGACCCGATGAACTGGCCGACGAACACGGAGGCCAGCACGAGTTTGAGCGAGGTCGCGCCGAAGGCGAAGTCGCTCTGCAGCACCTTTCCTATGGTGCCCGACAGGTTGTTCTCGAAGGTGTCGAAGAACAGGCCGATGCCGATGACCGCGGTGAGTCTGCGGTGCAGGGGAGTGATCGGCATGCGGTCCAGGCGGACCCCGATCGGGGCGGGGGCGGTGACGCCGCCCGCCGCCTCGGTGGTCTGGGACATGGGGCTGGCTCCTTACAGAACTCCTGGGAACGGTGGGCGGACCGCTCCCGGGAAGGAACCGCCCGGGCCACCGGCGGGCCCGGGCGTGCGCCCCGGGGGCGGGGCCGGGGTGTGGGGGGGAGGTGGGTTGCCGGATGAGGGGATGGGGGGGTGGGGGGGGTGGGAGGTGTCAGGCGGCTTCCACGGCGCGGCGCCGCAGTTGCTCCTCGACGTCACCGCGCCGGACGGGCGCGCTGACCTCGTGCAGGTAGGAGGCGACCTCGCGGTAGGAGGCCCAGAACCCGACCTCGTGGTACGGCACCCCGCGTTCGGCGCAGTACGCGCGGGTCAGCTCCCGGGCGCGCCCCAGGTTCTTCTGCGGCATGGCCGGGAACAGGTGGTGTTCCACCTGGTAGTTGAGGCCGCCGTAGAGGAAGTCGATCAGCCAGCTGGGCCGGATGTTGCGGGAGGTGAGGACCTGGCGCTCCAGCCAGTCCAGGGTCTCCTCCTCGCCGTCGCGGACCTCCATGCCCTTGTGGTTCGGGGCGAAGATCATCCCGAAGTACACGCCCAGGGCGGCGTGCTGGACCAGGACGAAGGCGACCGCGAGCACCGGGGACAGGACGGTGAAGACCAGGGTGAGGTAGACGGCGGTGCGCAGCAGGATCAGGAACGACTCCAGCACGGGCCGCTTGGTCTTGCCCTGGGCGATCGACAGGATGGCCGTCTTCAGCATCTTGAAGCCCTCCAGCACGAGGAGCACGAAGAACAGCACGCTCTGGTAGCGCACGACGAACTTCTGGGTGCCCTTGCGGCTGGGGTACTGCTTGATGTCGAAGATGGCGGTGCGCCGGCCGATGTCCGGGTCCATGTCCAGGTGGTTGGGGTTGCTGTGGTGGCGGTTGTGGTGGTTGACCCACCAGCCGTAGCTGACCCCGTTGACCAGGTTGGCGTGGACGTAGCCGACGGCGGAGGCGGCCTTCTTGCTGCGGAACATGGCCTTGTGGCCGGCGTCGTGCCACATGAACGCCGACTGGCCGCCGCACAGGCCCATCCACAGGGCCGTGAGGAGCTGCCACCAGGAGTCGCCCAGCTCGAAGAACGCGGCGAACCCGATCGCCAGCAGGGCGGTGTTCAGGGCCAGACGGCCGACGTAGTACCGCGGGTCGAGGTCGAGGAGGCCTTCGGACTTGACCCGTTTGAGCAGTTCGGCGAAGGTCGCCGAGGCGCCGGTGCGCTGTCCGGCGCCGGCTGCGGCACCGGCACCGGCACCGCCGGCCAGTGCCTCGCCTTCTCGTATGTGCGGACGCTGCATGCGTTGCTCTCCTTGGGAGAAGTGCCCGGATCGGGCGGCGGCGCCGCTGCCCCGCGGACCTGCGGGCGCCGCGAGTCGACTTCAGCTCCCGCGCGGTCACCGTCGCGGGCTTCGGCCCGCCCGGCGGACCCGGCGACGGGAGCACAGTGCGGTACTCCCGGGCCCGGACCACCGGGCGAACGTGTGTCCAGCGTTCCGTGGAGCGCTGATGTGACACTGATACCGGTCTGATCGGACCCGGCGGCGGTGCCGGGCCTCAGGCGGCCGCCCCGGTGCGCAGCCGCTCGTCGAGGGCGCGGACGACCGCGTCGGCGGCCTCGGCGACCGCCTCGTCGTCCGGCGCCCCGATGACGGCCATGAGCTGCTCGACCATGGCGTGCTGGAGTTCTTCGGTGGACTGGCTCATGTCGACGACTCCTTGTCGGTGAGGGGGCGTGCGGGGTGCGTCAGAAGGCGTTGCAGGCGCGGAAGACGTGCGCGAAGCCCGGCAGCGAGGCCTGCGGCCCGTCGAAGGCGACGTACTCGGGGATGACCACGTCCGGGGCCCACTTCTGCTTGTACGACAGCTGCGTCTGGGCCGGGTACAGGGCCGCGCCCTCGGCCCACAGGGCGTGCATCAGCCACTGGAACGCCGGGCTGTGACCGTCGAGTTCGTAGCCGGCGTCCAGGCCGGTGAACGGCGTGAACCCGAAGTGCAGCCACTGCACGCCCTCGGCCCGGAACACCTCGATGGCGTGTGCGTTGATGGCCTCCATCAGGCCGGGCGAGCCCTCCGGGATGCGGCGGCTGAGGTCGTGCATCCAGCCCGCCCGGCTGCCGTAGACGGGCGAGTACGAGATGTAGGCGACCGGGGCGCCGTCGATGGTGCCGACGAACAGCCGGCGGTGCGCCTGGGCCTCGCCGCCGATCTGGCCGACGAGGAACTCCAGTTGCTGGGCGCCGCCCTTGGAGCCCAGCCACGCCTTGTCGATGACGGCGATGGCGTCCTGCACCTCGTCCGCGTGGGCCTCCCGGATCTGCAGACCGTTGCGGTGGGCGCGGGAGATCTTGTTGCGCAGCTGCATGAACTTGGTGCCGCGCAGCGTGAACTCGGGCAGGCTCACCGCCCAGGAGGCGCCGACCTGGTTGACGGTGAAGCCGAGGCCGGCGTAGCGCTCGGCGTCGGCGCGCTGCAGCTGGACCCCGACCAGGGTCAGGCCCTCGTCGCGGACGTACTGGCGGAAGGCGTCGAGGAGGGTGCCGTAGTCCTGCTCGGCGGCGAACGGCCCGCCGAACTGCACCGCGTAGCGGCCGGTGCGGCGGTAGACGACGACACCGTCCGCGCCCGGGACGGTGAACGTACTGTTTCCGCTGTTGAGCGTCAGGAACGAACTGGGGTTCTCGGCGGCGGTGTGGGTGCGTATGGCGTCGAGAACCGGGTTGTCCGTGAGGGTTTCGGTGGTGGTCGCGGTCATTCCCGTACTCCTTTCGGGAGTGTTTTCCAACGGAGTGAGTACAGCACTGTCAAGGCATCCGAGAAAAGAGCCGCAAGGAATTCATTGCCCGTGTCAGAAGCGTGTCAGCATTCCGTCAGCGCCCAGTGCGACTGTTGTTCCCGTGAACGGCACGGGAAACCGGGCCGGACGCGAGGAGAGGTGCCCGGAGCGGCTGATCGGGGACCCGGAGCAAGCCTCCGAGTCGGGTCGGAAACGACCCGCGCAGGTTCGAATCCTGCCCTCTCCGCCACCGTCGGACGGAAATCCGTGCACGGGTGAAAGCCAATTCACTGATACGGGGCGCACCCTGAACGCCGCCCCACCCGGTGCCGCGCCGAGGCGCGTTGCACCGGATTCCCAGGACCGCCGGCCACCCCCCGTCCCGGCGGAGCAACCGCCCCGGCGGGCCCGTGCAGGAGCCGAGGCCCGCCGGGGCGCGGGTGTTCCATGTTCACCCGTTTTCTTCACCGCAGCGCGACCCCAGAAAGAAAGACCTTCGCCGAGGAATTGTCATCAAGGGGGGAAGACATGCTGAGGTTCTCCGTACTCGGGGCACTGCAGATACTCACCGCGACCGGACCGGCGGACATCTCCGGTGACCTGCAGCGCACGCTGGTGCAGACCCTGCTGGTCAGTGAGGGGCAGCCGGTGTCCGGGGAGGGTCTGGCCGAGGAGATGTGGGGCGACGCCGTCCCCGACAACCAGGCCAACGCCCTGCAGGCGCACATCAGCCGGCTGCGCCGGCGGCTGCGTGACCTCGAACCGGGGCGGTCGTCCTCCCGGGTGACCATCCACCCCTCCGGCTACCGGCTGACCGTGGCCGAGGGCGAACTGGACGCGGCCGAGTTCATCCGCGCGGTGCGGCTGGCCGAGTCCGCCGGTCCGGACGACGCGGCCCACACGGCGCGGATGCTCGGTGACGCGCTCGCGATGTGGCGCGGTCCCGTCTTCGGCGGCTTCTCGGGCGGCACGCTGTGCCAGCTCGCCGGCGCCCGCTACGAGGAGTACCGGATGCGCGCGATGGAACTGCGCTTCGACGCCGAGCTGCGGCTCGGCCGGCACGCCGCCGTCCTCGCCGAACTGACCGAGGCCCACACCAACCACCCGCTGCGCGAGCGCTTCTGCGAGCAGCTGATGATCGCCCTGTACTGCTCGGGACGGCAGGCCGACGCCCTGGACGTCTTCCGCCGGATGCGCCGCCACCTGGACGACGAACTCGGCATCCAGCCCTCCCCGTCCCTGCGCCGGGTGGAGAACGCCATCCTCTGCCACGACCCCGCCCTGACCGGCGGTGGCGCCCGCACGCCCATCCGTCTCCAGCCCGCCTGAGGGCGCCGGCGGCCGGCCCGTGTAAGCGGCCCGTCAGCACCCGGTCAGGCCGCGTTGTCACGATCGACGCGCAAGCGCAAGTGGAATCAGACCCCCTGTCTTGGAGGCCCCATGACCACGAGCCAGACCCCGGCCCGCACGGCGGCGCACGCGCCGGCCCGTGCCGCCGCGGCCCGCCCGTTGCGGACCTTTCTCGCGCTGGACGCGGCGGTCACCGCCGTGAACGGCCTGATCTATCTGCTCGCCGCCGGCCCGGTCGGCGACCTGCTCGGCCTCGGCACCGGATTCCTGCGGGGCATCGGTGCGTTCCTCACCGTCTACGGCGTCCTGGTGGCGCTGCTGGCGAGCCGGCCGGTGCCCCGCACGGCCGCCACCAAGGCGGTCATCGAGGCCAACGCGCTGTGGGCGGTGGCCTCCGTCGCCACCGCCGTCTTCGGCTGGTTCGGTCCGAACACCGTCGGCACGGTGTGGACCGTGCTGCAGGCGGCCGTCGTCGGCGCGTTCGCCGTGCTCCAGGCGAGCGGCCTGCGCCGGCTCGGCAACTGACGTCCCGTCATTTCGCCCAGTTAGGGGAAGACATGAGGTCCCACGTCGCGGAACTCGCCGGTCTGCGCGAACGCGTGCTCGCCGGCCCGAGTGAGAAGGCGACCGCCGCGCAGAAGGCCAAGGGCAAGCTCACCGTGCGCGAACGGATCGGGCTGCTCCTCGACGAGGGCTCCTTCCACGAGGTCGAGCCGCTGCGGCGGCACCGGGCGACCGGGTTCGGCCTGGAGGCGAAGAAGCCGTACACCGACGGTGTGGTCACCGGCTGGGGCACCGTCGAGGGCCGCACCGTCTTCGTCTACGCCCATGACTTCCGGATCTTCGGCGGCGCCCTCGGCGAGGCCCACGCCGCCAAGATCCACAAGATCATGGACATGGCCCTGGCGGCGGGCGCGCCCCTGGTCTCCCTCAACGACGGCGCGGGCGCCCGCATCCAGGAGGGCGTCACCGCGCTCGCGGGCTACGGCGGCATCTTCCGGCGCAACACGGCCGCGTCCGGGGTCATCCCGCAGATCAGCGTGATGCTCGGGCCGTGCGCCGGAGGCGCCGCCTACAGCCCCGCGCTCACCGACTTCGTCTTCATGGTCCGCGGGACGTCCCAGATGTTCATCACCGGGCCGGACGTCGTCCGGGCGGTGACGGGCGAGGAGATCAGCCAGGACGGGCTGGGCGGGGCCGACGTCCACGCGGAGACCTCCGGCGTGTGCCACTTCGCCTACGACGACGAGGAGACCTGCCTGGAGGAGGTGCGCTACCTGCTCTCCCTGCTCCCCCGCAACAACCGCGAGACCCCGCCCGTGGTGGCCTGCGACGACCCCGCCGACCGCCGCTGCGAGTCGCTGGCCGACCTGGTGCCGGCCGACGGCAACCGGCCGTACGACATGACCCGGGTGATCGAGGAGATCGTCGACGACGGCGAGTACCTGGAGGTGCACCAGCGCTGGGCCCGCAACGTCATCTGCGCGCTGGCCCGCCTCGACGGACAGGTGGTCGGGATCATCGCCAACCAGCCGCAGACGCTGGCCGGGGTCCTGGACATCGAGGCGTCGGAGAAGGCGGCCCGCTTCGTGCAGATGTGCGACGCGTTCAGCATCCCGCTGGTCACCCTGCTCGACGTGCCCGGCTTCCTGCCGGGCGTCGGCCAGGAGCACGGCGGCATCATCCGCCACGGCGCGAAGCTGCTGTACGCCTACTGCGACGCGACCGTGCCGCGGATCTCCCTCATCCTGCGCAAGGCCTACGGCGGCGCCTACATCGTCATGGACTCGCAGTCCATCGGCGCCGACCTCACCTACGCCTGGCCCACCAACGAGATCGCGGTGATGGGCGCCGAGGGCGCGGCCAACGTGATCTTCCGCCGCCAGATCGCCGAGGCCGAGGACCCCGAGGCCCGGCGCGCCGAGCTGGTCAAGGAGTACAGGGCCGAGCTGATGCACCCGTACTACGCGGCCGAGCGCGGCCTGGTGGACGACGTGATCGACCCGGCCGAGACGCGTTCCGTCCTCATCGCCGCGCTGGCGATGCTGCGCACCAAGCACGCCGAGCGTCCCACCCGCAAGCACGGCAACCCCCCTCAGTGACGGAGGTCCCCATGTCCCCCACCACGTCCGTGTCCCCGACTCCCCCCATCCGCGTCGAGAAGGGCGAGGCCACCGAGGAGGAGCTGGCCGCCCTCGCGGTGCTGCTGCTCAGCCGCAGCGCCCTGGCCGGGGCCGGAGCCGAGCCGGTCTCTCCGGGCACCACGTGCTGGCGCCCGCACTCCTTCCACGCCCCGCACAGCTGGCAGCGCTCCTGACGGGAGCCACCCCGGCCGAGCGGCCCGGCACCCGGGACGTGCCGGGCCGCTCGGCGTGCGCGCCCCTCACTCCCGGATCAGCGTGACGTCCTGCTCCCGCACCACGTGGAACACCGGCCACACCGCGATGCCCGAGGGGCGCAGTTCCATGACGGCGGCCTCGACGTGGGCCGGGCCGGCCGTCAGGAAGTCGGAGGAGACCCTGCCGGAGTTCTCCCAGCGGTGCTCGGCGCCGTCGCACAGGGCGGTGCTGCCGCCGATGCCGTACTCGGCGCGCGGACTGCCCCGGCCGATCGTGGAACTGACGAACAGGGGGCCGGTGCCGGGGCTGCAGCGGTAGCTCCCGGAGAGCGTGACGGTGCCGTCCGCGGCGATCCGGCCGGTGGCGTCGACGGTCACCGTCTCGGACGCGGCGGCGGCCGGCGCGGCGGCGGCCGGCGCGCCGACGCACAGCAGGGCGGCGGCGAGGGCCGCGGCGGGGGCGGGGCGTACGGGCACGGGGTGCCTCCTGGTTCTCCTGGGGACGAGGGCCTCCACTGGTACCGGCCGCCCGGGCCGCGCGGCGCGACGGTCACCCTCCAGCGGCGCGTCGCTGGGCCCTACGGCAGCATCCGCGCCCACCTCCACCGCGGGTGACCGGCCACGATGCCGACGAACTAAAATGATCAACGTGACCGAGCACCACACCCCCAGGTCCCTCATCGTCACGCTCTACGGCGCGTACGGCCGCTTCGTGCCCGGCCCGGTCCCCGTCGCCGAGCTGATCCGGCTGCTGGCCGCCGTGGGGGTGGACGCGCCGTCCGTGCGCTCGTCGGTGTCCCGGCTCAAACGGCGCGGCCTGCTGCTGCCGGCCCGCACCCGGCAGGGCTCGGCCGGCTACGAGCCGTCCCCCGAGGCGCGGCGGCTGATGGAGGACGCCGAGCACCGCCTGCGCGCCGCCGCGGCGCCCGGGGACGGCGGCTGGGTGCTCGCGGTCTTCTCCGTCCCCGAGTCCCAGCGGCAGAAGCGGCACGTCCTGCGCTCCCGGCTGGCCGGCCTGGGCTTCGGCACGGCGGCCCCCGGGGTGTGGGTCGCCCCGGCCCGCCTGTACGAGGAGACCCGGCACACCCTGTGCCGGCTGCGCCTGGACCCGTACGTCGACTTCTTCCGCGGCGAGCACCTGGGCTTCGCCCCGACTCCGGAGGCGGTCGCCCGCTGGTGGGACCTGGCCGCCCTCGCCAAGGAGCACGAACGCTTCCTGGACGCCCACGCCCCCGTGCTGCACGCCTGGGAGCAGCGCGCGGACACCCCGCCGGAGGAGGCCTACCGCGACTACCTCCTGGCCCTCGACTCCTGGCGGCACCTGCCCTACACCGACCCGGGCCTGCCGCCCCGCCTGCTGCCCGCGGACTGGCCGGGCGTCCGCTCGGCGGAGGTGTTCCGGCGGCTGCACGCGCGGCTGCGGGACGCCGGGGCCGGGTTCGTCGGCGGGTGACGGGCCGCCCCGGCTGGCTGGGCCCGGTCCGCACGGCCGGGGCGGCACCGCGGCCGGACCCCGTCACCGGCGTCACCGGTCCGCGACGGCCGGGGCGGAGCACGCGGCCGACAGTGACACCGCGGAGTCGCTGGCGGCGGAGCCGGCGGCCGACGCGGTGCAGCACACCGCCGGCAGCGGGCCGATCGGGCTGGTGGTGGAGGTGCGGCCGGGCGGCTGCCGGGTCGAGGTGCACGACCCGGACCCGGCGCCGCCCGGCCACCCCGCGCGTCCGGTGGCCGAGGAGCCGGGCCTCTGGCAGGAGGGCGGGCGCGGTCCGCTGCCGATCCGCACGCTCAGCCCGTCCTGCGGTCACCGCCCGACCCCGCGGGGCGAGGCGGTGTGGTTCAGACCGGCTGCCGTTCCCGCCGGGCCGCACCCGGCGTGACGCCCGGGCCGGTGCGGGCCAGCGTGGAGTGCCGGTGTCCGTAGGCGAGGTAGACCAGCAGGCCCGCCGCCAGGAACACCGCGAACTGCAGCCAGGTCCGCCAGCCCGTCTCGTACATCAGGTACAGGCAGAAGGCGATGCCGAGCAGCGGCACGACCGGGTGGAGCGGCACGCGGAAGCTGCGGTCCAGGCCGGGTTCGCGGCGGCGCAGGGCGAGCACCGCGAGGTTGACGACGGCCATGACGGCGAGCGTGCCGATGGTGCACAGGTTCATCACGGCGTCCAGCGAGGCGAAGGCCGCCGGGACCGCGAAGACGGCCGCCACGACCAGGGTGCCGGCGACGGGGGTGGCCGTGTGCGGCGAGACCTTCTCGAAGACGCGCGGCACGAGGCCGTCGCGGGACATGGACATCAGGATGCGGGTCTGGCCGTACATCACGGCGAGGACGACGGAGGCGATGGCGACGACCGCGCCGAAGGCGATGACCCCGCCGCCGACGGCGGAGCCGGTGACCTCGTTGACGACGTACGACAGCGCGGCGGGCCGGCCGGCGACCCGGTCGCCGCCGACGGCGCCGATCGCGGCCAGGGCGACCGCGCAGTACAGCAGGGTGACCAGGCCCATGCAGACGAGGATCGCGACCGGGACGTCCCGGCGCGGGTTCCTGGCCTCCTCACCGGCCGTGGTGATCGCGTCGAAGCCGATGTAGGAGAAGAACGCGGCCGTGGTGCCCGCGCCGATGCCGCCCGGACCGGCCGGGGAGAACGGGGTGAGGTTGCCGTCCTTGAAGGCGCTGTAGCCGACGGCGCAGAAGGCGAGCAGGACGACGAGCTTCACGGCGGCCATGACGGCGGTGGCCCGGGCGCTCTCGCGCACCCCGCGCACCAGCAGCACGCAGGCCATGGCGATGACGAGCACGGCGGGGAGGTTGACCATCCCGCCCTCACCGGGTCCGGCGGACAGGACGGCCGGGAGCTGCCGGCCGGTGAGGCTCTGCAGGAGCTCGTTGACGTACTGGCTCCAGCCGACCGCGACGGCCGAGACGGAGATGCCGTACTCCAGCAGCAGGCACCAGCCGACCAGGAAGGCGGTGGACTCGCCGAGGCCGGCGTAGGCGAAGGAGTACGACGACCCGGAGACCGGGATCGCGCCGCCCAGCTCGGCGAAGGAGAAGGCGGTGAACACGCAGGTGACCGCGGCCAGCACGAAGGAGACGACCACGGCGGGACCGGCCTGGGCGACGGAGCCGGAGAGGCCGACGAAGATGCCGGTGCCGACGATGGCGCCGACGCCGAAGCAGACGAGCTGGAAGAGTCCCATCGTGCGCTTCAGGCCGTGGCCCTCACGGTCGGCGCCGGATTCGGCGATGAGCGCGCCGGGGGACTTGATGCGGGGAGCGGGCATGCTGGTGGTGCTCGTTTCTCGGTGGTGCGGGCGTCCGTCGTGCGGGCGCGGCGGCGGCGCGGAAGGAGTGGTTCCGGCCGCCGGTCAGGACAGGGGGCTCAGGCGAGTGTGGCCACCAGGAGCGCCTTGATCGTGTGCAGGCGGTTCTCGGCCTCGTCGAAGACGACGGAGTGGGCGGACTCGAAGACCTCGTCGGTCACTTCGAGCGAGTCCAGGCCGTGGGCCGCGTGGATCTCCCGGCCGACCCCGGTGCCGAGGTCGTGGAAGGCCGGCAGGCAGTGCAGGAACTTCACGTCCGGGTTGCCGGTGGCGCGCAGGACGTCCATGGTCACGGCGTACGGCGCGAGGGCGGAGATGCGCTCGTCCCAGACCTCCTTGGGCTCGCCCATGGAGACCCAGACGTCGGTGGCGACGAAGTCGGCCCCGCGGACGCCGTCGGCGACGTCCTCGGTGAGCGTGATCCGGGCCCCGCTGGACCGGGCCAGCCCGCGGGCGCGGTCGACGACCTCCCGGGCGGGCCAGTACGGCTTCGGCGCGACGATCCGCACGTCCATGCCGAGCAGCGCGCCGGTGACCAGGTAGGAGTTGCCCATGTTGAAGCGGGCGTCGCCGAGGTAGGCGAAGGCGGTGTCCGTCAGCGGTCCGGCGCAGTGCTCGGTCATGGTGAGCACGTCGGCCAGCATCTGGGTGGGGTGCCAGTCGTCGGTGAGCCCGTTGTAGACGGGGACGCCGGCGTGGGCGGCCAGTTCCTCGACGCTCGCCTGGCTGTCGCCCCGGTACTCGATGGCGTCGAACATCCGGCCGAGGACGCGGGCGGTGTCCTTCACGGACTCCTTGTGCCCGATCTGCGAGCCGGACGGGTCCAGGTACGTCGTGGAGGCACCCTGGTCGGCGGCGGCGACCTCGAACGCGCAGCGGGTGCGCGTCGAGGTCTTCTCGAAGATCAGGGCGATGTTCCGGCCGTGCAGGTACCGCGTCTCGGTCCCGGCCCGCTTCGCGGCCTTCAGCTCGGCGGCCAGCTCGACCAGGCCGCGGAACTCCTCCCCGGTGAAGTCCAGTTCCTTGAGGAAGTGGCGGCCGGCGAGGGCGGTCGGGACTGTCGCCATGGGGGCGCTCCAGGGGTACGGGTACACGAACTCTGGAATTCTATACGATGTTAAGCATTTCTATGCGATGCGTTCGCTCACACCGCGTCCCGCTCCACGGGGCAGCTCATGCAGCGCGGGCCGCCCCGCCCCCGCCCCAGTTCGCCGCCCGGGATCTCGATCACCTCGATGCCCTGCTTGCGCAGGTGGGTGTTGGTCGTGACGTTCCGCTCGTAGGCGACGACGACGCCGGGCTCGACGGCGAGCACGTTGCAGCCGTCGTCCCACTGCTCGCGCTCGGCCGCGTGCACGTCCTGGGTGGCGGTCAGCACCCGGACCTCGCCCAGACCGAGGGCGGCGGCGATCGCCCGGTGCATGTGCTCCGGCGGGTGGTCGGTGACCTTCAGCTCCCGGTCGCCGACCCCGGGCTCGATGGTGTACGAGCGCAGCATGCCGAGTCCGGCGTACTGGGTGAAGGTGTCGCCGTCGACCATCGTCATCACGGTGTCCAGGTGCATGAAGGCGCGCCGCTTGGGCATGTCGAGCGCGACGATCGTGCGCGCGGACCCGGCCGCGAACAGCTTGTACGCCAGCATCTCCACGGCCTGCGGGGTGGTGCGCTCGCTCATCCCGATCAGCACGGCACCGCTGCCGATCACCAGCACGTCGCCGCCCTCGATGGTGGAGGGGTAGTCGGCCTGCCCCCGGGACCAGACGTGGAACGCCCCGTCCCGGAACAGCGGGTGGTGCCGGTAGATCGCCTCGAAGTGCACGGTCTCCCGCTGCCGGGCGGGCCAGCGCATGGCGTTGATGGAGACGCCGTCGTATATCCACGCCGAGGTGTCCCGGGTGAAGAGGTGGTTGGGCAGCGGCGGGAGCAGGAAGTCGTCCAGCTCCATGACGTGGAAGCGGACGGACGCCGGCTCCGCGTGCCCGTCCAGGAACTCCCGCTTGGTCATGCCGCCGACCAGGGCCTCGGCCAGCTCGCCCGGGGCCATCGCGTCGAAGGCGGCGCGCAGGTGGTCGGTGGCGAGGGGGCCGTACTCCTTCTCGTCGAAGACCCGGTCGAGGACCAGGTGCCGTGCCTCGGGGAGCTCCAGGGTCTCGGTGAGCAGGTCCCCGAAGAGGTGGACCGCGACCCCCCGGTCGCGCAGGGCGTCCGCGAACCCGTCGTGCTCGGCGCGCGCCCGGCGCACCCACAGCACGTCATCGAAGAGCAGGGCGTCCTTGTTGCTGGGGGTGAGCCTCTTCAGCTCCAGGTCCGGCCGGTGCAGGATCACGCGGCGCAGCCGCCCGGCCTCGGAGGCGACGTGGTAGGTCATGCCTTCATCCTGGCCGCCGATGCCCGCCTTCACGCCCTCCCCGCCACCCCCTGTTTTCGTCTCCTTGACGAGAACCGGGGGTCCCGATTATCGTCCCATTGACGAAAAGCAAGGGGTTTCCATGGCCGACATCACCCGGCGCCTGGGCTGGCGCCATCTGCGGGGTGCGCCCACCGCGCACGTCCGGCACCACCGTTCCGGCACGCTGGTCCACGACGGGCCCGGGCTCAGCTTCTGGTTCCGGCCGCTGGCCGCCGCCCTGTCCGAGGTGCCGGTGGACGACCGGGAGCTGACGATGACCTTCCACGCCCGGACGTCCGACTTCCAGGACGTGGCGGTGCAGGCGACGGTCACCTACCGGGTCGCCGACCCGGCGGTCGCCGCCGCCCGCCTCGACTTCTCCGTCGACCCGGACACCGGGGCGTGGCGGGGCGCCCCGCTGGAGCAGCTGGGCACGCTGCTCACCGAGACCGCCCAGCAGCACGCGCTGGACGTACTGGCCCGCACGCCGCTGTCGGCGGCCCTGGCCGACGGCGTGGCGGCGGTGCGCGAGCGGGTCGCGGCCGGGCTGGGCGGCGACCCGCGGCTGCCGGCCACGGGCATCGAGGTGGTGGCCGTACGGGTGATGGCGCTGCGGCCCGAGCCGGAGGTGGAGCGGGCGCTGCGCACGCCGGCCCGGGAGCGGATCCAGCAGGAGGCCGACCGGGCCACCTACGAGCGGCGCGCGGTGGCGGTCGAGCGGGAGCGGGCCATCGCCGAGAACGAACTGGCCAGCCGGATCGAGCTGGCCCGCCGCGAGGAGCGGCTGGTCGAGCAGCGCGGTACCAACGCGCGCCGCGAGGCCGAGGAGCAGGCGGCGGCCGACGCGGTGCGCGCGCAGGCGGAGGCGGCCCGGTCGGTCAGGCTGGCCGGGGCCGAGGCGGCCCGGTCGGTCAAGCTGGCCGAGGCGCAGGCCGAGTCGACGGCACGGCTGACCGAGGCGGAGGCGGCCCGGACCGTGCGGCTGGCCCGCGCGGAGGCCGAGGGGGCGCGCGAGGCCGGCGAGTCGCGGGCCCGGGCCCGGGCGGCCTGGCTGCGGGTGCACGCGGAGGCCGGCGTCGACGGGACGGAGACGCTGCGGGCGCTCACCGCCGCCCTGCTGGCGGAGAACCTGCCGCGCATCGACAGCGTGACCGTCTCGCCGGACGTGCTGAGCGGGCTGCTCACCCGGCTGGGCGGCGCGCCGGGGACGCCGGGGACGCCGGAGTGAGCCTCGCGCCGCGGGCCGTCCTGGTGCACCGCACCACGGAGTACGAGGAGCTGGTGGCCCGGCACGGCACGCACGGCCAGGCCGCCTTCTTCCTCTCCTCCCGCGGCCGGGGCATCGAGGAGGTCGCCGAGCGCCACCACCGCACCCGCCGGGCCCTGGCCGAGGTGACCGCGGCGGTGCCCCTGGACTGGCGCCGGGCGCGGGTGGAGCGGGCCGACCTGGACCGGTTCCCGTTCGCCCCGGAGGACGTGGTCGTGGTGGTCGGCCAGGACGGACTGGTGGCCAACGTGGCCAAGTACCTCCACGGGCAGCCGGTGGTCGGCGTCGACGCCGATCCCGGCCGCAACCCCGGTGTGCTGGTGCGGCACCGCCCGCGGGACGCGGCGCGGCTGCTCGCGGCGCTGCCGGGGACCGGGGCGGACGAGCTCACCATGGTCGAGGCCGTCGCCGACGACACCCAGCGGCTGGTGGCGCTCAACGAGATCTACCTCGGCGCCCCGGGCCACCAGACCGCCCGCTACCGCCTGGGCCTCGACGGGCACGGGGGTGCCGTCGAGGCCCAGGCCTCCTCCGGAGTGCTGGTGGGGACCGGTACGGGGGCGACCGGGTGGCTGCGCTCGGTGTGGCAGGAGCGCGGCGGCCGGCCGGCCCTGCCCTCCCCCGCCGAGGACCGGCTGGTGTGGTTCGTCCGGGAGGCCTGGCCGTCCCCGGTCACCGGCACGGCGCTGGTGGCCGGGGAACTCGCGGCGTCCGCCGCGCTGACGCTCACCGTGGAGTCCGACCGGTTCATCGCCTTCGGCGACGGCGTCGAGGGCGACGCGCTCCAGCTCACCTGGGGGCAGACCGTCCGGGTGGGCGTGTGCGCGCGACGGCTCCGGCTCGCCGGGTAGGCGGCGGACCGCGGGGCGGGACGGACCGCGGGGCGGGGCGGACCACCGGCGGCGGACCGCGGCCGGATCACCGCGCGTCCGCCGCCGGCCGGGCCCGGCCGTCCCGCCGCCGGGCGGCGGGCGGCGGGCGGCAGGCGGCGGGCCGGGACCGGTCCGGTGGTCACAGGCGCGGGTCCACCGGCTCCGACTCCAGGGCCAGCACCCCGGACACCGCCTCGTGCACCCGCCACAGCGGCTCACCGCCCGCGAGCCGGTCCAGGGCCTCCAGGCCGAGGGCGTACTCGCGGACGGCCAGGGACCGCTTGTGGTCCAGGGACCGGTGCCGCAGCCGGGCGAGGTGGTCGGGCCGGGTGTACTCGGGACCGTAGACGATCCGCAGGTACTCGCGGCCCCGGACCTTGACGCCGGGCTGCACCAGCCGCCCCTGCGCGGAGCGGACCAGCGCGCCGGCCGGCTTGACGACCGTGCCCTCGCCGCCCCGGCCGGTCGCCTCCAGCCACCAGCCGACGCCGGCGCGGACGGAGCCGGGGTCGCCCGTGTCCACGTACAGCCGACGCGTGGTCTGCAGCAGCCCGGTGCCGTCGTGCTCCACCAGGCGGTTGATCAGCGCCAGTTGCTCGTCGCGCGGCAGCGCGGCGAGGCTGCGGCCCTGGGCCGCCAGGATCTGGAGGGGGGCCAGGCGGACCCCGTCCGGACCGTCGGTGGGCCAGCAGTAGCGGCGGTACGCCCTGGTGAACGCGGATGCCGCGGCGGCGCGTTCCCGCTGGCGCGCCAGCAGGCCGCCCACGTCGGTGCCGCGGGACGCCGCCGCCTCCAGGGCGGCGAGCGCGCCGGGGAACACCGCACCGGAGGCGGCGCCCACGGCCGCGTACTGGCTGCGCAGCAGACCGGCCGCCCTCAGCGACCACGGCATCAGCTCCGCGTCCAGCAGCATCCGGTCCGTGGCGAGTTCGTCCCACAGCCCCGCCCGCCCGACCGCCGAGCGCAGCCGGCCGAGGAGTTCCTCGGTCGTCCCCGCGTCGTCGAAGAAGGGCCGCCCGGTACGGGTGTAGAGGGACCCCGTGGGCCCGTCCACGCACTTCTCCGGCAGGCCGGCGTGGCAGACGACCAGCCGGCCGCCGTCGAGGACGTAGCGGCTGACCAGTCCGTCCAGGAACCGGCGCACCTCCTGCCTGAACTCCTCGCTCTCGCCCTCCATCTGGGCGATGGTCTCGGCGAGGCCGTGGGTGGGCCGGACGGTGCGGCCCCCGAGGTGACGGCCGTACCTGTTCTCGTGGTTGCCCGGCACGCACAGCGCGTTGCCCGCCGCCACCATAGGCGTTTCCGCAGGTGATTCCTCGTGCCGGATAGGCAGGACGCGCGGGTCCACGCGGCCCTCAATCTTGAACGGCGGCAGCACGGGCATCCCCGCCGGAAGCGTCCCCTCGTTGGGAATCGCCCTCATGATCTCGTCCCAGACGCCAGCACGAAGCCAGCGGTTGAACCGAGTGTGCACGGTCTTCCAGAGGACATCGCCCGAGACCTCGATGCCGTACCACCCGCACCCGGTGCGCGCCTTGAACAAGATGCCGTCGACCACAGCGCGGCCGTCGATCAGGCGATGGTTCGGCGGCTCCCACGCCTTGACGACAGGTTCCACCAGGGCCCGCACCTCGTCGGTCAGCGGCGGTGGTACCAGCCGCCCCGAGTCGGCGAACGGCGTTCTCGATCTCCTCCGCACCGCGCAGGACGTGCACCTTGCGGAAGCCCTCGCGTTCCAGGTGCCGCAGGGAGCGGCGCAGTTCGCGGACGTGCCGCTGGACGACCCGCCGGGGCGTGCCGGCGCGGTCGGGGCGGGCCGCGTTGCGCTGCGCGCAGACCTCCTCGGGCACGTCGAGCACGACGGCGATGGGCGGCACGTCGTGCTCCCGGGCCAGTTCGACGAGCCGGCGCCGGCGGTCCTGCTGGACGCCGGTGGCGTCGATGACGGTGCGGCGGCCGGCGGCCAGCCGCTTGCCGGCGATGTAGTGCAGGACGTCGAAGGCGTCCCCGGTGGCGCTCCGGTCGTTCTCGTCGTCGGCGACGAGGCCGCGGCAGAAGTCGGAGGAGATCACCTCGGTCGGCGTGAAGTGCCGGCGGGCGAAGGTGGACTTGCCGGAGCCGGAGGCGCCGACGAGGACCACCAGGGAGAGGTCCGTGACGGGCAGGGTCCGTCCCGTGCGGGTCCCGGTCATGCCGCCTCCGCCTCCTTCCGCGTCCTTCGGTCGCCGACGCGGAACACGGCCATCTGGGTGGGCGGCGGTGCCGTGCGTGGAGATCGTCAGGAACACGTGTCCGAGTCTTGCGGGCCGCCCCCGGGCGACCACCGGTTTTCCGGCGGCGCCCGGCGGGCCAGGTGGCCGCTCGGCCGCCTCCGTGCACGGAGCGCGGCCCGCCGTGCCGGACGCGGGCGGTGTGGCCGTACGGGCCGCGCGAGGGGGCGTCCGTGGGTCAGGACAGCTGCGACTGCACCTGGGCGGAGATCAGTTCCAGGTGGTCGAGGTCGGCCAGGTCCAGGATCTGGAGGTAGACGCGCTGCGAGCCGGCCTCGGCGTAACGGCCGATCCTGTCGACCACCTCGGCCGGGGAGCCGGCCAGGCCGTTGGCCTTCAGCTCGTCCACCTCGCGGCCGATCGCGGCGGCACGGCGGGCGACCTCCTGGTCGTCCTTGCCGACGCAGGCGACGAGGGCGTTGGAGTAGATCAGGTCGTCGCCCCCGCGGCCCGCCTCCTCCGCGGCGGCGCGCACCCGGCCGAACTGGCGCTCGCTGTCCTCGACCGAGGCGAAGGGCATGTTGAACTCGTCGGCGTAGCGCGCCGTGAGGCGCGGGGTGCGGCTCGCGCCGCGTCCGCCGATGAGCACCGGGATCCTCGCCTGGGCGGGCTTGGGCAGCGCGGGCGAGCCGGTGAGGTCGTAGAACGTGCCGTGGAAGTCGAACGTCTCGCCCACCTCGGTCGCCCAGAGCCCGGTGACGATCTCCAGCTGCTCCTCCAGGCGCCCGAACTTCTCCTTCGGGAAGGGGATGCCGTACGCCTTGTGTTCCTCCTCGTACCAGCCGGCGCCCAGACCCAGCTCCACGCGGCCGCCGGACATCTGGTCGACCTGGGCCACCTGGATGGCGAGCACGCCCGGCAGCCGGAAGGTGCCGGCCGTCATCAGGGTTCCCAGCCGGATGCGCTTGGTCTCCCGGGCCAGCCCGGCCAGGGTGATCCAGGCGTCCGTGGGACCGGGGAGGCCGTCCACGTCACCCATCTTCAGGTAGTGGTCGGAACGGAAGAAGGCGTCGAAGCCCAGGTCCTCGGTGGCCTTCGCCACGGTGAGCAAGGTGTCGTAGGTGGCCCCCTGCTGGGGCTCGGTGAAGATTCGAAGGTCCATGCGTCCATCCTGCACGGCGACGGCCCCGCCGACCGCACCGGCACCGCCCGGCACGCGGAGCGGGCCCCGCCCTCAGACGCCGGAGGGGCTGTCCTCGGTGTCCCCGGACAGGATCTCCTCGCGCGCCGCCAGCTTGCGCAGCATCCCCAGGACCCGGTCCCGGGACTCGTCCGCCGCGTCGATGGCCTCCATGCACTGCCAGTACGTCGTCTCGTCGGCCGCGGCACTGGCCATCACGACCAGGGCCATGCCGACCTCGCCGAGCAGGCCGCCGAGACCGAGCAGGGTCCGGCGGGCGTCGTCCAGCTCGGTGAGCTGGGCGGCGCGCAGGTCACCGGGGTCCAGTTCGGGAGGGTCCAGGACGCCGCAGCCCCGGCCCGCCAGCTCGGTCAGGCCCAGCGCCTCGCCCCGCAGCTCCGGCGGGCCGGACACCGCGAGGCGGCTGCCGATCGCCTGGGCCAGGGCCTGGGCCTGCCACACCTCCGCCATGATCCCGGGCGTGTCACCGCCTCCCGCCAGGGCCCGCCTGCTCGTCCCTATGAGCCGCACCGCATCCATGGGCTGCCCCCGTCCGCTCCGCCGTGCCCACTCGCACGTCCTCTTCAACTCTCTTCTTCACTACCCAGAGTGAGGGGCATTGAGACGAAAAACCAGAGGTAGACCGAATTTTGCGGACAACAATTCGGATTCAGCGAGAGTTTTGACTACACTGAGTGATATCGGAATGAGGCGGTCCGGCCGCGGGGGGACGCCCCCGCGAGGCGGCCGGCGTGGTCCGCGCGGGCTCCGCGGCGTCCGGGTCCGGGGGCGGGAAGCGCCGTTCGTTGCGGTCGATCTTGGCGGCCAGGGCCGCCAGCGGGTCGACGCCGAGGACCTCGCACAGCTGCAGGAGGTAGGCGAGGACGTCCGCCACCTCGTCCCTGACCCGGTGGGCGGTGCCGGGGTCGTCCATCACCCGGGCCGATTCCTCCGGGGTCAGCCACTGGAAGATCTCCACCAGTTCGGAGGCCTCCACGCTCAGGGCGGTGACGAGGTTCTTGGGGGTGTGGTAGGGCTGCCAGTGGCGCACGGCGGCGAACTCGGCGAGTCTGCGCTGGAGTCCGGCCAGGTCGGGGTGTTCCGTCACGGGGTCAGGTGTACCACCGTGACGCCCCGGATCCCGGTGGCCCAGGAGGCGTCGCTCACCGCGGCCACGCAGCGGATGTGGCCGCGCTCGCCCATCCGGGCCGCCGTCCTCAGCAGTTCGCCGCGCTGGCCGGGGTCGAGGCCGCGGTCGAAGCCGTCGGCGAGCACGGTGAGGGTGCGCAGCGCGTCGGGCACCTCGCCCGGCGCGTCCACGTCCAGGACCCCGGGTCCAGTGAGCAGCACCAGCGCCAGCGCGAGATAGCGCAGCTCGCCGTCGCCGAGCAGCGCGAGCTCGGTG
This sequence comes from Streptomyces sp. TG1A-8, assembly GCF_030499535.1. Lineage (NCBI taxonomy): Bacteria > Bacillati > Actinomycetota > Actinomycetes > Kitasatosporales > Streptomycetaceae > Streptomyces > Streptomyces sp. TG1A-8. The sequence continues at coordinate 1,842,409 of NZ_JASTLB010000001.1, forward strand.
CGGAAGCCGTCGCCGCGGTCGAGCAGCGCCCGGACCGTACCGTCGGACCGGGGTTCGGCGACCAGGTCGGCGACCGGGCCGGCGCAGCCCGCGCGCAGGACCTCGACGAGCTGGGCGTGCCGGCGTCCGCACTCGGCGCGGGTGCGCCACACGACGTCGGCGAGGTTGCCGCAGCCGGGCAGGAGCCGTCCGGAAGCCGCGGGGACGGGGCCGCGCATGTGCGCGGGCCGGGGGTCGCAGGCGAAGACCGAACGCAGGGCGACGACCATCTGCTCGGCGGCGGCGAGCACCCGCCGCTGGCCGTCCGTCCTGCCGGCCACGCGCAGCGGCAGCAGGGCGGTGCCGAGCCGGTCGTCGGGCAGCGGGGCGCGGGTCACCGGGGAGGAGCCCGCGGTGTGCCAGGCGGCCTGGACCGTCCGGCGGCCGGGGTCGCGCAGGGCGGTCTGCAGCAGGACGACCCCGTCGGCGGTCAGCCGCTCCCCCACGATGCGCAGTTCGGGCTCGGCCTGGACGGCGACGTCGAGCCGCACCGGCCCCTCGGCGCCGTCGGCCGTGCACCCGATGCGGAAACCCCGCCTCCCCCCGGCGTCGGGCAGCGCCCGCTCGGGCACGCAGGCGACGGGGTCCGCGAACACCTCCGCGAGCGCGGCCCCGCCGCCGAGCCGGGCGAGCGCCTCGTAGGCGGTCAGCGCGGTGGACTTCCCGGTCCCGCTGGGCCCGGCGAGCACGGTGACGGGTCCCAGCGGGAAGACGGCCCGCCGGTGCCCGGCGAAGGCGGACAGCCGCACCTCGGTGACGCGGGCGCGGACGTCGAGGGGGCGCGGGCCCGACGGCGGCCCGTCCCCGCCGCCGCGGGCGGACCGCGCCGGCAGGACCGCTCCGACGGACTCCGGGGGCTCGGGCCAAACGGCTCGGCCGGGCGGGACGGCACCGGCCGGGCCGGTCGGTTCGGCCGGACTGATCGGTTCGGTCGACCCGGTCGTGGGTGGGGGCGCGGTGGGCGCGGAGGGCACGGGCATATGCGGACGGTAGGGCCCGGCCGACGCGGTGAACCGTTTCACCCGACGCGCCTTCCCACGATCGGGCGACCGCGGGACCCGCGCCGGCTCAGCCGCCGGAGAGCCCGGCCGCCCCCTCCATCAGCCCGCTGACCTCCGTACCGGGCGGGGTGAGCAGGAAGACGTTGCGGTCGACGCGGTGCATCCCGCTGCCCAGGCCGAAGACGACGCCGGTGCTGAAGTCCAGGACGCGCTTGGCCACCTCGCCCTCCGCACCGGACAGGTCGAGCAGGACCGGCGCGCCGGCCATCACGGTCTCGGCGACCTCGCGGGCGTCCGCGAACACGTTGACCCGCAGGACGACGAACCGGCGCCGCGTCTCGGTCTCCGCGTCCGGCAGCGAGCGGTGGTCCACGGCGGAGGGCCAGGCGTCCCGGCCCCGCAGCGGCACCACCTGGGCGAGCCCTTCCCACTGCTCATCGGTGACGTCGTAACGGCTCACCGGCTCCCCCTGACCTGACTCGCGTTCGATGCCTGCACCAGCCAATTCTTACGCCAAGTCACCCGTTCAGCCGAACTACGACACGCAACGCCACCGTGCGGTCATCCCCTCCCCGATCCCCTCGTGGGCCACATGTGCGAATACGCCCCGTTCTTGCCACCCTCACACGCGGCTCTTCACCCGCCGTCGCGCGCCGCTCACCGGCCGCCACTAGCGTGCGGTGCCGTGCACTTGGCAGACACACAGCAGGTGGCACCCGGTCGGCGGACGCAGTCGGTGGTGTCCGCCGACCCGGGGGCCCCGGCCGGCGCCCCGGACGGCTCCGTGCCGTGGCACCGGGTGCTGACGCTGCTCGCCGACGTGAGCCTCTTCATCGGCACGCGCGCGGTGTGGACGCAGGCGGCCACGCACCGCCCGGCCCTCGTGGCGGTCGTCTCGGTCTGCTACGTCTGCGTCCTGGGGTGCGGCGTCCTCGCCCTGACGGTCCGCCGGACCCGCTCGCTGGCCCGGCTGGACCTGGCGGTGCTGCTCACCGCGGTCTTCCTCGCCCTGTGCGCCTGGGCCCTGGACCACGCGGGCGGCGACGAGGCGGCGCTGACCGCCCAGGCCGCGCGCGAACTGATCGCCGGGCACCCGGTGTACGGGCAGCCCTGGCCCTGGCTGTTCCACGGCGGGGGCGTCGCCCCGACGCCGACCAGCGACGGCGGGTACGACTTCACCTACGGCTATCCCCCGCTCGCGCCGCTGCTCACCGCGCCGTTGCTGTGGCTGGGCCGCGGCGGTGCCCCGGCGACGGCGGCGGCGACCCTCGCGCTGCTCGCCGGCGCGGTGGCGCTGTGGCGGACGCTGCCCGTGCCGTGCCGTGCCGTTCGGCGGCGACGATGGTCTGCCTGGGCTTCGGCCTCCTGCCGGCCTACGCCCGGCAGGGCTATCCGGCGGTCATCGCGCTGGCCCTGCTGGTCCCGGTGGTGGTGCGCTGGCCGGGGCTGGGCGGCGGCGGACGGCTCGGCTCGGCCGGGACCGCGCGGGCCGCGCACACCGCGGCGGCCGTCACCCTGCGGGCGCCCGGCGGGCGGTTCGCCCTGCCCGCCCGCCGGGGCGCCCACCTGCGCCTGCGGGCCTTCACGGCGGGCCCGCAGACGCTCTCCACCCTGGACGTGCGGCCGGCGGAGCTGCGCGGCCGGCGACACGCGGACGCCACGCCGGCCGGCGCGCGGGTCCCGCGGGAGGCGCAGGTCACAGCCGCGGAGAGGGAAACGTCACAGCTCTCGCTTCGGTCCCACTCGAGCGTACTGCCCTAGCATCCGAGCCATGACGGTCCTGCCTGACGACGGGCTCCCGCTGGCCGCCGAGTTCCCTGACGCGACACACGAGCAGTGGCAACGCCTCGTCGAGGGCGTGCTGCGCAAGTCCGGCAAGGAAGTCTCGGGCGAGGCAGCCGAGGAAGCCCTGTCCACCACGCTCGAGGACGGGCTGCGCACCCGGCCCCTGTACACCGCGCGCGACGGCGCGCCCGACCCCGGCCTGCCGGGCTTCGCCCCGTTCGTGCGCGGCGCCCGGCCCGAGGGGGGCACGGCGGGCGGCTGGGACGTGCGGCAACGGCACGCGGCGCTCGCCGAGGGCGCGGTGCTGACGGACCTGGAGAACGGCGTCACCTCGCTGTGGCTGGTGCTCGGCGAGGGCGGTATCCCGGTCGCGGACCTGGGCCGCGCCCTCGACGGCGTGCACCTCGACCTGGCGCCGGTCGTCCTGGACGCCGGCCGCGACACCGCGGCCGCCGCCGAGGCGCTGCTGCGGCTGTACGAGGCCGGGGGCGCCGGCCCGCAGGCCGTCCGCGGCAACCTGGGCGCGGACCCGCTCGGATACGAGGCCCGTACCGGCACCGCGCTGGACTTCGCGCCGTTCGCCGAGCTGGCCGCGCGCTGCGCCGAGCGGTACCCGGGACTGCGCGCGCTGACCGTGGACGCGCTGCCGTACCACGAGGCGGGCGGTTCGGCCGCGCAGGAGCTGGGCGCCTCGCTCGCCACCGGGGTGGCGTACCTGCGCGGGCTGACCGGGGCCGGTCTCGGCGTCGAGGCGGCCTGCGCGCAGCTGGAGTTCCGTTACGCGGCCACCGCCGACCAGTTCCTGACCATCGCCAAGCTGCGCGCCGCGCGCCGGCTGTGGGCGCGGGTGGCCGAGGTGTGCGGGGCGCCGGCCGCGGGCGCGCAGGTCCAGCACGCCGTGACGTCGCCGGTGATGATGACCCGCCGCGACCCGTGGGTGAACATGCTGCGCACCACGGTCGCCACGCTCGCGGCCGGGGTCGGCGGCGCCGGCTCGGTGACCGTGCTGCCGTTCGACCACTCGCTCGGCCTGCCCGACGCCTTCGCCCGCCGCATCGCCCGCAACACCTCCACGATCCTGATCGAGGAGTCCCACCTGGCCCGGGTGATCGATCCGGCGGGCGGCTCCTGGTACGTCGAGCGGCTGACCGACGAACTCGCGGGCGTCGCCTGGGAGTTCTTCCGGTCCGTCGAGCGGGACGGCGGGCAGGCGGCCGTGCTGCGCTCCGGCCGGATCCGCACGGACCTGGCCACGACGTGGGCGCAGCGGTCCAAGCAGCTCGCCAAGCGGCGCGAACCCGTCACCGGGGTCAGCGAGTTCCCGGACCTCGCCGAGAAGCCGGTCGTGCGCGAACCCGCGCCCGAGCCGCCGTCCGGGGGCCTGCCCCGGGTGCGCCGGGACGAGGCGTTCGAGGCGCTGCGCGCCCGCTCCGACGCCCACCTGGCCGCGACGGGCGCGCGCCCCAGGGTCTTCCTCGCCACGCTGGGCTCGGCCGCCGAGCACACCGCCCGCTCGACGTTCGCCGCCAACCTGTTCCAGGCGGGCGGCATCGAGCCGGTCACCGGGGGCCGCTTCGAGGACAGCGGCGCCACCGAGGCCGTGCTGTGCTCCAGCGACGCGCTCTACGCCGAAGGGGCGGAGCAGGCCGCCCGGTCACTGCGCGCGGCCGGCGCCCGGCACGTGTTCCTCGCGGGCCGCCCGGCCGGCCACCCGGGCGTCGACTCGTACGTCTTCGCGGGCTGTGACGCCGTCGACGTCCTGTCCGCGACCCTCGACCGCATGGGAGTGTCCTGATGGGAATCCCCGACTTCTCCGGCATCGAGCTGGGGACGCCGGCCGTCGCCGGCGGTGCCGAGCAGTGGCGCACGGCCGCCGGTCGGGCGGCCGGCACCGCGGAGCCGTTGTGGGAGACGCCGGAGGGCATCGGGGTCAAGCCGCTGTACACCGGCCGTGACCTGGAGGGCCTGGACTTCCTCGGCACCTACCCGGGCATCGCGCCGTACCTGCGCGGCCCGTACCCGACGATGTACGTCAACCAGCCCTGGACGATCCGCCAGTACGCGGGCTTCTCCACCGCCGAGGAGTCCAACGCCTTCTACCGGCGCAACCTCGCGGCCGGGCAGAAGGGCCTGTCGGTCGCCTTCGACCTGCCCACGCACCGCGGCTACGACAGCGACCACCCGCGGGTGACCGGCGACGTCGGCATGGCGGGCGTGGCGATCGACTCGATCCTCGACATGCGGCAGCTGTTCGACGGGATCCCGCTGGACCGGATGACGGTGTCGATGACGATGAACGGCGCGGTGCTACCGGTGCTGGCGCTGTACATCGTGGCCGCCGAGGAGCAGGGCGTGCCGCCCGAGAAGCTGGCGGGGACCATCCAGAACGACATCCTCAAGGAGTTCATGGTCCGCAACACCTACATCTACCCGCCGAAGCCGTCGATGCGGATCATCTCCGACATCTTCGCGTACACCTCGCGGCGGATGCCCCGCTACAACTCCATCTCCATCTCCGGCTACCACATCCAGGAGGCGGGCGCGACGGCCGACCTGGAGCTGGCGTACACCCTCGCCGACGGGGTGGAGTACATCCGGGCGGGCCGGGAGGCGGGCCTGGACGTCGACGCGTTCGCACCCCGGCTGTCGTTCTTCTGGGCGATCGGCATGAACTTCTTCATGGAGGTCGCCAAGTTGCGGGCGGCCCGGCTGCTGTGGGCCAAGCTGGTCAGGCAGTTCGACCCGCAGAACGCCAAGTCGCTGTCCCTGCGCACCCATGCGCAGACCTCGGGCTGGTCGCTGACCGCGCAGGACGTGTTCAACAACGTCACCCGCACGTGCGTGGAGGCGATGGCCGCGACCCAGGGGCACACCCAGTCGCTGCACACCAACGCCCTCGACGAGGCCCTCGCGCTGCCCACCGACTTCTCGGCGCGCATCGCCCGCAACACCCAGTTGCTCATCCAGCAGGAGTCGGGCACCACCCGGGTCATCGACCCGTGGGGCGGCAGCGCCTACGTCGAGAAGCTGACCTACGACCTGGCCCGCAAGGCCTGGCAGCACATCGAGGAGGTGGAACGGGCGGGCGGCATGGCGCAGGCCATCGACGCCGGCATCCCCAAGCTGCGCGTGGAGGAGGCCGCCGCGCGGACGCAGGCCCGCATCGACTCCGGACGGCAGCCCGTCATCGGCGTCAACAAGTACCGGGTGGACAGCGACGAGCAGATCGAGGTCCTCAAGGTCGACAACTCCTCGGTGCGCACCCAGCAGATCGCCAAGCTGCGCCGGCTGCGCGCCGAACGGGACGAGCAGGCCTGCAAGGACGCGCTGGACGCGCTGACCCGGGCGGCCGACGGCGAGGAGAACCTGCTGGAGCTGGCCGTGCGCGCGGCCCGCGCCAAGGCGACGGTCGGCGAGATCTCCGACGCCCTGGAGAAGGTCTACGGCCGGCACGCGAGCCAGATCCGTACCATCTCCGGCGTGTACCGCAACGAAGCAGGCCGCTCCCCGTCCGTGGACCGCACGCGCGCCCTGGTGGACCGGTTCGAGCGGGCCGAGGGACGCCGGCCGCGCATCCTGGTCGCCAAGATGGGCCAGGACGGCCACGACCGCGGCCAGAAGGTGATCGCGACCGCCTTCGCCGACCTCGGCTTCGACGTCGACGTCGGCCCGCTGTTCCAGACGCCGGAGGAGGTCGCCCGGCAGGCGGTCGAGGCGGACGTGCACGTGGTCGGCGTGTCCTCGCTGGCCGCCGGCCACCTCACCCTCGTACCGGCGCTGCGCGAGAAGCTCGCCGAGGAGGGCCGGGAGGACATCACGGTCGTGGTCGGCGGGGTGATCCCGCCGCAGGACGTGCCGGTCCTGCTGGAGAGGGGCGCCGCGGCCGTGTTCCTGCCCGGGACGGTGATCCCGGACGCGGCGTACGACCTGGTGGAGCGACTGTCGGCCGACCTCGGCCTCGACCTGTAGCCGCCCGATGGCAGCGATCGATCTCGGCACGTACGTGAAGGGCGTGCTCGACGGCAGGCGGGCCCTGGTGGCCCGCGCCATCACGCTCGTGGAGTCCACCCGGCCTCAGCACCGGGCGCTGGCGCAGGAGTTGCTCACCGAGCTGCTCCCGCACAGCGGCCGGGCGCGGCGGATCGGCGTGAGCGGGGTGCCGGGCGTGGGCAAGTCGACGTTCATCGACGCGTTCGGCACGCTGCTGACGTCGCGGGGCCACCGGGTGGCGGTGCTCGCCGTGGACCCGTCCTCGACCCGTACCGGCGGCTCGATCCTCGGCGACAAGACGCGCATGGAACGCCTCGCGGTGGACCCGAACGCCTTCGTCAGGCCCTCCCCCAGCGCGGGCACGCTGGGCGGGGTCGCCAAGGCCACCCGCGAGTCCATGGTCGTCATGGAGGCGGCGGGCTACGACGTGGTCCTCGTGGAGACCGTCGGCGTCGGCCAGTCGGAGACGGCGGTCGCCGACATGGTGGACTCCTTCCTGCTGCTGACCCTGGCCCGCACCGGCGACCAGCTGCAGGGCATCAAGAAGGGCGTCCTGGAACTGGCGGACGTGATCGCCGTCAACAAGGCGGACGGCCCGCACGAGCGCGACGCGCGGGCGGCGGCCCGGGAACTGGCCGGCGCGCTGCGGCTGATGCACGGCAAGGACGCGTTCTGGACCCCGCCGGTGCTGCACTGCAGCGCGCGCGAGTCGACGGGTCTGGAGACGGTCTGGGAGCGGCTGGAGCAGCACCGCGCGCTGCTCGACTCCACCGGCCGGCTCGCCGCCAAACGACGCGACCAGCAGGTCGACTGGACCTGGTCGATGGTCCGCGACGAGCTCCTGGGCCGCCTGCGCGCCCACCCCGCCGTCCGCGCGAGCGCCCCCGCCCTCGAACAGCAGGTGCGGGACGGCTCCCTGACGGCGACCCGGGCGGCGGAACACATCCTGCGGGCGTTCGAGGGGGAACCGGGTCCGGATCCGGGACCGCGGGCGTGAGCCGGCGGGTGCTTCCCCGCCGGTCCGGCGTCCGCACGGCGGACGCCGGACCGGCACGCGGGAGGGCCGCGCCGGCCGGTGGGCACAGCCCCGCACCGGCCGGCGCGGCCGGTCACCGCAGCCGCCACCGCAGCAGTACGCGAGGGGCGTGCCGGACCAGCCGGGCGGCGGCCAGGCCGATCGCGGCTCCGGCGACGACGTCGCTGGGGTAGTGGGCGCCGCTCTGCACGCGTTCGACGGCCACCGTGACGGCCGGCACCGCGCACAGGGCGCCCGCGAGCGGCCAGACGGGGGCGACCGCCGCGGTGAACGCCACCGCCGCCGCCGTGTGCCCGGACGGGAAGGACGACGAGTCGGGGCGGTCGTGGACCTCGTCGTGCGGTATCCACTCCTCGGGCGGCCGGGGCCGGTCGGCCAGCTGCTTGCAGACCCCGTTGGAGACCAGCTGCGCCACCGACAGCGCCACCAGGCCCGCCCCGGCGGCCCGCCGGCCGCGCCACCCTCCGCACCAGGCCATCGCCACGGCCGCACCGCACCACAGCTTGCTGCCCTCCGCGCACTCCTCCACCGCCGACAGCGTCCGGTGCACCCCCGGCGCGTCCCAGGCGGCCACCCGCCGGGTCAGACTCCGGTCCATTTCACGCAGCACCCTTGGGAACCTCATGACCTGCGGATATCCCGAAGATCTGGACCGCATGCCCGACGCGTGCGGGAATGCGGGCACCCCGGCGGATCCCCGCGCGGGCCCGCCGGGGGCGCAAAGGCGCGTACGGAGCGCGTCCGTGGGTATAAGCGCGACCTGCGCGCGGATTTCTGAAGGCGGTTCGGAATGGAGCCTGTTCCCCTGGACGAGGACTGTTCTCTTGCCGGGCCCGGGCCCGGGCCGCCGCACCTCGCCGCCGCGCTGGACGGCGAGGGCACACCCATCGCCGAAGCCCGTCACCTCGCGGCCGGATTCCTCGCGCGGGTGCGGACCGAGCACGCGCTCCCCGTCTCCGCGCGGGCCATGGACTTCACCCAGCTCGTGGTGAGCGAGCTGGTCACCAACGCCCGCAAGTACGCGCCCGGGCCCGTCCTGCTGGAGCTGCGGGTCACCGGTGACGTGGTCGAGGTGGCGGTGTGGGACTCCGACCCGGTGCTGCCGGTGGCCCGGGCCGCCGATCCCGGCCGGGTGGGCCAGCACGGGCTGGAGATCGTCATGGCCGTCTCCCAGTACTTCGAGGCCCGGCGGGAGCGGGTCGGCAAACGCGTCACCGCCCGCATCGCGCTCCGGGACGATCCCGGCGCCACCGGCCACCGCCCCGCCTGACGGCCCCCGCCCGGCGCCCTGCCCGGCGCTCCCGCCCGTCGTTCACGGGCGGACCGGCCCCGCCGGCGGGATCCCCCTCCCCGTCTCCCCGTACTATCGGTGATCTCATGGGGGGGAGGTGGTCATGGGCAGACAGCGTCCCGGCACGCCGACGCTGGAGGAGGTGGCCGCCCGCGCCGGAGTGGGGCGCGGCACCGTCTCGCGCGTCATCAACAACGCGGCGGGCGTGCGGGAGTCCACGCGCCGTGCCGTGCAGCGGGCCATCGCGGAACTGGGGTACGTGCCCAACCTCGCGGCCCGTTCCCTGGCCGGGCGGCGGGCCGACGCCGTCGCGCTGGTCATGACGGAACCGGACTGGCGGATGGTCGGGGAGCCCTTCTTCGCCGAGATCACCCGCTCGCTCTCCGACGCGCTGGCCGACACCGGGATGCAGCTGCTCCTGACCCTGGTCCGCTCGGACACCGAACGGCGGCGCTTCCTCGGGTACGCGCGCGGCGGCCGGGTCGACGGCGTGCTGATGACGTCCGTGCACGCCGCCGACCCGCTGCCCGACATGCTCGCCGAGGCCCGGCTGCCGACCGTCCTGCTGGGACGCCGCTCGGGCGACGAGCACGTCAGCTACGTCGACGCGGACAACGTCGGCGGTGCCCGCAGCGCCGTCTCCCACCTGCTGGCCGGAGGGCGGACGTCGATCGCCACCATCACCGGGCCGCTGGACGTGTTCGCCGCCCGGTGCCGGCTGCGCGGCTACCGCGAGGCGCTGGAACTGGCCGGCCTGCCCGCCGAGGACTCCCGCGTCGTCGAGGGCGACTTCACGGAGGAGAGCGGGCGCCGCGCCATGGCCGAGCTGCTGGAGCGGCATCCCGGGATCGACGGTGTGCTCGCCGCCTCGGACACCACGGCCGCCGGTGCGCTGGCGGCGCTGCGCGCCGCGGGACGGCGGGTACCCGACGACGTCGCCGTCATCGGCTTCGACGACTACCCGCTGGCCCAGCGCACCGAGCCGCGGCTGACCACGGTCCGCCAGCCGATGGAGGAGATCGGCCGGGCCATGGTGCGCCTGCTGCTGGAGGAGATGGAGGACCCCGCGGTCGCCTGGCGGCACGTCATCCTCCGCACCCGGCTGGTGGTGCGCGAGTCGGCCTGAGCGGGCCCCGGGGCACCCGCGCGGCGACCGGTCCGCATTCGATCTCGGGAGCGCTCCCACCCCTGACCGATTCCGGCATATGCCCCGCACTCCCCTGACCTGGTATTTCGAAATCGCTTCGACGTGACCCCGTCCAACGTCTTGTCAGGGACATGAGCTGCTCCCTACAGTCCCACCGAAACCGGTGGGATGGGAGCGCTCCCATTCGTGGGGAAGTGGGAGCGCTCCCGCACCTCCCTCCGCTCTTCCAGGAAGGACCCGCATGCGACCGTTACAGCACCATGCACGCAGCACGCGCGGCCTGTTCGGCGCGCTGCTCACCGTTCTCGCCGCGCTCGCGGCGCTCCTGGCCACGGGCTCGGGGGCGCAGGCGGACACCGCGATCTGCGAGCCGTTCGGGTCGACGACGATCCAGGGCCGTTACGTCGTCCAGAACAACCGTTGGGGCACCAGCGAGGCCCAGTGCATCGCCGCCACGGACTCGGGCTTCCGGATCACCCAGGCCGACGGCTCGGTGCCCACCAACGGCGCCCCGAAGTCCTACCCGTCCGTCTACAACGGCTGCCACTACACCAACTGCTCGCCGGGCACCAGGCTCCCGGCACAGCTGAGCACCATCTCCAGCGCCCCGACCAGCATCAGCTACACCTACGTCAGCGGCGCGGTCTACGACGCCGCCTACGACATCTGGCTGGACCCGACGCCCCGCACCGACGGGGTGAACCGCACCGAGATCATGGTCTGGTTCAACCACGTGGGGTCCATCCAGCCGGTGGGCTCGCAGGTCGGCACCGCCACCGTGGCCGGGCGCCAGTGGCAGCTGTGGTCCGGCAACAACGGCTCCAACGACGTGCTGTCCTTCGTCGCCCCCTCGGCGATCACCAGCTGGAACTTCGACGTCATGGACTTCGTCCGGCAGACCGTCTCGCGGGGACTGGCGCAGAACAACTGGTACCTGACGAGCGTCCAGGCCGGTTTCGAGCCCTGGCAGAACGGCGCGGGGCTCGCGGTGACCTCGTTCTCCTCGACGGTCAACACCGGCGGCAGCACCCCGGGCGACCCCGGCGGCTCCGCGGCGTGCAGGGTGACGTACGCGACGAACGTCTGGCAGGGGGGCTTCACCGCCGACGTCACCGTCGCCAACACCGGCTCCGCCGCCGTCAGCGGCTGGAAGCTCGGGTTCACCCTGCCCGCCGGGCAGCAGATCACCAGCGCCTGGAACGCCGCCGTCTCCCCGTCCTCGGGAGCGGTCACGGTGAGCGGCCAGACGCACAACGCGCAGATCGCGGCCGGCGGCCAGGTGACCTTCGGGTTCCAGGGCACCTACAGCGGCACCTTCGCCAAGCCCGCCGGCTTCAACCTCAACGGCACCGCCTGCACGACCGCGTAGGGCACCCGGTGCGGCGGCGGGCGGCCGGCGGTCCGGCCACCCGCCGCCGCCCGCGCGCCGCACCCTCCCGTTCCGGGGCCCGCCCGTCCTCCTGCCACGCCGGCCGGACGGGCCCCGGCTCCCCGTACGGCGCCGCACCCAGCCTGGGACCACCCCCGGAAAGGCCCACCCGCATGAGCCTCCTGCCCGCCCGCCGCCCGGCGCTCGCCGCGGCCCTGTGCGCCGCGGCCCTGACCCCCACCGGGCCGGCCGCCGCCGCGCCGGAGCCCGCGGTCGCCCCACCGGCCGCGGTCCCGCCCTACCAGGACGCCTCCCTCACCGCCGGCGTCGGTTCGGCCGCGCACCGGTCCCTGGCCCGGGAGGCGGTGCGCGCCTCGCGGGTGCTGCTGGACAACGACGGCGGGATCCTGCCGCTCGCCAAGTCGGCCCGGCTGTTCGTCGCCGGCAGGTCCGCCGACGACATCGGCAACCGGAGCGGGGGCTGGACCGTGGGCCGGCAGGGCCGCGGACCGGGCTCGCCGGTCCACCCGTGCCGGGCACACCCGCGCACGGCCCGTACGTCCCCGCCCGCCCGGGTGGCGCCCTCCCCGGCGGGCGGGGTCCCCAAGTCCTGAAAGTCACCGGAAAGGGAAGGAGAGCAACACATGGCTCGACGCAGTGCCTACGTGTCAGCGGCAACGGCTTTGGCCACGCTGCTGGCCGCGCTCGGCCTGGTCCTCGCGGGCCAGGGCAGCGCGCAGGCCCACGGGGTGGCGATGCTGCCCGGATCCCGCACCTACCTGTGTTACCTGGACGCCCGCACGGCCACCGGCGGGCTCGACCCCACCAACCCCGCATGCCGGGACGCGCTGGCCAAGAGCGGTGCGAGCGCGCTCTACAACTGGTTCGCCGTCCTCGACTCCAACGCGGGCGGACGGGGGGCCGGCTACGTCCCGGACGGCACCCTGTGCAGTGCCGGGGACCGGTCGCCGTACGACTTCAAGGGCTACAACGCGGCCCGTGCGGACTGGCCGCGCACCCATCTGACCAGCGGGGCGACGATCCAGGCCCAGTACAGCAACTGGGCGGCGCACCCGGGTGACTTCCGGGTCTACCTCACCAAGCCCGGCTGGTCGCCCTCCTCCGCGCTGGGCTGGGGCGACCTCGACCTGATCCAGACGGTCACCAACCCGCCGCAGCAGGGTTCGCCCGGCACCGACGGGGGCCACTACTACTGGGACCTGAAGCTCCCCTCCGGCCGCTCCGGCAACGCCCTGGTCTTCATCCAGTGGGTCCGTTCCGACAGCCAGGAGAACTTCTTCTCCTGCTCCGACGTCGTCTTCGACGGCGGTCACGGCGAGGTGACCGGCATCCGCGACTCCGGCGGCACCCCGACCCCGACGCCCACGCCGACGGATCCGCAGACCGGTTCCTGCATGGCCACGTACACCGTGCAGAGCTCCTGGAACGGGGGCTTCCAGGCCTCCGTCGAGGTCATGAACCACGGTACCGCGCCGCTCAACGGCTGGTCCGTGGCCTGGAAGCCCGGGGCGGGCACCAAGGTCAGCAGTGTGTGGAACGGTTCGCTGTCCACCGCCGCCGACGGCACGGTCAGCGTCCGCAGCCTGGACTACAACCGCGCCGTACCCGCCGACGGCAGCGTCACCTTCGGCTTCACCGCCACCTCGACCGGCAACGACCTCCCCGCCGGCTCGATCGGCTGCGCCTCGCCGTAGCCCCACCCGCCGCGGTCGCGCACCGGCCCGCCCCCGGCGCACCGCCGGGGGCGGGCCCGGGACGGCTGCCGCGGGGGGCGGGCGCCGCCGCGGGGTCCGCCGGCCGGTGCGCGCGCCCCGACCGGGGTTCCCGGCTAGGGTGCCGCTCCGCGGCGCCGGAGAGGCATGATGGCAGGAGCAGGGCCGTCGTCCTGCCTCTCCCGAGCGGGCCGGCCGGTCCCGCCGGAGACGTCCCACCGGACCGATCCCGGTGGCCCCCAACGGCACACAGCACGCCGAGACGCGGGCCCGGCGCCCGGAAGGACGCAGTGACCATGACCCACCGATCCCCCGCCCTGCCCGACGTGACCTCGCTGCTGCTGAGCACCGAGTCCGTCGAGCAGTTCCTGCAGGGCCTCGCGGAGAGCGCCCTGGTGCTGGCCCCCGCCGCCGTGGGCGCGGGCATCACCCTGGAACGGGAGCACCGGCCGCTGACCGTGGTCAGCACCGGTCCGCTCGCCTCCGACCTGGACGAGGCGCAGTACGGGCAGGACGACGGGCCCTGTCTCCAGGCGCTGCGCACGGGCGAGGAGATCCTCGTGGCGGACATGCTGGACGAGCGGCGGTGGGGTCCCTACCCGGCGTACGCGATGGCCTGCGGCACCCGCTCCTCCCTCTCCCTGCCGATCGCCGCCCACACCCACACCGCCGGCGCGCTCAACCTGTACGCGCCCAAGGCGTCCGACTTCTCCGACGCCGACCTCAGCGCCCTGCGGGCGCTGGCCGCGCAGGCCACGGGGGTGATCGCGATCGCGCAGCGCATCGCCGACGCCCAGCAGTTCGCCAAGGACCTGCAGGCCGCCATGGAGTCCCGCACCCTCATCGACCAGGCGATCGGCGTGATCATGGGCCGTCGGCGGTGCACCGCCGACGAGGCGTTCGGCCTGCTGCGCACCGCGTCCCAGCACCGCAACGTCAAACTGCGGGACCTGTGCCGGGAGCTGGTCACCAGTGTCGGCGGAGGTCCGCCGTCGGACGGGGGCGCCCTGCGGCCCCGGCCCTGACGGCCTCGTTTCCGGTCCGGGCCGGCGGGCACCCGGAGCACCGTGAACCCCGGCAGCCCCCCGCTCACCGACAGTTCCCTCGCGGTCCTCGCCCAGGGGTACGCCTGGCTGCCCGGGCGCTGGCGCCGCACCGCGGGCCCGCTGGTGCGCACCCGGGTCATGGGGCGGCACGCGGTCGCCCTGCGCGGGCCGGACGCGGTGCGGTTCTTCTACGACGAACGGCACGTGCAGCGCCGGACGGCGGTCCCCGGGCCGGTGCGGAGCACCCTGTTCGGGCACGGCGCCGTGCACACCCTGGACGGGCCCGGCCACCGCGTGCGCAAGGAGATGTTCCTGAACCTGCTCACCGGCCCGGCGGCGGTGGGCGCGCTGGTGGACCACGTCACCGCCGTGTGGGACGAGGCCGCCAGGACGTGGGCCGGCCGTGCGTCGGTCGTGCTGTTCGACGAGGCGAGCCGGGTACTCACCCGGGGTGTGTGCCGGTGGGCCGGCATCCCCCTCGACGACGCCGGGTCCAGGGCCCGTGACCTGGTCGCCATGGTCGACGGCTTCGCGACGCCGGGGCCGCGCCACTGGCGCGCCCGCCGCGCGCGGACCCGCAGCGAGGCGTGGCTGGGACGGCTGGTCGAGGACGTGCGGGAGGGAACGGCCGCCGCGCCGGCCGGGTCGGCGCTGGACGTGGTGGCCCGGCACCGGGACGCCGACGGCCGACTGCTCGATCCGCACACCGCCGCGGTCGAACTGCTCAACGTCGTGAGGCCCACCGTCGCGGTGTGCTGGCTGGTCGCCCACTGCGGCCACGCGCTGCGCTTCAGGCCCGGCGTCCGGGAGCGGCTGCGCGAGGACGACCCCGCGTACGCCGTGGCGTTCGCGCACGAGGTGCGCCGGTTCTACCCCTTCGCCCCGTTCATCGGCGGCCGGGCCGTCACCGATCTCCAGTGGCGGGGGGAGCCGATTCCGGCCGGCACGCTGGTCCTGCTCGACCTGTACGGGCAGAACCACGACCCCGGTCTCTGGGACGACCCGTACGCCTTCGAACCGGGACGCTTCCTGGCCCGGCCGCCGCAACGCGACGACCTCGTCCCGCAGGGCGGCGGCGACCGGACCGCCAACCACCGCTGCCCCGGCGAGGACGTCACCGTCGCCCTGCTGACCGCCCTCGGGCCACGGCTGGCCCGGCTGGAGTACGGCGTGCCCGGACAGGACCTGAGGATCCCGCTGAACCGTGTACCGGCCCGCGCGCGCAGCGGCTTCGTCATGGAGGCCGTCCGCGTGCCCGCACCGCTGGAGGAGCGTGTCCGATGATCACCGGTGACCACGTACGGGAACTGCTCGGCCATGACGCGGAGGACGCCGTGCTGGTGCTGCTCGGCGGGCAGGTGGAGGTGGTCCGCTCCGCCGAGCTGGACTCGGGGCGCTGCCGGGGCGCGATGACGGTCGTCTCCCGCCGCGACCTGCTGGCACGCCTGGACGCCGACCGGTCGGAGCCCGACCCCGAGGCACTGGCGGCGGCCCTCGACGCGACGGTGAGGTACCAGGGGGGCTGAACAGCCGCGCGTTTCCGCCGCCCGTGCGGGGGCACCCACCGCCCGTGGCGGCGTACGAGGCGAAGCGCCCGGCGCGCTCCGGCGCGCCGGGCGGGAACGTGCGGACGAGCCGGTTCCCCGGCCGCGGCCCGCGGCGCGCGCGGCTGCGTTTCGACGGCTGGATCGCCGGCCTGGGCACCACCTCGGGGACGCGCGTCGTGGTGGGCCACTGGCCCCGGTCGCCGTTCGGTCCGTTCAGCGACGTGATGGTCGAACGCACCGGCGGCGAACGGCTGCTGCTGGCACCGACCCGGCAGACGGCGGACTTCGTCAGCAGCACCTACGCGTTCGACACGGTGCGCGTCGTCCCGGTCGAGGTGGACGTCACCGGCGCCACCTGGACCGTCACCGCCGGTCCCCTCGCCCTGCGCTTCACCACCGGCCGGCGGCGGTCGTGGGGGTTCCTGCTGCGCGCGGTCCCCGGCGCGCTCGCCCGCCGCCCGGCGTGGAGCGCGCTGACGGACCGGCCCGCCCGCCTGCTGATGCCCGGTGTGCGGACCCGGGGCAGCGCCGGTGCGGGCCGCCGCGAATGGTACGGCGCCCGGGACCTTTGGACGATCCGCACGGTGTCGGCGGTCCTCGAGGGCAGCGACCTCGGTCCCCTGGCGCCCGTGGAACCGCCGGTGCGCTTCGGGTTCGCCTCGGCCCCGCGCCGTCCCGGCCTCACCCGGATCACCACGACGGTGGAGCTGGGCGCGGAGTGAGCGGGTCCGGCCCGGGTACCCGGCCGCTGCCGTACCGCAGACGGCACGACGTTCGCACCGTGGAGAGCGCTGATGAGCGAGCAGACCCCGTCCCGGGCCGAGGGGGAGGACCGGGACACCACCGCCGCCGGCGACGAGCCGGACACCTCCGGTCACCGCGACGTGTCCCCGCCGACCCCTTCGCAGGGGGAGGGCGAGGGCCCGCGGGACGACGACCGGAACGAGGAGTGGGAGGCCGGGTGGTCCGGGCCGTGAGCGCCGCCGTACCGGCACCGGACGAGGCCGCGGCCGCCGGCGGCGGGCGCACGCGTCCGGCCGCCTCCTGGCCGCTCACCGCGGTCGAGGCCGGTTTCCGGCTGCTGGCCCGGCTGCGCGGGGCCCCGGCGCTGCACCCCACCGGGCTGACGTGTTCGGCCGACCTGGAGGTCGTGGACGACGGGGCCGGGCCGTGGGGGGTTCCGTGGCTGGACGCGCCCGGGCGCCACGCCGCCACGGTCCGGCTCTCGCGGGCGGCCGGGCTGCCCCGGCGGCTGCCCGACGGGCTGGGCCTGGCCGTGCGGGTGCCGGACGCCGACGGCCCCGGCCGCACCCTGGACCTGCTGCTGACCAGCAGCGGCCGGGGCCGGATCACCCGCCGGGTACCGCTCCCGCGCGCCGACGTGCTGCGCGGCCCCTACTCCAGCCTGCTGTCCTACCGGATCGGCGGCCGCCCGCGCGTGCTGGCCGCCTTCCCCCGCCCGGCCCGGCGGGCGCCGGTGCACGGTGACCCGGCCGGTCTGGTCGCCGCCCTGGCCACCGGACCGCTGGTCTACGACCTGCGCGCGGAGGCCGCCGACCGGTCCTGGCGCACGTTCGCCGTGCTCACGGTGCGAAGCGTCCTGCCCGTGGGGAGCGAGCGGAGCCTGGACTTCGACGTCTACCGGCACGGCGTCCGGGGCTTCGCCCCGGGCAGCGCCCTGGCCGCGACCCGCCGCGCCGCCTACCGGGGGTCACGGCGGGGCCGCCGGGAGCGGCCCCGCCGCAACGGCTGATCCCGGCGGCTCACCGGCCGTGGGCGCTCGCGCGCGGCAGGGGGCCGACGCCGGCCCGGCGTCCGGCGCGCAGGGCGGCGTGGCGCTGCCCGGGGCCGGGGCCGCCGCGAGCCGCGAGGGCGTCGCAGACGGCGCCGGCGACGAAGGCGTAGACGGCCTTGTGCAGTACGTCCACGACGAGTTCCCGGCGCGGCCAGGTGGAGGGCGGGGCGCCGACGCCGGTGGCGTTCTCCAGGATCTGGTCGCTGGTGATGCGGACAACGGTGAACTGGGCGGAGGCGAGCGGCCCGCGCAGCCCGGCCTGGGCCATGACCGAACGCAGCACGCCGAGGAGGGCGGCCTGCCCGTAGTGCATGGCCCGGTTGACCGGCGGCGGCTGTGTGCCGGGGCGCTCGGGCAGGCCGGTCAGGCGCTGCAGGACGCGGGCGGGCACGTACGAGTCCGGCCGGCCGGTGAGGGCCTGCTCGGCCTTCTCCGCGAGGGTCATCGCGACGCCTCCGGCGGCACCGGCGAGGAGTCCCTGCCGCAGTGCGCGTGTGATCATGTCCGGGCGGCCTCCGCTCCCGTCCCGTCCCTGCGGACCTCGCCGTCCCGCAGGCGCAGGCGCACCTCGACGTGGCCGCCGTCCACGATCCGGGTGTCGAAGGCGGGCTGGGGCGCGGTGGCGGGGCCGCGGACGTTCCAGCCGTCCGAGAGCCGGAAGACGCTGCCGTGCCAGGGACACTGGACGCACCCGTCGGCGACGGTGCCCTCGGCCAGCGGTCCGGCGAGGTGGCTGCACCGCTCGGCCAGGGCGTGGATCGTGCCGCCGCTCTCGCGCACCACCAGGACCGGCACGTCGTCCACGCTGCGGCGCACGGGACGGCCGGCGGGGAACTCGTCCACGGTGCCGATCCGGTGCCAGCCCTGGGTGACGACGTGCGGGACCTCTTCGGCGTGGTTGGCGCCGGAGGCCTGCCGGTAGGCCATGTGGCCGCCCAGGAAGCCGCCCAGTCCGACCGCGGTGAGTCCCAGGAAGCCGTAGGTGCGGCCGGCCGCGGTACGGCCCTTGATCCGGCAGGCGAGCGAGGCCGAGTACAGGCCGACGGCCGCCGTGTTGGCGAGGGCGTGCACGAGGCCGACGCGCATCTGCTGCCGGTGCAGTTCCGCCCAGTCGACGGCGCCCGTCAGCGCGGCCGGCACGGCGGCCGCCAGTCCGACGCCCACCAGCAGGCCGGCCTCGCGGGAACGGCCGGGGCGCAGGTCCAGCACCGCGGCCGACAGCCAGCTGCCGATCGGCAGCTGCACCATCAGCGGGTGCACCGGATGCCCGATCCACCTGCCGTGCAGCAGGTCCCGGCCGCGCCCCAGCGGCAGGGCCCGCACCCCGCTGCGCAGCGCCTCGATCACCTTGTCGGCCCGGGGCTCCCGCTCCAAGCGGTCCAGCAGCCGCAGGGCCCTGCTCTGCCGCATCCGGCGGCGTGGCGTAGTGGTCATGGTCGGCGGGTTTCCCTCCGCGCGGTCAGCAAACAAGGCGGCGTTAGGATGGATTTCGGTTCAATTGCCGCTTATGGGTACTCGACAGTTCCAGGATCGTCACCATCCCGAAGGTGAGGACAATGGCAACTTCTCCCAGGCCGTCCATGGAAACGCATCCGGATATCGTCGACATGCGGCACCGCCACGAGATGGCCGAGCACGCCACGAGCACCCCCAGGGGCCAGGCCGTCGAGACCCTGGCCCTGCTCACCGGTCTGTACCTCGCGGCATCCCCCTGGATCGCGGGGTTCAACAACCTGTCGACCCTGACGGTCACCAACCTGCTCACCGGCCTCGCCTACGCGCTGCTGATGAGCGGCGGCTTCGGCCGGGCCTACGAACGGACCCACGGCATGGCGTGGGCGGCCTGCGCCCTGGGCCTGTGGACCATCGTGGCCCCCTGGGTGATCGCGGGTGACGTCAGTACGACCAGGACGATCGTGAACAACGTGATCACCGGGGCGCTGGCCCTCCTGCTGGCCCTGGCCGCCAGCGCGGCCGCGCGGGCGGAGTCGTCCTCCGGGCGGCGGGACATGTCGGCGTCCTACGGAGCGGGGCGCAGCTGAGCGCACGGCCTCCGGGTCCCTCGCCCCAGTGGGCCCCGCCGACCGGGGTCCACCGGGTCCGGGCACCGCCGTGCCGGCGCTCAGGGCATGCCGCCGGTCTCGACGAGCAGGGCGATGACGGCGGCGAGGCCGCCCTCGGCCAGCGCCTGGCGCTGCCGGTCGGCGCCCGTGCCCTGCTGCAGCAGGCGGTGGACGAGCGAGGTCACCTCACGGGTGTCGCCGGCCGCGTCGAGCGCGGGGCCGACGTGCTCCAGCAGCCCGTACACCGCGTCCCCGGCCCGGCGGCGTTCCCCTCCCGGCAGAATCAGCTCACCGCTCAGTCCGTAGCGGGCGGCCTGCCACATCGCCACGTCGATCAGCTCCGCAGGGATGTCGGGAGCCTTGCGGCCGGCCGCCGCCTCGCCGACGGCGGTGTCCACCAGGGCGCGCACCAGTCCGGCGAACATCACCGCCTCGTCGGTCCGCAGCTGGACGTCCAGGCAGCGGACCTCGACCGTGGGGTAGGTCTCGGACAGGCGCGCCTGCCAGTACAGCTGGCCGGTGTCGCTGATCACCTTGGTCGACAGCAGCCGCCGTACCCGGACGTCGTAGTCCGCCTCGTCGGCGAAGCACGGCGGGACGCCGCTGACCGGCCAGCGGCCGAACACCACGGTGCGCCAGCTGGCGAAGCCCGTGTCGTGGCCCTCCCAGAACGGGGAGTTCGCCCCCATGGCGGTCAGCACGGGCAGCCAGACCCGGATCCGGTTGAGCACCTGCACCGCCGCCCTGCGGCCGGGCACGGCGACGTGGACGTGCATGCCGTCGACCATCTGCTCGGCCACCAGCTGCGGTGCCTGCTGCTGCATGACCCGGTAGCGGGCCTGGTCGGTGACGGGCACCGGCAGGGCCTGGCGCAGCGGGGGCGTGCCGCTGGCGATGATGCGGCAGCCGTGCGTCTCCGCCGCCCCGGCCACGGCGTGCCGCAGCCGCAGCAGGTGACCGCCGACCTCCTCCAGCGAGCCGCACACCGGGGTGGCCACCTCCACCTGTGCCTGCAGCAGCTCCGACTGGATCTCCCGGGCGGTGACGAACGGCTCCAGGCCGGCCGCGGCCCGGACCTTCTCCGCGCGCGCCACGAGCCGGCCCGTGACCGGCTCCACCAGCATGTACTCCTCTTCGACACCGACGGTCGTCATCGCAGACCTCCCGCTTTCGGCGGCGCACCGCCTCGGAAGGAGCGGGCGCGCCCCGGGCCGGCCGCCCACTGCCCGGCGTCGCCCCCGTCGTCCCGAGTGCCGCTCCAGATGCCACCATCGTGCCTGCTCGCGCAGGACGCCAGCGCAGAAACACGCCGTGCGGCGTACGCCGCACGGCGTGTGTCCGGAACCCGCCGGCCGGCGGGGCGGTGTCCGCGGGCTCAGTCGCGGCCCATGGCCTTGCGGACGACGTCCTTGGTGCGGTCCATGAGCGCGGCGACGGGGCCGAGGGCCATGTTGGCCGCGGCGGACTCGACACCGGGGTGGGGCCGGGTCGGTGCCATGGCCTCCGCGGCCTTCACCGCCTTGGCCATGGTGGCGAGGTTGGTGACGTCGGTGCTGCGGCGGATGTGCGTGAACTCGTAGCGCTCCTCCGCCCGGGCGTGCTCCTGCACGTCCGCGCGCAGCACGCGCAACTCGGTCAGGAACTCCGGGTCGTCGGGGTCCATGTCGTCCAGGGCCGCGAGGGTCTCCTTGGCGGCCCGCTCCTCGGCGAGCCGGTCCTCGACGACCTGGCCGCCGCCGGACAGCGCCCGGCGGGCGAAGGGGTGGACGACCTCCTCCTCGGCGGTCTCGTGTACGGCCAGCAGCCGCACCAGGCGGTGGAAGGCATCGCGCCGTTCCCCGCCCTTGCTCTCCTCGACCTCGTCGAACAGGTTGCGGATGTCGCCGTGCTGGCGCATCAGGAGGGCGACGACGTCGATGTCGGGCACCCGGTCGTCACCGGCCTGCGGGGTGTGCAGCTCGGACATGTGCGGCCGCCTCACTTCTCGCGCATCGCGGGGTCGGGGTGCTCGCCCTCGGACTGCAACCGGTACTCGCGCCCGAACATCGCGTCGTGCTCGGCCATGACCCGCTCGCTGGGCGGCTCCTCCCCGCCGTGGATCTGCTCCTGCATCTTCTCGAACCGCTCGTGGGCCTCGCGCACGTAGCCCGCCCCCAGGGTGGTCAGGTCCATCTGCGTGCCCAGCAGCTCGCGCAGGTACTGCTTGTTCGGCTCGAAGGTGAGCACGTTCGGCAGCTCCGGCGCCAGGACCTCCTGCGGCTCGCGGCCGTCGTGACGGCGCATCAGGTCGCAGGCGACGTGCAGGTGCTCCAGCTCCATGTTCAGGTGCAGCTCCCAGATCGCCTTCACCCTGGGGTCGCTCTCCTGCTCCATGAAGGAGTAGTACAGGTAGCACTCGTTGTACTCGTGGTTGACGAGCTGCTCCCACCACGTCTCACCGGGGTCGACCAGCGACTCGTAGTGCGTGACGTGCTCCTCCTCGATCAGCCCGATCTCCTGGTAGAGCTGACGGGCGATCGGCTCCATGTAGGTGGGGCCGGTGTTCATGTAGAAGTTCATCGTCTGCTGCTCCGCCGACATGATCGTCAGGGCGTGCAGCTTCGACAGCGGGTCCGTCGCGCTCTTGTCGTACGGGTCGCGGACGTTGTCGACCGGATTGCGGTGGTGGTACTTCGTGGGCCGGCCCGGCATCACCTCGGTGAGGTTGCCGACGATCGACTCCGCCTTGCGGTGCTCGATCATCTCGTACAGGTTCGCGTACCGGTACAGGTGGTCGAAGTCCTCCAGCACACCGAACTGGTAGGCCTGCTTCAGGTACGGGTCCGGCTCCATCCGGGCCACCCACGCCGTCAGGTCCACCGCGACCTGCTCGTAGGCGATGGTCGTCTCCAGCACCGACGACACGCCGGGCAGCAGCCAGTTCACGACCTTCTGCTGCTGTGCCTCGATGTACCGGGTCCGGGCCAGCTGGCGCTTGATCTCGGGGTCGACCGTGTTGCGGGCGAGCTGGTGGCTGAAGAGGATCGCCTCCACCTCGATGCCGTTCATCGTGATGATCCGGCACCGCGTGTACGGGTCGCAGTGGTCGGGGTCGATCGGCTGCACGTTCAGCTCGCGCCAGCTGCGCAGTTGCCGGTCCAGCGGAATACCCCGCTGTTCGAGGGGATTGAAAGTCATGGGGGGTTGCCTCCAGATGCAGGGCAGCTCGTGCGCCGGCGGGTACCCCGCCACGGTCGAAGTGCACAGGCCCGTCACCGAGTCTGGCCGCCACCGACGGAATTCGGCCGCCCACGACACCCTTGGACCAGGGAGTTCGCCCTGTCAGCCCAGCAAATGTGACAAACACGGCGACCATGACTTGGCCGAACCCATGCGCGCGGGAGGGAGTTGTGGCCGCGCGCCCACGGGCGCGCGGCCACAACGACGCACCCCCCGACGGCCACCGGGCCGGTCGGGGGGTGCGGGGAACACTGACGCCGGGCGTCGCCGGCGCGGACGTCACTGGGTGCTGAGCATGCCTTCGCGCAGGCGGCCCAGCAGGCGGGAGATCAGACGGGAGACGTGCATCTGGGAGACGCCCAGGCGCTCGCCGATCTCCTTCTGGGTCAGCTCCTCGACGAACCGCCAGTGGATGATCTGCCGGTCGCGCTCGTCGAGCGCGGCGATCATCGGAGCCAGGGCGTGGAAGTCCTCGACCAGGCCGAGCGCGGCGTCGTCGTTGCCGATGAAGTCCGCCAGCGCGGCCTCGCCGTCCTCGCTGCCGCTGATCGCCGCGTCCAGGGAGGCCGAGGTGTAGCCGTTCGAGGCCAAGCGCGCCTCGATGACCTCGTCCTCGGGCAGGCTCATCAGCTCGGACAGTTCCTTGGTCGTCGGCGTCCGGCCCAGCCGGCTGCGCAGCTCCTCGGTGGCACGGGCCAGCTGCACGCGGGCCTCCTGCAGCCGCCGGGGCACGTGCACGGCCCAGGAGGTGTCCCGGAAGAACCGCTTGATCTCGCCCACGATGTAGGGGATGGCGAACGAGGTGAACTCCACCTCGCGGGACAGCTCGAACCGGTCGATGGCCTTGATCAGGCCGATCATCCCGACCTGGACGATGTCCTCCATCTCCTCCGGGCCGCGGCTGCGGAACCGGCCGGCCGCGAAGCGCACCAGGGACATGTTCATCTCGATCAGCGTGTTGCGCGCGTACTGGTACTCGGGCGTCCCCTCCTCCAGCACCTCGAGCTGGTCGAAGAAGAGCCGAGACAACTCCCGCGCGTCCTTGGGCGCAACCTTGGACGGATCCACGATTTCCGGAATGTCCACGGTCTGCTCCGTGACCTGCACGGTCGTCGTCACCATGATGCGCCCTCCCACTCGATCGGCCGTCGCTCCGGCCATCTCTCCCCGGCCGGGCAAGACGCGCATACCCCGGCATGCACGGAGCATGCCTCATTCATTCGGGACTACTTCGGAACCACTCGGACGCCGGGTTCCCGGCCCCGCCCGGCCCCGCGCCACCCGCGCCGTCCCGGGGGCCACCACCGGTGCGGCCACGCGCCGGGACGGTCCCCGGCGCCCCCGCACGACCTGGGCGACCGGCACGGGGGAACCGCGGGCGGCACGCGTACGGCGACCCGCGCCGTCCGGGTCCGGCGGACTCGACGGGGGCTCCCGCGGCGGCCGTGCCGGGAGCCGGTGACGGGGCGATCGCCGTCGCGGCGGTCCGCGGCCCGCGGACGGCCCGGGCGAGGGGGGAATCGGGTCCGGCGGCGGGAACCCACCCCCTCGGCTCGCGCGGCCGGTTCCGGAGCGCGGGGGTCGGCGGCGACCGCCTTGAGCGGCAGCGGCAAGGGACGCCCCGGGCGGAGAACCGCTCGGGGTCGCCCCGAAGCCGCCGTTTCCTCGCGCGGGCGACCGGCGGGTGCGGTGCCCCCGCCCGGTGCCCCGGGCCGGCCGGTGCCGGGACGTGCGCGCCGTCGTGACCGGCCGGGCGCAAGGCGCGCCCCACCACTCGCGACGGGCGGACTTCCGTGCTGGAGGCCGTCCTGGGCCGCCCGGCGGTCCGCCGGATCGCGGCCCGCCGCCGGCCGGCCGGACGGTCGGCCGGTCGGCCGGTCGGCCGGCGGCGGACCGGTCGGCGTGGTTGTCGTCGGGCCAGTGGGCCGGGGCGACGGCCTCGGCCCACTGGCCCGTCAGGACCGGGGGGGCGCCCCCGCCCGACGCCGACGCGTCAGGAAGGCGCCCGAAACCCGGGTCCCACGGTCGGGGAGGCTCGGCCGGGTCCAGCGGGGCGGGTCGGGAACTGGTGGTCCGCCGGCCGCGTTCCCGATCGGGAAGGCGGCTGCGCCACGGATCCCCCCGGCGCCCGGCCCGCGCGCGGGTCCCCCGTCCGGCTTGAAGCACTGCCCGCGCGGGCTGCGGCAGCCACCGGACGCGGCGTGCGCTGGCCCACGGGCAGAGCCGGAGGTCAGACCGGGGTGATGTTCTCGGCCTGCGGACCCTTCTGCCCCTGCGTGACGTCGAACGTCACGGCCTGCCCCTCCTGGAGCTCACGAAAGCCCGAGGAATTGATCGCGGAGTAGTGCGCGAAGACGTCCGGGCCGCCGCCGTCCTGGGCGATGAAACCGAAACCCTTCTCCGCGTTGAACCACTTCACGGTTCCCGTGGCCATGATCATCCCTTCCGGTCGGTGAACGCCTCCCGCTCGTGCGGGAGGCGGAGGTGATCGCCCTGGTTCCCGCAGCACCGCACGGCAAAACACCCCCACCGGAGCGTGGGCGAAGGAGGAATCCGCACCCCGACAGCCGACGCAGGCACAGGCGCCGGGCGTCGGACGCCGCGTCACCGCGGGAACGACCGCACGCCGCGCACCGAGCGCCGGCCCCGGAACCCGGGACCCGGGACCGGCGCTCGGAGTGTCCCCGCGGCCGGCCGTCCTGCCCGGTGGCCCCACCGCTCAGTCGGCCGGGCGGCCGGTGAATACAATTCGTCTCGTGTCGAAGCCTGACGAACTGCTGGTTGACGTCGCCGCCCTGGTGGAGTCCGGGCGGAGCAATCAGATGTCCCTGACCGTGGTCACCGGTGGTGCCGTCATCACCGGTCGGCTGGCCCCCGAAGCAGTGTGGAGGCAGAGGGTGTCGGAGGTACTGACGGACTCGGACCGTCTGGACGAGTTCTCCGGCGTCTTCGCCACCCCCGCGACGAGCGGGCCACCTACGCATCTGCACTTCCACGTCGCCCGGATCCTGCAGGGTACGGTGGGGATCCCGGAGACGGGCGGGATGTACCGCGTGGCGATCGAGGACGTCAGCGCCTGGACCGTGGGCGACTTCAGCTATTCCGACCGCTGAGCGATCGCTGCGCCGGAACCCGGTGCGCGCGGTGCGCGCCGGTCGGGCCCGCACCGCCGTTCAGGTACCGGCTCGTGCCCGTCCCCCGGCCGGACGGACACGGCGGCCGGGGGCGCCGGGCGTCGTGGAGGTTCGCCGGAGCGGGCCGGGGGACGCGTACGGGGCGGCCCCGGGCAGGAGGACGCGCTCGCTCACCGCGCTCGCCCCCGTGCGTGTTCCGGGTTCGAGTCGGGCTGGAGTGGCCGGGGGGTGTGGATGCCGACGCGATCCGCTGCCTGGGCGGTGGATTCGGCGGGGCCGAGCCATTCGCACAGCAGGATGGTGGCGTCGTCGTGGAGGCGTCCGTCGTGGTGGTCCAGGACGGCGCGGGTCAGGCGTCGCAGGGTCTCGGGGACGGACAGACCGTCCGCGTGGTGGCGCAGGATGAAGTCGGTGAAGCGCTCCAGGCCGAACTCGGCGCCGCCTGCCGTGCGGGCCTCGGTGATGCCGTCGGTGTACAGCACGATCCGGTCCCCCGGCTCCAACTGCTCACGGCACACAGCGGCCTTCAGGCCCAGACCGGTGCCCATGGGATGGGCGGGACGGCAGGAGAGAACGGTGTGCCCGCGGTTGCCGCGGATCAGGATCGGCGGGTGGTGGCCGCGGTTGACCCAGGACAGCACACCGGTGGAGGTGTCCAGGTCGGCCTGGATGCCGGTGACGTAGCGCTGCTGCCCGTACTGCTCGATGAGCGCTTCCTCGATCCGTTCGGTGATCTCCACCAGGCCGGCCCCCTGACGGCGGGTGTTGCGGCAGGTGGCCATGGCCAGGTTGGCGCTCAGTCCGGCCGCCGTGTCATGGCCCATGGCGTCGAAGATCGCCAGGTGCACCACGTCACCGGCGGTGGAGTAGTCGAAGGCGTCCCCGCTGGTCTGGTAAGCCGGTTCCATCGAAGCGGAGATCACGACTCGGCCGTCCGCGTACGAGTGCGGCTGCATCAGGTGCCACTGCATCTCGGCGGCGATGTTCATCGGTCCGCTGCGCGTCAGGCGGGCGAAGGAGTCGCTGCTGCTGTGCTTGCTGTGCACGATCAGCGCCACCAGCGAGGCCAGACGGCTCATGTCCTCCCTGGACCGTTCGTCATCCGTCTCAGTGGTGATCCGCAGCACGCCCAGGCGCTCGGCACCGTTCAGCAGCGGCACCCACCACCGCCCGGCCACCGTCCGCCCCGGCCCCGCCGGATCGTCCGGCACGACATGCCCCAGCTGGTAGGCCCGTCCCGCCGGAGTTCCCTCCATCTTCAGCTCGGCGTCCTCGCCGCCCGTCTCCTGCCCGGCGTCAGGGCCCTTGCCGGTCAGCAGCCGGAGCACCCTGCACTGCAGGTCGCCCAGGTAGATCAGTACCTGGGAGAAACCCGCCGCCTGCGCGTGCTCGGCCGTCCTCGCCGGCAGCAGCTCCAGTGGCATCAGGTGGCTGGCGGCCAGCAGCCCGGCCAGCATCCGCCGCCCACCGGCATCCCGATCCGCGTCACTCACCACAGCACCCCTTTCCGCCTCGGTCCCCGCTCGCGCGCCGGCGCGCACAGACTTCGTCTGCCCGGCTGTCCATCCCCCGCACCCGTACGGGCCGCGTCCTCCCCCGCGGCTGCCCGGTGCACCGCGCATCGCCCACAGGCGGTGGCGGCTTCGGACGTGACAGCGGGCGGGCCACGGGGGCGGGGACGGGGACGGGCCCCTGTGGGTTTCGCCAACCCGCCGGGGCGGACCGGGGTTCGTGGAAGGCGCCGTCGCGGAGCGTTCGGGCCCGCACCCCGCGTGGTGCGGAACTCACCGCCCCGTTTGCCGAGGGGCGGCCCCGGTCACCCGTACGGGAGTCAGCATCGGCAACCTGCACGAAACCATCACCCTGGTCTCTGGGCCCTGCCGGACATCGCCCCGGGCCACGGGGGTCCGGAACCCGGCTCACCGGTTCTTATGAGGAGCAATTGGCATGACGAGCGAGCAGTCGAGCATCCTGCGGAACAGGTCGGTGCCCATGCCGGTGGCGGAACGGGCCGGCTGGGACGCGGTGGACGTGCGGGCGGTCGACACCGCGCGGCTGCTGGCGGCCGACGCGGTGCAGAAGGTGGGCAACGGCCACCCCGGGACGGCGATGAGCCTGGCCCCGCTCGCGTACCTGCTGTTCCAGAACGTCATGCGGCACGACCCGGACGACGACCAGTGGCTGGGGCGCGACCGGTTCGTGCTCTCCTGCGGACACTCGAGCCTGACCCTGTACATTCAGCTCTACCTCTCCGGGTACGGGCTGGAACTCTCCGACCTGGAGGCGTACCGGACCTGGGGCTCGGCCACCCCCGGCCACCCGGAGTACCGGCACACCCGCGGTGTGGAGATCACCACCGGTCCGCTGGGCCAGGGTCTGGCCAGCGCGGTGGGCATGGCGATGGCCGCACGCCGCGAGCGCGGCCTGCTGGACCCCGACGCCGCGCCGGGCGCCAGCCCGTTCGACCACCACGTCTACGTGGTCGCCTCGGACGGCGACATGATGGAAGGCGTCACCTCCGAGGCCGCCTCACTGGCCGGCCACCAGGAGCTGGGCAACCTGATCACGTTCTACGACTCCAACCACATCTCCATCGAGGACGACACCGACGTCTCCTTCAGCGAGGACGTTCCCGCCCGGTACGCCGCCTACGGCTGGCACGTACAGACCGTGGACTGGACCCGCACCGGCTCCTACGTCGAGGACGTCGACGCGCTGCTGGCCGCGATCGAGGAGGCCAAGCGGGAGACCGCCCGCCCGTCACTGATCATGCTGCGCACCCTGATCGGCTGGCCCGCGCCGAACAAGCAGAACACCGGGAAGGCGCACGGCTCGGCGCTGGGCGACGACGAGGTCGCCGCCACCAAGCAGGTCCTCGGCTTCGACCCGGAGCGCAGCTTCCTCGTCGAGGAGGACGTACTGGGCCGGGCACGCGCCGTGGCCGACCGGGGCCGCGAGGCGCACACCCGGTGGGAGCGCCGCTTCGCGGCGTGGCGCGAGGCGAACCCGGACCGTGCCGCGCTGCTCGACCGGCTCCAGGCGCAGGAACTGCCCGACGGCTGGGCCGACGCGCTGCCGACGTTCCCGGCCGACGCGAAGGGCATGGCCACCCGCAAGGCGTCCGGCCAGGTGCTGACCGCGCTGGCGCCGGTACTGCCGGAACTGTGGGGCGGTTCGGCGGACCTGGCCGAGAGCAACAACACCACCATGAGCGGCGAGCCCTCCTTCGTCCCCGCCGACCGGCAAACCAAGGAGTGGAAGGGCGGTCCGTACGGCCGCACCCTGCACTTCGGCATCCGCGAGCACGCGATGGGCGCCATCCTCAACGGCATCGCCCTGCAGAGCCTGACCCGTCCCTACGGCGGCACCTTCCTGACGTTCTCCGACTACATGCGCCCCGCGGTACGCCTGGCCGCGCTGATGAAGCTGCCCGCCACCTACGTCTGGACCCACGACTCCATCGGCCTGGGCGAGGACGGCCCCACCCACCAGCCCGTGGAACACCTGGCGGCCCTGCGCGCCATCCCCGGCCTGGACGTGGTGCGCCCCGCCGACGCCAACGAGACGGCCGCCTGCTGGCGCGCCGTTCTGGAGCACAGGGACCGGCCCGCCGGACTGGTCCTCACCCGGCAGAACCTGCCCGTCCTGGATCGCGACAGCGGGGAGTACGCCCCCGCACGGGACGCGGCCCGGGGCGGGTACGTCCTCGCCGACGCGGCGGAGGGCGCCGCACCGGACGTCATCCTGATCGCGACGGGCTCCGAGGTCCAGATCGCCCTGGACGCCCGCGAACTGCTGGCGGCCGACGGCCTCGCGGTGCGCGTCGTGTCGATGCCGTGCCGGGAGTGGTTCGCCGCCCAGTCCCCGGCCTACCAGGAGCAGGTCCTGCCGCCGTCCGTGCGCGCGCGGGTCAGCGTCGAGGCCGGGGTCGGACAGGGGTGGCGCGAACTGGTCGGCGACGCCGGACGGATCGTGAGCCTGGAGCACTACGGCGCCTCCGCCGACTACCAGCGGCTGTACTCCGAGTTCGGCATCACCCCGCAGGCGGTCGCCGAAGCCGCCCACGACAGCATCCGCGACACCCACGGGACCCCACGTCCCGGCGGCCGCCAGCGCACCTCCGCCCCCACCGACGGCGGCACCGGCGACCACCCGTGACGGCCCGTCCCGGGAGCGGTTTCGGCCCGCTCCGCGGGCGGGCCCGCCCCGAGCCCGACGACCGCCTCCTCTCCCGCCCCCGGCGACGTCCTGCAACTGGAATCCATGCTCCTGGCCGCAGGGGACGGAGCAGCCTGCGGCCAGGAGCAGCCTGCCGGCGCGCCCCGCGCGCTCCGGCGGGAGGCGACGAGCGGCTCCGCGCCGGGCACCCCGGTTCCTTCCCGGAACGCGCTGACCGCCGGATCGCGCTCCTCGAGGGGTGCGCCCCGCCGCGGCCCGCCGTACTTTCCGTGCCGCGCGACACCGCACACGACCCCTTGGCGGGGCGGGAACCGGATGCGACCCGGAGGACCGCCTCGGGAGCGGGCACCCGTGGCCGGCATGCGACACGTCATCGAGGGGAACTCCGCCGGGGATCCACCGGATGAGGCGGTTCGAGGACCGAGGGGGTGAGAGCATCCGTGTCATGAAGGGTACGGACGGCCACGCGGCTCGATGGTGGGGAGCGCTGCGCCGGACGCCGGTGGCCGTCTGGAACGACGACGTCACGGACTGGGCCGCTGCGCTGACCTATTACGCGGTCCTGGCCCTGTTCCCCCTGCTGCTGGTGATCCTCTCGATCCTGGGCCTGACCATGCCCACGGCCAAGCCGGAGGTCATCGACCGCATGGCGCAGGCCGCTCCGGTCGCCTCCCGCGCCCTGCTGCGCAGCACCCTGCGGCAGATGGCCGGGCAGTCGTCCGCGGCATGGACGCTGGTCTTCTTCGCGGGCGCGGGCGCCCTGTGGTCTGGATGCAGCTATCTGAGCGTCTTCCGCCGAGCGTTGCACGCGATGCACCGGGTCAGCCCGCACCGGCCGGTCTGGCGCACCGCTCCGCGCATCATCGCCACGGCCCTCGTCCTCATCACCCTGCTTCTCACCTCGACCCTCGCGTTGTTCCTGACCGGGAGCCTGGCCCGGCGTCTGGGCCGGGCGCTGGACCTGGGCAGCGGGCCGCAGGACGCCTGGGACACCCTGCGGTGGACGGTCGTGGCCGCGGTCGCCGTCGCCCTGGTGCTCGTCCTGTACCGTTCGGGCCCGGCGCCTTCCCGCCCCGTCGGGAAGATGGCGCCCGGCGGCACACTGGCGGTGGTGCTCCTGCTGGCCGTCTCACTCGGCTTCGCCCTCTACACCTCCCATGTCAGCACCTACCACCGCCTGTACGGTTCACTGGCGGGCGTCGTGGTCTTCCTGGTCTGGCTGTGGCTGTCCAACCTGGCCCTCCTGATCGGCGCCCAGTTCAACGCGGAGCTGACGAAGCCCGTGCGGGGGGAACCCGTGCGAGGAGAGGGCGGCGGCCTTCCGGTACCTGCGGCGGACCGCCCGTAGTCTCCGGCCGGTTCGCGCGGTACGGCGGCACGCATCCGCCGTGCGCGGACCGCCGCGTCCGTCCGGTCCGTGCACGGCGGGGCCTCGTGGAGGGGGCACCACGCCCGGCACCTGTGCGGTCGGCCCCGCCGGCGGGCCCGGCCCAGCCGGCCCTGCACCTGCCCGCCCCGGCCCCCGGGGCCGTCGGCAACAGCGTCACCCAGCGGCACCGGCCGCGCCGGGGCCCCGGGGGCACGGGGCCCCGATCGCCGCCGTGCCCGTCGTCAGTGTGCGGTGCCGGTCTGCCACACGACCTCACCGCCCTGCCGGATGACGACGTTTCCGTCGTTCAGCAGACTGAGGACGGCACCCGGGTGCCCCGATGTCCTGCTGGCCCACACCGGCTTGGCATCACCGTCGTAGACCACGAGGTTGCCGTCCTCCTGGAAGACGGCCTGCAGGCCCGTGCCGGAGGTCCTGCTGGCCCAGCGCGCCTTGCCGTCCTCGTCGTAGACCACCAGGTTGCCGTCCGACTGCATGATCAGCTTGGCGCGCCGGGTCTGGAGGAACTCCCCCGCGGCCAGTGAGCGCCGCGCCCCGACGGTGAGCGTGTCCGGCAGGGGCGCCCCGTCCCCGGCCCCGGCCGACGTCCCCGGGGGCGTGCTGGACGCGGTACCCGCCGGAGTCTTCGACGAGCCGGTGCGGGCCGCGGCGGAGCCGGGGCGGGCCGCGGCGGCCGACGGCTTCCCGGGCGTGGACGAGTGGCTCCCGCTCCCGTCCCCCCGCAGCGCGAACACCGTGGTGGCCACGACGACCACCGCCACCACGGCGGAGCCTGCCAGGACGAGCGGCAGGCTCCGTCCGCGCCTCGTGGCCACGACGGGAGCGGGCTGCGGGGGAAGGACGCCCGACGCCGCCCCGAAGCCCGTCATGGGGGTCTGCTGCGTGTCCGCGTCGCTGTCCGGTGCGGGGTCGACCCGTGTCGCCACGACCGTCGCGGGATGCGCGGGGTGTTCGTTCCGCGTGGCCGCGCCGTCGGCCGCCGTGGTTCCCGGTGCCGCGGCTCCGGCCGCGCCCGAGGCGAGGGCGCGCTGGTAGACGGGATGGTGTACGAGATCGGTCTGGGACGCGCACATCTCGACGATCCTCTGCGGATCGGGGCGCCGGGCGGGATCGCGGTGCGTGCAGGCCGAGATCAGACGGGCGAGGTCCGGGTCCACGCCGCTCAGATCGACGTCTTCGTGGACCGACCGGTAGGAGACGGCGGCAGCGGGGCCGTCACCGTAGGGCGGACGGCCGGTGGCGGCGAAGGCGAGTGTGGCGCCGAGGGCGAAGACGTCGGCGGCGGCCTCGCTCTCACCGTGCGTGAGGGTTTCCGGCGCCATGTAGCCGGGGCTGCCCACCGAAGTACCGACCTGCGTGAGGTTCGGCGAGTCAAGGCTCCGCGCGATACCGAAGTCGATCAGTTGGGGACCGGTGGCGGAGAGAATGACGTTGTGCGGCTTGATGTCGCGGTGCCACACGCCGTGGACGTGGATGTCGACCAGTCCCTCGGCGAGGGCCGCCAGCAGCACCCTGCACAGATCTGCCGGAAAGGGACCTGTCGCCGTCACCGCCGTGTGCAGCGTCGGCCCCGGTACGTACTCGGTGGCCAGCCAGTACGGAGACGTGGTCACCTCGGCGTCGATGAGCGTGGCGGTGTACGCGCTGCGTACCGTGCCCAGCGTCTCCACCTCGCGCCGGAACCTGCTCAGCACCCGCTCGTCGTTCTGCAGGTGGTCATTGATCACCTTTACGGCGGCCGGACGCCCTCCCGGCGAGCGGGCGAGATACACCCGCCCCATGCCGCCCTGCCCGAGCCTGCCCACCAGACGGTACCGACCTATCTGTACCGGATCAGTTCCATCGAGCGGATGCACCGGGCCCGCCTTTCCTAGACGTACGATCCAAGTCGGCGCCGAAGCCGCGGTGTCGTCCTGGCCGAGCGGCACCGCGGCTCTTCGGCGACGGAGTTGCGGCCGTCAGTCTCCCTCGGGGGAAGTTCGCAGGCGCGCGGGCCCGGCACTGATGGATGCAACGTCACGATAGATCAAATCGCGTCGACGGGGCGACCGCCGTCACCGGGTGGTCACGCAACACGTTACCGGCCGTAACGGTGTGACGGGTACGGCGTGTTGACCGGACCGGGCCCGCTGTGGTCGGGCGGACCCCGTCCGGCTTGCGCAGCGTGTCCCGGAACAGGGTGGCGTACGGCGCGCGGCGGCCGGCGGCGGGGTGGCCGGCGCAGGCGTTGACGCGCACGCCGGAAGCACCCCCCGTTCACGGGGTGGCGCCCGGTTCGGGGCCGGGTGTCAGCCGGTGGCCGGGGCGGCGGTGTACTCCTCGTCGGTGGCGGGGGCCAGCCGGTGGACGACGTCGTGGTCGGCGTCCGCCTCGTTCGCCGTCCACGGCGCAGACGTGGCGGATCCGGTCCCCGGCCGGCCGCGGACTGGCTCAGCGGGTGGGCCTCCACACGAGCGGATCACAGCCGTGCGGATGAGCGCGGCGAGGGCGAGGGAGCGGCTGTGCGCGGGCCAGGCGATGTGGGTGCGACAGGGGGTGCGTCGGCGAGGGGGACGGCGGTGTGCTCGGCCCACAGCCAGGCGCGGGTGGAGCCGGGGAAGATCGCCGTGGTGCGTCCCAGGCCGATCGGCTGGGCCAGTTGCGTCCGGTCGTGGACCTCCCGAAGACCTGCGCCGGTTCATCCACGAGAACCTGGAGGGCCTCGGCCTCGAAACGCTGGACGCGGTCAACCTCCGACTCGGCGACGCACGGGCCCCCGGCCCGGATCGCTCGCCGGGGCGTTCGGGACACTCGCCGGACTCCAA
Organism: Streptomyces sp. TG1A-8; assembly: GCF_030499535.1. Lineage (NCBI taxonomy): Bacteria > Bacillati > Actinomycetota > Actinomycetes > Kitasatosporales > Streptomycetaceae > Streptomyces > Streptomyces sp. TG1A-8. Next base: position 1,876,977 of record NZ_JASTLB010000001.1, read on the forward strand.
CGGCAGGGCCTGATCCGGCACCTCGGCGTCAGCAACGCGACAGCGGACCAGGTCGCCGAGGCACGCGCGATCGCGCCGATCGTGTGCGTGCAGAACATGTACAACCTCGCCCACCGCCACGATGACGAGCTGATCGACGAACTCGCCGACGGGGGCACCGCCTACGTGCCGTTCTGCCGGACTCACCGGCACGGGCCGTGCGGCCACCGCGGTGGAGGTAGTCCTTGCGGTCGGTCGGCGGGTCGACGTTGACGACGAGGTCGAGGTTGTCCACGTGGATGCCGCGCGCCGCGACGTTCGTCGCGACCCGCCGGGGAGTTCGGCAGCGTCGCGCCCTGGATCGGGAACGGCGCCGTCACGCCCTGCTTGCCGGGTTCGGCCAGTAGCTGCCCGGGCATGTCGAGATCGGCGAAGTCCTGGGCGGCGGGCAGCGCGGGAGTGATCGTCCGGGGAAGCGCGAACTCCCCCTGCACTGCGGGGGTGGCGCGGGCGGGACCGGCTGCCTCGTCACCCGGGGCGGGGTGTCGTGGGCGGGGGGAGGATCACCGCCGTCTGTGAGGCGCAGGCCGGCGCGCCGGCCTGCGCCCCGGATGATGCCGTACGCCCGCGGGGCCGGGTCAGGGTGGTCGACGCATACGACGCGGCCGGTGTGCACCAGCGGGCGCAGTGGTTCGTACAGGCCGGCCCGGCGGGCCGGTGAAGGGGCTGGACATGGGGAACCTGTCGCCGAGTTCCACCTCGTACGCATGGGGGTCCGGCCCCGGACACCGGGCTGTGACTCAGGCGTCGATGATGACGGGGATGATGAGGGGCTTGCGGCGGTGGGTGCGGAACGCCCAGTTCGCCACGGCGCGGGCGATGAGCTGTTCGAGTTGGCGCGCGTCCCCGACGCCTTCCTCGGCCGCGGTGGCCAGGGTCTTCTCGATGACGGGGATGACCGGCTCGAAGGTGGTGTCGTCGTGGACGAAGCCGCGGGCCAGGAAGTCGGGGGCCTCGGCGAGGGCGCCGGTGTCCGCGTCGACGATCGCCACCACCGTGACCACGCCTTCCTCCGCGAGGGTGAGGCGGTCCTTGAGGGAGGCTTCGGTGGCGCCGCCGACTTCCATGCCGTCCACGTAGACGTTGCCGGCGGGGACCTTGCCGGTGATGGACACGCGCCCGTCGACGAGGTCGACGACGACGCCGTCCTCGGCGATGACGACCCGGTCGGGGTCGACGCCGGTGCGGATGGCGAGGTCGCCGTTGGCCCGCAGGTGGCGCCATTCGCCGTGCACGGGCATGACGTTGCGGGGTTTGACGATGTTGTAGCAGTAGACGAGTTCGCCGGCGCTGGCGTGCCCGGAGACGTGCACCTTGGCGTTGCCCTTGTGGACCACGTGGGCGCCCCACCGGGTGAGTCCGTTGATCACCCGGTAGATGGCGTTCTCGTTGCCGGGGATGAGGGAGCTGGCGAGCAGGACGGTGTCGCCCTTGCCGATGCGGATCATGTGGTCGCGGTTGGCCATTCGTGACAGCGCGGCCATCGGTTCGCCCTGGGAGCCGGTGCACACCAGAGTGATCTTGTGGTCCGGGAGCTTCTCCAGCTCTTTCGTGCTCACGATCAGGCCGGAGGGGACCTTCAGATAGCCCAGGTCACGGGCGATGCCCATGTTGCGGACCATCGACCGGCCGACGAAGGCGACCTTGCGGCCGTGCTGGTGGGCGGCGTCCAGGACCTGCTGGATGCGGTGCACGTGGCTGGCGAAGCTGGAGACGATGACCCGGCGCGGCGCGGTGCGCATCACCTGCTCGATCGCCGGGTTCAGCTCACGCTCGGAAGTGGTGAAGCCGGGTACTTCGGCGTTGGTGGAGTCGGTGAGGAACAGGTCCACGCCCTCCTCGCCGAGGCGGGCGAAGGCGCGCAGATCGGTGATGCGGTCGTCGAGGGGGAACTGGTCCATCTTGAAGTCGCCCGTGTGCAGCACCATCCCGGCGCCGGTGCGGATCGCGACCGCGAGGCTGTCCGGGATGGAGTGGTTGACCGCCACGAACTCGCAGTCGAAGGGCCCGAAGCCGCGCCGGTCGCCCTCCCGGACCCGCACCGTGCGCGGCCGGATGCCGTGTTCCTTGAGCTTGGCCTCGAGGAAGGCGAGGGTGAGTTTCGAGCCGACGACCGGGATGTCCCTGCGTTCGCGCAGCAGATAGGGCACGCCGCCGATGTGGTCCTCGTGGCCGTGGGTGAGTACTACGGCCACGATGTCGTCCAGCCGGTCCCTGATCGAGGTGAAGTCCGGGAGGATCACGTCCACGCCGGGCTGGGTCTCCTCGGGGAACAGCACGCCACAGTCGACGATGAGCAGTTTGCCGGAGTGCTCGAAGACGGTCATGTTGCGGCCGATCTCACCCAGGCCGCCCAGGGCGATGACCCGCAGCCCTCCTTCGGGAAGGGGCGGGGCGGCTTTCAGTTCGGGGTGTGGATGACTCATGCCTTGACGTTACCCGGAGAGCGGGACGGGATGATCCATCGCCCGCGCGATCCCTTCTTCCCGACGGAGCGCGGTACCCACACCTGCTGCGCCGGGACGATCGGATGACACCGGCGGCCGGAACAGGGAGTGGTGATCGGCGGTGGGAGGAGCGGCGGTGTCCGCCCTCGGGGCGCAGTGGTGTGATCGGTCGCGCTTCGCCGACGGCGCGGAGGAAGCCGGGAGTGGTGCCGAGCAGCTCGGCGGCCCGGCCCACCGTGTAGGCGGGGTGGTCGTCGTCGAGGGGGCCCAGCGACTCGTCTGCTGCCGTCCCACCTCCCTGTGGAACATGTGGAGGGGCCTTGGTGCCGTACGGCACCAAGGCCCCGAAGGAACTGCAACACCATCTGCCGGCCCTAGTGCTGCGCCGGCCTACTGTTTCCGCCCAGCCGCCGGGTATTCCGACGGGGGTGCGGGGATCGCGGATGCGTGACCGGAGACCACCTGCCTATCGATGTCCTGCGGTACCCGGGCTCGCGTCTTCCGCCCGGGCGATCCTGATGGTGCTCGACTCCTCCGTTCTTCCCTCGGAATCAATCACTTGCAAACAGGGAGTGCGTACTGCTCGTACTGCTGACACCGCGAACTGCTGGTGGCTTTGTACAGCGCCACCTTCCGGCAGCCGGTCCCGTCGCCCATCCTGCGTCTGCTCCGGCTCGGAACCCCACCGCCGAACTCCCCGGCGCGCGCGTCCGCAGCCCGACGCCTTCACCGGGGGCACCTCGATACAGCACTGCTGGCACTGCAACCGCGTCAACTGCGGCCCTGCTCACGGCGGCCCCTCATCACTTCGGGCCACCCGGTCCGGTCGTCAGCCCCGTCGCCGTCGTACGACAACCTGGCTTCGAAACTCCACCACCGCACCGTCATACGGGGACTGCTGCCCGGCAGTTCGTGTCTGCCGGGCCCCGCCGGATTTCGACTACGAGAGAAACCCTAACCATGAGAACCTCGAATGTCTACTCTCATGACTACAGGTTTACTGCTTCTGGACGGTGAGGTCTCCCGCTGGGTCGGTCTGCGCACGCTGGGGCCGTCCGCGGCGCAGCTCCACCGCACGGAGACCCTCGAACCGGTACACCGTGCCGGTGTGGACACCCTCGTCACCGCGCGGACCGTCGGCGGTGGTCTCCGTCGACACGATGCCGCTCCTCGCCGGGGACGCGGCCGGTGCCGCCGGTGGCCTGGTTGATGCCGTACGAGAGACGGCCGGGGTTCTCGTACACGTGCTTGCGGTGCTTGACGGCGACCAGCAGCCACTCGGACTCGCTCAGGTGCAGCAGGAGCGCCCGGTAGCCGGCGTTGACGCGCGCGGAGTACAGGCGGTCGTGGCCTTCGAGTTGCTCCGGCCGCAGGCTGGGGTGCCGGGGGTTGGCACGGAAGTCGTGCTGGAACCCGTGGACGGCGCCGACGATCGCGCGGTCCAGCTCGACGGTCTCCCGGTCGGTCTTCTCCAGCAGGCGCAGGGTGACCTTGGTCGGTGCGGCGGAGGGGATCGTGGTCCTCGTTCGTCTGCTCCCGTGCGGTCCGTGCCGGTGACACGTCGTGCGGGACCGGTGGGATCCCGATGGGCGGCGGGTCCGGGAGGCGGGGCTCGAGCGGGGGGAGCGGATGGCGGTGCCGGAGGCTCCGCCGAAGCCGTCACCAGCAACGGCAACGGCAACGGCAACGGCAACGGCAACCAAGTCCAGGGGGCCGGAAGGACAGGGCGCCGCTAGACCTCCGGCCGGATCTTGCTGCCGATGTGGGCGAGGCGGATCGTGCGTTCCTCCGGGACCAGGCGGAAGTGGATGCGGCCGGCGCCCGGCGTGAACCGGGCGTGCAGGTCGAAGGTGCGTGTTTCCCCGTCCAGGTCGGCGAAACGGCACACGCGCTTGCGGGTCTCGCCCTCCGGGCTGACCTTGCTCCGCCACTCGGGCTCGGCCGTGGCCGCCGGGTCCCACGCGGCGACGGCTTCCTCCAGCCGTTCCAGGGCTCGCCGTACGGGCACCACCCAGTGCGGGTTCAGGCCGCCGAGCTGGCCCTCGACGCGCGGCAGGAAGGTGAGGTGCGGGTAGAGGTCGGTCCGGCCGTCCCAGATCCGCAGGCCGGTGGTGACGCTTTCCCGGCGCGCCTTCCGGATCCACTCCAGGTGTCCGTCGAGATGCGGGTCGGCGGACAGGTGCCGGACGTCGACGGTGTCACGCCGCATCTCCAGCGTGCCCTCGTCGTCCTCGACGAGTTCGGCGCGCTCCAGTGTGACGTGGTCGGTCTGCCACGGGTGGGCCACCGGAAGCTGGAACGGCTGCTCGGCCAGGTGCGCGCGGACCGATCCCTCCGCCAGCGGCATGACGTCCCGGTCGGGGTGGCGGATGTCGTACGCGGCGGCCCAGGTCCGCTGCTCGCCGTCCTCCTCGATGACGAAGCCGACGAGCGGCTCGCGGACGGAGGGGAGTTCCTCCACCGGTCCGAAGTCCTCGTGCAGGACGTCCTGTGCGGTGCCCAGGGTCACGAGATCACCGTTGAGCAGCAGTCCGCCCCCGGCACGTCTGGCCCGGATGAGCATCTGCGTCTCGTACGACTGCCGCAGCAGCCCCAGCGCCTGCAGGACGCTGCTCTTGCCGGAGGAGTTGAGGCCGGTCAGGAGCGTCAGCGGGCCGAGGGGGAGTTCCAGACGCCGGAACGCCTTGAAGTTGATCAGCGTGATGCGGTTGATCACTGCCCGGCCCCGCTCCGCCCCTGGCCGAGCGCCGTCTCCAGAAGTTCCTTGACCGCGTCGAACCGCTTGCGCACCTTCCTGGCGTCACCGGTGCCCACGGAGATGGCACGTTCGAACTCCACGTCCTCCATCAGCTCCGCGAACGCGTCGAGGACGTCGGTCTGCCGCAGCGCCTCGCGGTCGTCGTCACCGAGACTCGCGAGATTGACGGCGACCGCCTCGAAGAGCGCCTTGTTGATGGGCGACTTGCGTTGCTGGTTCCGGCGGTACTTCCGGAAGGCGTGGTGGCCGAAGATCTCCTCGGCCGCGAGCATCGCCGTGAGGAACTCGGTGCGCAGGCGGTTCTCCTCCGCGCTGTCGAGACGGTTCACCTGGTGCATCGCCTCGGCGAGGAACGCGTCGAAGTCACCGGGCTTGTACGCGTGCGGGGAGGTCATCCGGAAGGCCAGGAAGCGAAGGACCATCTCCCGGTCGGCCATCCGGTCACCGACGACGCTGTGACCGGTGGCCCGCCGGAACTCCTCGGTCTCCGCGAGCTCCGCGAGGAGCGTGCGCGCCCGGCCCGAGATGAGCGCGTGCCGGATCTCCTGCCGGGTGAGGGGCTCACCTCCGGTGTTGATGCGCGCGAAGACGTTGAACATCACCGGCTCGGGGGTACCGCGCCGGATGACGTGGACGACGACCTCGGTCTCACGCAGCCGGATCTGGAGTTTCCCGGACAGGTTCGCGAAGCCCGTGCCCTCGAAGTTGCGCAGGTACTCCAGGCCCGTCAGTTTCAGCGGGTCGGCGCCGACCGCCTCGGGCTCCACGAAACGGGCGATGGACGTGAGGCGCTGGATGCCGTCGACGATGGCCCAGCTGCCGTCCTTCTTCTCGGCGGCGTAGAAGGACGGGATGGGGATGCGCAGCAGCAGGGACTCGATGAGCCGGGACTGCTTGCCGTCGGTCCAGATGCCCGCCTTGCGCTGGAAGTCCGGGGCGAGGTCGATCATCTCGTTGCGCAGCCGGGACAACAGCAGGTCGACGGTCGTCGTCCGGGTGTCGATGTCGATGTGCTCGGGGTCGAAGGGAGAGGTGATCTGCTCGATCACCACATCCTCGGCCTCCTCGCGCTCGATGTCGGTCGGCCGGCCGTCGGTGGTGACCTCCACGGAGAACAAGGGGGATTCAAGCTCCCCGGCATCGGTCGCGGCGTCCTGGTACCGCTCGAACACCGACCGTTGGTCCCGTGTACGCCCCTGGCTCTCCTCCAACGCCGCCATGTCCCCTGGTCGCCCTGCCCCTCATGTCCTACGGGATCACCGTGTCCGCCGCGATCGTCCTTCACCCTACCGTCCGTGATCCCACGGTGACGCCCGACCGATCAGGGCAGTGGGGACAGGGCGTCGGGGGGACGGCGCCGGGTGATTCGGCTCCTCGTCCCCGGCCCCGGGTTCCCCGGCGGTGGACGAACCGCCGACGAGGAGCTCCCCGCCCCGGTGCAGGAGGTCCCGCACGGGCGGGCAGATCACGGCCAGGCCGGCCACGCCCGCTGCCGCGAGCAGATCCGGGACCGCTCCCCCGCCCGGGAGGAGGAACGCCCCGGCGAGGGGCCCCACGGCCACCGCGAACCTACCCGCGCCGGCCGGCAGGCGGCCGCTGAGCGGCTCCGGCCCGGCACCGGTCGCGTCGGGCTCCGGCACGTCCGCGAGGAGCCGGGCGTCGAAGACCACCGGGCCGTCCCGCCCGGACCGCGCACGGCGGCTGTGCCGCAGGGCTCCGGTGGCGGGGCGACGGGCGAGGCGGGCGCCCCTGGGGCCGGGAGACGGATGGTGAAGCGGCGGGTGGCGGTACTGCGTTGGGCGCGCTCGGGGCGCGGTGCCCGGGAGTGGGCAATATCGGCGTTCATGTCACGCAGCGTGGTCAGCCCTTTTTACCCTGACCAGTAACGGCGACGCTACACGGAGTGACCATCCGGTCGCTGTCCGGTTCTGTCCGGACGGTGCCGCGTGACGCGGTGCGCCGGTGAGGAGTTGAGCACGAGCGACATGTGGAGGCGTCAGGGACATGGGTGTGACGGAGCAGGGATCTCGGGGCGGTGACGGGATGGAGCCGTACGGCGCGGATGACGAGGAGTCGGCGGCGGTACTGCGGATGGTCGGCAGGATCATCAAGACGTGCCGCGAGCGGAAAGGGTTCACTCAGGCGGAGTTGGGGACGGCCATCGGATACAGCGAGGAGCAGGTGTCCTCGGTGGAGCGGGGGCGGCGGGCGCCGAGTCCGACGTTTCTGGAGGCGGCGGACGAGGTGCTGGACGCCGGTGGGCTGATCGTCGGGCTGAGGAAGGACGTGGAGCAGGCCCGGTACCCGAAGAAGGTGCGGGATCTGGCGAAGTTGGAGGCGGAGGCGGTTGAGATCTGCGCCTACGACAATTCCGTTGTCAACGGGCTCTTGCAGACGGAGGAGTACCTGAGGGCCGTATTCGGGTCAAGGCGGCCGGCGTTCTCGGAGGAGGAGGTGGAGCGGCTTGTCGCTGCGCGGTCGGCGCGGCAGTCGGTCGTTGCCGGAAAGCACATGATCCCGTCTTTCAGCTTCGTGCATGATGAGGCGACACTACGGAGGCGAGTCGGGGGCAGAATGGTGCTACGCCGACAGCTCGAACGGCTGTTGGAAATCGGGCAGATGCGGAACGTGGAGATCCAGGTGCTTCCCATGGATCGTGAGGACAACGCCGGTCTCGGCGGCCCCTTCCACCTACTGCGGCTCAATGAGGGCACCACGGTGGGGCACAACGAGGTTCAACGGACCAGCCGACTGATCTCCGAGCCCAAGGAGATCCAGATCCTTGAGCTCCGCTACGGGGTCCTCCGTGCTCAAGCCCTTCCGCCGCAGGAGTCGCTGGCCTTCATCGAGAACGTCCTTGGAGAGACATGAGCATGAAGCCCCCGGCCGGTCACAGCTTCGAGTTGGCATGGATCAAAAGCAGCTACAGCACCGACGACGGGCCAGCCTGCGTCGAAATCGCTGCCACTCCCGCCACCATCCACGTCCGGGACTCGAAGCACAAGCAGGGACCCCAGCTCGCCTTCGGGCCCCAGCAGTGGGCCGCCTTCGTCTCGTATGCCGCCGATCACTGACGTACGCCCTGCTGACGCCCCGCGTCCGATCCTGCACCGGGCGCGGGGCGTCGGCGTATCCCGGTCGGGTGGACGGCGGAGCGCATGGAGCCAGCACCGCCTACGGGACCTCGTTGCTCTCGTCGGCGCAACAGGTCCTCCGCCCACTACGGAACCGCGACCGGCACGCCCGCGATCACCACGGCCATGTCCGGTCACGATTCACGTGCGGCTCTGTCACCCGTTGAGCGCCACGCACTCCCGGAGCACCGGTTCCAGGCGCAGCTGGGTGTCCTCGCGGTCGAAGACCTGGAGGGCGTCGAGGCAGTTGACGATCCACCGTGCCTCGTCCTCGTCATCGATCTTGAGCGCGACGGCGGTCACCGCGCCTTCCAGGTCGAAGAGGCCGTCCTTGAACTCGTCGTTGAGGGCTCGGTATCCGGCGGCCAGCAGCGGATCCGCGTACACGCCGGTCGCCTCGGCGAATGCGCGGGCCTCAGCCCGGTCCGCGCGGAGGTCGGCCAGACGGCGCAACACCTCGTCGGGGTCGCCCAATTCCTCGTGCAGGCGGTGGGCTCGGTCCACCAGGAGCGGCCAGCCGCCGGTCAGTTCGTGGAGACGGTCCAGGCGGTCCTCCGTGTGGAACACGTTGACGCGCTGGGCCCAGCCGCGCAGGCTGCGGTGGTCATGCCTACGCAGCACCACCGGGGCGGCCGAGGTGGATTCGGTTCCCGTCAGCAGGGAGCGCCACAGGGCGAGCTGGGCGGGGTCGGTCACGAGGACGACCGCGCGGGTGACCCCCGGAGTGGCGGGCAGCAGCGTCTCGGCCAGGTCGACGGCTTCGCGGCAGGTTTCGGGCCGGACCGGCTCCCGGTAGTTGACGAAGTCGCTGATGACGACCCGTCGCTCTCGGGGGCGTCCGCCGGTGAGTTCCTGTTTGTAGACGCTGGGCTTGCCCACGGGTGGCAATGTCCAGCCGTCGATCGGTCCGGCGATCGTACGCAAGGTCCGGGCGACGTCGGTGACTCCGGTGGCGGTGCTGCCGAGGACGACTCGGGTCCGGTTGGACCGCTCGCCCAGGAGGTCGTCGAGCTGGGTGTTGGTCAGCGGAGCCGACCGCCCGTCGGGGAGCTCGGGGCGGCCCTCCTGCACGATGCTCTCCTGCAGTTCACAGTCCTGTTCGGCCCTAAGCAGACGTGCCTCCACCTCGTGGGAGGTACCGATCATGCGCAGGGCGTTGGGACCGCGCAGATGCCAGCCCAGTCCGTCGTGGTTGGGCGCGAGGATACCGAGACCCACCATCTCGGAGAGGTAGGCGCGGAAACCCTCGGTGTCGAGCTGTTCGAACCCCTTGCGCCAGTACGTCTCGCACTCCTCGCGCAACTCGGTGTCGCTCAGCCGCACCTCCAGGCCGTGATGGCGGGCGTGGTACGCCAGCACATTGGCGATCACGTCGTAGCGGTGGTCGAGGCTCAGCGTGTCCTTGAAGGCCGCCGAGATGCCGTCCCGGAGCGCGGCGTCCGACTCCACGATCTCGATGTCGGTCACCTCCACCTCGTAAGGGGGTTCCCCGGCGCCGCGCCGCGTCCGCTTGCGGTGCATCAGCTCGACCAGCCGGTGCCCGAACATCTGCAGCAGGAACGGCTGGTACGAGCAGTAGCCGAGCACACGGTTGACGAGATCCAGGTCCTTGAACTCGAACCCGAGCGCCCGCATCGGCTCGACCAGCAGTTCCGCAGCCGACTGGGGAGCCAGCGGGCCGATCACCTTCGGGGTCTGGGCGAGGTGGCCGAACGGCCCGTTGCTCGCGAGCTTCGAGAAGCGCTGCACAGAGTGAAGTCCTGCGAAGACGACCTTCGCCGCGTCCTTGGTGTCGGACCCGAGGCCCTTGAGCTTCTTGGTCTGGTCGAACCGCGGGGCGTCGGCCTCGAAGAACTGGTCGCACTCGTCGAGCAGGATCAGCAGTCTGCGACGGGAGTCCCCGTCCAGCCAGGTCCGGATGCCAGCGCGCACCCGCTCGGAGGTCTCCTGTCGTTTTCCGCGCCTCTGCGGCCGGTCATCGAGTACCTGTGCCACGGTCAGCTCCCTCAGTAAGACGCTCCACAGCGCCTCCGGCCCGCGCGAGCTGCCCTTGCCGATGTTCTCCTGGTCGAGGTTGACGTACACCGTCTGGTGGTAGCCGGGGCGCTGCTCCGTGAACAGTTCCCCGGCGTCGGCGAGCAGCGCCGACTTGCCCAGGCCCCGGCCGCCGTAGATGACCTGAGTGCCGCGCGGGTCGAGGATGCTCTTGCGTTCGGCGTCGCGGCCGTAGAACATCTCGCCGCCGATCCGGCCGCGCTTCTCCCTGATGTACGGGTTGACGCCGGAGAAGGGCAGCAGGGTCTGCGTGGCGGCGCTGACCTGGCGGTTGCCACGGGCCGCGAGATAGGCGAGGGCCGCGTCGTCCACCACGAGCAGCGGCTGCAACCGGTCCGAACCGGCGGCGAGTTCGACTCGGGCCTCACGGCTCAGCGTGCCGAAGTAGACGACGAGAAGGCTCGCTCCGCTGGTGTCCCGCTCCGCCCAGCTCATGACGACCTTGGCGGGCGGCCTGCCCCAGACCATCATCACCCGCAGGTTGCCGCCCTGCTCCTTGATCTGCGAGCCGAACGCGGGCGCCTTCGCCCTGCCGTTGATCTCCACGCCGGTCGCTTCGAAGAGACGGTACTCCCGCCGGTGCTGGGATCGGTCGTCGAGCGGCCTGGCGCTCTTGGCGTCGTAGCCGAGGAGCTTGAGGAGAGGCGGCACCTGCCGCGTCGGAGCCACCTGGAGCCGGTCCTTCCGTTCGGTGGCGGCAAGCGCGCGCCACTCGTCGAGCGCGTCGGCCGCCAGCGCCGCCTCGTCGGTGGAGAGGCCGCCGTAGTCCAGGACGGGGACCATCGGATGCTTGCCGCCGGACCGGACCAGCTCGACGAGCTCATGGTCGATCCCTCCGGGCAGGCCGTCGGGCACGGCCGGGAAGAACTCGGTCAGATGGGACTCGCCGCCCTCGATCTCCGGGACCGGTTCGCCGATCTCCAGGAAGTAGACGAGGTCGGCAGCGGTGGCCAGGTCGTTCGTCTCCAGGCGCCGCAGGACCTGGGCCCGCTCCTCCACGGAGGGGTCCAGGGCGTCGAGCCGAGCCCGGATCCGGTCCGCCGCCTGCTCCCGGAAGGCCGGCAGGCCACTCCGTACCGTGTCGAGCGCCCGCCGCACGTGCAGTAGGTCGTGTCGGTCGGCGCTTTCGAGGCGGTTGTGGGCGTCGGCGAGCAACTCCTGAAGACCGAGGTCCTGATCCTCGGTCACGGCGCCATCGGCCTGCGCACGGTGCAGCTCGGCGACGAGTGCGTCGTGTGCCTTCCGCAGCTGCGCACGCCGGGCGTTCTCCCTGTCGTCGATCTCGGCTTCCGCGGGCGGGACGAACTCCCCCGCCCCGGCGGCAGGCAGCAGCCCTCGTCCGGCCAGCTCGACGATGTCACGGGCCGCGGTGAACGCGTCGCGGGAGAGCCGCTCGTCCAGAGCCTCCTGCCAGCTCCGGTGGACCGCGGTCAGCAGTTCGTCGGGCGACGGCCACTCGTCACGGGTGTCACACACCTTCAGCAGCTCCGCGTCCAGCACGAGCGCTGGGTCGACGGGACCGCCGGAACGCGTGGTCACGGTGTCGCCGGCCAGCAGGGCGAACAGCTCCTCCATCGAGGCGTGGGCCGCCCAGGCCATCGCGCCCGAGAGGGCGTCCGGGCGCCGCGCCAACCGCTCCAGTTCGCCCAGCGCCGCTTCCCTGCCGTCCAGCAGGGACTGTCGCAGGGAGGAGATCTCCTTGACCGCCCGGTTGCCGTCGGAACGGTCGCCGCGACGGGTGCCGTCGACCGCCAGGCACCACTCCTTGACCAGGCTGACGGCCCGCTCCACGAGATGCACCAGGTCCTGCCGTCCGGAGCCCTGAAGCGGCTTGCCGCTGGACGAGCGGTACTTGCGGTCCATGCGGTCGATCTCGCTGTTGACCTCGGCCAGTTTCGACAGCCGATCGGCCTGCTCCCGCACCTGCTGCAGCGCGTGGCGGTCGTCACCGACGACGGTCGTGAGCAGCGATCCGAGCATCCCGTCGTCGGGGGCGAGCCAGCGCTTGGCGATCTCCGTCGCCCGTGCGAACCGCAGCCGCTGCGGCGCGAGCAGGACACGGCTCTGCTCGCGCAGCTCCCGCAGCCGGACCTCCGTCTCGGAGGCGTCGGCGACCAGTGGCGAGGCGATCAACAAGGCGCCGCTGAGGGCACGGTCGGCAACGGCGGCCGCCGCCTCCCCCAGCCGGTCCGGGAGCCGCGGCACCAGTGCCTTGAGCTGAGCACCCGCAGCGTGGTCGCCGGTGATCAGCGCGGTACGCAGCAGGGCGGGGAGCAGGAGGAGTTCGCTGCCCTCGCTGTCCTGGCCCGCGTATCCGCCGTACTCCTGAAGCAGGTCCGCCGTCAGCCGGGCACTCTGGCTGTCCCCGGAGGTGAGCAGCGCGGCGGCACCGGCCAGGCGGATCGCCGCCACCTGGGGCTCGGGGTGGCCGGCGGCCCTCGCCACATGGTGGGCGAGTCCGAAGCGCCGCTCCACGACCAGCTGCGCCAGGACCCCCTCGACCGCGGCCTCATCGGTGGCGTCGTCCGCCGCCGGGGCCGCTTCCCGGACGGGTGTGTCCTGCACGGGAGAAAGCGTGGGTGCGGCGGGTGTCTGGGCAGGCGCGTCAGCGGACGTGGGGGGCGCCGAGTCGCTGTCGGCGGCCGGCGCGGCGTCTGCGTCGGGGGCGTGGACCGGCTCGGCGGTCGTCGTGGCTTCCGGCCCGGCGGCGGGCTGGGGCGTGATCGCCTCGGTCGGTGCGGCCGACTGCACGGTTCCGTGTTCTGCGGTCGTCTCGGCGTCGGCGGGCTCGACGGTGCCGTGCGCCCCGTCGGTCCCGGCAGGGTGCGGGTCACCGTCCACCGGCTGGTCCAGCGTCAGCTCGGGAGCGATGAGCACCGCCATGGCGCACGTGGGCAGGACCCGTACGACCTGCACCTGCAGGGCCAGGATCTCCGTCGCGGCATCCGCCTGTCGTCCCAACCTGATGAGCCGGGCCAGGGCGGCGAGCGCGGCGCTCTCCTCCCGTTGCGGCTCCTCCCACACCGGCACGTCCAGCAGGCGGCGGGCCGTGCCGCGCACGGCCTCAGCGGCAGCGGCGGCAGCGGCGGAACTGTCCGGGCGACAGGCGACATCCAGCAGTTCCCGCAGCGGCTCGCGGGCCTGGAGGTCACGCTCCCGCGCTGTCCGGTGTGCGCGTGCGGCGCGCGTCATGTCCTCCAGGCGACGAGGCACCCCCTCGATCCCGGCGGCCCGGAACACCGCGTTCACGTCGTTGAAAGCAGTGCTCAGCGCAGCGAGCGGAGCCAGGTCCGCGTCCCGCGGAGGGCGGCCGTCCATGACCGCGTCGGTGACCTTCTCCGCGGCCTGGCGGGCCCCCGCCAGGGCGGACTCCAGCTGCCGACAGGCCTCCTCGGGAGCTGTCCCCGCCTTGGTCCCGGTGTCGTCGGACGCGGGAGCGGTCTCCTCATGCGAAGTACCGGGGTCCGCTACCGCGGTCTCCGGTGCGGGGGCGCTGGTGCCCGGCCGGTCGGCGATGGCAGCGCCCCCTGGTCCACTGTCCTCCGCGAGCACCAGCCCGTCGTCTTCCGCCGCTCCCAGGGCGAAATCGGGGTACGCCTCCACGAGGGGCCGCGCCGCGGCAGCGACGGCGGCGAGCCGGGCCGCCTCCTCGTCGTCGGCCGTCGCGCCGAACCAGTCCTGGTCCGCCGCCCAGGAAAGGATGTGGGCGTCAGTAACGGAGGCGTTGCACCACGCGAACACGGTGACCCGGACCAGCGTGGCGCCCCACCGGGCAACAGGGTCGGAAACCGGCTCCCCGTCGTGCGCCAGGACGAAGTCGCGCACCTGGTTCATCACGGTGACCGTGAGTCCCTTGATCCCGCATGTGCAGGTGTGCTGCCGCGACTCGCGTCGCAGCCTGGTGAGGACGTCTCGGCACAGGGCACTGCTCACCCGTCGAGGAGCCGACATGCGGATGCCCAGACTGGTGAGCAACTCCTGACGGTGCTTGGGTCGCAGGGAGTTGAAGGCGAGTTCCACCATGTCCGCCGTCAGGTCGTTCAGGGCGGCGGCGGCCGGGGACCCCAAGGCGTTGAGCGCGGCGGCCAGGCCTTCCAGGTCCTCGGCCGAGACGCTCGGCGGGGACCACGGTGGCCCTGTGACGACGCGGTAGCGATCCTGCATGTACACGCACTCCGTTTCTGTGGGTGACGGGAAGAAGCCTGTGGGTGACGGGAAGGAGAGAGGGGTCCGGAACCATGGACACGCGAAAGCCGTAAAAGGTCAGCGGCCGCGCGTGTGCTCGGTCACGAACGTGTAGCCGTACGGCAGTTCCCAGCCGTCCGCCTTGCCGAGCCTGCGGCAGTGCTCCCGGAAGGCCGCGCGCTGAACGTCACTGGGCAGACACCCCGGCCGCAGGCGGCGCAGATGACCTGCGACGAACTGAGCGTCGCGCAGTCCCTCGCCGCCCGGTTCGCCACCGTCCCACGGACGTATCACCCGCGGCCTGGCGGGGCGGTAACCGATGAGGGGAATGGTCCGCTGTCCGTCACGCGGCGGGAAGTGCGGCTGCCCCCAGGCGTCCCGGCTGCCGAGGGCCGGCTCCAAAAGACGTTCCGCGAGCAGTCCCGCGACGGCCGAGTCCAGGGCGGCGGCCTGCGACCGGGCGGGTCGGCGCCCATAGACCGCGCTCGGCAGGACCGACCGGTCCATCAGGGCATGACCGTCCAGGGTGAGCAGACCGCAACGGCGCACGGTGCGCATCACCAGTTGCCGGGGACCCAGCCCGACCGCGCTGTCACCGTGGCGGCTGCTGCCCGGCACGTCCTCCCTGGTGAGCACGCGCGGGTCGTAACAGTGCCCCGTCTCACGGTCACCGGCTTGCACGCGTTCCTTCAGCCGCGTCGTAGCGAGGCGAATCACTGTGTCGCCCCGGAGTCGGCGCAGCTCCAGCATCAGGCCGGGGAAGAAGTCACCGGGCCAGACGACTCCCGTCAACCGACCGGACTCTTCGCCGAGTTCGGCCGCGACGTTCTGCACCGCCTCCTTCTCGTCCAACGTCTCACCAGCATGGTCGAGTTCGAGGCGAAGCGTGGGGTGCGCACCGTGGGGCCGGCAAAGCTCCTCCGCGACGAACGGGTGCAGGGGAAACCAGCCGCCGATGAGATGGGCCAGCCGCAGGGGAGCCCGCCAGACGATCTCCTGCGCGTCGCTTCGCAGGAGTTCTCCGGTGCCGAGGGCGTCGTCGGCGAGGGGCGCGTCTACCGGTTCCAGCTCCACTTCCGTTTCCGGCTCCGGCAGTGCGTGCAGTGTGGAGTTCCAGCCGCGCCCGGCCGGGACCAGGGGGTCTCCGGGTGCCTCTGCGTCACCGGGATGGTGGGACCGCCACACCCCTCCCCCCTCGAAGGCATCGTCAAGCGTGATCCGGGAGCCGTTACCGAATAGGCCATGATCGCTGTCCCCTTGGACCACGTCGGCGAGCGCCACGTTCGCCCGGCACACCGCAGCGGCATACCCCGCTCCCCTGAGCCGCTCCGCCGCCCCGGGAAAACCGCGAAGTCGTGGTCCGACCGCTGTGTACACAGTGCTCGGAGCGATGAGGCCGCGTCGCCGCCTCGCCGGGGTGGCCGCGCGCTCGACCGCGGCCACAAAAGACCTGAGGTCGTCGCCGCCCAGCGGTCCGGTGTCCCGCCAGCAGTCCGCGAGGGAGGTACGGGTCATGGCGTAGTGGCCCCAGGTGCGCAACACGGCACTGGAGTCGAGGACACCCCGCACCGTGTCGAGGAGGCCGAGCAGTCCCGCCCGCAGATCGTCGTCGTGCGTGCCGCCCACCAGGGAAGCAAGGGAAACAGGGACGAAGGGGCTGAGAAGCTGCTCCCGAGCCGTCGTCAGGAGATGGTCTGCGTAGGCCGTCAGATCGTCGCGCCGGGCTGCTTGCGGGGACGGATAGCACACGTCGACGACGACATGCCCGTCCTCATTGATCCATCGCCCGCGTGTGCGTAAGCGATGAAGCTGGGCCGGTGACAGGCTCAGTGCCGGACCGAAGGCGTGGAGGTCCGGGACCAGCAGCTCCCTGCGCCGTGGTTCGGCGTCTGCACCCGGCCTGCCCGGGCCCTCGGCGCCCGCGGGCGCCCCCGACACCCAAGCCGGTACGTCACCGAGCGCGCCCACCTCCGGGTGCGCGCCCTCCCGGTAGACGATTTCGGCGTAGAGCGGGTCCGACCCGGTGGCGACACACACCATGGCACCGACCGGGAGCACGGGAGCGCACTCACCGAAGGTGATGACGGGAAAGTCGTCGAGGCACAGCGGGCTTCCGCCGTAGCCGTCGCCGCCGAGCTCGTACCCGAAGTACACGGCGTTGAAGGCGACCGTGGTGTGCACCGGCGCCGGACGGGCCGCGACAACCGCTTCGAGATAGCTCCGCAGTCGACTGCGTTCCCGGCCGGGGACGGCGTCGTAGCCCTCCGTCATGGCAGAGGTCAGGAGAGCCTGGTCACCGTACGGATCCGGCACCCCCGTCCGGCCGCGTTCTCCGATCCCTTTTGCTGACACATACGGGTCCCCACCCATGACACCTCCGCCGCACTACAGGTCGCCCCGGCCCACCTGCGGTGATTCCCGCAGAGTATGCCCATCCTTGGGTTTCCTGTGGCGCTTTCATCACTTTGCGATGGCCCACGACGATCGAATCCGCCCGCCGCGTTCGCGCATCCCGTAGAACCGGAGCGTTAACCTCGGTCTTGCATGAGGGTCCGTCAGCTTGCTGACGGACCCTTTCGGCTCCTTCGGGGCCGAGATTCCTGCGCGTGGGCAGGCTGGTGGCCCGGCTGTCGCGTCGGGTGGGTGCCGGGTCCACGGCTCCGGCGGGTGGTGCTGCTCGTAGGGACGGGAAGCTGCTGGTCAGCCTGGGTTCGGCAGAGTTGCGAGTCGTTGCGGGGCTTGGGTGATCACCTCGGTCCAGGGCCAGTGGGCCGCGAGGCGGAGGACGCGGCGCCGTCCGGTGGTGACGAGCTGTGCGGCGGCGGAGAACAGCCGGAGCCGCAGCCGCCGCGGTTTCCACCGACGGACGTCACCGCTCAGGGCGAGCATCGGCATCCACGCGAGCAGGTCAAGGGAGATCTGGACGATCTCCAGCCAGATCTGATTCTGTGCGGCGTCGTGGAGGGGAAGGTTGCGCAGGCCGGTGGCCCGTGCGGCCCGAATGCGGTCCTCGGCCCCCGCGCGCTGGCGGTGCCGCAGCTCGAGTGCGGCGATCGGGACGCTCTTGGTGTTGGTGGCAAAGGCGGTCAGCCGCATCCCGTCGGCATCGATGATCCGCAACTGGGCTCCGGGGTGCGGCCGTACCTCCGGGGCGATCACCATCGAGATCAGCGCCCGATCGGACTCACCGCCCTGCGGGCCAACTCGGCACGGGACCGCACAGCGGCCGTCACGCCGAGGGCATCAACGACCCGGTGGCACGGTGTCGGACTGGCTCATCGAGGCGGTGCCAACGCTTGCCAGCGTTTCGGCTAGCACCAATGGATTGAGGTAGTCGCGATACGAAACGACCAAACCGTCCCTGATCCGTAGAACGGCGATGATGGTTTGGTGCAAGGGTGCGCCTGTAGGGATGACGGTTCCGTGGGCGTCGTACTCGACGATCACCACCTCTGGGTCGGTGGTCTCATGGATCACTGTGTTGCGGTACTCGTCGAACCTGACCAGAGCCTTGGATTGGGCGTTCAGGAACTCGCGGATCTGCTCGCGGCCCTCCAGTCGACCTGGGAGTCCTTGCGGTTGAAACGGCCACTCGACGTAGCCGTCCGGAGCGATCAGGCTCACGAACGTCTCGGTGTCCATCTCGCGGCCCGCGCGCAAGACCTGCTCAACGACTTCGCACGAGGTGGCAGTCATGTCGGGTCCTTTCATTGAACGATTGTTCATTGAACGACTGTAGAGTGAAGTGGGCTTTCTGTCAACGAACGTAGAATGAAAACGTGACTGAACCGAGTGCCCGCCCCACCAGGGCTCAGCAGCGCCGTCAAAGCGAGCAGCGCATTCTCGCCGCAGCCCGCCAGATCTTCGCCGAGCGCGGCTACGACCGGACCACGATCCGCGCTGTAGCCTCTGCCGCAGGTGTCGACGCCGGTCTGGTTATGCACTACTTCGGCACCAAAGACCTCCTTTTCGCCCGCGCCGTCGAGGGTCCCGTCGATGAGTTGCCCGGTGACGTCTCGGACGAAGTGATCGAGGCACTGTTGACATCCCTGAGCAGGCGCCTGACCGATGAGCCGGTGGCCTCCCTGGCCGTCCTACGCTCGATGCTCACGAACGCTGATGCCGCCGACCGTTACCGCGCCGCTGGGGAGGTTCAGCTCAGCCGTCTCACCGAGGCGCTACCGGCACCCGACGCCAGCCTGCGCGCGAGCCTGCTCAGCGCGATCGTGCATGGGGTGATCGCCGAGCGATATCTTCTGCGTCTCACGCACCTCGCGGATGCCTCACCCGAGCAGATCATCAACTTGCTGCGCCCGTGCTTCCACAGTCTGGCCACCCCCTCGACGGACCCGTGAGCAGGCGCAGGGCAACCGCTCCCTTGCATGGCCAGCCTCGCCCTTGCAGGAAGAGTTGCTCGCCCTGCCGATAACACACACCGCAACCGGCAAGCCCCGGACGCCGGACCTGCGGGTCGTCAACGTGATCCGATGTGTTCACTCCCGCTCTTGCAGTAGACCGAGGCCCGGGTCGACGCGGCCGACGACAACGACTGGCCCGTCCGCATCGATTGCCGCTGCCGTCCGGTCGACTCGGCACTCCAGTCGAGGTCGCCCGTTCGGTGTCAACGGCTCGATGCGGGCCCACTGGGCGTCAGTCAACGACACACATCAACCACAGCAGGTACCTGAGGAACTGCCCCACGGGCCGCTGACCAGCAACGATGAGACGGCCGAGCTCGCCTCCCTGTTGGGACCGGCCATTAGGAACCGGCCAAAATCCTCACCAGGCCACCGCACCGTACCGGTCACGGAAGGTTCCGGTAGGACCGTCCACTCCGACGGTGGCGAGTTCGACAATTGCGTCGGTCCCCTCGGTCACCGTCTGCGGGCCGCTGTGAGCATTGAAGTCAGTCGCTGTGTAGCCGGGGCCGGCCGCGTTCACCTTCATGTCCGGCCACGACTTCGCATACTGCGCGGTCAGCATGGTCACGGCTGCCTTCGACGCCGTGTGGAGCGGTGCGATGGCCCGGCTCTCGGCGCACTCGGCGTCGTGGGCGGCCGCGAAGGAGCCCATGGCGCTCGACACGTTGACGATGACCGGGTTCTCGGACTTCCGCAGGAGAGGCGGGAACGCATGCGTGACGCGGACGATCCCCACGACATTGACGTCGAACACCGCAGTGGCGTCAGCGGCCGTGACCTGGTCAGCGGTGCTGTGGGTGCCGGGAACTCCTGCGTTGTTGATCAGGACATCGATGTTCCCCTCGTGGGCTTCGACGTCGGTGACGGCCGCAGTCACGGACGCATCGTCGGTCACGTCGATCTGCACGAAGCGGGCACCGAGTGCCCCGGCGGCAGCCCGGCCGCGCTGCGGATCACGCGCACCGACGATGACCGTATGGCCCGCCTCAATCAGCCGGTATCCGAGGGACTCGTGGGCACCTGTGACGAATGTGGTCGTCACGTATTCACCTCCCATCGATGACGGGAGAAGAACCAGTGCCCTCTGCGACGGCAGGACTGCCGGTACCAGGCACAACGGTCATCCAGCGGTGGCGCGACCGGCTACCTCCCATAGATGTCGGGCGGACTGCGCGGTGGACGGCATGCCGGCTGCCCGTCGACTACGTGACACGTCTGGAACAGGAGATTGCCGCGACCCCTTCGGTGAAGGTTGTCGCGAACACCAGTCACGGCCGGCGACGTACCCAACCCGATCGGGCCCTTGGCGGACGAGACGTGATGCGTCCGATGCGATCCGGGCCTGGCACCGTCGCCTTGTCGCCGTTTACGAGCGTGCCGACCAGGTCACCATTCGGTTCAAGTAGTCCCGTACTGTCGCCACCGATGCGAAAAGCCGGCCACCCGCTACCGCGGTAGATTGCATCTCGACTTACACGTGCACTCCACCGGCACGCTGCGGCGGCAGTCGGCCAACCGGCGAACAGTCACCGAAACCCTGGGCCGCACGGTGCGCTACCAGCAGATGCCGCTCACGGACTTCCAGCTGGTAGGTCGCGACGGCGGCTTTGCTTCCCCTACGCCCCCGGCATGCGGTCGACGGCGCGCAGGGCGTCCCACTGGGCGAGGCCCCCTCCGGATCTCGTACAATTCGGCATCCATCGTGCGGTGGTTTCACTACTGTGCACCCTTAATCGCCAGCATGAGCGACCTGGCGCCCCTCGGTCGGCTCGGCGCCTTGAACGTCCCCACGCTCGTGGTGTGGGGCGAGAGCGACGAGATCGTCGCCGGGCGTACGGGCGGGCCGTCGCACGTGCTGTGGCAGGCGCACAGTTCGCCGCGCTCCCGAAGGCCGGCCACCTCCCGCACCTCGAAGCCCTCGACGCGACCTGGGCGGCCATCGGCCCGTTCGCGGCAAAGTCGTAGCGCACTCCACACGGGGGGCCCTTCTCCGCATGCATACGGACGGGTCAGCCCAGGTGACTGCCCGCCCAGGCAACAGATCCCGGTGCCGGGCGGGCAGCACTGTGCCGTCGTGCGCGACCGCCAGGACACCTCCACAACCTGTGCCGCGTCGAAGAACCGTTTGGCCGGGGCCAAGCTCGCCATCGCCCAGCTCACCGGCGTCCGCCCCCGTCCCGCCCGCCCCGCCCGGCTCGCCTGGTTGCCGCTTGCTTACTTCGCTGCGCCGCCAAGCCGCCACAGATCACCCAGCTCCGGGCCGCGTGTCGGGCGACGCAAGCCTGGTCCTGCGGAGGCAACTTGCGCGACTAAGCAACCTGATATAAGGTTCCTTATATACAGATCCTCGCGAGAAGAGAGAAGCCATGAGTAAACCGGTAGCCGCTGGCAGCCTGCGGCCCACCCGCACCGAAACCGCCACGCTCGACGTCAGCTCCATGGGCCCGGTCGACGTGACCCTGCAGGATCGCGACCGCACCCGTCCGTTCCTGCTGCTGCACGGCGGTGGCGGTCCGGCGACCATGACGGGTTTCGCCGACCTGCTGGCCGAGCGGACCCACTCCCGCGTACTGCTGCCGACGCACCCCGGCTTCTGCGGCACCCCGAGGAACTCCGCGCTCACCAGCGTTTCCGACCTTGCGAAGGTCTATGTGGCGATGCTGGAGACGCTCGACTTGAGTGACGTCACCGTGATCGGCAATTCATTCGGCGGTTGGTTGGCCGCCGAGATCGCCCTCCAGGGCAGCCCGCGCGTCAGCGGAGGAGTGATCATCAATGGAATCGGCATTGAGGTCGACGCCGCTGCGGCCACTGACGTCAGCGGCCTGACGCCCGCCGAAGTCCTGGCCCACTCCTTCCACGACCCCCGCAAGGCCCCCATGCCGTCGAGCACCGGTGGCACGAGGCCGGGCCCGGACATTCCCGCGCTCATCGGCTACACGGGTCCCACGATGTCCGACCCGACGCTCGCCAAGCGGCTCAGCGACACACACGTGCCGTTCCATGTGCTGTGGGGAGAAAGCGACCGCATCGTCACTCCGGACTACGGCAGGGCCTACGCGGCCGCGATCCCGATGTCGACGTTCACGCTGCTGCCCCGCACGGGCCACATGCCACAGGTTGAGACACCCGAGGAACTGCTGGGCACCCTGCTCGACCTCGGCAACAAGTGACCACCCTCACGCACCCCTCAGCCAAGGAGAACCCCTCATGAGTGCACCCCTGAAGGTGACCCGGATCGACCATGCCTGCCAGCTGATCGAGTTCGGTGAGATCCGTGTACTGACTGACCCCTGGTTCACCCAGACCGCGAACTACTATCCGGGCGAACCGACGCATCTGACCGTCGCGGAACTCGGCCGCGTCGACGCCGTCGTCGTCAGTCATGAGCATTACGACCACTGTGACCTCGACTCCCTCGTCGCCGGCGGCTTGGACCTGGACACCCCCCTGATCGGGCCCGGTACTGTCGCGCCCATCGCGCGGAGCAAGGGTTTCCGCAACGTCCGGGCCGTCGAAGCGTGGGAGGCCACCAGCGTCGGGGACCTTACCGTGACGGCAACACCGGGCCAGCACGGCGTCCACGAGGTCACCTTCGTCATTCAGGCCCATGGACGCACGGTCTTCTTCGGAGGCGACTCGCTCCGGGTTCCCGAACTCGACCTCGTTCCGGAGCGGTTCGGCCACATCGACCTGGCCATCCTGCCGATCAACGGCCTGTGCGTCAGGCCGCTGAACCTTGAGCAGTCCGTCATGAACGCCGAGCAGGCCGCAGGTCTGACGGCTGTTCTCAAGCCCACCCTCGCCGTGCCGCACCACTACGCCTTCCACAGCGGTCGGCTCGGTGACCAGGTCATCACCAAGACCGACCGGGATCCCCGCCACTACGCCGACGCGGTCGCCCGCATCGCGCCGGAGATCGACGTCCGGATCGTCCTGCCCGGGATCGAGGTGACGGTGCCGTGAAAGGAGCGGCCGCACCGACATCCGGAGATCGGTGACGAGCTCCGGCCGGGGGAGAGGTGTGAGGCGCCGTCCTTGAGGACGGTGAGCGCAGCTCAGGAGGCTCGGCAGCTGCCTCACCTCCTAGGATGAGGAGATGTAGCCGAGGATACCGAGAGTTAAGGGCGACCATGGGTGCCGTGACGTTGCAGGACGTAGGGCTGGCGGTCAAGCGGCTGCAGTGGTATCACCATCGCACGGTGAACACCCAGTTGGGTGAGCTCGGCCTGTCTTTGTCACAGTGGGATGTGCTGAGGCACCTGCACGCGCAACCAGCTGCTTCCTTGCATGCGCTCGCGGTGCTGACGTTCCAGACGGACCAGTCGATGGGCACGCTGGCGGGCCGGATGATCAATCGAGGGCTCATCGAACGTGTCGACGGACCGGGCCGCGCCGTACGACACCGCCTCACTGCAGAGGGAGAACGGCTCCGGGTCGAAGGAGCCGCTGTCGTCGACCGCGTCATGAAAGACACGCTCGGCGTACTGACGCCAGAAGAACTTTCAACGCTGCACGAGCTGCTGCTCAAGGCAAACCAGGGGGACACCATCTGAACGGTGCCGCCTCCCCGTTCTCGCCGCGGTCGGCCGAATTTGGTCCCGTAAGGTCCCCAGCGGCAGCGCATGGGGAACGCAGCGGAAGCGCGCACCACCGCACCCTCACCACACGGTCGCGCAGCCGAACACCGATCCGCCGCGAGCACCTGGTCGTCGACTGCCGAAAGCCTGCCCCTGTCGATGACCTCGCCGCCGTCGCCCCACCCCCACGTGCCACCACACATTCACCCGCCGAAACAGCCGCCCAGAAGACTTGAACCAAGGCCCCAGAGGGTGCACAGGCCGCCATCGACCCCAGGTGAGCCGGGGTCATGGAGATCCTTTTTGAACCGGTCGGGCACTTCCGCCGTCGTATCTGCGACCGGACTTCGCCGGCAGCTGTCCGAGAGCCCGGCTTCGAAGACCTGACGGCCTCGGGGCCACCTGGCTCACCGCGTCTGACGATCACACCTGGCCGGTCACATCGCCAGGCTTCGCGGACGGTGTCGTGCTCGGTGTGCAGGGCTCGGCTCGAGGAACTGTCCGGACCGCGTGTCCTGCTGGGGCAGCCCAGAGACTCCCGTCGCCGCGACCCACTAATACGCGAGCTCCCCGATGCCGCCGTCCACGCGCAGTACTGTGCCGGCGGTGTAGGCGGACTCGTCTGAGGCGAGATAGACAGCCGCCTTCGCCATCTGGGTTGCGGTCCCCAGGCGGTGGAGGGGAACGGTTCGCCGGATTTCCTCGTAGAGGGCGGCTTGACGCTCGGGACCGAGTGGCCCGAACGCATTGGTGACGGTAGGCCCCGGACTCAGTCCGTTGACGCGGACACCCCGATCCTTCAACTCATGGGTCAGCCCGCGAGCGTAGGAGAGCAGGCCTGCCTTGGCCGCACCGTAGACCGTCGCGTTCTCGTGTCCGACGAAAGCGGAGACCGAACCGACGAGAATGATCGAGGATTGTTGCGAGAAGAGCGGCAGCAGTGCTCTGACCAGGAAAAACGGTGCTTTGAGATTGGTCGCGAGGAGTCTGTCGAATGCCTCCTCTGTCCACTCCTCGATGGGGAGGTGGGTGACGTCGGCGGCGTTGCTCATCAGGATGTCGAGCTTGGGCCACTCTGCCTGCAGCCGTGATGCCAGTGCTGTTTGGCCTCGTACGTCGCCGGCGTCGCTGACGATCGTCAGCAGCGGTCCCTCCAGTTGCCGAGCGGCCTCCTCCAGTCTTTCCCGGGAGCGGCCGGTGATGGCGACGGATGCCCCCTCGGCGAGGAACTCGCGGGCCGTCTCAAGGCCGATGCCGCTCGTCCCCCCTGTGATCAGTGCGTGCTTTCCCTCAAGACGTCCCATGAACTCATTTCCTTCGACTCGGCGCCGAGGCGCGTGGCGCGTGGTGCAACAACGTTGGCGGGCTGTTCAGATCGCGGTTCGGCCACCGTCGGCGGCAACGATCGCCCCGGTCACGTAACTGGCCCGGTCGCTGGCGAGAAAGGCGATCACCTGTGCCACTTCGGCCGGGTCGGAGGTGCGCTTGAGCGCGGTGGTCAGGCCCATGCCGCCCAAATCCGGGCCCATCGCCGCGACCACCTTCGAGGTGCGCATCGGGCCTGGGGCGACCGCGTTGACCCGTACGTCCAACGGGGCGAACTCCGCCGCCCAGGTGCGGGTCAGCGATTCGAGCGCCGCCTTGGTGGCGCCATAGACAGCCATTCCCGGCATGCCGAGACCGGCCGCGGTGGAGCTGACGTTGACGATGCTGCCGCCGCCGTTGACGGCCATTCTCGGCGCGAGCAGCGCGGTGAGCAGAAACGGTGCGCGCACATTGACCGCGAAGGCGGCGTCATGGCTCGCGAGGTCCTGTTCGATGGTCGGGCCGAACGTCATGACGCTCGCGTTGTTGATCAATATGTCCACGGCTCCGGCGTCCTCGCCCAGCTGCTGCACGGCCGCCGGATCCGCCAGATCGGCTGCGACAAAACGCACCCTCCCGACGGATCCGGCGCCGACCGCGCGAAGGTCGTCCACGACCTGGGTACCGCGCTCCGGATCGGTACCGGTGATGACCAGGTCGGCTCCCGCCGCGGCCAGCACCTTGGCCGTCGCGTGCCCGAGTCCGCCGACCGTGCCGGATCCAGTGATGAGCGCCGTCTTTCCCGCCAACTCCATTGTTTCGCCCTTCGTGCCCGACAGGTGCCCGGCCGACTTTTGTGCAACCATTCCAGAAGTAACACGGCTGAAGCTACTACTTCTTGAACGCTCCGTCAATAAGTTGTAGTGTCGGACGCGTGGCACGAACCGGACGGCCCCGCGAGTTCGACAAGGACAAGACGCTGGCGCGCGCACTCGAACTCTTCTGGTCCCGGGGATACGGGGCGACGTCGATCCAGGACCTAGTCGACGCGCTGGCCGTCGAACGCGGCAGCCTCTACGGAACGTTCGGGGACAAGCGCCGCTTCTACCTCGAAGCCGTCAGGCTCTACTGGGACGTGTACGAGCGGCACCTGATCGCCGCACTCGACACCGACCCGCTCCTGCCGGCGCTCCGCGAGATCCTGACCCATCCGGCACGCCTGGACGAACTGATCTCCGACCTGGGCGTACCGCATGGCTGTCTGGTCGGCAACACGACCGCCGAACTCGTACCCCACGACAGCGAAGCCACCAAGATCGTCACCCGCTCGTACGCCCGGTTCACCGGCATCGTCAGCGACGCACTCCGCCGCGGGCAGGCGGCCGGAGAAGTCACCGAGGCCGCAGACCCCCAGATTCAAGCCCAGCTGCTGCTTTACATCGTCCAGGGCCTCTCACTCGTGTCGAGGGCGGGTCTTGACAGGACCGCGGCCCTGGCCGCGATCGACACTGCGATCGACGCACTGCGCGCATGACCGACCCCGGCGCCGCCCGGGGAGGGGATCGACCGGTCACCGGAATCGCGCCGGGTCCGCCGCGGATGTCCATGATCCGACCCGTTCCCGTGCCATGACGCTCCCGCGGAGGGACGGTTTATCAGGTCGGTCCTTCGTCCGTCGGAAGGAAGTTCACAGACGCCGCCGTACTCGACCGCTGCCGAGGCCGGTCCGCGGATCGACGCGTGGGGCGGCCGAGCCATGGGCACTTCGCAGACGTCGGGCGGTGAGGCACCAGCTGCTCGACCAGGCCGCGCAGGCACCGGCTGCGAGCGCTGGACCAGACGCCTGTCGATCGGTGAGATCTGCCGGTGCCCCACCCGCACAGCGGGTGGGG
This sequence comes from Streptomyces sp. TG1A-8, assembly GCF_030499535.1. Classification (NCBI taxonomy): domain Bacteria; kingdom Bacillati; phylum Actinomycetota; class Actinomycetes; order Kitasatosporales; family Streptomycetaceae; genus Streptomyces; species Streptomyces sp. TG1A-8. Next base: position 1,903,793 of record NZ_JASTLB010000001.1, read on the forward strand.
CACCGGCCAGCCACAGCCTCCCTACGGACGGCCATTGTGGATGGTGTGAGGACGCGATGTGAGGGGAGTCGATAAACTCGTCATCACAATCGGTTGCGTCTTCCGATTGTCGAACCGGTCGGCCCTCCCCCAGCCTTCGGCCGGGGTGCCCCCCACCGCGGGGGCGGGTTCACCACGGCTGCGGGATCCGCCACGAGGACGGAGCCCGCAGCCGGTTGTCCGCCGGACGGGGGTCAGCCGCTGACCGTGATGTCCGAGCTTCCGCTGCTCTGGTAACCCTCGGTGGCCATGATCATGTAGTACTTGAACTGGCCCAGGTTCATGCCCGCGCGCGCCCAGGCGTCGAAGTGGTTGCCGGTGGTGATGGTGCCGGAGCCGCTGGTCACCTTCGACTGCCGGACGCTCCAGTACTGGTCGAAGGTGCGGGTGCCCTCGACGGAGGGGGCGTTGTACCGCGTCGTCTTGTAGATATCGTACGTGCCGCCGTCGCTGTAGACGGTGCCCCTGTGCTCGCCGGTGGGCCGGTAGCTGCCCCAGTTGTCGACGATGTAGTACTCCACCAGCGGGTTCGACGTCCAGCCGTAGAGGCAGCCGTAGCCGTTGCCCGACGGGTTGAAGTAGCCGGTGTAGCGGACCGTCCTGCGCCCGCCGGTGTTCCAGCCCTTGCCGGCGACGAAGTTGCCGCAGTTGGTCCACCGGGTGCTGTAGCTGCCGCCGCCGTTGAGCGTCATGGAGACGGAGCCGCCGCCGTCGGTCCAGAACGAGTAGTACATGCCGTCGTAGCCGGTCTGGTTGGTGGTGATGGTGGTGGCGGCGTGGGCGGTGCCGGGCAGCAGCAGTCCGGACGCGGTGGCGAGCGCGACGGTGCCGGCGCCGCCGAGGAAGCCTCGTCGGCTCAAGCCGCTGGAGGGAACGGGGTTCTGCTGGAACTGGTCCTGCTGCATGCGTCCTCCCGATGAAGGCTGGTGGGGGGCGGGCGGCTGCTGCCGCCCGTGGCCTTGCGTGGAACACGGCGGGGGCCGCCCGTCGTCGTGCCGCAACGACCGACCGCCATACCCGGTCCCACGACGCGAGGGGAACGACGGCCTCCTGCCGTTCGGTGGCCACAGTTTTCTTAGACCGCCATGGCCCTGTCAACGCTTTCGACAGCCTTTCGGAAACACTTCCCTCACCAGAAGAGGTCTTGGCGAGTGCGCCTTCGCTGGTCAAGCCACCCCTCACGCGAACCGCTGCGAGGAACGGAATGAGCTGAGGAAGGGACGTAGCGCAATCACTCGCACAACCTTCGAAACATTCGAACTGGTGTGGACGCGACTGCGGCGGCCCCGCAGGGAACGACTGCGCGCGAACGGCCTGGCCCGGGTCACCGCGTACGACGCGGCGAAATCCGCGACCGTCACCTACGTCGAGGTACGGTGCCGCCCGGACCCCCGAATCCGTCAACCTCGCCCTGACGGGCCCTCGCCCCCCCTCGACCGCGGGGCGGCGACCGGGGATGAGCGAGTACACCGCCCGTCGCCGGCTTCAGCGGACGGCCCGGGACGGTGCCCCCACCGTCCGGTGCGATCTGGCCCCCTCGCGGGGCTCTCGACATGTGTGCCACCGCGCGGCGCTCCCCCGCACCCCTCTCGCGGCACGGGCAACGCGCCGGCCAGGCGTGCGGGAAGGGCCTCACCGACCTGCAGGCCGTGTACCGCGCGTTCGTCGACGTCCAGTCTCCGCTCGGCTGGACGCCCGCCCACGAGGTCCGGCTCGACATCGGATCCCAGGCCGCGTACGAGGAATCAGGGCGCGCTCTACCCGGACCGCCGCGCCAGGCCAGAGGCGCTCGCGTACGTCCCCGTCGGTGACGAGGGCGTCGACGGGAAGCAGGCCACGGCCCCCGTCCTCGTCGAGACCGGGAGCCGGCCGGGTCGGCAGGGCGGGGCGAGTGCCGGTCACCTGACTCCCGGGGCGTCACTTCCACGCCGAGTGGACCCGCTGCCCCGTCTCGCGAAGGCATGCGAATCAACCCGCTGAACGAACAATGCCCACCGAACAGGATCAGTCCACCCGGCGGACCGCCTGGAGCAAGCACCGCTTGCTCAACCTCCCCCTGTCCCCCACCGCACGACGTCGAACGTCAGGAAATGGGGAACCAGGTCGAGAGGCGCTTGGCGATGACCGGCACGTCAATGTGGTCCTGCGCGACGTCCTCGACGAACGGGCCGGCGACGGGGACGGGTGGCGGGGCGGTACCGGCGCTCACGCCGTTGAACCGCAGGAAGACACGCATGGCGAGCCAGGCGGTGCGCTTGTTGCCGTCGATCAGCGCGTGATTGCGGGCGACGGAGTGCAGCAGTGCCGCGGCCTTCTCGTGCAGCGTGGGATACAACTCGGCTCCGAACACGTTCGTCCGGGGCCGCTCGATCGCCGACACCAGAAGACCCATGTCACGCACGCTGTGCTCGGTACCGTTGACCGTGCGGGCGATGGTCAGGATCTCGTCGACCTGGATGTAGCGCACGTCGGTCACTTCAAGTAGTCCAGGATCCCCGCATCGCTGTCCATCAGCTCGGCCAGGACGTCATCGACGTTCAGCTCGGCCCGGTTCTGGGCGTCACGGATGGCCTCGATGGCAAGTTCCTGCTTGCTGCGGCCCTCCCGACGCGCCCGCTCGGTGAGCTTCGCGTCAAGGTCGTCGGGGAGCCGGAGTGTCATCGCCACACAAAGATGATACCTGACTGGTATCAAAGTGGCGCGGTTGAGCCGCGTTCCCTGGCAACGCGGGGTCGAAGATGGTCGCTCGCAGCACCAGCGGAGGTGCAGCAGAGACTTCCGCCTCGAGCGTCGTCCGGGCGTCAAGAATCCCCGAACACCCCTCTGAAGGCGTCGCACATGCAGGCACCTCGCTCACGAACCCGCAGGTCAGCAAGTTGCAAAGACCGATCCGCCCGCTCGAACCGCTGCCCGGGGGAAACAGGTCGAGCAACCCACCCGGACAACGAAAGCGCAGGTCAGGACCCCTTGCCCGCAGGTTCGAGGATCGCGACGCACTCCACGTGCGACGTCATAGGGAACAGGTCGAACGCGCGAAGCGTCCGCACCCGGTACCCGCCCTCGCGGAAGTAGCCGAGGTCCCGGGCCAGCGCGGCGGGATCGCAGGCGACGTAGGCGATGCGGCGGGCGCCGAGGGAGGCGAGGTGGGTGACCGTCCTGCGGCCGGCGCCGGCGCGCGGGGGGTCGAGGACGACGAGGTCGACCTCCGTGATGCCCGTGCGCGGCAGGACCGACTCGACCTTGCCCTGTTCGATGCGGACCCGGGAGAAGCCGGCCAGGTTGTGCCGCGCGTCCTCCACCGCCCGCTTGCCGGACTCGATGCCGAGCACCGCGCCCTTCTCGCCGAGGCGGTCGGCGAGGGCGCCGGCGAACAGGCCCGCGCCGCAGTACAGGTCGAGGGCCGTCTCGCCCTTGCGCGGCAGCAGGCCCTGCATGACCGCGGTGACCAGGGTGTCCGCCGCCTTCGGGTGGACCTGCCAGAAGCCGCCGTTGCCGACGCGGTAGGTGCGGTCGTCGGCGCGTTCGCGGACGAAGGGGCGGCCGTGGACGCGGTGCACGCCGCCGTCCTTCTCGCCGATCCGCAGGACGGACACCGGCCGGTCCAGCTCGACGAGGGGCAGCCGGGCGCCCGGGCGCGGGGTGAGGATCACCTGGCGGTCCTGCGAGCCCGTCGCCGCGATCGCCTCCACCGACTCCATGCCGGTCCAGTCCCGCTTCTCGATGCCCAGCTCGCTGACGCCCTCGGAGGCGATCAGGCAGCGGTCGATGCGCTCGACCTCGTGCGAGCGGTGCCGGCGCAGGCCCGCGTGGCCCTCGGCGTCGACGGCGTACTGCACGCGGGTGCGCCACTGCGGCACCTGGCCGGCGGGCACCTTGTCGCCCTCGGCCGGCATCACGGTGCCGTCCCAGCCGGCCTCCTCGGGCGTGAGGCCGGCCAGGTGCCGGAGCTGCTCGGCGATCACCTCGCCCTTGAGCCGGCGCTGGGCGCCGGGCTTGGCGTGCTGCCAGTCGCAGCCGCCGCAGCGGCCGGGGCCGGCGAAGGGGCAGGGGGCCTCGACGCGGTCCTTGGACGCCTCCAGGACCTCCACCGCGTCCGCGCGCAGGAAGCGGGCCCCCTCCTCGCCCTCGGTGACCCGCGCCACGACCCGCTCACCGGGCAGCGCGTGCCGGACGAAGAGCACCTGGCCCTCGGACGTGCGGGCGATGCAGTGGCCGCCGTGGGCGACGGGGCCGATCTCGACCTCGTACCGCTGTCCCACGAGCGACCCCGCCTGCGGGTTGTTCGGTTCTGCCTGCATGGCGGGGTGACTCCAGACCGGGAGGGGGCGGCCACGGGTGGGCCGGACAACAGCCCACCAGTCTACGTGCTCGCCGCCCCCTCTCAGTCCTTGGCCGACGGGTCCTTGGACCGCTCCACCGCCGGGCCGCGCCTGACCGCACCCGGCGCGTTCCAGTCCTGCCGCCTGCGGGCACGGTTGCGGGCCACCTCGGAGGAGGCCAGCTGGTAGGGCACGGAGGTGACCATCACGCCGGGGGTGAACAGCAGGCGGCCCTTGAGGCGCAGGGCGCTCTGGTTGTGCAGCAGGTGCTCGTACCAGTGGCCGACCACGTACTCGGGGATGATGACCGAGATCGCGTCGCGCGGGGACTCCTTGCGGAGGTTCTTGACGTACTCGATGATCGGCCGGGTGATCTCCCGGTAGGGCGAGTCCAGGACCTTCAGCGGTACGCCGATCCCGCGCCGCTCCCACTCCTCGCGCAGCGCCTTCGTCTCCGCCGGGTCGACGTTGACGGTGAGCGCCTCCAGGGTGTCCGAGCGCATCAGCTTGGCGTAGGCCAGGGCGCGCAGGGTGGGGCGGTGGATCTTGGAGATCAGGACGACCGAGTGCACGCGGGACGGACGGACGCTGTCGTCGCTGGGGCCCTCGGGGGCGGCGATCTCCTCGGCGACGCGGTCGTAGTGCTTGCGGATCGCGGTCATGGTCGCGTAGAAGATGCACATGCCCAGCAGGGCGACCCAGGCGCCGTGGGTGAACTTGGTGACCAGGACGACGACCAGCACCAGGCCGGTGAAGAAGGCGCCGAAGGCGTTGATCGCGCGGGAGCGGACCATGCGGCTGCGCGCGGCCGGGTCCTTCTCGGTCACCAGGTGGCGGTTCCAGTGCCGCACCATGCCGGTCTGGCTGAGCGTGAAGGACACGAAGACGCCGACGATGTACAGCTGGATCAGCCGCGTGGAGTCGGCGCCGTAGATGACCACCAGCAGCATCGCGGCGCCCGCGAGCAGCACGATGCCGTTGGAGAAGGCGAGGCGGTCGCCGCGGGTGTGCAGCTGGCGCGGGAGGTAGCGGTCCTGGGCGAGGATCGAGCCGAGCAGCGGGAAGCCGTTGTAGGCGGTGTTCGCCGCGAGGAACAGGACCAGCGCGGTGGCGGCGGCCAGGATGACGAACAGGAAGCTGCCCTTGCCGAACACCGCCTCGGCGACCTGCGAGATGACCGGGTTCTGCACGTAGTCGGAGCCGAGCGGGCTGCCGTTGTGGATCAGGTCGGCCGCCGGGTTCTCGGCCATGTGGACCTTGGTCGTCATGGCGAGCACGATGATGCCGCAGAACATGGTGACGGCGAGCAGGCCCATCATCGCCAGCGTGGTGGCCGCGTTCTTCGACTTGGGCTTGCGGAAGGCCGGGACGCCGTTGGAGATGGCCTCCACGCCGGTCAGCGCGGCACAGCCGGAGGAGAAGGCGCGCAGCAGCAGGAAGACCAGGGCGAAGCCCGCGAGGCCCTGGTGCTCGGCCCTGATGTGGTAGCCGGCCGTGGGGGCGCGCATGGTGTCGTCGAGGACGAGGCCGCGGAAGGCGCCCCACAGGATCATGACGAAGACGCCGCCGACGAAGACGTACGTCGGGATCGCGAAGAGCTTGCCCGACTCCTTCACACCGCGCAGGTTCATCAGCGTCAGCAGCACGATCACGGCGACCGCGCACAGCACCTTGTGCTGGACCACGAAGGGGATCGCCGAGCCCAGGTTCTCGATCCCGGAGGCGATGGAGACGGCGACGGTCAGGACGTAGTCGACGAGCAGGGCGCTGGCGACGGTCAGGCCGGCCTGGGGCCCGAGGTTGGTGGTCGCCACCTCGTAGTCGCCGCCGCCGCTCGGGTAGGCGTGGACGTTCTGCCGGTAGGAGGCGACCACCGTGAACATCAGCACCACGACCGCGACGGCGATCCAGGGGCTGAAGTGGTACGCCGACACGCCCGCGATGGACAGGACCAGCAGAACCTCCCCCGGCGCGTAGGCGACGGAGGACAGCGGGTCGGAGGCGAAGACGGGAAGGGCGATGCGCTTCGGCAGGAGCGTCTCACCCAACCGGTCACTGCGCAGTGCGCGCCCGATCAGGATCCGTTTGGGCACGTCGGTCAGTTTGGACACGACAGAGGATCGTAAGGCTTCGAACTGGCAACCGCCCACTCGGCGTCCCATATCCGCTCCCGGGTGGACCCGGAGGTGGCGGGAGCTGCGGATTTCGCGGCCGGCGCGTGCGCCGTGCCCGGAGGGCACAGCCCTTCCGCCGTCGCGCTCCCGGGGTCCCGTGCCCGCGGCCGCGGAGCCGGTCGGGGCCGTGATCGCCCTGGCCGGCCCCGGAATCCGGACCCCCGTGCAGCGTGTGCGGCATCGCGCGCCGCGGGACCCCGTCACGTGCCGTCGGCACCGGCCGGCGGCGGTGACCGGGGAAACCCCGGCACGGGGGTGCCCACCCCGGAGCACGCGTGTGTAGCTTTGGTCGTCGGTCTGAGACCCTGATGTTGAGCAGCAACTTTCGGACAGTGGAAGGACGGTCGTGCACATCGTCATCATGGGCTGCGGGAGAGTGGGTTCCGCGCTCGCCCAGGCCCTGGAGCAACAGGGGCACACGGTCGCCGTGATCGACCGGGACCCGACCGCCTTCCGCCGGCTGGGCCCGGGGTTCGGGGGCCGCCGGGTCACCGGCATCGGCTTCGACCAGGACACCCTGCGCGAGGCGGGCATCGAGGAGGCCGGCGCCTTCGCCGCCGTCTCCAGCGGCGACAACTCCAACATCATCGCCGCGCGCGTGGCCCGCGAGATGTTCGGTGTGGAGAACGTGGCCGCCCGTATCTACGACCCGCGCCGCGCCGAGGTCTACCAGCGCCTGGGCATCCCGACCGTGGCCACGGTCCGCTGGACCGCCGACCAGATGCTGCGCCGGCTGCTGCCCTCGGGCGCCGAGCCGCTGTGGCGCGACCCCACCGGCGGGGTACAGCTCGCCGAGGTGCACGCCTCCCCGAAGTGGGTCGGCCACAAGATCAGCAGGCTGCAGGAGGAGACGGGCGTGCGGGTGGCGTTCCTGACCCGCCTGGGCGAGGCGATGCTGGCCACCTCGCAGACGGTGCTGCAGGAGGGCGACCTGGTGCACGTGATGATGCGGACGGACGACATCGAGAAGGTCGAGGCGGCGTTCGCCGGGGGCCCGGAAGAGGAGGGCGGCAACTGATGAGGGTCGCCATTGCCGGAGCCGGCGCCGTCGGCCGTTCGATCGCGGGCGAGCTGCTGGAGAACGGCCACGAGGTCCTGCTGGTGGACAAGGCTCCGACCGCCATCTCGGTGGAGCGGGTGCCGCGGGCGGAGTGGCTGCTGGCCGACGCCTGTGAGATCACCTCGCTGGACGAGGCGGCGCTGCAGCGCTGCAACGTCGTGATCGCCGCGACCGGCGACGACAAGGTCAACCTGGTGGTCTCGCTGCTCGCCAAGACCGAGTACGGGGTGCCGCGCGTCGTCGCCCGGGTGAACAACCCGAAGAACGAGTGGCTGTTCAACGAGGCCTGGGGGGTGGACGTGGCCGTCTCCACGCCGCGCCTGATGTCGGCCCTGGTCGAGGAGGCGGTGAGCGTCGGCGACCTGGTCCGGCTGCTCCGCTTCAGCCACGGCGACGCCAACCTGGTCGAGCTGACCCTGCCCGAGGAGTCGGCGCTGGCCGGCACCCAGGTCGGCGACGTGCAGTGGCCGGAGGACACCTCGCTGGTCACGATCATCCGCGGCACCCGCGTGCTGACCCCCTCCGGGGAGGACTCCCTGGAGCCGGGCGACGAACTGCTCTTCGTGGCCGCGCAGGCCCGGGAGGAGCAGCTGGAGGAGCTGCTGTCGGTGCGGCGGGACGAGGTCTGAGCCGTACCCGCACGAGGAAGGGCGCCCTCGCTGCCGAGGGCGCCCTTCCTCGTGCGGCGGCCGCTTCGGGCCCCGCTCAGGCCCCGCGCCGGTGCCGTCCACCCGTCGGCTCGCCGTCCTGCGCGGCCCGGGCGGCCTCCCTCTCCTCCTCGGCCTTCTCCTGCGCCTCCATCTCCGCGAACACGTCGATGGGGGCGGGCGCCTTCGCCAGGAACACCCAGGTCAGCCAGACCGCCAGCAGGAACGGAGGGATCTTCAGGGCGACCAGGACCCAGCCGAGCTGGGTGGTGTCGGCCCACCAGTACAGCGGGAAGAGGATCGCGCACTTGGCGAGCAGGATCAGGCCCCAGGCCCAGCTGGCCTTGGCATAGGCCTTCTTGCGGCCGGGGTTGCGGGTGCGCCAGGAGAGGTTCTCCTTGAACACCGGGCCGAGGACCAGGCCGATCAGCGGGACTCCGGCGAGCGTCGTGACGATGTACGCCACCGCCAGGCCCAGCGTGTAGAGCATGCCGGGGAGGTAGAAGTCCTTGGCGTTGCCCGTGAACATCGCGAACACGACACCGAAGACCACGCCGAAGACGCCGCTGAAGGCGTGCTTGACGGTGTCCTTGCGGACCAGCCGGACCACCACCAGCACGACGGACACGGCGAGCGCGGCGACGGCGGAGACGTGCAGGTTCTTGTTGAAGGTGAAGATCGCGACGAAGAGGAGGCCGGGCACGACCGTCTCGACCATGCCGCGGATGCCGCCGAACGCCTGGAACAGTGCGGCCTCGGTCACCGCGCGGGCGTCGCGGTCGTCGTCCGGCGGGGTCTGTGGGGTGTCTTCGGTCGGCTTGTCGAAGGACGTCACCGGCTACTCCCGTCCGAGGGGTCGCAGTTCGTATTTCGGGTTGAACAGCACCCGGCGGCCCCGGCTCATCGAGATCCGGCCCGATGCGATCAGCTTGCGCCCCGGCTCTATGCCGACGATGGAGCGCCTGCCGAGCCACACCACGTCCAGCGCGGCCGAGCCGTCGAACAGCTCGGCCTGCAGGGCCGGGACTCCGGCGCGCGGTCGCAGGGTGACCGTGCGCAACGTACCAGTTACCGTGACGATCTGCCGGTCGCGGCAGTCGTCGATCCTGGTGCACCCGGCCGTCTCGGCGTCCTCGCGCAGTTCCTCGGACTCCAGGTCCTCCTGCGACGAGGAGAGCCGGTCCAGCATGCGCCGGAACCGGCCGGCCGGCTTTTCGGGACGGGGAACAGCGCTCATGTCTGAAGCGTACCGGGGCGCACCGGCGGGGCCTCACCCCAGCTCACCGCTCGAACCGGCAGCCCTTCCCCGGCTCCGTGACGAAGTGTCCGGGGCGGGAGGGGCCGGCCTCCAGTCCCTCCTCGGCCGGGTCACGCGCACGCGCAGGCGGCCGGTCCCCGCCCCGTACGACGGCCCCCACGCCTCCGGCGGCGTCGGCCGCTTCCGACCGGCCGGCCGGCGGTGCGGACCGCCGCCTCCGGCGGGTGCCACCCGGTGGGGTGGGCCGGACGTCCCGGGCGGCCCGGGCGGCCTTCTTCGCGGCCGGGCCGCCGTTGAAGTCCGCCGTCTCCACCGTCTCCTCGGTCTCCGCCCTCTCCACGGTCGTCATGCCGTCCTCGCCCGGCCCGGCCGGCGCGGCACGCGGCGGTCCGCAGCCGGTCCGGCGGTCCGGTGGTCCGTTCACGCGAAGGGCTCGGCGACGCGGCCGCCGGCGCCCGCTTCCATCGCCCGGGCCCCCGCGCCGCAGGAGTGGCGGGCGGCACCGGAACCGGCACCCGGGTCGGCGCCGCGCGGGCCCCGGACCGCCTCGATGCATGCCCTCCAGCGGTGCGGCCCGGTCCCCCTCGGCCCCCTCGGACCGGGCCGCGCCCTCGGCGTCCTCGGCGTCCTCGGCGTGCAGCGAGGGGGCTGCGGCCCGGACCCCGGCGGGGGGGCGCCGGCGTGGCTGACGGCGGCCGGCGGAGCGGTGCGGGCGCCTTCGGCGAGCGCGCGGGCCCGGCCGGCCTCCTGTCCGAGGCGGCGGTCCGGGACGGCGGCCTGCGCGGCGGCGCTCCGCGCGGCGCGGGGACGAGCACCGTCCGCCGCCCGCGTGGGGAGGGGCACGCGGAAGGGGCCGTGCCCCGCAGGACACGGCCCCTTCGCTCGTCCGCGGTGTCAGCGGACCTCGGTGATCTCCGGTCCGCGCTGCAGCTGGCCCATGCCGCCGGAGAAGCGCGAGGACTCCTCCTGCTGGACGCCCTCGGGCACCATCTGGGCGTCGTTCGGCAGCTTGAGGACGATCGGGTCGCGGGGCGCCATCGGGCCGTCGCCGCGGACCACGACCGTGTCGCGGAAGATCTGCTCCAGCAGGCCGGCGGCCTGCGGCTGCACGGCGCCCTGGCCGGAGATCACGCCGCGCAGGAACCAGCGCGGGCCGTCGACGCCGACGAACCGCACGACCTGGAAGCCGCCGGTGCCGTCCGGCAGCTGGACCGGTACCTGCGCGCGCAGCTCCCAGCCCAGCGGACCCTCGACCTCGTCGACGATGCCGCCCTGCTGGGTGATGCCGCCCGCGATCTCCTCGCGGACCTCGCCCCAGATGCCCTCGCGCTTGGGCGCGGCGAAGGCCTGGAGCTGGATGGCGCTGTCGCGCAGCACGACGGTCGCCGCGACGATCGCGTCACCGGCGACCTCGACCCGCAGCTCCATGCCGTCGACGCCCGGTACGAACAGCCCCCCGAGGTCCACGCGGCCCTCACCCGGCTCGCGCACCTCGCTGCTGTCCCAGGGCCCGTCGGGCCGGGGCCCGGGCTCCAGCCGGACGCGCTCGCGCTCGGCCCCGTCCTCCTCCGCCTCGGTGTCGACGCTGTCGACGACCTGCTCGGCCTCGCCGGCCGCGTCCTCGGCGGCACCCTTCTTCTTGCGACGTCCGAACACGTCACTGTCCTTCCCGGTCGGATACGACCGAAGCGTATCGATTCCCACCCGCCCGACCGCCCAGGGCGGCCTGACCACTTGTGCCTTTCGCGCCGCCCACCGCGGCATGGCCACCGGTGGACCCGAAGCCCGCCTCGGCCCGTGCCGAGCCGGGAAGTTCCGCGACCTCCCGGAAGCGGACCCTCTCGACCTGCTGGACGACCAGTTGGGCAATCCGGTCGAAGCGCTCGAACCGCACGGACTCGCGCGGGTCGAGATTCACCACGATCACCTTGATCTCCCCACGGTACCCGGCATCAACCGTCCCCGGGGCATTCACGAGGGCGACACCGCAGCGGGCGGCGAGGCCGGAACGAGGGTGCACGAAGGCCGCGTACCCCTCCGGGAGGGCGATCGACACCCCCGTGGGCAGCACGGCCCGCTCACCGGGCTCCAGCTCGCAGGGCTCGGTGGTGCGCAGATCGGCTCCGGCGTCCCCGGGACGCTCGTACCCCGGAAGCGGTACGTCCGGGTCGACCCGGCGGAGCAGCACGTCCAGGGGACCCCGGCCGGGGGGATCCGGGGTGCCGGCGGGATCCGGGGTGCCGGCGGGGCTCACGGGTTCACCTCGAAGGCGCGGGCCCGGCGGACCTGGTCGGGGTCGTTCATGGCGGCCCGGATCTCCTCCTGGCGGCCGTGGTCGACGAAGTGGCCGACCCCGACCTCGACGAAGAGGGCGTCGGCGCGGGCGGCGAGGGGGCCGTCGGGGGCGTCGACGCGTCCGGTGGCGGTGCAGTAGATCTTCCGGCCGGCCACGGCGGTGACCTCGGCCGCCAGGTGCAGGGTGCTGCCCACCGGGACCGGCCGCACGAAGTCGGTCTCCAGCCGGCCGGTGACGGCGATGGTCCGCAGCAGCCAGTTCAGCGAGCCGAGGGTCTCGTCGAGCGCGGCGGCCAGCACGCCGCCGTGGGCGAGTCCGGGGGCGCCCTGGTGGGCGGGCCGGACGGTGAACTCGGCGGTCAGGCGGACGCCCGCGCCGGCCCGGACCTCCAGGTGCAGGCCGTGCGGCTGCGCGGGACCGCAGCCGAAGCAGTGTTCGTAGTGGGCGCCGAGGAGCTCGCCGGGCGCGGGGGCGTCGGGGTGCCGTACCGGTTTCACCGCGTCGGCGGGGGGCTGAAGGGCTGCGGAACTACCACTCACGTCCGCAGACCTTACCCGCGCGCCGGGGCCGTGCGGATCCCGTGCCAAGCTTGGCTCCATGCAGCTTTCCGCCACCCCCTACGAAGAACGCCTCACCGCCCCCCGCTCGTGGTGGCTGATCAGCTTCCTCGTGGGCGTCTCGTTCGCCCTGATCCTGCTTCCGTTCGGCACGCTGCCGATGCTCGGCGGCCTGGTCGGCGGCACGGCGGCCGCCGCGGTGATGGCCAGTGCCTACGGCTCCCCGCGCATCCGTGTCGTGGGGGACTCGCTGATCGCGGGCGAGGCGAAGATCCCGGTGTCGGCGCTGGGCGAGACGGAGGTGCTGGACCCGGAGGAGGCCCGCGCCTGGCGCACGTACAAGGCCGACACCCGTGCCTTCCTGCTGCTGCGCGCCTACATCCCGGGGGCCCTGCGCGTGGAGGTCACCGACCCGGCGGACCCGACGCCGTACCTGTACCTGTCGACGCGCGAGCCGGAGAAGCTGGCGGAAGCGATCGAGGCGGCCCGGAAGTAGGTCCTTCCCGTGCGCGCCCGGGGGACTTCAGTCCCCCGGTTCCCCGGGGAGCCCGTCCATCCTCAGCGGATCGGCCGGCTTCTCCAGCGGGGGCAGTGCGGGCAGTTCCCGCCACGGCACCTGGATCTTGCGCAGGTCGGCCCTGATCCGGGCGGCGAGCCTTCTGGTGTCGCGGCGGTTCATCACCGCGCCGACGGCGGCTCCGACCATGAACGGCATGAGGTTGGGCAGGTCCCGGACCATCCGCTTCATGATCTGCTGACGCAGCTCGCGCTTCATGCGGCCGCCGAGGGCCGAGTCGACGGTCGACGGTTTCGTCACGTCGATGCCGCGCTCCCCCGACCAGGAGGACAGGTACACGGCGGTGCGGGCCCTGAGGTTGCCCGGCGGCCGCACTCCGTAGACCTCGTGCAGTTCGGCGATCAGCTTCAGCTCGATCGCGGCGACTCCGGTGATCTCCGCGGCCAGCTCGGTCGGCATGGCCGGCGGTACGGGCAGCATGGCCGCCGCTCCGATCCCCGCGCCGACGGCCGAGGTCCCGGCCGCAGCGCCCGTCACGAGCCTGTCGGCGAGCTGCTCGGGCCCGAGGCCCGGGAACTGCCTGCGCAGGGTCGCGAGGTCGCGTACGGGGACGCGCGGGGCGATGTCGAGAATCCGGTCCGTGAGGTACGACAGTCCCGCGCGAGCGCGGCCACTGCCCCTGCGGGCGCCTTTCCGGGCCAGTTGCCGGGCCCTGCCCCGGATCACCGCGGCCCGCCCGGCGACGGGCGCGGGATCCGGTCCCGGCACCGGGGTGTCGCCGGTCGCCGGCTCGAGCGAGGCTCCCGCACCGGATGAGCCCCGCTCGTCGTCACGTGCACCGTGCGGGCCGTCGTACGGCCCCTTGTCCGCTCCCGGGAGGTGGAAGCGGCGCTTCCGCGGAGGGGTCGAGCCAGTCACGGCCGACCCGTCCTCAGTCGCAGTCGCGGCAGATCGGCTGGCCGTTCTTCTCGCGGGCCAGCTGGCTGCGGTGGTGGACCAGGAAGCAGCTCATGCAGGTGAACTCGTCCTGCTGCTTCGGCAGGACCCGGACGGCCAGCTCCTCGTTCGAGAGGTCGGCGCCGGGCAGTTCCAGGCCTTCGGCGGCCTCGAACTCGTCGACGTCCACCGACGAGGTGGACTTGTCGTTCCGCCGGGCCTTCAGCTCTTCAAGGCTGTCCGAGTCGACGTCGTCGTCGGTCTTGCGTGGAGTGTCGTAATCGGTTGCCATGTCGCTCTCCCCCTCTGGGTGTCTGCGGTGTCTCCAGCGCACGTAACGCGTGAGAGGCCGGACTTGTGCCCGACCTGAGGCGGAGATTTTGCCTCACATCAAGGTCTGTTACTCAATCGACACCCGACCCGACCCTGCGCGAGCGATCGGCTTGGATGGCGGTGTGGACCGTACACGGTTTGCATGCCGCACCCCAAAGGGGCCTCCCCGTGTACTTCCCGTGATCGAGAGCCCTGAAAACCAGGACTTTCCCGGCTTTCCGGTCGATGCCGCGATCACGCACGGTGCATGACTGAAAAGCCGCTCATGTGATCGATCACACAGGCTGAAGCTCATTCGGTGGACGAAAAATTCCGCGTGGAGCGAACGACTTCAGTTGCGTCGCCCCTGATCACCCGGGCAGTGTGACACGCATCACCAGACCACCGCCCTCACGTGGCTGCGCCATGATGTGGCCGCCGTGCGCGCGGGCCACGGACCGGACGATGGACAGGCCGAGACCGACACCCTTGTCGCTGCCCGTGCGCTCCGTGCGGAGCCGCCGGAAGGGCTCGAAGAGGTTGTCGACCTCGTACGCCGGCACGACCGGCCCGGTGTTGACGACGGTCAGCACCGCCTGCCCGTGCTGCGCCTCGGTGGTGACCTCGACGAAGCCGCCCTCCTCACCGGGCACGTTGTAGCGCACCGCATTCTGCACCAGGTTCAGCGCGATCCGCTCCAGCAGCACACCGTTGCCCTGCACCACGGCGGGCCTGCGCTCGCCGCGGACGGTGACGCCCTTGGCCTCCGCCTCGGCGTGCACCTGGTCGATGGCCTGGCCGGCCACCTCGGCCAGGTCGACCGGTTTGCGCTCGACGATCTGGTTGTCGCTGCGGGCGAGCAGCAGCAGCCCCTCGACCAGTTGTTCACTGCGCTCGTTGGTGGCCAGCAGCGTCTTGCCGAGCTGCTGCAGCTCCACCGGCGCGTTCGGGTCCGACAGGTGGACCTCCAGCAGCGTGCGGTTGATCGCCAGGGGCGTGCGCAGCTCGTGGGAGGCGTTGCCGACGAAGCGCTGCTGGGCGGTGAAGGCCCGCTGCAGCCGCTCCAGCATGTCGTCGAAGGTGTCCGCCAGCTCCTTCAGCTCGTCGTCCGGGCCGTCGAGCTCGATCCGGCGGGAGAGGTCGGAGCCGGCCACCTGGCGGGCGGTGCGGGTGATCCGGCCGAGCGGGGAGAGCACTCGGCCCGCCATGGCGTAGCCGAACGCGAAGGCGATCACGGCCAGGCCCAGCAGGGCCAGCAGCGAGCGGCTGAGCAGGTTGTCCAGGGCCGCCTGCCGCTGGTGGTCGACGCACCGGCTGATGGCGTCGTTGAAGTCCGGCAGCGGCAGGCTGGTCGTGTTGATCGCGGGGCAGTTGTCGCTGGAGACCTTGAGCCCCTCGAAACTGACGATCTTGAACAGCGGCTGGTTGCCGGTGTTGATCGCCTGCGCGGCCAGCAGGTAGATGATCGACAGCAGCAGGATGCCGGCGATCAGGAACATGCCGCCGTACAGCAGCGTGAGCCGTATGCGGATGGTCGGGCGCAGCCAGGGCAGGGGGGCGTGCGGCCTGCGGGGATCCCAGGTGGGCTTCGGGGGCGCCTGCGGCGGCGCGGGGGTGGCGGCCACCGGGGATCAGATCCGGTAGCCGGAGCCGGGCACGGTGACGATCACCGGTGGCTCGCCCAGCTTGCGGCGCAGGGTCATGACGGTCACGCGCACCACGTTGGTGAACGGGTCGGTGTTCTCGTCCCAGGCCTTCTCCAGCAGCTGCTCGGCGGAGACCACCGCACCCTCGCTGCGCATCAGCACCTCCAGCACCGCGAACTCCTTCGGCGCGAGCTGGATCTCCCTGCCGTCGCGGAAGACCTCGCGGCGGTTGGGGTCGAGCTTGATGCCGGCCCGCTCCAGGACCGGCGGCAGGGGGACGCTCGTGCGCCGGCCGAGGGCGCGCACGCGGGCGATCAGCTCGCTGAAGGCGAAGGGCTTGGGCAGGTAGTCGTCGGCGCCGATCTCCAGTCCCTCGACGCGGTCGCTGACGTCACCGGAGGCGGTGAGCATGAGCACCCGCGTGGGCATGCCCAGCTCCACGATCCGGCGGCAGACGTCGTCGCCGTGCACGAGCGGGAGGTCGCGGTCGAGGACGACCACGTCGTAGTCGTTGACGCCGATGCGTTCCAGGGCGGCCGCACCGTCGTACACGACGTCGACGGCCATGGCCTCCCGGCGCAGTCCGGTGGCCACCGCATCGGCGAGCAGCTGCTCGTCCTCGACGACGAGTACGCGCACGTCGCTTGTCCTTCCTGTGTCCGCCCGCGCAGTGCGCCGTGGGCGCGCGCGGACGGCGGTGTTCCGTGTGGTGTGACCTCCATCCTGCCCTTTTCCGCCGTAAGTCGGCGGTAAGGCGGGGGGCCGGGGCCGCGAGGGACCGGTGCCGCGGAACGGGAATGCCAGATTTTTTCCGGCGGTTGAGGTTTCCGTGGAGGGGAGCGGGGGGAGGACGGGTTTACACCCCGCGATCACGCTCTGCACGTGCCGCAGCACCATGCGGTACTCCGCGATCCGCTTCCGCAGAGTGGACGCGGGTGCCCGGCACCGCCGCCGCCCGGCAGGGCAGCGCCGGGCACCTGTGAGAGCCGTGATCGCCCCTTCCCGACCCGGCACACCCCCGTGCCACCGACCCACGACCCTGGACGAGGGGGCGCAGCATGGACGCATTCACCGCAGGACTTCTGCAGCGCATAAGGGCGACCGAGTCCGATCTGACCCGGGCCCGCGACGAAGGCGACGACTTCCTGGTCGAGGTGGAGCAGGCAGAGCTGGACGACCTGCGCCGCCTCGCCGCCGAACACGGCGTGGAGGTCGGCGCGTCACGCGTCTGATCCGATCGGCCCGCACTACAGGACGGGACCCCGGCGAATCCAGCGCCGGGGTCCCGTCGTCCACCTTCCCCCGTTGCCGCCCGTCAGTCGTGCCAGGCCCCGAAATCCTCCAGGAGCCGCTGGAGGGGCTCGAAGACGCCGGGGACGGCGGCGACCGTCAGGCCGCGCGAGGGGCGCTCCCCGGGGCGCCCACCGGTCAGCGCGCCCGCTTCCCGCGCGATCAGGTCCCCCGCGGCCACGTCCCACGCGTGGAGCCCGCGCTCGAAGTAGCCGTCCAGCCGGCCGCAGGCCACGTCGCACAGGTCGACCGCCGCCGAGCCGCCGCGCCGGATGTCGCGCAGCAGCGGGATGAGGCGGGCCGCCACCTCGGCCTGGTGGGAGCGGACCTCGGCGACGTAGTTGAAGCCGGTGGAGACCAGTGCCTGGTCCAGCGGGGGTGCGGGCCGGCAGGACAGCGCGCGTTCGCCCTCCCAGGCACCGGTGGCCCGGGCCCCGCCGCCGCGCACCGCGTGGTAGGTCTCGCCGCGCATCGGCGCCGCGACGACCCCGACGACGGTCTCGCCGTCCTGCTCGGCCGCCACGGACACGGCCCAGGTCGGCAGTCCGTAGAGGTAGTTGACGGTGCCGTCGAGCGGGTCGATCACCCAGCGGACGCCGCTGGTGCCCGCGTTGTCGGCGCCCTCCTCGCCGAGGAAGCCGTCGCCGGGGCGGCGGGCGGAGATCAGGTCGGTGATCAGTTTCTCCGCCGCGATGTCCATCTCGGTGACGACGTCGATGGGGCTCGACTTGGTCCTCGCCACGGCGAGATCGGCCGGGCGGCCGTCCCGCAGCAGCTCGCCGGCGCGGCGGGCGGCCTCCAGGGCCAGTTCGAGCAGTTCCCTGTGCAGGGCGTCGGTCACGGTTCTCCTCACGCGTAGGGGCTGTCGGCGCCCGCGGCGGCCGGGCGGGGGGCACGGGCCGGGCAGCAGCCGGCCGGGCAGAGGTGGTGACTGGCGCCGAGCGTGCCGAGGGCGCACGGCGTGACCGCCTGCCCGCGCTCCACGGCCGCCCGTTCCAGGACCAGGTCGCGGACGGCCGCGGCGAACCGCGGGTCGGCGCCCACGGTCGCCGAGCGGCGCACCGGCAGGCCCAGCTCCGCGGCCTTGGCCGTGGCCTCGGTGTCGAGGTCGTAGAGGACCTCCATGTGGTCGGAGACGAAGCCGATGGGCGCCATGACGACGGCCGGGACGCCCGCCGCGTGCTGCTCCTCCAGGTGGTCGCAGATGTCCGGCTCCAGCCAGGGGATGTGCGGGGCGCCGGAGCGGGACTGGTAGACCAGCCGCCACGGGTGGTCGACGCCGGTGCGTTCGCGGACGGCGCCGGCGATCAGCCGGGCCACGTCCAGGTGCTGCTCGACGTAGGCGCCGCCCCCGCCGTGCGCCTCGACCGGGCCGGAGGTGTCGGCGGCGGCGGTGGGGATGGAGTGGGTGGTGAAGGCGATGTGGGCGCCGTCGCGGACGTCCTCGGGGAGGTCGGCCAGGGAGCGGAGCACACCGTCGATCATGGGCTCGACGAAGCCGGGGTGGTTGAAGTAGTGCCGCAGCTTGTCGGTCCTCGGCGGCTGCAGGCCCTCGGCCCGCAGGGCGGCCAGCGCGTCGGCGAGGTTCTCGCGGTACTGGCGGCAGCCCGAATAGGAGGCGTAGGCGCTGGTGGCCAGCACCAGGACGCGGCGGCGGCCGTCGGCGGCCATCTCGCGCAGGGTGTCCGTCAGGTACGGCGCCCAGTTGCGGTTGCCCCAGTAGACCGGCAGGTCCAGGCCGTGCCCGGCGAAGTCCTCGCGGAGGGCGGCCAGCAGGGCGCGGTTCTGGTCGTTGATCGGGCTGACCCCGCCGAACAGGAAGTAGTGCTGCCCGACCTCCTTGAGGCGTTCGGTGGGGATGCCACGCCCGCGCGTGACGTTCTCCAGGAACGGGACCACGTCGTCGGGGCCCTCGGGACCGCCGAAGGAGAGCAGGAGCAGGGCGTCGTAGGGGGTGGCATCGAGCGCGTCTGGCATGCCTCGATCCTGCCACCCGGCACCGGTGGCGGGACGACGCCGGGGCGGGGAGTCCGGTTCCACCCGCTCCGGCCCGGTTTTCCCGACGCCCTTCCGGATGAGCTGAGGGTGCCCTAACTTGTAATCTGTACGGGCTGAATTCGCGCCTTACCGAGCCGCTCCGGAGACCACGTGCCCAGCCCCTACCGCGCCCTGTTCGCCGAGCCCGGCACCACGGCCTTCTCGGCCGCGGGCCTCCTCGGCCGGATGCCGCTGTCGATGATGGGCATCGGCGTGGTCACGATGATCTCACAGCTCACCGGCCGCTACGGCCTCGCGGGCGCGCTGTCCGCCACGATCGCGCTGTCCGCCGCCGCGATCGGACCGCAGATCTCCCGGCTGGTGGACCGGCACGGGCAGGCCCGGGTGCTGCGCCCGGCGACCCTGGTGGCGCTCGCCGCGTCGGCCGGACTGCTGCTCACCGCGCATCTGCGGTGGCCGGACTGGGCGCTGTTCGTGTGCGCGGCCGGCATCGGCTCGGTGCCGAGCCTGGGTGCGATGATCCGGGCCCGCTGGGCCGCCCTGTACCGGGGCACGCCGCACCTGCACACCGCCTACTCGTTCGAGTCGGTGGTCGACGAGGTCTGCTTCATCTTCGGTCCGATCATCTCCATCGGCCTGTCCACGGTCTGGTTCCCGGAGGCCGGTCCCCTGCTGGCCGCCTGCTTCCTGGCCGTCGGCGTGTTCTGGCTGACCGCCCAGCGCGCCACCGAACCGCAGCCGCACCCCGGCGGGCGGCACGGCGGCGGCAGCGCGCTGCGCTCGGCCGGGCTCCAGGTACTGGTGGCGACCTTCGTGGCCACGGGGACGATCTTCGGCGCGGTCGACGTGGTCACCGTCGCCTTCGCCGACGAACGCGGCCACAAGGGCGCCGCGAGCGTGGTGCTGGCCCTGTACGCGGCCGGTTCCTGCACGGCCGGCGTGGTCTTCGGGCTGCTGCGGTTCGCCGGGGCGCCGGAGCGCCGCTGGCTGCTGGGCGTGGCGGGCATGGCCGTGAGTATGATCCCCCTCCTACTGGTCGGAAACCTGCCGCTTCTGGCCGTGGCGCTGTTCGTTGCGGGCCTGTCCATCGCGCCGACGATGATCACCACGATGTCCCTCATCGAAGAGCACGTACCTCGCGCGCAGCTCACCGAGGGCATGACCTGGGTGAGCACCGGTCTCGCGGTCGGCGTCGCGCTCGGCTCCTCCGTGGCCGGCTGGGTGATCGACGCAGCCGGCGCGCGCGCCGGGTACGGGGTTCCGGGCGTGTCCGGAGCCGTCGCGGTCCTGGTCGGTTTCCTCGGGTACCGCCGGCTGCGCAGGCCGGTCACGGGTCGGGGAGGCACCGTTGGGCAGCACGGCGAGCGGGAAGAACGGCACGTGGCGTAACTGGGGCGGAAACGTCGCCGCCCGGCCCGCCCGGCAGGTCGCGCCGGCCTCGGTGGAGGAGCTGGCCGCCGAGGTGCGCCGGGCCGCCGAGGACGGCCTGCGGGTCAAGGCGGTCGGCACCGGACACTCCTTCACGTCGATAGCGGCCACCGACGGCGTGCTGATCCGCCCTCACCTGTTGACCGGCATCCGCGCTCTCGACCGGGACACCATGACCGTCACGGTCGAGGCGGGCACCCCGCTCAAGAGGCTCAACGTGGCCCTGGCCCGCGAGGGCCTGTCGCTGGCCAACATGGGCGACATCATGGAGCAGACCGTCTCCGGTGCCACCAGCACCGGCACCCACGGCACCGGCCGGGAGTCGGGGTCGATCGCCGCCCAGATCAGGGGCCTGGAGCTGGTCACGGCCGACGGTTCGGTGCTCACCTGCTCGAAGACGGAGAACCCGGACGTCTTCGCCGCCGCCCGGATCGGCCTCGGCGCCCTCGGTGTCGTCACCGCGATCACCTTCGCCGTGGAGCCGCTCTTCCTGCTCACCGCCCGCGAGGAGCCGATGCCCCTGGACCGGGTGCTGGCGGAGTTCGACCAGTTGTGGGCCGAGAACGAGCACTTCGAGTTCTACTGGTTCCCGCACACCGGCAGCACCATCACCAAGCGCAACAACCGCAGCGCGGGTCCCGAGCGGCCACTGGGACGGCTCGCCGGCTGGTTCGAGGACGAGTTCCTCTCCAACGGCGTCTTCCAGGTGGCCCAGTGGGCCGGGCGCGCGGCACCGGCCGGCGTCCCCGCGATCGCCCGGATCTCCAGCAGGGCCCTGTCCGCGCGCACGTACACGGACATCCCCTACAAGGTCTTCACCTCACCGCGCCGGGTGCGCTTCGTGGAGATGGAGTACGCCGTCCCGCGCGCGGCCCTGACCGGGGTCCTGCGGGAGCTGAAGGCCGTGGTCGACCGCTCCGGACTGCGCGTCAGCTTCCCGGTCGAGGTGCGCACCGCCCCGGCCGACGACATCACCCTGTCCACCGCCTCCGGCCGGGACAGCGCGTACGTCGCCGTGCACATGTTCCGCGGCACGCCCCACCGGGCGTACTTCAGCGCCGCCGAGCGCGTCTTCACCGCGCACGGGGGCCGGCCGCACTGGGGCAAGGTGCACGCGCGGGACGCGGAGTACCTCTCCCGGGTGTATCCGCGGTTCGCCGAGTTCACGGCGGTGCGGGACCGTCTCGACCCGGAACGGCTGTTCCGGAACGACTACTTGCGGAGGGTCCTGGGAGCCTAGGGGCGCCGGCGCCGTACGCTCCTTTTCCGGGGGGTCGCGTGAGGTTCGCCACTGCATGATCGCGGGAACTGGTCCGGGGCGGCCGGGTCGCCCTCCTTGCCGGAAGTTGGGCGGCGTGCCAACCCACGTACATGGTCCGAATGGAGTAGTGTGGCGAGCCCTGGGCCCGGTCTCCCACCAGGATGTCCGAGGCCCGCAGGACCGCCGGGAGGGGGCTGGTTGCTCAGGGTGACGGAGTTGGTCACTCAGCGTTGCTAACAGGTGACCGTGCCATAACGGCGGACCTGGGCCCGTGCCCGACACGCCGGGCAACTCGGCAAGGTTGTGGCAGGCTGCACCCGGGCAGGCCACACTCGACTAGCGGAAGCAGCGACGCACGTGACGTCGGCAGGCACCACCCGGGAGGTCCCCATGCCCGAACTGCGTGTCGTGGCCGTCTCGAATGACGGCACACGGCTGGTGCTGAAAGCTGCCGACTCCACGGAGTACACACTCCCGATCGACGAACGGCTCCGCGCCGCCGTGCGCGGCGACCGGCCCCGCCTCGGCCAGATCGAGATCGAGGTGGAGAGCCATCTCCGCCCCCGCGACATCCAGGCGCGCATACGTGCCGGTGCCACCGCGGAAGAGGTCGCCCAGATGGCCGGCATCCCGGTCGACCGGGTACGGCGCTTCGAGGGGCCGGTGCTGGCCGAGCGGGCCTTCATGGCCGAGCGGGCCCGCAAGACCCCGGTCCGCCGCCCCGGCGAGAACTCCGGCCCGCTGCTCGGCGAGGCCGTCCAGGAGCGGCTGCTGCTGCGCGGCGCCGAGAAGGACACCGTGCAGTGGGACTCCTGGCGCCGCGACGACGGCACCTGGGAGGTCTCGCTCATCTACCGGGTCGCGGGCGAACCGCACTCGGCGGGCTGGACGTACGACCCGCCGCGGCGGCTCGTGCAGGCCGTGGACGACGAGGCGCGCTCGCTGATCGGCGAGTCCGACGACCTCGCCGTACCGGAGCCGAGCTTCCCGTTCGTCCCGCGCATCGCCCGGCTGCCGCGCGAGCGTTCGATGGACCGTGCCCTGGAACGGCTCGACCGGGACCGGCCGGGCCTGCCCGCGCAGCCGTCCGAGCCCGTCGAGGAGACCGCGGCCGAACGCGACTCGCTGGCCAGCCTCCTGGAGGCGGTGCCGAGCTTCCGGGGCGACCTGGTGGTCCCGGAGCGGCCGTCGGAGGCTCCGGAGGAGCCGGCCGACGAGCCCGACGTGGAGGAGCCCCCCGCGCCCGCCGCCTCGGCGGGCGCCGCCTACGCGGACGTCCTGATGCCCCGCTCCGTGGGCAGCCACCGTGACCGGCTCGTCGGCGCCACCGACCGCCAGGCCGAGGCCGACGGGGTCCGCCCCGGCCGCCGCGCCGCCGTGCCGAGCTGGGACGAGATCGTCTTCGGCACGCGGCGCAAGAAACAGGAGTAATCGGGTCGTGTGACCGTATGCCGTAGGACGGCGGGGAAAGCGGAGCCGTACGCGGGGGGCGCACGCATGCCCCCCGCCGGCCGCCGCTACCGCGGGTCCGCCCCCACCGCCACCGGACGCGAGGAGTCCGAGGACCACTGCGACCAGGAACCGACGTACAGGGCGGCCGGAATGCCCGCCACCGCCAGCGCCAGCACCTCGTGGGCGGCCGAGACGCCGGAGCCGCAGTACACGCCCACCTCCGCGTCGCCGGACACCCCGAGCGCCCTGAACCGGTCCCGCAGCTCCGCCGCGGGCAGGAAACGGCCGTCCGGCCCCACGTTCTCCGTCGTCGGCGCCGACACCGCGCCCGGGATGTGCCCGCCGACCCGGTCGATCGGCTCCACCTCACCGCGGTACCGCTCCCCCGCGCGCGCGTCCAGCAGCACGCCCGTGCGGGCCAGGGCGGCGGCCCCGTCGGCGTCGAGCAGCCCGGCCTCGCCGGGCGCCGGCCGGAAGTCCCCTTCGGCCGGGGCGGGCACGTCCGTCGACAACGGGCCCTGCCAGGACGGCAACCCGCCGTCGAGTACCCGCACGTCCGGGTGACCCGTCCAGCGCAGCAGCCACCACGCGCGCGCGGCGGCCCAGCCCTGCCCGCCGTCGTAGACGACGACCGGCCGGTCCCGCGACACGCCCGAGCGACGCATGGCCGCACCGAACTCCGCGAGGTCCGGCATCGGATGCCGGCCGCCCTCGCCGGGGGCGGAGGCCAGCTCCCGGTCCAGGTCGACGAAGACCGCGCCGGGGATGTGCCCGGCCGCGTACTCGGCCCGCCCGTCGAAGGCCGGCGCGCCCGCCGCCTTCGCCACACTCAGCTGCCAGCGGACGTCGAGCAGTACGGGCGGGTGGTTCCCGGCCAGGTCGTCGGCCAGTTCGGTTGCGGTGATGATGGCTGTCATGGCGTCCATCCTTACGCGAGGAGTGGCCGCGGCGTCCAGGTCCGGCTACTCTGCTCCGCCGGACGGGTCCGGTCACGACGCGTACGGGTTCGACCACGTGGTGTACAACGGACGACACCCGCCGGACGACCCCGGGAAGCGGCGGGGAACGGCACACCGGACGGGCACCCGGAGCCGGCGCCGTACCCGGCGCGCGCGGGACGCGACGCCGGCGCGGGCGGGACGCGGCGCCGGCGCGGGCGGGACGCGGCGCCGGCGCGGGCGTGCGCGTCGGCGGCACACCCCGTCCGGGCAGCGGAAGCGACACGGCCACCGCGAGGGGCCGGGGAGAGAGTGATCGATGACCGAGGCACGGGAGCCGGCCGGCCCGCACGCGCGACGCCCGCTCGGCACACCCTGCTGGGTGAGCCTCATGGCGCACGGACTGGGCGCGACCGAGGAGTTCTACGAGGCCCTGTTCGGCTGGGAGTTCGAGCCCGGCCCGCAGCAGCTCGGCCCGTACGTGCGGGTGCTGCTGGACGGGCGTGAGGTGGCCGGCATGGGCCAGCTGCCCCCCGACCACCGGCTGCCGATCGCCTGGACACCCTACTTCGCCTCGGCCGACGTGGACCGGACGGCCGACCGGATCCGGCTGTGCGGCGGCACGGTGGCCGTCGGGCCGCTGGACTCGGCCGACGCCGGGCGGCTGGCCATCGCCTCCGATCCCGGCGGAGCGGTGTTCGGGATCTGGCAGAAGGCGCCCCACCGCGGCAGCGCGCTCACCGGCGTCCCCGGCACCCCGGCCTGGAACGAACTGCTCACGTTCGACACCGGGAGCGTCGCCAAGTTCTACGAGACGGTGTTCGGTTACGAGGAGGAGCGGGTGGAGTCCGCCGACCTCGACTACGTGACCCTGCGCCTCGACGGCCGCCCGGTGGCCGGCATCCACGGGGTGGGGCACGCGCCGCCCCGGGACCGGGGGCCGTTCTGGCTGACGTACTTCGAGGCCGGCGACGTCGACGCGACGCTGCGCGAGGTCACCCGGCTGGGCGGGCGGGTGCTCGAAGGGGCCCACGACGGCCCCCACGGCCGTGCGGCGACGGTGGCCGACCCGGAGGGCGCGGTCTTCTCGGTGCTCCGGAGTCCGCGCTGAGCCGGCCGGGGTCGGCGGCTCAGGCGGGGGAGACCGGCAGCACGTCCGGGGACAGGGCCGCCGCGCGGGCCGACGCGGCGGTCATCCGGCGCCGGTGGTGGCGGCGGCACAGCACCTCGTAGCCGACCTCGCCCGCGGACTGGTTGACGTCGCCGACGACCACCTGGGCGCCCTCGACCACCATCTCGCCGCCGACCGTGCGGGCGTTGTGCGTGGCGCGGGCACCGCACCAGCACAGCGCCTCGACCTGCAGCACCTCGATGCGGTCGGCCAGCTCCACCAGGCGCTGCGAGCCGGGGAAGAGCTTGGAGCGGAAGTCGGTGGTGATCCCGAAGGCGTAGACGTCCAGACCGAGGTTGTCCACCACGTGCGCGAGCTGGTCGATCTGCTCGGGCGCGAGGAACTGCGCCTCGTCGGCGATCACGTAGTCGGCCCGGCCGCCCTGGGAGAGGTGGTCCACGAGGAAGGCGTACAGGTCCTGGCCGTCCCCGACCTCCACCGCGTCGGTGACGAGACCGAGCCGGGAGGACAGCTTGCCCTCACCGGCGCGGTCGTCCCGGGTGAAGATCATGCCGACGAGGCCCCGGGCCGAGCGGTTGTGCTCTATCTGCAGAGCCAGCGTGGACTTCCCGCAGTCCATCGTTCCGGAGAAGAACACCAGCTCGGGCATGAGGGGCTGAGCACCTTTCGGCGGAGGTCGGGCAGGGGCGTCTCAGGAGCGTACTTCGAGCAGCGGGACGAACTGCTCGGCAGGGGTCATCGAGCCGTGGTTGCCGGCCAGCGCCGACTCCTTGGGCTCCTGCTCGGAAGCGGTGATCAGGACGTCGTCGTGCGCCGCCGCGATCACGTCCCCGAGGCGGGCGTACACCCGCTCGTCGACGCGCGGTCCGAACCAGCCCGCCTCGATCGCCTCGTCGCGCGAGGCCACCCAGAACTGCTCGCCGAGCACCTCGCGCCAGCAGGTCAGGACGTCGTTGCGGGCACCGGGCACCGCGTACACGTGCCGGGCCCGCCCCTCGCCGCCCAGCAGGGCGACACCGGCGCGCAGCTCCCAGTCCTCGTCGAAGTCGATGCGGTGCTGCTCGTCGAACGGGATGTCGACCATGCCGTGGTCGGCGGTGACGTACAGCGCGCTGCGCGGCGGCAGTTGCTCGGCGAGGCGCTGGGCGAGCCGGTCGACGCGCATGAGCTGGCCGCGCCAGGTGTCGGAGGCGACGCCGTAGCGGTGCCCGGCGCCGTCCAGCTCGGCGTAGTACGTGTACACCAGCGCCCGGTCCCCGGCGGCCAGTTGCTGCGCCGCGAGGTCCATGCGCTCCTCGCCGGCCAGCCGCCCGTGGAAGCTGCCGCCGCTGAGCGCGATCCTGGTCAGCGGGGTGTGCTCGAAGGTGGGCGAGGACACCTGCGCGGCGTGCACGCCGGCCTCGTGGGCCAGCTGGAAGACGGTGGGGTACGGCTGCCAGGGGCCCGGGTCGGTCCACGGCTGCCAGCGGAGCTGGTTCATCAGCTCGCCGGTGGCCGGGTTGCGGACCGCGTAGCCGGGCAGGCCGTGGGCGCCCGGCGGCAGGCCGGTGCCGACCGAGGCGAGGGAGGTCGCGGTGGTCGCCGGGTAGCCCGCGGTGAGCGGGCGTCCGGTGCCGCCGCGTGAGCTTCCGAGCAGCGAGGTGAGGAACGGGGCCTCGTCGGGGTGGGCGCGCAGCTGCTCCCAGCCGAGCCCGTCGACCAGGAACACGCAGACCCGGTCGGCCGCGGTCAGTTCCGTGATCGTGGCGGTCATGCCCGGGACGCCGAGACCGGCGGCCAGTGTGGGTAGCAGGTCGGCGAGCGAGCCGGTGCCGTACTCGGGCAGCGGTGCCGTGTGCGGGGCGAGCGGCTCCGGGTCGTCCCAGGGGGTGGGCTGCGCCATCAGCGGGTGGGGTCCGCGGTCGCCTCGGAGATGGCCTGGGCGAAGACGAGCGCCTGCCGCACCGTCTCCGGTCCGTCCCCGGCCTCGCTGACCCGCAGGCTCAGGTCGTCCGCCGTGGAGCTTCCCGTGTAGCCGTGGTCGGCCTCGCAGTTGGGGTCGCCGCAGGCGGCGGGCTCCAGGTCGATGCGGTTGACCGCGCCCCAGCCGATGGTCAGGACGACCTCGCGGGGCGGCGTGCCCGGGGTGTACTGCTCCGGGTTGGCCACGACCCGGCTGACCACGACGGACGAGATCCGGTCGAGCTTGACGGACTCCGTGGACGTCGTGGCGTAGGGGGTCGGGGAGGTGGTGTCGGCGGCCTGCTCGTCGGTGTGGCTGACGATGAAGCGGTTTCCGGTGAGGACCAGCACGGTCACGTGCCGGCGGACCTCGTTCTGGTCGAAGGTGGTCTCCTGGTGGACCAGGTACGACCGGATGGGCTCGCCGCCCACGGCGGCCTCCACCGCCTCGGCCACGAGGGCCGGGTAGTAGCCGCTGCGCTCGATCGCCGCGCGCAGCCCCTGGGTCGTCGTACTGGTCTTGGCCATGGCGTCCATCCTAATCCGTGGGCAAGGGGGGTCCGGGCCAGTCGCGGGCGGCCGGCGGCGGCCCGCGCGGGCACCCCGGGACCGGGCGGCCGTTCCCGGCGCTCAGTAGGCCGGCAGTGTGCGGGGGCCGAGGTCGTCGCGGGCGGGCGGCGGTGCGAGCCGCGCGGTGGCGCCGAGGACGCTCACGCCGTGCGGGGCGACGACGACCGGTTCCAGGGTGACGGCGACGACCTCGGGGTGGTCGTCCACGAGCCGGGACACGCGCAGCAGCAGTTCCTCCAGCGCGGGGGTGTCCACGGGGGTGGAGCCGCGCCAGCCGAACAGCAGGGGGGCCGTGCGGATGGAGCGCACCAGCGAGGTCGCGTCCCGGTCGGTGACCGGCACCAGCCGGTGCGCCATGTCCCCGAGGAGCTGGGAGGCGGCCCCCGCGAGGCCGAAGGACAGCACCGCGCCGGCGGCCGGGTCGACCACCGCCCGCACGACGGTGTCCACGCCGCGGGGCGCCATGCCCTGCACCACCGGCCGCAGCTCCTCGGGCCTGCCGAACAGCTCGCACAACTCGGCGTACGCGCGGCGCAGTTGCTCCTCGTCCGCTAGGTCCAGGCGTACGCCGCCCAGGTCGGCCCGGTGTCTGAGGTGGGGGGCGGTGGCCTTGAGGGCCACGGGGTAGCCGAGGGTGCGGGCGGCCCCGGCGGCGGCGTCCGGGGTGGGGACGGGCAGCGCCCGGCGGACGGGGATGCCGTACGTCCCGAGCAGCGCGCAGGTCTCCTCCTGCCCGATTGCGGGGCCCTCCCCGCGATCGAGCAGTCCGCGGACCAGCTCGGCGGCCCCCTTCTCGTCGATGTCGTCGTACTCCGGCACCCTTCCCGGCTCGGCCGCCTCCCGCCGCCACTGGGCGTACTTCACGGCTTCGGCGAGGGCGCGCACGGCGCGTTCGGCGGCGGGGTAGGCGGGGATGGGGCGGGAGGGAGCACCGCCCGCAGCGGGGCTGTGCGGCGGGGGCGGCGCGGCGGACGCGTCCGGGGCGGGACCTTCCGGCGGGGGCGCCGCGGCGGGGGCGCGTTCCGCGGGGCGGACCGGGCGGGTGCCGCCCCCGGGGCCGGACGCCCGTCCGGCGGCCCGGGGCGCGGTGCTCGCCGCGGCCGACAGCGCCTCGGCGAGCCCTCCGAGTTCCACGTGCACCACCAGGACGGGCTTCGCGGGGGCCGACGCGGCGGCGGACCGCAGCGCCTCCGCCAGCTCCGCGTCCCTGGGCGGCCCCTCCCCGATGGCCGGGATGGCCGTCACGACCACCGCGTCGCTGGTGTCGTCCGCCAGCGCCCGGGCCAGCTCCCGGTGGAAGTCCGCCGCGCTCGCCGCGGTCGTCAGGTCCAGCGGGCGCGACGGCCGCAGGCCCTCCGCGAGGCACCGGTCGTAGGTCAGCATCCCCAGCGACTCGGAGTTCCCGAGGATCGCCACCCGGGGGCCGGCGGGCAGCGGCTGCCGGGCGAGCAGCAGGCCCGCGTCGACCAGTTCGGTGATCGTGTCCACCCGGATCACGCCGGCCTGCCCGAGCAGCGCGGACACCGTCGCGCGCGGCAGCTGCGTCGCCCGCACGGCGTGCCCCTGCGGCGTGCTCCCGGCCCCCTGCACCACGACCAGGGGCTTGGCCGCCGCCGTCCGGCGGGCGAGGCGGGTGAACTTGCGGGGGTTGCCGATGGACTCCAGGTACATGAGGACGACGTCGGTCTCGGGATCGTCGTACCAGTACTGGAGGACGTCGTTGCCGGAGACGTCCGCGCGGTTGCCGCAGGAGACGAAGGCCGACACGCCGGTGACGCCGGTGACGCCGCCCCCGCGCCGGTGCACCCGGGACAGCAGCGCGATGCCGATGGCGCCGGACTGGGCGAACAGGCCGATGCGGCCGGGGCGGGGCATCTGCGTGGCGAGGGAGGCGTTCAGCCGGACGTCGGCGGCGGTGTTGATGACGCCGAAGGCGTTGGGGCCGATGATCCGCATGCCGTGGGCGCGCGCGAGCCGCACCAGGGCCCGCTGCCGTTCGCGTCCTTCGGGGCCGCTCTCGGCGTATCCGGCGGAGAGCACCACCAGCCCCCGCACGCCGTGTTCGCCGCACTCGGCGACCACCGCGGGCACGTGCTCGGCCGGTACGGCGATCACCGCCAGGTCCACCGGGCCCCCGATGTCCCGCACCGAGCGGTGCGCGGCCACCCCGTCGATGTCCTCGAGGTCTGCGGGGAAGGCCTTGTTCACGGCGTGCAGGCTCCCGGTGTAGCCGGCGTCCCGGAGGTTGCCGAGGACGCTGCGGCCGACCCCTCCGGGCGCGCGGCCGACGCCCACGACCGCCACGGAGCCGGGGGCGAGCAGCCGCCGTACCGAGCGGGCCTCGGCGCGCTGCTCCCGCGCGCGCTGCACGGCGAGGGAGCGGTCGGTGGGTTCGAGGCCGAACTCCAGGCGGACGACGCCGTCCTCGAAGCTGCGCTTCTGGGTGTATCCGGCGTCCGTGAACACCTTGATCATCTTGGTGTTGGCGGGCAGGACCTCGGCGGTGAAGCGGCGGATGCCGCGCTCGCGGGCGACGGCCGCGATGTGCTCGAGCAGGGCGGAGGCGACCCCGCGGCCCTGGTGGGCGTCCTGCACCAGGAAGGCGACCTCGGCCTCGTCGGCGGGTGCGGAGGCGGGCAGGCCGCCGGTGCCGATGCGGTCGTAGCGTACGGTGGCGATGAACTCGCCGCCGATGGTGGCGGCGAGTCCGACCCGGTCCACGAAGTCGTGGTGCGTGAAGCGGTGGACGTCCTTGGCGGACAGGCGCGGGTACGGCGCGAAGAAACGGTAGTACTTCGACTCGTCCGAGACCTGCTCGTAGAAGCTGACCAGGCGGTCGGCGTCATCGACGGTGATGGGCCGGACGCGCGCGGTGCCCCCGTCGCGCAGCACCACGTCCGCCTCCCAGTGGGCGGGGTACTCGTGCCGGTCCTGCCGGTCCGCCGGGGTCTGCATGGGCCCCAGGGTACGGCTCGCGCACGGCAACGGCGCGAGGCAGTCCGTGGGGGACGCGAAGCCGGACCGGGGCCGCGGTCCGGCTTCCGCCGGGGCGGGGCACCGGACCGCTCCGGGCACGCGCCATGATATGGAAAACTGGTCTAGACAACCTGAGAACCTGAAGGGCAGCATCACATGGCTGAGCGCCGCGTCAACGTCGGCTGGGCCGAGGGCCTCCACGCCCGCCCCGCCTCCATCTTCGTCCGAGCCGCCACGGCCACCGGCGTCCCGGTCACCATCGCCAAGGCCGGCGGCACGCCGGTCAACGCGGCCTCCATGCTGGCCGTCCTGGGACTGGGCGCCCAGGGGGGCGAGGAGATCGTGCTGGCCTCCGGCGCCGAGGGCGCGGACGCCGCCCTCGACCGCCTGGCCAAGCTGGTCGCCGAGGGTCTGGAGGAACTGCCCGAGACCGTCTGAGATCACGACGGGAAGCCGCGTCGTCCGGGCAGGACGGCGCGGCTTCCCGCATTTCCACGCCCGCCGGGCGGAAATCCGCCGTGAGCGCGCGAATAAATGCGACCGCACAGGGGCGGCACGCGCGGAAAAAGGCAGCGGAAACACCGGTCCACCGAATATCCGCTCTTTGTATACGGCGCCCGTGTTAATGTCGCGGGCCCGGCATGTTTACGACGTGTTGCGAGTTCCTCACGCGCTCCGGGCGGTCCCCGGCCGGGGTGAGGCGCAGCCGGTGCGCGGCCGTCGCGCGCTCGGTGTGCAGCGCCGTGACGGCTCGCGCGCGCTCGCCGTCGCCGCGCGCCACCGCGTCCACGATGGCGCCGTGCTCCGCCCAGCAGTCCGCCGGGCTGGCCGGTGCCTGCACCGCGTACATCCAGGTGATCTTGTGCCGCAGCTGGGTCAGCGCCGAGGTCAGGGAGTGGCTGCCGCAGGCCTGGGCGAGCGTCTCGTGGAACCAGCCGCCCAGCGAGCGCAGGTCCTCGCTGTTGCCCCTCCTGGCCCGCTCCTGGCCCAGCCGGACCAGGCCGCGCAGCACCTTCAGATGGGCGTCGGTGCGCCGCCGGGCGGCCCGGGAGGCGCCGAGCGGCTCCAGCAGCACGCGCATCTCCAGCAGGTCGGCGGCCTCCTGCTCGGTCGGTTCGGCCACGCACGCGCCCGCGTGCCGCCGGGTCACCACGAACCCCTCCGCCTCCAGGGTGCGCAGCGCCTCGCGGACGGGGACGCGCGAGACGCCGTAGCGGCGGGCCAGGACTTCCTCGGTGAGGCGGCTGCCGCGTTCGTGGACACCGGCCACGATGTCGTCCCGGATCGCCGTGCACACCGAGTGCGCCGGAATACGCATGACCGACCTCCGTCTTAATCCCCGTGAAACGCCGACGATGGACGCGTGTTCCGTGACTCTATTCCAAGGGGCCGGAATTTCCGACGGCGGACCGGAATCCGTGGATATTTTTTGGACAGCGGGCACCGGGACCGCACGGGAACGGCGAAGGCCCCGGCTCGGGGAGCCGGGGCCGCGCCGGGGCGTGCGGTCGTTCGTCAGACGTTCACGCCGTGCTTGCGGAGGTAGGCGACGGGGTCGACGTCCGAGCCGTACTCCGGGGTCGTGCGGACCTCGAAGTGCAGGTGCGGCCCGGTGACGTTGCCGGTGGCGCCGGACAGG